>DATEHK010000120.1:0-56537 GCA_035279625.1 Gemmatimonadaceae bacterium
GGCGAGGGCGTGGCGCTGCTCCTCATCGGGACCAGCTTCGGCCAGGGTGCCGACGCCTCGGCCACCGTGCGCGCGTTGCGCGGCGCCGCGCCCGCCGTTCCGTTAGTCCTGTTCCCGGCGTCCGCCGCCGACCTGGTGCCCGGCGTGGACGGCGTGCTCATGCTTTCCCTCGTGTCGGGGCGCAACGCGCAATACCTCATCGAAGAGCACGTGCGCGCAGTGCCGTTCTTCGATCGTCATCCCGAAGTGGAATCGATTGCCACCGCCTATTGCCTCATCGACGGCGGCTGCGTCACGGCCGTCGAGGCGACCAGTCAGACGCGCCCGCTGCCGGCCGACAAGCCCGAGTTCGTGTACGCGCACGTCAGCGCCGCGGCGCGACTCGGCATGCGCGCCACGTACCTCGACGCCGGGAGCGGCGCGCGGCGTGCGGTGGGCGCGTCGCTCGTGCAGGCGGCGCGCGCGGTGTCGCCGGGGCCGCTTTTCGTGGGCGGCGGCATCCGGACCGCCGACCAGGTGCGCATCGCGCGCGATGCGGGTGCGGACTTCGTGGTGGTCGGGACGTTGCTCGAGCAGAGCGGAACGCGCGCCGTGGGCGCACTCGTCGACGCGGCGCACTCGTGATCGACATTCACACGCACCTGCTTCCGGGTGTGGACGACGGCTCGCCATCCATTCAGACTTCGCTGCCCGTGCTGGACCGGTTTGGCCGCGACGGCGTGGACGTGTTGGTGTGCACGCCGCACCTCATGGCATCCGACGCGCCGCGCGCGCCGATCGAGAAATACGCGTCGATTCTCGCGCGGTTGTCGGCGCGGGCGCCTATCAAACCGGAATTGGTGCAGGGGTGGGAGATCATGCTGGACACACCGGGCATCGATCTGCGGGCTCCGGGGCTGCACCTGGGCGCGTCGGACGCAGCGTTAGTCGAGTTCCCGCGCATGAACGTGCCGCCGGGGGCGTCGCACGAGCTGCTGCGCATCCGCATGAGCGGCGTGATCCCGGTGCTGGCGCATCCGGAGCGGTACTACGGCGCGACGATCCAGCAGGTGTACGAGTGGCGCGACGTGGGCGCCGTGATCCAGCTCGATGCGATCATGTTGTTCGGCACATCATCCGGCTGCCGCCTGGCGCGGCAGATGCTCGAGGAGGGACTCGTGGATTGTATCGCCAGCGACAATCACGGCGACGCGCGGTCGCTCGCGTCGGCGCGCGACTGGCTCACTGAGTTAGGCGCGGAGGAGCAGGCGCGGCTGCTCACGCACGGCAATGCCCAACGCTTGCTGGCGGGGGAGCCGATGATTCCCGTGGCGCCCATCCCGCACGCCGAGCCGGGCATGTTGGGGCGTCTCCGGCAGATGTTCTTCAAGCGCAAATGAGCCGCGACACCGGAGCGGGTTCGGTGGCGCTTACCGCGGCGCTGCGCGATCTGGCCGCGGCCGCAACGCGCACGGCCGACGCGCTCGAAGCCGAGATCGCGCGCGCGGCCACTATGGTGGGCGACACCGTGCGCTCGGGCGGGACGTTGTTCTTCTGCGGTAACGGCGGGAGCGCGGCGGACGCGCAGCACCTGGCCGCCGAGTACGTGGTGCGGTACCAGCGGGCGCGGCGGGCGTGCGCGGCGGTGGCGCTCACCACCGACACGTCCATTCTCACGGCGACCGGGAACGACATGGGCTTCGAGCACGCGTTCGCGCGGCAAGTGGAAGCGCTGGCCCGCCCCGGCGACCTGCTGGTGATCCACTCCACCAGCGGACGTTCGCCTAACGTCCTGGCCGCGGCGCGCGCGGCGCGCGCCAAGGGCGTCGCGGTGCTCGCGTTCACGGCCGGCGACGGCGGCGCGCTGCGCGGCCTCGCCGATCACGCGGTGGTGGTGCCGGTGGCGCGCACCGATCGCGCGCAGGAGCTCCATCTGTGCATCGAGCACGCGATCTGCGAGCTCGTGGAGCGCGACCTGTGATCTCGCTCCGCGGGCGTCGTGCGTTAGTCACCGGCGGGTCGCGCGGGATCGGCGCCGCCACGGCCGTGCTGCTCGCCGAATGCGGCGCCGACGTGGGAATCGGATATCGGAGTCGCGAGTCCGATGCCGCCGACGTGGTCAAGCAGATGGCGGCCCGCGGCGTGCGCGCGTTCTCGGCGTCGGCCGACATTTCGACGAGCGACGGCGCCGAGTCGCTGTTCGATCGTGCGGCGCGGGAGTTCGGCGGACTCGACATTTTCGTGGGCAACGCCGGAATCTGGCCGGTGGAGGAATCGGCGCTGGGTGACATGGACGACGCGCGTTGGACGCGCACGATGGAACAGAACCTCCTCTCGGTCTTCTACACCACGCGGATGGCGGCACGCCGCGTGTCAGACGGCGGACGCATCGTGTTGGTGTCGAGCACGGCCGGCCAGCGAGGCGAGGCGTATCACGCCGACTACGCGGCGTCCAAGGGCGCCGTGATCTCGTTCGTGAAGTCGCTGGCGGTGGAGCTGGCGCGGCGCGACGTCACGGTGAACAGCGTCGCGCCGGGTTGGGTGGACACCGAAATGTGCGCCGAGCCGTTCGCCGCGGGCGGACGCGAGCGCATTGCATCCGGCATTCCACTCGGCCGCGTGGCGTCGGCGCGCGACATCGCGGGTCCAATCGTGTTTCTGTGCTCGGACTTGGCGCGCCACGTGACCGGCGAGATCTTGAACGTGAATGGCGGGAGCGTGCTGTGCGGCTGACCGCTCCGTTAGGCACCGGCCGCGTGTCATGATCCCCATCCTGTTCACGGGCGGCACGATCTCGATGCGCCACGATCCGGCGGCGCAGGGCGCCGTGCCGGCGTTGTCGGGGCGCGAGATTCTCGCCGCCACTCGGGGCATCGAAAAAGTAGCGGACGTCGAGATCGAAGAGTGGGGCGCGTTCCCTGGTCCGCACATGACCATTGAGCGCATGTGGGCGCTCAGGAATCGCATCCGCGTGCACCTCTGCCGACCCGAGGTGCAGGGCGTCGTCGTGACGCACGGCACCGACTCGTTGGAAGAAAGCGCGTATTTCGCGGCGCGCTCGCTCGCGGCCGACAAACCGATCGTGTTCACGGGCGCGATGCGCACGGCGAGCGACCTGGGGTGGGACGGTCCATCGAATTTGCTCGACGCGGTGCGCGTGGCGGCGAGCGACGGCGCTGCGGGCTACGGGGCGATGGTCGCGATGTCGGGACGCGTCTTCACGGGACTTGATGTGACCAAGGCGCACACGCACCTCCTGGATGCCTTCGAGAGTCCCGGGTTAGGCCCGGTGGCGGTGATCGACGACGGCGAGGTGATTTTCCGGCGGGCACTGGTGCCGTCGATGCCGCCGCTCGATCCGGCCGAGCCCGCGACGCCGGTCGATCTCGTGTACGCGGCGGCGGGCGCCGATGCGCGACTGTTGGACGCGTCGCGCCGCGATGCGCGCGGCATGGTCGTGGCGGCGATGGGGCGGGGCAACGTGCCGCCGGCGATGGTGCCCGGCATCGAGCGGTGGGTGGCCGACGACAAGCCCGTCGTCGTGGTGTCGCGCGCCCAACGCGGACGCGTCGGCACCACGTACGGCTATGCGGGCGGAGCGCGGCGGCTCGTCGACGCGGGCGCGATTTTGGCGCCCGGCCGCCGTCCGCAGCAGGCCCGCATCGATCTCATGCTTGCGTTAGGCTTAGGGATGAGGCCGGCCGACGTGCGCGCGTTGTTCGAGGGTTAGGCGCCCGTGACCGGAGCGCGCGCGGCGGGGTACCCCCGGGCACGGCTGGCGCCGCCCGAGACGGTGGTCGAGATCGCCCGCGTGCTCCGCGATGCCGGCTTCGAGACCTGGTGCGTGGGCGGCGCCGTGCGCGACGCGCTGTTAGGCGAAGCGCACCTGGACTGGGATCTCGCCACGGCCGCCACGCCCGCCGAGGTCAGACGGCTCTTCCGGCGGACGGTGCCGGTGGGCATCGAATTCGGCACCGTGGGCGTGCTCGACCCGGCCAACGTGATGCACGAGGTGACGACCTTCCGCCGCGATGTGAAAACCGACGGCCGCCACGCCGTGGTGGAGTTCGGCGTGTCGCTCGACGACGATCTCGCGCGGCGCGACTTCACCATCAACGCCATCGCGTACGATCCGTTAGGCGCCGAGCTGCGCGACCCGTTCGGCGGTCAGCGCGATCTCGCGGCTCGCGTCGTGCGGGCCGTTGGCGATCCCGACGCCCGCATGCGGGAGGACAGGCTCCGCGCGTTGCGCGCCGTTCGATTCGCCGCGCGATTCGGCTTCGAGATCGACCCGGACACCTGGCGCGCCGTCGCTGACTCGGCCCCGTTCATGACCAGGCTGTCTCGCGAGCGCGTCAAGCAGGAGATCGAGAAGACGATGCAGCAGGTGCGCCTGGCGGGGCGCGCCATGCGGCTATGGCAGGAGAGCGGCGTGCTCGCGGCGCTCATCCCGGCGCTGGCCCAGGTGTCCGACGTGACGCTGCGGTCGCTGGACCTCCTACCGCGGCCCGCTACGCGCGGGAAGCCGGACCGCGAGGTGCAGCGTATCGTGGCCCTGATGGCCGACCTTAGTGCTCGCGACGCGGAACGTGCGCTGCACGACCTGCGTTTCCCGAACAAGACGGTCTCGTGGGTGGGATCGGTGTTGCGGGGATGGGCCGCGATCGGCGATGATGTGCGTCGTGCGCTCGGCGAGTTGGGTGGCCCGACTGATGCCGGGTTGCGGCGGTGGGCCGGCGCGACCGGACGCACGCGAGCGCGGGCGGTGTGGCGGTTGGGCACGGTGCGCTTTGCGGCCGAGCGTGAGCTGGGACGTCCGGCGCCCGAGGCGCGTGCGGTCGCGTCGGCGTATCGGCGCGCGATGCGGATCGCGTTTCGCGATCCGGTGGAGATCGGCGATCTGGCCGTGGACGGCGTCGACCTGCTCGCGGCGGGGATCGCGCCGGGTCCGGGGATGAAGACGGTGCTCGAGCACTTGTTGGCGTACGTGCTCGAGGATCCGCGGCGCAACACGCGCGACGCGTTGCTGGCGCGCGCGGTCATCGCCGGCGGCCGTTAGGCAACTCACGAGGCGAGCATGTTCTTTCGCGGAAGGCAGCCGGATCAATCCGTGTGGAAGCGGTTCCGTACCGCGGCCGACGGCTTTTCGTTTTCGCACGACGGCGACTACTACACCGCGCACCTCGTGGCCAACGCCGAGCGCGTCGTCGACCTGTTCATTGCGCTCATGGAGCATCTGCCTCCGGCCGTGGACCTGGCGATAGCCGACGCCCGATCGGGCCATTCGTGGAAGGGCGAGGCGTTGGCGTTGCCCGACGTGCGAGAAGCGATCTCGCGCATCAAGACGCTGCTCGCGACGAACGGCGGCACCGAGATTTCGGTGTACACGAGCGAGGATCAGCTCACGGTGAACCAAGTACTCGAGTTGTTCGTGTACGCGCGCACCGATCAGTGGTTGTACATCCTCAAGGGGAAAGGGCTCGAGGAGCGGCGTCTCGTTCGCACGCGGAGCTGGCGCGGCGTGCATCGCGAGTACGCGGAAGCGCCCGAACTGGTGGCGGCACTCGCCCAGATGGCCGAATCGCTCCGCCTAACGCCCGCGTGAGCACGTCTCCCTGGGCGTACGCGATTGCGGCGGCGGCGGCGAATGTGGCGGGCGCTGCCGCGGTCACGTGGCGATCGCGGTGGAGCGTGGCCGCGCTCGAGACACTGGTTGCGTTGTCGGCGGGATTCATGATCGCCGTGTCGCTGCTCGACATATTCCCCGAAGCGATCGCGCGGAGCGGCGATCTGGGCGCGTTGTCCGCGCTCATGGGATATCTGCTCGTCCATTTCACGCAGCACACGTTGGCGCCGCATTTCCATTTCGGCGAAGAGACACACGAGGTGACGGAATCGGTTGGCGTTTCGGCGCTCGTGGGGTTGTTGCTGCACACGTTCGTCGACGGCGTGGCGATTGCGTCGGCATTCATGGTGAGCTCTGCGTTGGGCACGCTCGTGTTTCTGGCGATCGTGCTGCACAAGTTGCCGGAGGGTCTGGCCATCTCGAGCCTGTTCCTGGCGGCGGGAGCGAGTCGACGGCGCGCGCTGTACGCGGGTGTGTCGCTGGGCGTGGCCACGCTGGCCGGCGTCTTCGTGACGGGCCATGTGGCGGCGCTCGCGATGTACGGCCTCGGGCTGTCGGCGGGTGTGACGCTCTATGTCGGCGCGTCGAACCTGGTGCCCGAGTTCCAGGGCAAGCACGGGTGGCGGTTGCAACTCGCGTTCTTCGTGGGGTGCGGATTGTTTTTCGTGGCGCGGTCCGCCATGCGGTCGTGAGCGTGCCCGCACGCGGCGGACGTTCGGCGCGCGGACGCGAGCCGTCGCTGTTCGCGGCGCCGGAGAGCGCGCAGCCGTTGGCCACGCGCATGCGTCCGCGATCGTTGGACGACGTCGTTGGGCAGGAGCAGTTGTTAGGCCCGGGCACGGCGTTGCGCGCGGCGATCGAGAAGGGCACCGTGGGGTCGATGATTTTCTGGGGCCCGCCAGGCTCCGGCAAGACGACGCTCGCGCTCTTGCTCGCGCGGTACACGGATCGCGTGTTCGTTCCGTTCTCGGCCGTCACCGAAGGCGTGCCCCGCGTGCGCGAGATCGTGGCCGAGGCGGAAGATCGCTTGGCCACGATGGGCCGCGGCACGATTCTGTTCGTGGACGAGATCCATCGGCTGAACACGGCGCAGCAGGATGCGTTTCTTCCACACGTGGAGCGCGGCACCATCACGCTCGTGGGCGCCACCACGGAGAACCCGTCGTTCGAGATCAACGGCGCGCTGCTGTCGCGGTCGCGCGTGTTCGTGCTCGAGCCGCTCGACGCGGCGGCCATCGAGACTCTCGTTAGGCGCGCGGTATCGGACCGCGAGCACGGGCTCGGCGGCCAGGAGCTTGCACTCGACGATGATGCGGCGCATCTCATCGCCGAGGAGGCCGACGGCGATGCGCGCCGCGCGCTCACGGTGGTCGAGGCGGCCGCGGCGCACGTCGGCGCGCGCGGCCGGGTGACCGTCGCGGTGGCGCGTGAGGCCATGCAGCTCCGGTTCGCGCGCCACGACAAGGCCGGGGAAGAGCATTTCAATTTGCTGTCGGCGTATCACAAGTCGCTGCGCGGGAGCGATCCGCAGGGCGCGCTCTACTGGATGGCGCGGATGCTCGAGGGCGGCGAAGATCCCATGACCATCTTCCGCCGCGCCATTGCCATGGCGGCCGAGGATGTGGGGCTCGCCGATCCGAACGCACTGCAGCTGGCGGTGGCGGCGCGCGACGCCTACCATATGTTAGGCGCGCCCGAAGGTTATCTTCCGTTAGCCGAGATGACCATCTATCTGGCGACGGCGCCCAAATCGAACAGCGCCAAGGCTGCGTTGGGCGCGGCCATGGACGCGGCGCGCGAGACGCCGGCCGAGCCGGTCCCGATGCACATCCGGAACGCGCCCACGCCGCTCATGAAGGAACTCGGCTACGGCAAAGGGTACCAGTACGCGCACGACGCGCCGGAGGCGTACATTCCGCAGGAGTATCTTCCGGACAAGCTGCGCGGCACGGAACTGTACGAGCCGGGCAAGTTCGGCTTCGAGAAAGAGATCGCCAAGCGATTGGCGTGGTGGGCCGAGCTCAAGCGCAAGGACGAGCAGGGCGAATAGTAACGCACCGCAACGGAGACATCTATCTCGAAAGAGCCCATTTCACTCGCTCCGCCGGTCGAACGCGCGCTGTTGGTCGGCGCGCCGCCCAAGCGATCCGGAGCCAAGCTTCAACTGGCCGAGCATCTGGCTGAGCTCGCTGAACTAACGGACACCGCCGGCGCCGTGGTCGTGGGCGAGGTGACGCAGTTTCTCGAGCGGCCGAATCCCGGCACGTACCTCGGCAAAGGAAAGGTGGACGAGCTGGTCGAGGCCATCGCTCGAGACAACGCCACACTGCTCATCTTCGATGATGAGCTCACGCCGGCGCAGGCGCGCAACATCGAGGAGCTCACGGCGCGTCGCGTGATGGACCGCGCCGAGCTGATTCTGGACATCTTCGCCACGCGCGCGCGGACGAGCGAGGCGCGGATGCAGGTGGAGCTGGCGCAGCTCGAGTACATGCTGCCACGCCTAACGCGAATGTGGACGCACCTCGAGAAGTTTCGCGGCGGCATCGGCATGCGGGGCCCGGGCGAAACACAATTGGAAACCGACCGCCGCCTGATCGCCAACCGCATCCGCGTTTTGCGCGACCGGTTGGCCGACGTGCAGAAGTCGCGCGTCGTGCAACGGCATGGACGGCGCGGCGCGTTTCGCGCGGCGTTGGTCGGTTACACTAACGTGGGCAAGTCATCCATTTTGCGCGCGCTGTCGGCGGATCAGGGCATCTTCGTCGAGAACCGGCTGTTCGCGACGCTCGACCCGCTCACGCGCGCGGTCGACCTGGGCGATGGGCGGCAGGTGCTGCTGAGCGACACCGTCGGGTTCATCCGCAAGCTGCCGCACCATCTCGTCGCGTCGTTCCGCGCGACGCTCGAGGAAGTGAGCGAGGCCGATCTCCTGCTGCACGTGGTGGACGCGAGCCATCCGACCTGGGAGGATCAGCGCCAGGTGGTGGATACGGTGCTCGGCGAGTTAGGCGTGGAAGAACGGCCGGTGCTCTACGTGTTCAACAAGATCGACCGGATGGCGCCGCCCGACTTGGCGCCGCTCCAGGACCGCGCGACGCGCCTCTTGCCTAACGCGGTGTTCGTATCGGCCACGGCCGCCGATGGGCTCGAGCCGTTGCGCCGCGCGCTCCTCGCCGCGGAGCGCAAGGAGCGCCCGCTGAGCCAGGTGCGCCTGCCGCTGTCCGATGGCAAGCTGTTGGCCGAGCTGCACCGCAACGGCGAAGTAATCGAGCAGCGTGCCGAGGGCGACGAGTGGGTCGTGACGGCGCGGGTGGATGTCGCGACCGCCGGACGTCTGGCCCGGTTAGGCGCGGTGGTGTCGAGCGCGTAGCGCAGGGAATGGGGGAAGCGAGCGCTTCCCCCATTCCCTGCTTTCTAGCCTACCGGCGTCGGCCGTTGGACAGTTGGCCGCCGCGGATCCACCCAGGGATCCAGGTCCGGCTCGGGCGCCGGCGCCGCGGCGGGCGCAGACACGGGTGCTTGCGTTAGGCGCTGGTCCCACACGGCGCGCAGGAGCGCGATCGCGCCTTCGGGACACTTCTCCACGCAAAGGCCGCAGCGCGTACAGAGATCGGGGTCCAGGTTCAGTTGCTTGGGCGGGCCCGCGTGCATCTGAAACGCGCCCTCCGGACACGCGCTCACGCACTTGCCGCACGAGGTGCAGTGCTCGTCGACCACCGGGACCACCGTGCAGTCGAAGCAGCGCGACGCCTCGCGACGAATGTCCGCGTCGGGACGCGCGGCGGACGCGGAGAAGGGATCCGCGGAGGGCGGCGCATGTCCGGTGGCGTCGAGCGGCGGAGTCGCCAGGGCGGTCTCAGCGCGCGACTCGTCCCAATCGCCGGCTTCGACCCACGCCGAGGCTACCGTTAGGCGAACCGGCCGCCCGGTGAGCGCGCCGTGAATGCTCCACGCGGCACGCTTGCCCTCGGCAGTGGCGTGGGCGACCGACCGATGGCCGAACGCGCACGCGCCGCCGGCCCACACACCGTGCATCGACGTCTCGAGGGTCACCGGGTCGACCACGATGAGGCCGTCGCCGTCGAGGGCGATGTCGGGCGCGAAGCGTTGGGCGTGGGGGGCGCGTGCGCCAGCGGTCACGATCGTGTCGCACGACAGGACTTTGGCCGAACGATCCGTTGGGCGAACGATCTCGATGCCGCTCAACATGCCGCTCTCGTCGGCCAGCCAGCGGCCGGCGGTCCACCCGCCGTGCACCACGATGCCTTCGGCCACCGCCGCGGCGATGAAACCCGGCGGCACGTCGGAATCCTCGATCGCGCGCTCGAGCACCAGCTGCAGCCGAGGCAGCGCGCGGTCGTCGCGCGCGGCGCGCCGGACGATCGTGCGCGCAGCGTCCAACGCGAGGTCGCCGTCGCCCACCACGACGATCGTCCCCTCGAACGGCGCGTCGGTGCCTAACACGGTGATCGCGTCTACCACCTGCGGATGGTCCGGTTGGGCGGCGAACATGGCGAATCGCGGATGCGAGGCGCCGAGCGCCAGGAACACGGCGTCGAATTCACCGGCGAGCAGCGCGCGCACGTCGGCGCTGTTCTCGATGCGGTATCGCGATTGGAGCTCGAGCCCGCCCATGGCCAGGATCGCGGCGCATTCGGCGCGCGCGCTGGCGACCGGGAAGCGAAATGCCGGGAGCGCGGAAGTGAGCAGGCCGCCGGGTTCGTCGGCGGCGTCGAACACCATGCACCGATGGCCGAGCAGCACGAGGTCGTGCGCGCACGATAGTCCGGCGGCGCCGGCGCCGATCACGGCCACGCGCGTGTCGCCGCGCGTGGCGCGCAATGCGTTCTCGGGCGTGAGCCCAACGAGCCCGGCCACGGATCGCGCGTCGTGCGGACTGGTGCATGGTCCGTCGGGTACGGCGAGTCGCGGCGGCTCCAATCCGGCTGCATGTGCCTCGAGCGTCGCGATGCTAACTGGTCCACCGAAGTGGCGTCGCCGGCACGACTGTTCGCACGGCGCGTGGCACCCGTGACCGCACGTGCTGGCGAAGGGATTCACAGCTCGCACGGTTTGCCACGCGGCGGCTCGGTCGCCGCGCGCGAGCGCGGCCGTCAGCGCTGGAACATCGACGCCGAGTGGGCACCCGGTGCCGTGTGCGCAGGGCGTGAGAGCGCCGAGCGAGGCCGGCGCGAGGGGAAGGGGGTAGCTTTTCGCTTGAACGGTCACTGTGCTGCGGTTATGTTCGAGCGATTGGGCCCCGATCTGGCACATGTGTGCGCCAAATTGGGCTAGACGCCGCGGTCGCAACGCAAGGACTGTCAGGCCACCCCCCGGGTTACCGCGTCGCCGACCCCTGCGTCCGAGGGGAGAAAGACACACGCAGAGACACGCAGATGCCCGCGCCGCGCGGAGATGCGATCACCGCGCGGCGTGCGACATCCGGAGCCGTTTCCGAGCCCACACTCAACGATCAGGTCATGAGCACTTTCGACGCGTTGTCGGACAAGATTGGCCAGCGCCGGGTGACGTGCGGCGTGGTCGGACTCGGCTACGTGGGCCTGCCGCTGGCGATCGAGATGGGCCATGCCGGGCTGCGCGTGATCGGGTTCGAGAAGTCGAGCCGGGTGGCGGAGCTGGTGAACGGCGGCGGGAGCCACATCAAGGATGTGGCGGCCAAGGACGTCGCGGCGCTCCGCAAGAGCGGGAAGCTGGAGGCGACGCTCGACATGTCGCGCCTGGCCGAATGCGACGTGATCTCCATCTGCGTGCCTACTCCGTTAGGCAAGACGAAAGATCCCGACATGTCGTTCGTCGTCGCCGCCACGGATTCGGTGGCCGAAACGCTGCGTCCGGGCCAGTTGATCGTGCTCGAGTCGACCACGTATCCGGGGACGACGCGCGAAGTGCTGCTGCCGACGTTCGAGAAGCGCGGACTCCAGGTTGGAGAAGACTTTTTCCTCTGCTTCTCGCCCGAGCGCGTGGACCCGGGCAATCCCAAGTGGCACACCAAGAACACGCCCAAGGTGCTGGGCGGCATCACCGAGCGCTGCACCAAGTTAGGCGAACAGATCTACGAGTTGTTCATCGACGAGGTCGTGCCGGTGAGCTCGCCCGAAGCGGCCGAGCTCACGAAGCTGCTCGAGAACACGTTCCGCATGATCAACATCGGTCTGGTGAACGAGATGGCCGTGATCTGCGACAAGTTGGGCGTGAGCGTGTGGGAAGTGATCGACGCCGCCGCGACCAAGCCGTTCGGCTTCATGAAGTTCTCGCCCGGCCCAGGATTGGGCGGCCACTGCATCCCGCTCGACCCGCACTATCTCGCGTGGAAGATGCGCACGCTCCACTACAAGACGCGCATGATCGAGCTGGCGGGCGAGATCAACACCGAGATGCCGGCGTTCTGGGTGGGGAAGGTGGCCGACGCGCTCAACGACGTGGGCAAGGCGATGCGCGGCGCCCGCATCCTCGTGTTAGGCGTAGCCTACAAGAAGGACATCGACGATCTGCGTGAGTCGCCGGCCCTCGACATCCTCGACCTCCTGAGCAAGAAGGGCGCGGAGGCGCGGTATCACGATCCATTCGTCACCGAGATCGTGGACGATGGCCACACGCCGGCAGGCGCCATCGGCCAGTCGGTGCCGCTCAACGACGACACGATTCGCGGCGCCGACGCGGTCATCATCGTGACCGACCACACCGCCATCGACTACGACCGCGTGAAGCGGCTGGCCGCGATCGTGATCGATTCGCGCAACGCACTGGCGCGCGCCGCCGCGCCGCAACACCGGGAGCCGGCAACGGCAACCACCTGACGGACGAGCGCCCAATGAGCAGCGAGCAGCCTCACCGGCGCTTCCGCATCGCGGTCGTGGGATGCGGGCGCATCAGCGAACGCCACTTCGACGCGATCTCGCGTCTTCCGTCGCTCCAGTTGGTCGCGGTGTGCGACGACATCGCCGAGCGGGCGCGGCAGGCCGGCGAGAAGATGAGCGTTCCGTTCTACACGAACTATCAACAGCTGCTCGACGAGATGCGGTGTGACGTCGTCGCGATCTGCACGCCGAGCGGCCTGCATCCCAAGCACGGTATTTTGGCGGCCGAAAAACGCGCGCACGTGATCTGCGAGAAGCCGATGGCGACGCGCCTCGAGGAAGCCGATGCATTAGTCCACGCGTGCGACGAAGCCGGCGTCTACCTCTTCGTCGTGAAGCAGAATCGCCTCAACCCGGCGATTCAACTGCTCAAGCGGTCCATCGACCTGGGGCGCTTCGGGCGCATCTACCTCGCGAACACCACGGTGCGCTGGCAGCGCCCGCAGTCGTACTACGACCTTGCGCCGTGGCGCGGCACGTGGGAGTTCGACGGCGGCGCGTTCATGAATCAGGCCAGCCACTACGTGGACATGATCCAGTGGCTCGTTGGGCCGGTGGAGTCGGTGTCGGCCAAGACGGCGACGCTGGCGCGGCGCATCGAGAGCGAGGACACCGGCGTGGCGCTCCTGCGCTTCCGGAACGGTGCGTTAGGCACGATCGAAGTGACGATGCTGGCGCATCCCCGGAACCTCGAGGGCTCGGTCACGATCCTGGGCGAGAAGGGGAGTGTGAAAGTCGGCGGCACCGCGCTCAACCGCATCGAGACGTGGGAGTTCGCCGAGTATCACGACATCGATCGCGAGGCGGAGCAGTTGCGCGGCGCGCCGAACCCGATGTCGGTGTACGGCTCGGGGCACAAGCCGTATTACGATAATGTCGTTCGCGTATTACGCGGCGAGGCGGCGCCGGAGACGGATGGCCGCGAGGGGAGGAAGTCGCTCGAGTTGATCCTGGGCATCTACGAATCGGCGCGCGCGGAGCGCGAGATCGCGCTGCCGTTGCGCGCGTTCCCGCCGGAAACCGAGTCGGGAGGCGGGAGCCGCCGCGCGTGAGCGACATGCGCGAGGTGCCGGCGGCGGGGGGCGGGAGCGCGCTGGTCCACGAATCCAGCTACGTCGACGAGGGCGCTCGCTTGGGCCGCGACACGCGGGTGTGGCATTTCTGTCACGTGATGGCCGGCGCGGTGATCGGCGAAGCCTGCAGCCTCGGCCAGAACGTGGTCGTGATGCCGCGGGTTACGTTAGGCAGGAACGTCAAGGTCCAGAACAACGTGAGCCTGTACGAGGGCGTGCGCTGCGAGGACGACGTGTTTCTCGGGCCGTCCATGGTATTCACCAACGTGCTCAATCCGCGCAGCCACGTGTCGCGCAAGCACGAGTACCGCGAGACGCTGGTGAAGCGCGGCGCATCGATCGGCGCCAACGCGACCATCGTGTGCGGCCACGATGTGGGCGAGTACGCGTTCGTCGGCGCCGGGGCGGTGGTGACGCGCGCGGTTCCGGCCTACGCGCTCGTTACCGGCGTGCCGGCGCGCGTGGTGGGATGGATGTGCGAATGCGGCGAACGCCTGGAGTTGCCGGCGCACCCGGCCGCCGGTGCGCGCGCGACGTGCGCGGCATGCGGGAAGCGTTATGCCGCCGACGCGACCGGCGTGCGGCGCGCCGACTGACCGGCCCGACCGCCGGCCGCCCGCTCAGTTAGGCGCGCCGGTTCAGGGCACGGGCTGCAATTGGGCAACGACGGTCACGGAGTGCGCGATACCGCACGCCGTCCCCGCGACCACCACGTCGTCTTTCTCCCACGGCTCGTATCCGGCATGCTCGATCATGATGTTGTACGTGCCGGGCCGATTCAGCGCGGCGCCGAGTGATTGAATGTTCCCGACGGCCTGAATCGGCCTGAGCGAATCGACGTAGTCGCCGTCGTGGACGGCGCCTCTGGTGCTGTCGTTGGGCGCGGGACCCGATGCGGCGACGACCTCGACAACGATCGCAGGCCGCAGCGCTTCCGGCGAACAGCCGGCGGACGTGGTTGAATCGCTTCTGCAGGCGGCGATCGCGACCGCGCCAATCAACCCACACGCTCTGACGACCGATACGCGCATGCATGTCCTCGTTGGTGAATGTTCCTGAACATGCAGGGTGTTCGGCAACGGATCAAGGCCGTGGCGCGGCGGCGTCGCCGTTAGGCGCTCGCGGGCGGACGCTCTTGCGCCATAGCCGATTGCCGGCGGGTGAGCGCAGAAAATCTGCACGCGTAGAATGGAACCTCCCGTGAACGATTCGATTGCGCCTCGAGCAGCAGCCGATCGCATCGTGCGCCATGCCGAGTTGCCACGAGCGCTTTTTGGGAGATACTTTATGGCTATGCCCGCTTTGCTGCCGCGCTATACCGTCGATCAGGTGGACGAGTTGCCCGAATATCCGGGCGTTCGTTACGATGTTCTCGATGGACTTCTCCTTGTGAGTCTGTCGCCGGGTAGCGCGCACGCCGTGGTCACGTCTCGAATCATTTCGGCGCTCGTCGCGGGTATTCCGGAGGAGCACGCGTACGTCGCGGCCCCAGGCGAGCTTCGCCTCGAGCCATTCACCAGCCTCGTGCCGGACGTCTTGGTGTATCCGGCGAAGTTCGGGCTGGGCGCGGCGTGGAAGGACATCACCGAGTGGTTGCTGGCCGTCGAGGTGGTGAGCCCATCGTCCGCGGTCTACGACCGCGAGTACAAGCGCCGCGCGTACCTCTCGCTCGGCGTCCAGGAATATTGGGTTGTCGACCCAATGCAGCGGAGCATCGAAGTCATGCGGGCCGTCAACGAGGCGCCGCGCGTCGAGCGCCGGGTGTTCCGATACAATGTGCCGGGGGGCACGCACGGCGTGTCCATCGACGTTCCCCGCGTCTTTCGGGGCGTGCGCGGCCTCATCCGCGTCTAGCACGCCCGCTCGCGCGCCGGCGCACCGGCGGTCGCTCGCCTAACGCAACCAGAACGGCTGCCGGAGTCGCCCGGCGGCGCCGCGTTGCGCGCTCCCACCGCTTGACAGCCGCGCCTGATCGCATCCAACATTCGCGGCAGAGCGCTCTGGGGCGCCTCCAGTCCGCGGCAAGGGAGCCCAGCTCCCACCCATGTTGGTTCGGCTCCATGCAGCGAACCTTCTTCCGAGCCTGTACTCAGCGGACTTCGGGCGCGCACGTGGAGGAAGGCAGAAAATGGACAGGAAACTCACGCCCCAGAGCTCCCTCGAGACGCTCAAGAGGGAAGCGAAGCGGTGGTTGAGGGCGCTTCGCGAGAATGACCCGGACGCCCGCGCGCGACTCGCGCGGTCCCACCCCCAGGCTCCGCCTAACGCAACGCTGCGCGACGTGCAGCTCGCGCTGGCCCGCGAGTACGGCTGTGCGGGATGGGCGGCGCTCAAAGCCGAGCTGGCGTCCCGCTCGCGTCGACAACCGGCGTCGCGCGATGGCGCGATCCAATCGCTGCTCGATGCGGCGAATCGCGGCGACGCGGAGCGTGTGCGCGAAGTGCTCGACGCACATCCCGGCATCGTGAACGAACGCGCCGAGCTGCCTGGGCACACGGGCAAGCGCACGGCGCTGCACTTCGCGATGAACAGCGTCAATGATGCGGTGGTCGATGTGCTGTTGTCGCACGGCGCCGATCCCAACATTCGCGACGACGGCGACAATGCGATGCCGCTGCACTTCGCGGCCGAGCGGCGGAACCTCGAGATCGTGAAGCGGCTGATCGAGCACGGCGCGGATCCGATCGGCGCCGGTGATTATCACGACCTCGCGGTGATCGGCTGGGCCACGTGCTTTGGCGACCCGGCCAATTTTTCTGTCGCTGATTACCTGCTCGCACACGGCTCCGAGCACACCATTTTCTCTGCCGTGGCGATGGGTGCCGCCGATGCCATCCGGCGCATCGTGGGTATCTCGTCGGGCGAACGCGACCGCGTGATGGACAACGCGAATCGCCGCCGCCGGCCGCTCCACCTCGCCGTGGTGCACCGGCGCCCCGCATCGTTAGGCGCGCTCCTCGATCTGGGCGCCGAGCTCGACGCCGAGGATGACTCCGGCCTAACTGCGTTGGACCAGGCGGCGCTGATCGGCGCGTCCGACCTGGCCCAACGGCTCATCGACGGCGGCGCGCGGCTGAGGCTTCCGGCCGCCGTCGCGCTCGATCGCCCGCCGGACGTCGAGCGGTTGCTCGCGCAGGAGCCGGACGCGTTGCGGCCCGGCGCGCGCTGGGGACGGCTCATCGTGCGCGCTGCCGAGTCGTCGTCGGCGGCGGTGGTGGCGACGTTGCTCGAGCACGGGGCGTCGGTGCACGCGCGCGATGATGCGCGGACGGCGGTGGACAACACCCACGGCTACACGCCGCTCCACGCCGCGGCGTTCGCCGGGAAGACGGACGTCGTGCGCGAATTGCTGCGACACGGCGCGAGTCCTTCGGCGCGCGAAGACAAGTGGTGGGGCACGCCCGCTGGTTGGGCGAACTATGCGGGTCATGCGGAAGCGCGCGACCTGATTCTCACCGGGCCAATCGACATCTTCGACGCGATCACCTTCGATCGCGTCGAACGCCTGGACGAGATCCTAACCCGCGATCCCAGTTCCCTCGAGCACACGTTCGGCCGCTACGTGACCGGCGAGGCGAAGGCGCATGCCTGGGTCGATGTAGGGTGGACGCCGGTGATGTTCGCCGTGGCCAACGGCAAGGCGGCGGCGGCGCGGGCCCTGCGCGATCGCGGCGCCAGGCTCGACGTTCGCGACCAGGAAGGTCGTTCGTTAGGCGAGGTGGCCGCGGCGCGCGGCCAGTCGGAGCTGGCAGCGGAGCTGGCGCGTGACACGTCGCGCGGTGCCAAGCGCGCGACAACCGAGTCGGACTTGGTCGCGCGGTTCCTTGAAAAGGCGTGCCTGGATTGGCGCACGGGAGGATCGGCTCGCACGCGGGCAACGCACGAGGCCGGGCGCATGCTGGCCGCACGTCCTGGTCTCGCGCGCGCGAACATATTCACGGCGGTCGTCTGCGGCGACATCGACGCGGTGGTCGTAATGCTCGATGCTCGACCCGAGCTGGCGGTGGCGCTCGGCGGACCGCGCGGGTGGGCGCCGTTACTCTACCTGTGCGACGCGCGGCTCCCGGCACCATGGCCGGCCGAGCGCGCCGTGGAGATCGCGCGTGCATTACTCGATCGCGGCGCCGACGCCAATGCGTTTTATCTGGGCGGCAATGCCGACATCCACTACACGGCGCTCACGAGTGTGCTCGGCCGTGGCGAAGAACTGGCGTCCACGCATCCCGCCGCGCCGGAATTGGCGCGACTGCTCTTCGAGCACGGCGCCGATCCGTACGATGGCCAGGTGGTGTACAACGTGTTCGCGGATCACGCCTCGCGGCCCAAGTTAGGCGACGACATCGTCTGGCTGCTGGATCTCATGCACGCGTTTTCGCTGCGCCGCGGTCGCGCGGCCGACTGGGACGACCCCACCTGGCCGATGTTCGCGATGCGGGGTGCGCCATCGTTAGGCGACGGCGCGCGCGTGTATCACGGCGCCCGCCTGATGCTCGACGCAGCGGTGAGCCGCCACCTGCTCGCGTTCGCCGAGTGGGTGTTGGCGCACGGCGCCGGACCCGATACGCCATGGGGCACGAATCCGCCGGCCAGGGCACGTGCCACCGTGTACGAGGAGGCGGTCGCGCGCGGACAATCGGACATGGCGCGGCTCCTGGCGCGCTACGGCGCCGCGCCGGTGCGCGCCGCGGTCGACGGCGTCGACGCCCTGGTGGGTGCGAGTCTGCGCATGGATCGCGCGTCAGTGGCGGCGCTGTTCGCCGCGCATCCCGAGTACGTGCGCGAACCGCGGCCCATGTTCGCGGCCATCGATCAGGACCGCGCCGATGTCGTCGAGATGCTCCTCGAGCTCGGTGTGTCGCCGGAGATCGAGTCCCCATCAGGCTGGCGCGCTCGGCCGCTGCACGCCGCAGCCTTCCATGGCGCGGAACGGTGTGCGGCGGTGCTGCTCGCGCACGGCGCGGCCGTGGACGCGCGCGAGGAATCGTACGACGGCATTCCGTTAGGCATCGCCTCGTGGGCGCAGCAGCCGCGGCTCGTTGCACTGTTGGGCGCGGCGAGCCGCGACGTGTGGGAGCTGACCGATACGGGGAGCGTCGACCGCTTGCGGGTGGTGTTAGGCGAAGAGCCCGGGCTGGCGCGGGTGGTAAACGAGAGCGGCGAGACGCCGCTCATGTGGCTGCCCAACGATGCGGCCGATGCGCTCGGGGCCGCGCGGCTGCTCATCGCGCACGGCGCGGACGCCGGCGCGCGCGACCGGCAAGGGCGGAGCGCCGCGGACATTGCGGAGACGCGTGCGCTCGAGCACGTCGCGGCGTTTCTCCGGTCCGTGACGGGCGAGCGCGGGTAAGCCCCGGCTAGATCCCACGCCGCGCGCGCGCCGTTGATCGTCGCGATCTTGAGCGCCGCCGCGGGCGGGATGCCGATCGAGACCAGCGTCTGGAGACATCCGTGATACGGGATTCCAGGAGCGCGGATCGCTCGAGCGGCTTTGAATGGTCGCGCAGGGACTCGAACCCCGGACCTCTGGTATGTGAGACCAGCGCTCTAACCAGCTGAGCTACGCGACCCGTTGCCAGCGATGTGGCGGGCGTGTGCATAGCTTAACCGCCCGCTGGGACCTGTGGTAGTGGCGTCGGCGGAGTGCGCGCTGTAGTGTTTCGCACGCGAGGGCCATCTCGACCGGTCCCGTGTCGCTCCATGGACTGGCATCTGTCCCGCAGTCACCCTGGAGGTCGTTCATGGCTTTGTTCTCCTTCCTCGATCGAGAACGGACCATCGCGCACCCCGGCTACAACCGGTGGCGCATTCCCACGGCCGCGCTGGCGATCCATCTGGCGATCGGGCAGGCGTACGCGTTCAGCGTGTTCAACCTGCCGCTCTCCAAGCAGGAGGGATGGAAGCTGAGCACCATCGGCTGGGTGTTCAGCATCGCGATCGTGTTCCTCGGCGTCTCGGCGGCGCTCTTCGGCAAGTGGTTGGAGCGCGTGGGCCCGCGGCGGGCGATGTTCGCGGCGGCGTGCTGCTTCAGCGGCGGCTTCCTGGTCGGTGCGTTAGGCATCAAGACGCACAGCTTCCCGGTCCTGCTCCTCGGCTACGGTGTGTTAGGCGGGTTCGGGCTCGGCATCGGATACATCTCGCCGGTGTCGACGCTCATCAAGTGGTTCCCGGACCGGCCGGGCATGGCCACCGGCATGGCGATCATGGGCTTCGGCGGCGGCGCGATGATCGCGTCGCCCTTGTCGGTGGGGCTCATGAATCGCTTTCGCACTGACACGTCGCAGGGTGTGGCGGCGACGTTCGTCTCGCTGGCGGTGCTGTACTTCATTTTCATGATGTTCGGCGTGTTCACGGTGCGGCTGCCGCGCGACGGATGGAAGCCCGCCGGGTGGATGCCGCCCGTGACGCCGCCCAAGTTGGTGACCACCGCCAACGTGGAAGTGAACGAAGCGATGCGGACGCCGCAGTTCTGGCTCTTGTGGTGGGTGCTGTGTCTCAACGTGACCGCGGGGATCGGCGTGATCGGGCAAGCGTCGCCGATGATCCAGGAGATCTTTTTCAAGGGGAATCGTCCCGCGGCCGCGGCCGGATTCGTGGCGCTGCTCAGCCTCGCCAACATGACCGGCCGCTTCGGTTGGGCATCGTTCTCGGACGTGATCGGGCGCAAGGCCACCTACACGACGTTCTTCGTGTTAGGCATGATTTTGTACGCGTTCGTACCGCACACCGGGCAGCTGCAGAGCGTGCTGCTGTTCGTGATCGCGTTCGTGATCATTCTCTCGATGTACGGCGGCGGGTTTTCGACCGTGCCGGCCTATCTCAAGGACTTGTTCGGGACGATGCAGGTGGGCGCCATCCACGGCCGGCTGCTCACGGCCTGGTCGGCGGCCGGCATTTTCGGGCCGGTGCTGGTGAACTACATTCGCGAGTACGAGATCGACCACGGCGTGGCCAAGGCCGATGCGTACTCGGTCACGATGTATCTGATGGCGTGTCTCTTGTTGGTGGGTCTCATCTGCAACCTGATGGTGCGGCCGGTGGACCCGAAGCACCACTATACGGGCGCGACGGCGCCGGACGGATCGACGGCGGGCGCGTCATTAGGCGGGCGCGCCGCGGGAGGGGTCAATGCCTGACGTACGGACGGGACCTGACGGCGCCGCGGGCGACGCGGCGGCCGGCGAGGCGGCCAAGCTCTGGCTGTCGTGGTTGTGGGTGGGAATTCCCGGGCTCTGGGGCGTGTACCACGTGGTGGTGGACGCGCTCAAGATCTTCAAGTAGTTAGGCGAGGCCCCGCGTTCTCCGGCCGGCGCGGTCGCCGCGGCGCATGAACCGCGACGACCGCCGCGGCCACGGTGAGCGCGAACGACGTCCAGATTTCCGTCCAGTTTCCGTGCGTGCGCGGTTGGGCGACCACGAGCGGGATCCACACGAACACCGTGAAGATCCCGAGCATCACCGATTCCAGCGCCGCCGCGAGCTTGGGCAGTACGCCTAACAGAGAGCCGAGCGCCGCGGCGAGGTGGCAGGTGCCGGTGAGGTACACCCATCCGCGACGGAAGGGAAGCCACGACGGCACGAGCCCGGCGGTGTTGGCGAGATAGGCGAAGTGCGACAAGCCGATTGGGATGAGGGCCAGGCCGAAGAGCACGCGCGCGAAGCGGAGCCCGCGCTCGCGTTCGACGGGAGTGCGGGCGCGCAGGTCGGCGTAGATCGACCAGGCTCCGGAGAGCAGGAGCGCGATCTCGCCCCATGACTCCCACGTCACTTCGATGAGCGGATGCCGGATGGCGCTCGGCAGGCGCACCAGCAGCATCCAGAGCGCGACGTAAATGACCAGCCAGAGCGACGCCGTGGCCGCGGTGCGTCGCACGAGGAGTAAGATGCCTAACGCAAGCGCGATCGCGGCGCAGACGCAGGCGAGGGCGGTGCGGCCGTGGACCCACGAGGGGAGCGGGCCCCAGACGAGCTCGAAGTCGCGGTAGAGGAGGCCGATCACGCCGAGGGTGATCATGGCCACGGCGAATGCAATGCGGGCGACCGGCGCGGATCGCTGCATGGACGTTCCTAACGGAAGGGAAGGGAGCGGTGGGTGGCGGACTGGGTGGTGCGAGTGGGCCCTCCAGGGATCGAACCTGGGACCGTCGGATTATGAGTCCGCTGCTCTAACCAACTGAGCTAAGGGCCCGCGATCCACTAAGGTAGCGCGCCGGCAAGACAAGTCCAACCGTGGCCCGGTGCGTGCGGTACCGGCATTGGCTTGTGCATGCGACCAACGTATAGATTCTCCTTCGCTCCGCCGGGATCCCGACCGCCTGCGCGGCAACGCGACGTCGAACACCTTACGCATCGAGGACCGGTCATGAGGGTTTCAATGGCAGTGGGGACGGGACGCGCCGCGGCGGCAGCATTGATGGCGCTCGCGATCGCGGCGTGCGGCAGATCGCACGACGCAGCGAAGGCTTCGGCCACCGACTCGACGGCGACCACGGCCAAGGCGGCCACACCCAAAGGCTGTGACGCCGACAACGGCGGCCTTACGCTGCCTAACGGATTCTGCGCGTCCGTGTTCGCCGACCACCTGGGCCACCCGCGCCACCTCGCGGTCGCGCCTAACGGAGTGGTGTACGTCAACACCTGGAGCGGCCGCTACTACGGCAACGACACCACCCCGGCCGGCGGCTTCCTCGTCGCCCTCCGCGACACCAGCGGCTCGGGCCACGCCGATGTCATCCAACGCTTCGGGCCCGACGCCAAAGCCGGCGGCCACGGCGGCACGGGCATCGCCCTCCACGGCGCCTGGCTCTTCGCCGAAGAGTCGGACCGCATCGTCCGCTACGCCATGCCCACCGCCGGCATCGCCCCCACCGGCAGGCCCGACGTGGTCGTGTCCGGCATGCCGTTAGGCGGCGACCACCCCATGCACCCGTTCGCCATCGACACCTCGGGCGCCGTGTTCGTCGACATGGGCTCGGCCACCAACTCCTGCCAGCTCAAGAACCGCACGCTCCACTCGCCCGGACACCAGCCGTGCACCGAGCTCGCGACGCGCGGCGGCATCTGGCGCTTCGATGGCAACCGCACGGGCCAACACTTCTCGCCGTCGGCGCGCTACGCCACCGGCATCCGGAACGCGGTCGGCATCGCCTTCACGCCTAACGGAGCGTTGTTCTCGACGCAGCACGGGCGCGATCAGCTGTCCAGCAACTGGCCCGAACACTACACCACCGAGCAGAGCGCCGAGCTCCCGGCCGAGGAGCTGATGCACATCGAGCACGGCGCCGACTACGGTTGGCCCTTCTGCTATTTCGACGGCTCGCAGAAGAAACTCATGCTCGCGCCCGAGTACGGCGGCGACGGCACGAAAGTCGGACTCTGCGACAAGAAGCGCGCGCCGGTCGCGTTCTTCCCGGCTCACTGGGCGCCCGATGGTCTCACGTTCTATTCTGGGTCCTCGTTCCCGGCGCACTACCGGGGCGGCGCCTTCATCGCGTTCCACGGCTCGTGGAATCGCGCGCCGCTCCCGCAGGGCGGATACCTCGTGGCGTTCGTGCCGTTCCAGGGCGACACGGCGAGCGGTCCGTACGAAACCTTCGCCGACGGGTTCGCCGGCGCCAACAAACAGCCGGACGCGGCGGCGCATCGGCCGGCGGGTGTGGCGGTGGGTCCCGACGGAGCGCTCTACATTGCCGACGACGCGCACGGCCGCGTGTGGCGCGTGACGTACCACGGCGCCGCCGGCCAGTAGGTCTAACGCAACGCGGCGCGGGCGGCCGGATGTTCGGCCGCCTCGCCATGCCTAACGCGGGACTCGGGCGGATCGAGGAGCGCCGAGATGGCGATCTCGGGCTCGGGCGCGCTCTGAAGCGACCGTGGATGCACACCGAACGTCCGCTTGAGGTGCGCCCGCATCGTGCTCACCTTGCCGTAGCCGAGCGTTTTCGCGACGCCGTTGCAGGTGCGCGTGCCGTCGTAGAGCAGCCGATACGCCGTGAGCACGCGCGCCGCGCGCAAGATGGTCTTGGGCGTGGGCAGCCCCGCGCGCAGGAACTGGCGCTCCAACGTGCGCCGCGTCATGCACGCGCGCGCGGCGAGATCCGATACGTCGAGCGGGGCATCGTGATCCCGGATGCACTGCTCGACGGCGGCACGCAACCGGCACGGCAGCGGCGCGAGCATGGCCATGATCCGCGCCTGCGCCTGGTGCGTGATGGAATCCTGCGCCAGCTCGCGGAGGAGCGCGCCAACGCGCGTGGGCGAGTCATCCACGCCCGCGAAGACGGCGCACCGCACGCCCGCACTGCCTAACGCAAGCAGGAGGCGCGCCGTCTCGGGCCGCAGTTGCGTGTAGACCAGCCAGCGCGCGCATGGATGGTTGCGCACCGTGTTGAGCAGCATCGTCTCGTCCGTACATGGATCGAGCAGCGGATCGAGCACCACGACGTCGGCGGGATTCGCGTGCATCGCGGCGTCGATCTGCGCGAGCCGCGCGACGGTGGACACGACACACCCCGACGGCGTGACATCCCGCACCCGGGCGACTCGATATGCCGGGACGGCGACCAACACTCGCATGGAAGGACGGCCTCGATCGGGGCAGAGGTGGCGGGGGGTGATCCAAAATAGAAAAACCTGACGGCAGCGCCAGAGCGCGGCAGATCAATCTTCCTTCCGTAAGGCATTCGGTGCTGCTATTGTCGCGAACGGAGCGTATCGTGACGCAAACCGGGACGCGCCGGGACCGGGGGCACGCCCGAAGGTGCGTATCCTGCTGTTCAGGCCGTCATGCCAGTCCGTTGGGCATTGAATCGACGTCGACGCGATGGGGTATCATGCCGCTCGAGATGCGGGACCACTGCGAAAAGTGTGGGGCGCAGCTGACGAGTGATGGCGCGGCCTTCATCTGCAGCTACGAGTGCACGTTTTGCCCGGGCTGCGCCAAGGCCATGGACGAGCGCTGCCCGAATTGCGGCGGCGAGCTCGTCACGCGGCCCCGCCGGCGGTCAAGTTAGGCGAATGGGGAAGCGATCGGCCGGGTCGAGTCGTCGCCCGTGCCGCCCCGGCAGCCTTCGGCCGTCCCGCGACGTAGCGTGATGCGGCATCGATCACCGCATGACAACGTCCTGGCGGACCCTGCCGGCGCTACCAAGCCGGCGGACCCGCCCCTACCTTTAAGCATCGCCGCCCTCGAATCCGCCTCGGGGGACCGAGCCGGACCCTACCGCTCGAAGGCCCCGACCGTCATGGATCTGCGCGACCAGCTGCAGGCGACCCTCGGGTCGACGTACACCCTCGATCGTGAGTTAGGCGGGGGCGGCATGTCGCGCGTGTTCCTCGCTCTCGAGACGGCCCTCGATCGCCGCGTGGTGGTGAAGGTCCTTCCGCCCGAGCTCGGCGCCGGCGTCAATGCCGACCGGTTCGATCGCGAGATTCTGCTCGCCGCGCGGCTCCAGCATCCGCACATCGTCCAGGTGTTGTCGGCCGGGCAGACCGACGGGCTGCCGTACTACACGATGCCGTTCGTGGACGGCGAGTCGCTCCGCGCGCGGCTCGCAATCGAAGGCGCGCTCCCGATCACGGATGTCGTCAGTATTCTGCGCGACGTCGCGCGCGCGCTCGCCTACGCGCACGAACACGGCGTGGTGCACCGCGACATCAAACCTGAAAACGTACTGCTCTCGGGCGGGTCGGCGGTCGTCACCGACTTCGGCATCGCCAAGGCGTTGAGCGATTCGCGCGGCCATGTGACCGGCGCCACGCTCACACAATTCGGTACGTCGCTCGGCACGCCGGCATACATGGCGCCCGAACAAGTCGCGGCGGATCCGGCTGTCGACCATCGCGCCGACCTGTACGCGTTCGGGTGCGTAGCGTACGAGCTGCTCACTGGGCGCGCGCCGTTCAGCGGACTCCCGCCGCAGAAACTGCTCGTTGCACAGATGACGGAAATGCCGCGGCCGGTCGAGGAGCTGCGGCCGGACACGCCGCCCGAGCTCGCCGGCCTCGTGATGCGCTGCCTGGCCAAGGACGCCGGCTCGCGGCCGCAGCGCGCGGCCGACGTGGTGCGCGAGCTCGACCAAGTCACGAGCACCGGCGCGCGGGCGGCGATGCCGTCCATTCTGTTAGGCGGGAAGCACGCGATGTGGAAGGCGCTCGCCATCTACGCCGGCGTGTTTGCGGTGGTGGCGGTGATCGCCAAGGCCGCGATCATCGCGATCGGGCTGCCGCACTGGGTGCTCACCGGCGCGGTGCTCATCATGGCGCTCGGCTTGCCGGTGATTCTGTTCACGGGATTCGTGCAGCGCGCGACGCGCCGCGCGCTGGCGGCCACGCCGGCCAGCATGCCGTCGGCGACGGGCGCGGTGCAGGGCACGATGACCAGCATCGCGCTCAAGGCCAGCCCGCACGTCAGCTGGCGTCGCACGATGGCGGGCGGCGCCTGGGCGTTAGGCGGTTTCGCCGTGCTCGTGGCGGCGTTCATGGTGCTGCGCGCGTTAGGCATCGGGCCCGCCGGGTCGCTGCTGGCGTCGGGGCGGATGGACGCCCACCAGCCGCTTCTGGTGAGCGAGTTCGCGGTTTCCGGCGGCGCCGACACGGCACTCGGCGCGGTGGTCGCCGAAGGCGTACGCGCCGACCTGGAGCAGTCGCGCGCCGTGCGTGTGATGCAGGCCAGCGCCATTCAAGCCGCCCTGATGCGCATGCAGCGGCCGCTCAACAGCCACGTGGATGCGAGCCTCGCCCGCGAGATCGCGCAGCGCGAGGGACTGAAGGCGATCGTCGGCGGTACGATCACGCCGTTGGGCACCGGGTTCGTCGTCACGGCCCGGATCATTGCGGCCGAGTCCGGCAACGAGCTCGCGTCGTTCCAGGAAAGCGCCGACAATCCATCACAGCTCATCCCGACGGTCGACAAGCTGAGCCGTGAGCTGCGCGGCAAGATCGGCGAATCGCTCCGTGCGGTGCAGGCGTCGCCCGAGCTGGACGCCGTGACCACGGCATCGTTGCCGGCGCTCAAGCTCTACGCGGCCGGCATGCGCGCGTTCAACGACGGCGACTATGCGAAAGCCGTCGACCTGTTCAAGCAGTCGGTAGCGTTGGACTCGACGTTCGCGATGGCGTGGCGCAAGCTCGCCGTGTCGTACACCAACTCGGGCATGTCGCCGGTGCTCGTAGACGAGGCGATCACGAAGGCGTATCAGAACCGCGACCATCTGAGCGACCAGGAGCGGTTCACCACAATCGGCACGTACTATCAGAACGGCCCGGGACACGACAGGGTCAAGGCGATCGAGGCGTTCCAGCAGGGCATGGCGTTAGGCGACTACAGCACATCGGCCGACAACCTGGGCAGCCTCTACACGAGCCGGCGGCAATTCGCGCAGGCCGACTCGACCTACCGCACGGCTATCGCGCACGATCCGTCGTCCACCATACTGCCCTACTTCGGCCTTGCCCAGTCGTTAGCAGATCAGGGGGAATTCCGCGAAGCCGATTCGCTCCTCGACGTGGTCGACAAGCGATTCGGCCAGCGCGCGGCAACGGCCCAGGTGCGGGCGATCCTGCTCTACAACAAAGGGCTGCCGGACTCGGCGGTGGCGTATTTGCGCGCGTTGCAAGGGCAGGCGGGGCCGTTCGACAAATCGGCGCTCTTGGGTATCGTGGCGGTGATCGAGCAACTGCACGGTCAGTTAGGCGCCTATCAACGCGACATGGCGGCGTCGCGCGCCATTCAAAAAACGATCGGTGTGTACGCGCCGGCGATCAACGACTCGATTCAATCGGCGTTCTTAGACGTGTGGCTGCGCGACCAGCCGGCACGCGCGGTGCGCGAGGTGGATGCGGCGCTCGCCGCCACGCCGATGCGAACAATGCCGCCGGCGGCGCGGCCCTACATGGACGCGGCGACGGTCTACGCCATGGCCGGCCGGTCCGACCAGGCGCGCGCGCTGCTGACGCAGTACGACGCCGACGTCCGCGACACCACGCTGCGGCGCGTCCTCGAGCCGCGGCGCGCCCAGGCGCTGGGCGCGATCGCGCTGCACGAGAAGCATCCGTTGGACGCGGTGCGATACTTCTACGCTTCCGACTCGCTGCCCGATGGTCCGGTGAACGATTGCTCTGCCTGCGGCGACGCGTTCATCGGGTTGGCGTTCGATCAGGCGAGCAAGCCGGATTCGGCGATCGCCCACTACGTGCGCTACATCAACACGCCTGCGGCGTACCGCCTGTTCGACGATGCCCAGAGCCTGGCGCTCGTCTACCGGCGGTTAGGCGAACTGTACGAGACCAAGGGCAATCGCAGCGAAGCGGCGGCCTACTACGAGAAGTTCGTCGACCTCTGGAAGAACGCCGATCCCGACCTTCAACCGAAGGTCGCGGAAGTCAAGCGACACCTCGCCGACCTTCAGGTGTCGGAGAAGCACTCCTGAGCGCGCCATGCCCGACCTGCTCATTCGCATCAAGCGGGCGAGCGACGGCTCGGCGGCGCTGACCTGCGTCCGCGCCGACGGCTCCGTCACCTGGCAGCGCCAACTCGGCCCGTTAGGCAGCTTCTTCCCGACGCACGACCTGACGCACTATGCGGTCGAAACCACTCTCGGGTATCGCCGAGGATTCTACGGCCTCATCGCCGACGGGTGGGAGATCTCGGATTTCGGCGCACCGGAGAACAAGAGCGCCATTCCGCGCGAGGCTCGCGAAGCCGAGCTCGTCGTGGGCGTGTTCGAGATGGAGCACCGCATGGGCGCGGGCTGGTCGCCGGGCGAGCTCCGCGAGCAAGGCGAGCGCTACGCTGCCGGCACCAGCCCGTCGCGAAACCGTCTAGCGCTGCCGGTGCTCAGCGACGAAGTTATCGCGCGCGTTCGCGCCAGCCGCGCCGCGCTGTTCGAGCAGTGGGCGGCCACCGCACCGGGTGAGACGCTCGAGCTCCCGTTCTCGCGATCTCCGTGACCATGCGCCTCGCACCGCTCCTTGCCGCCACCGCCATCCTCGGCGTTGCCGCCACCCGCACCCAACCGGCGCCGCCTAACCGCCTAACGGGCTTCTCCGCCGCCGGCGAGCGCATCGAGCGCGATTGGGAGGCCAAGTTCAAGGCCATTCCGTCGCCCGACAGCCAGCGGTCCTACATGCGGCATCTCACGGCGCGCCCGCACCACGTGGGATCGCCGTACGACAGCGCGAACGCGCAATGGATCCTGGCGCATTTCAAGGCGTGGGGCCTCGACGCGCACATCGAGCGCTTCGAGGTGTTGTTTCCGACCCCGCGTGAACGGTTAGTCGAGCTCGTCGCGCCCACGCGGTTCAAGGCGTCGCTCGAGGAGCCTGCGGTTCCCGGCGATCCGACGTCCGCCCAACACGCCGAGCAATTGCCCACGTACAACGCGTACTCGATCGACGGCGATGTGACGGCGCCGCTGGTGTACGTCAACTACGGTCTGCCGTCGGACTACGACGAGCTGGCTCGTCACGGCGTGTCGGCGAAAGGTGCGATCGTCATCGCGCGCTACGGCAATTCGTGGCGCGGTGTGAAACCGATGGTCGCCGCCGAGCATGGCGCGGTGGGGTGCATCATCTATTCGGACCCGGCCGATGATGGCTACGGACAGGGCGACACGTACCCCAAGGGACCGTATCGTCCGAAGGAAGGCGTGCAGCGCGGCAGCGTGATGGAGATGCAGCTCTACCCTGGTGATCCGCTCACGCCCGGCGTGGGCGCGACGCACGACGCCAAGCGACTGTCGCGCGCCGACGCGCCGACGATCACCAAGATCCCCGTGCTGCCGATCTCGTACGGTGACGCCCAACCGCTGCTGGCTGCGTTAGGCGGACCGGTGGCGCCGGAGCCGTGGCGCGGGGGGCTGGGCATCACCTACCACATGGGCGCCGGTCCGGCGCGCGTACACCTCGTGGTCAAGTCCAACTGGGACATCAAGCCCGTGTACGACGTGATCGCCACCATCCGCGGATCAACCGAGCCCGACGAATGGGTGGTGCGCGGCAACCACCAGGACGCGTGGGTGAACGGCGCCGAAGATCCGACGGCGGGACAGGTGGCGCTGATGGAGGAAGCCCGTGCGTTAGGCGCGTTGCTCGCGCAGGGCTGGCATCCGCGGCGGACGATCATCTACGCGGCGTGGGACGGCGAGGAGCCCATGCTCCTCGGATCCACCGAGTGGGTGGAGGAGCACGCCCAAGAGCTGCGGCAGAAGGCTGTCGCCTACCTGAACAGCGACACCAACGATCGCGGCTACCTATTCGCCGGCGGGACGCCATCGCTGGCCCGCTTCGTGAGCGACGTCGCCAAAGACGTGGAGGACCCCGAGACCCACCTCTCGGTGTTCAAGCGCCGCATGCTGGCCGACATCGCCACCGCGCGGTCCGATGACGCTCGCAAGAAAACGCGGGGCTCCGACGTGCTGCGCGTCGGCCCGTTAGGCTCGGGCTCCGACTACTCCGGGTTCGTGGACCACCTGGGGATCGCGTCGCTCAACATCGGGTTCGGCGGGGAGAGCGATGGCGCCGGCGTGTACCATTCGGTGTACGACGATTTCTACTGGTACACGCACTTCAGCGACACGTCGTTCGTCTACGGACGCGCGCTGTCGCAGATGGGCGGCCTCGCGGTGATGCGCCTTGCCGACGCGCAGGTGCTGCCGTACGACTTCGTCAATCTCGCGTCCACGGTGCAGGGCTACGTGACCGAGCTGCAACAGCTGCTCCAGTCGGAGCAGGACGAAACCGCCGAGCGGAACCGTGAGATACAAGAGGGCGTGTTCACGGCCACATCGGATCCGTGGCATCCCACGATCGCGCCGCCCGCCGAATCGTTGCCGCCACACCTCGGCTTTGCCGCGCTGCAGAACGGCGCGGATTCGCTCACGCGGAGCGCGGACCGGTATGCCAAGGCGTTCGCCCAACTCCAGGCCGACACGGCGTACGCGGCCGGCGAGCCGGGCGTGAATGCGCTGCTCGTGCAGGCGGCCCGCCGCCTAACGGACAAGCGCGGCCTGCCGGGTCGGCCGTGGTACACGTTCGAGCTCGAGGCGCCCGGGTTCTACACGGGATACGGCGCCAAGACGATGCCGGCCGTGCGCGAAGCCATCGAGCAGCGCAAGTTCCCGCTCGCGCAGGAGCAAATCGAGACCGTCGGTTCTGTGTTAGGCGCCGAGGCCGCGCTCATCGATTCGGCGGCCTCGATGCTCGGCCGCGCGCCCCGGTAAGGCGGCGTCACTCTTCGGGTGGACCGCCGCTCCTGGCGACCTGATCGGCACGAATCTTCGCCGCGTCGAAGCGGCGCGCGCCGGCGAGCATCTTGTTGATCGTCTCGTCGAAGTCCGCTTCGCCGCGCTTGAAGCGGAGCGGATTGAGCCGTGCGACGACGAAGGCGCGCAGATACGGACTCTCGAATCCGCGCGACTTGAGGCTCGCCACGGCCGCGGTCACGGCATCGTTCAGCTCGAGCATCTTGGCCGCGCGCTCGCGGCGCACCTCGATGGCGCGCGGCAGCTTCATGCTCAGGAATTTGTCGCATCGCTTGAGCACCGGATGATAGGCGCCGCCGGCGAAGCGCCCGTTCTGTTCGTAGCAGAAGCCGAGCGTCACGAAGGCCGCTTCCTCGAACTCCGTGGCATACTCGCGCTCGGGCCGGTCGTCGAGCTCGGCGAGCGCGACCGCGAGGCGCGACACCTCGAGCGCTTTCTCGCGCAGGTTATGGGCCTTCTCGGTGTTGAGCAGCAGAATGCGGTGCGCGACCTCGGGCTCGGGAATGACGAGCGCGACGATGGACTTGGCGCCTAACCGTCGCATCGCGCCCAGGCGGTGGTAGCCGTTGGGCGTCCAGTATGTGCCGCCGTCTGTCGGCACCGCGGTGACGGGGTCGACGAACCGGTCGAGGCGGTCGATCGCATCGGTGAGCCGGCCGACGTGGGCGTCGGAGAGGTCGCGCTGATAGGGCGTGGGCTCGACGCGATCGAGCGGCAGCGACGCCAGGATCTGCCAGTGGCTGCCTAACGGATCGCGGTACACGGCCAGCACCGCGCCGCCGTCGCCGGCGATGCGCTCGGCCAGCGCATCCACGGCCGCCGGGTGCGAGGCGTTGGCCAGGCGGCGGGCATCGAGTCCGCGCGATGCGGGCGTGGCTTCGGCGCGTTTCTTCTTGGCTCGGGGCATGGTTCGTCAGTTCGAGTGCAGGTGATACGCCGCGATCGCATTGTCGCGCATCACCATCCGTGCCACCTGCTCGGCGCGGGCGCGATCGATCTCGCCATCGCGCATCATCCCGGTGAGCGCCATGGCGAGCGCGCGGCGGCCCGTCTTGGCGCCTACCCAAGTCGATTCGGCCCAGCCGTAGACGGGCGCGTTGTCGAAGGCGTCGGTGCCGAACAGCACCTTGTCCGGCCATTCGCCTAACCACTGGCGGAGCACGCGCGCCAGCTCGGCGGGTCCTACGATCAACGTCATCGCCGACATGTCGGTGTAGACGTTGGGCTTGGCCAGCAGCGTTTGCGTCTCGTCGACCAAGGGCCAGCCGCCGTGGATCAGGATGATCGTCGTGCCGCGGAGCGTCGAATCATTCAGCGCCGGTTCGAGCAGGTGCGGCGCGCTGCCCGCCGCGTCGTAGAAACCGCCGTAGGTCTCGAGGCAATGGATCTGCACCGAGAGTCCGTTCTGTCCCGCCTCGTGGATGACCACGCGGAACAAGTCGTTCTCGAGCGCCGTGTACTCGTCGTGTGTCGGCGTCCCGCCGCCCACGTATTTCGCGTACACGCGGCGCGCGAGCGCGGGATCGGGGTCGTCGAAGTCGAGTGGCCGCAGGTATGCCGCCTCGAACTTGATCGACACCGCGCCGCGCGCGCGCTGGTGCTCGAGCGTCGGTACGACGACGCGTGCGATGTATGCGTCGAGCGAGCGGGGCAGCGTCGTTAGGCCAAGGTCGTGCAGATAGCGGCGCAGCAGCTTCGCCTCCTTGGGATAGAGCGAGCGCGTGTCCGGTGTGCGCGCCGCTTCGGCGCGCGTGTCGAGCGGCAGCATGAGCGCATCGTCGAAGGCGACCCAGCGAAATCTGGGCGGCGCCAGGCCTACGCCCAACGCGATGCGGTTGGCCATCATGACATCGATGCCCGCCTGGTCGAGTACCCACGAGGGGAACCGGTCGCCCTCGCGTTGGGCAATCTTGCGTTGGGCGGACGCCAGCGCGTCGCGGTAGGCGGCGCCGGTGTCGGTGGACGTCACGCCGTAGAGCGCTCGTTGGGCTTGGCGCCATTCCGGATTATCCGGCCGGAGACGCGCCTGGAGCGGGAAGGGCGGCACGCCGTCGAGCGGGAGCGCGTCGTACTCGGTGTCTGGCGGCGCACCCGGCGCTACGGGCAGCATGGGGTGCGCGTGGCTGTCGATCGCTTTGATACCGTCGATGTAGGCGGCGAGCGCGGAGTCGACCGGCGTTTGCGCCGGCGCGACGCGCCCAACGAACACCGTGCACAGCGCGACGACGAGCAGTCGTGTGGTCATGAGGATGGTGAGCGAGAAACCGGCGGTCTGCGCCGGCGGCGCGACCAGCTCAAGAATCTCGCGCCGATGCGGTGGTTCGCTAGAGGCACCTGGTCGTTCACGCATTCGGGTGCGCGGGCAGCGGGGGGCTGGCTGCTACGCTCATGAGGAAAGGATCAAAGCGGAAACAAGGGATAACGTCGGATAGAGCAAAAGAAAATGGCCTTAGAAAAACAACAAGTATGACGCCGTCCGGAGCGGTTCGCGCTTCCGCGCCTAACGGAACGATCCGCTCCGATCCCTCGTTTCCGCTTTGATCCTTTCGATATGAGCGAAGCAGCCGGCTAGCTGGCCCCCTTGACATTCTACGGGGCGGGGTGTTCCTTCCCTAGGTCATTCTATGGAGCTTGAGACCATGGCAGCCGACGCGCGCACGGTGGATCTCCTGCAGGGCACGCTCGACGTGCTCGTGCTCAAAGCGCTGTCGTGGGGGCCGGCCCACGGATACGGCGTCGCGCGGTGGCTGCAGGACGTGACCGACGACGCGTTGCGCGTCGAGGAAGGGTCGCTCTATCCTGCGTTGCACCGCCTCGAGAAGCGCGGCTTCGTCGAAGCGAGTTGGGGCCTGTCTGAGAACAATCGCAAGGCCAAGTACTACCGCATCACCACGCACGGGCGGCAGCACCTGCGACAGGAAGCGACCTCGTGGTCGGCGTTCGCCGTGGCCGTGGGCAAGGTGCTCACGAGCAGCAAGCGCCCCGCCATCGCCTAACGGAGCAACGGGATGCCGGCGCGTGCGCACATCGCCTGGGTTCGCTACCTCGCGTTCTGGCGGCCCGACCCGGGCGCCGAGCTCGACCAGGAGCTGGCGTTCCATCTCGAGGCGCGGGTGGATGAGTACGTCGCCACGGGTCTCGATCCCCGCGCGGCGCGCGCGCTGGCCGTCGAGCGGTTGGGCGACCTGGTGCGCGTGCGCCAGGACTGCCAGCGCATCGAACAGCAATATGCCCGGAGACGATCCATGTCCGACACGCTGTCCGCGGCCGCCGCGGACCTGCGCTTCGCCCTGCGCCAGCTCGCGCGGCAACGCGCATTCGCCGTGGCGGCCATCGCCTGCCTCGTGTTAGGCATTGGCGTGAACACGGCGATCTTCTCCGTCGTCGACGCGGTGCTGTTTCGTCCGCTGCCGTTCCCCAGTCCCGACCGTCTGGTCATGGTGGGCGAGGGCCTCCCGGCCATCGGCGCCGAGAACATGGGGACGATCTCCACGCCGGACTTCCTCGACTACGCCACGCTCGACAGCTCGATGTTCGAGTCCGCGAGCGCGTTTCAAACCACGTCGCTCACGCTGAGCGGCAACGGCTCGCCCGAGCGGTTGGCGGGCCTCGAGGTCACATCGTCGCTGTTCCGTGTGTTGGGCGTCGCGCCGGCGTTAGGCCGGACGTTCCGCGACGGCGACGACGCGCCGGGGTCGGCCGACGAGGTCGTGCTCACCGACGCGCTCTGGCGCCGGCGATTCGGCGGCGACCGCGCGATCGTCGGCCGCACGATCGAGCTCGACGGCCGCCCGGCCACGGTACTCGGCGTGATGCCGGCCGATTTCGTATTTCCGCTGCCGGGTTTGGGCCCCGATCCGGCCACGTTCTTCGTGCCGCTGCGCATGACGGCCGACGTCATGCAGCAGCGCGGCAATTCGTTCAACACGTTCGTCATCGCGCGGCTCCGGCCGCGCGTGTCGGTGTCGCAGGCGTCGGCCGGCGTGAGCACGGTCGCGGCGCGTATGTCCAAGGCGTACTATCCGGCCGCGTTTCCGGTCATCGCGTCGGCGCAACCGCTCCGGGAGCGCCTGGTGTCCGACGTGCGCCGGCCGCTCATCGTGCTGTTGGGCGCGGTGGGTCTGGTGCTGCTCATCGCCTGCATCAACGTGGCCGAGCTGCTGCTGGCGCGGGCCGCCGCCCGCAGCCGCGAGCTGGCCGTCCGTCTGGCGTTAGGCGCGGGACGCGGGCGCCTCGTCGGGCAGTACCTCATCGAGGGCGCGGTGCTGGCGGTGCCCGGTGCGTTAGGCGCGCTCGCGCTGGCCCACTGGTGCGCGGTCGCGCTGGCGCGCGTCGCTCCGCAGGGCATGCTGTCCGGCTACCGCGTGGGGCTCGACGTGCGCGTGCTGTCGTTCACCGTGGGCGTCACCGTACTCGTGGTGCTCGTGTTCTCGCTCGTGCCGGCGCTGGCCGGCCGGCCGCTCGGACTCGCGAGCACGCTGCGCGACGAGGGCCGCGGCACCAGCGCCGGTCGCAGTCGCCAGCGGGCGCGGCGCGCGCTCGTCGCCAGCGAAATCGCGCTCGCGCTGGTGCTGACCACCGGGGCCGGCCTGCTCGTGCGCAGTTTTGCCAATGTGATGAAGATCGACCCGGGGTTCACGCCGGCGCACTTGTTGTCGTTCCGCATCGCCTTCCCGTCGTACCGGTATCCCGGTGCGGCGCGCGTCGTGAACGTGGAGCACGCGATGGTCGATTCGCTCGCGCACCTGCCGGGCGCGCGCGACGCGACGGCCGCCGTCAACCTCCCAACGTTAGGCGGATGGCAGATAGCGTTCAGCCCGGAGGGCGCGGCGCTCGCCAAGGTGCCCCTCGCGGCCAACTTCGTGGTGCTGCCCAACTATTTCGCCACGATGGGCATTCACGTCGTGCAGGGCCGGGCATTCGACGCGCGCGACGCGTCGTCGTCCGGGAACGTGGCCATCATCGACGAACGGTTGGCGCGCCAGTTCTTTCCTAACGGAAGCGCGATCGGGCGACGACTCAAGTGGGGAGCGCCGACCTCCACCGATCCATGGAAAACGGTCGTCGGCGTGGTGCGCACGGTTCCGGAGCTCGGGTTAGACAAGAAGAGCCTGCCCGAGGTGTATTTTCCCGCGGGGCAATTGGCGGTGGACACCACGTTCGTCGACGCCGCGCTGCGCGAGCTCACGTTCGTCGTCCGCACCGATGGCGACCCGGTCGCGCTCACGCCGCGTATCACGAACGCCGTGCGCGCCATCGATCCGCAGCTCGTCGTCACGAACGTGCGAACCGTCGAGTCGCTCGTGTCCGCGTCGGTTGCGACGCGGCGTTTCGACTTGCTCCTCATTGGCGCGTTCGCGACGCTCGCGGTGTTGCTGGCCGCGGTCGGTCTCTCCGGACTCGTGGCTTTTTCGGTTGTGCAGCGCCAGCGCGAAATCGGCGTGCGCATCGCGATCGGCGCGACGGCGAGCGGCATCGTCCGCCTGGTGCTCCGCGACGGACTCGGCACGGCGCTGTGGGGATCCGCGCTCGGGCTCGTCGGCGCGGTTGCCCTCACGCGCGTCATGGGCTCGCTGCTCTTCGGCGTCGGCGCGCTTGACGCCACGACATTCCTGGCGACCACCGCGATTTTGATAGCGGTCGCCGCACTCGCGAGCTGGCTGCCGGCGCGTCGGGCGGCGCGAATCGACCCGATGATCGCGATTCGCGAGGAGTAGGCGTCGGACATACGTGGCGGGGTCGTCTTCCGCGCGGCGCGGCGAGCGGCTAGCGTACCGGTCACCTCACCATCCGACCGGAGCAGAATCATGTTTGCCCGCCGTGTTTTTTGTGTGGCCGGAGTTGCCGTCCTTGCGGGGACGGCGTGCACGATGCAGCGTCGTGTGCCCGAGTCGTCGCGTCTGTCGATGGACGATCACATGGCCGGAATGAGCGCGGCCGACATGGCGGCGCCGCGTATCGTTAGGCGCGCCGCTGACCAGGGCGTGCCGGGTCTGCCGCCGAGTGCGAGCACGGCCAAGGCGCGCATCGCGGCGAGCCCGCGCCACGGAGAATGGGTGAAGATCGCGTGGGAGCCCGGCGCCAAGGATTCGTTGATGGCGTGGATCGTCTACCCCGAAACCACGCGTCCGCACACGCCGGTCGTGGTGGTGGTGCACGAGATCTTCGGATTGTCCACGTGGATTCGCGGCGTGGCCGATCAGGTCGCGGCCGACGGATTCATCGCGATCGCGCCCGATTTGCTCTCGCGCGTACGCGGCGGCGCATCGGCCGACGAGCTATCGTCGGACTCGGCGGTGAAGCTCATTCGCGGTGTGGCGCCGGCGGAGCGCAACATGGGGATCACGGCCGCGGCGAACTACGCGATGGGCCAGCCATCGGCCGAGCACAAGTACGCGGTGATGGGGTTCTGCTGGGGTGGCTACACGACGTGGGGGTACGCGACCAACGAGGGCACGTCGGGATTTTCGGGCGGCGTGGCGTTCTACGGCCTGCCGTACATGGACGCCGCCCCGAACAACGCCATGCCTAACGCAGACTCGCTCGCGAAGATCAAGGTGCCGATGATGCTGTTGAGCGGCTCCAAGGACGCGCGCATCGGCGCGGCGATGCCGGCTGTCGACTCGGCGATGCGGGCGATGCACAAGGACTACTTCGGCAAGAACTACGACGGCGCGATCCACGGGTTCGCGCGGGCGCAGGACGATCCCAAGGCGCAGCGCGACACGGTGGAAGAGCAGGCGAATCTCTCGGCGATCAAGGACGCGTGGCCGCGGACGGTCGCGTTCCTCAAGAAGCACCTGGGCGTCTGACTAACGGCCTAACGGCCGAGTACCTGGAGCGTGGCGGCGCCGTAGTCGTGGAGGGGGATTTTCCGGATCGGCGTGTGTCCGGTGAGGTCGATGATCAACAACTGCAGCGGCTGAGGGCCGTAGTTCGGGCCTAACGAGCCGGTGCCGGTAGCGACGTAGAGCTGGGTGTCGGACGGACTCACCGCGATCCCGGTCGTGACGGGCACCCCGCCGCCGAACGCCGGACGGAGGTCGATCGACGGGCGGGGCGACAGGTCGGAGCCGTACACGAAAACTTGCCCGAATCCTGGTGTGTCGAAATAGTCGCCGTGGTCGGTGAGGTAGAGTGTGCGGCCATCCGGTGCGATCGCGAGTTGTCCCGTGCCGCGCGCCGGCGCCGAGGCCACCGCGGCGTGCGCGACCAGGTCGCACTCGTAGATCACGCCGGCGTCGCTTACGACGTAGGCGTGCTGGCCGTCCGGGCTCGCGACCACCTGCGTTAGCAACACGTCGCGTCCCGCGGGCGGGTCGGGTTCGGGTTGCAGGGAGTCCGTGACGGCGTACGTCGTCGGGTCGATCACCCACAGTTGGTCGACGGTGTTTCCCGGACCTTCGCCCTGGCGGAGGCGGGATCCAACAGCGAGGATGGCGCCGTGCGGAGCGGCGGGGCCTGGTGGCAAGGTTGCGAGGCCGAAAGTCTCCCGCGCCTGGAGCGGACCGATGCGAGCCAACACCGTGGTGAGCTGCGCGTTCAAGACCGCGATGAATTCGCCGTTCGGCGGCGGAAGGTTAACCCGCGGGTTACTGGGGAATGCACCTGACGCAAAGAGTTTGGTGCCGTCCGGCGAGAACGCGATGGCGTATCCCTCGACGTAATCGGAGTCGATGGGATAGGCTGCACCTGGCGCGTCAATTCTTGCTTCGCGCGCGAAGCTGAGTGACGCCGCGTGCACATTGAAAATCCAGGCGCCGGTTCCGTCCCCTGCTTTGAAGAGCGCTACGCTTTTGTCGGGCGTTACCGCGCTTGGTCCCTTGAAGCGCGGTATGGGAGCCAAACGAGCGGCCACGCGTTCGCTCATGGCATCAACGACCGCAACCGAAGATCCTTCGCCGCCATCTACAACGACCAGGTCTCCATGGCCGATTGGTGCCAGGGCGCCGCCGCAGGATAGACCAACCGCGCAGGCGATCAGAGCAGGTGTTGGATGTATCGTTCGCATTGCGTAAGGCGTGTCGGGATTCCACCAGCGCCTAACAGCCTCCTGGGCCGCATCCACCTAACTGGACTGTTACAAAGGTGATTGCGCTGGTCGTGCTCAAACCGTCCGACGTCACTATTACCTGTAGCTGAAAGTTGCCATTGGACTGAATGTTGTCGCTATAGGTCGCGCTATTTGTACCGACGTTCGTCCAGTGAACACCATTGTCCGTGCTCAACTGCCATTGGTACGAGTAGCTGTTATTGCCGCCGCTTGCGTGTGCGGTCCAGGTGTAGAGGCCGGGTGTATCGATGAAGCCCACACCCGACATCGTCACAGCGAGGTTAGCGACTGCCCTAAATGCGTCGAGCTTGCCAAAGCCGAATAGGCTGTGATCTCCCCACGGAACGGCGGTGGACTGGATCACAGCCTTCACTTGGGCTGCGGTCAGCGACGGAAAGCGCGACAAGATCAGCGCGACGACGCCCGCAACTTGCGGCGCGGCCGCAGAGGTTCCTCCAAAGCCCGTCGTGTACGCGTACTCGCCGTTCGGTCCGTTAGGGCAGTCGTGCGGAAATGAAAGGTCGGTCGTGACGATGTCAGCTCCGCCTGCCTCACCGTCGAAGCAACCGGGTCCGGAACCCAATTCCCCGCCGAATGCGCTCACGCTGATGTCAGGGCCGGTGAGCGAGTAGCTCGCATGCGAACCGTCCTTCGCTAGGGCCGCCACGGCGATTTCGCCGGGCAACTCAGATTCCCACGTCTCAGTCGTCGTACATCCATCGCGCGAATCAGTATTTCCTGCAGAAAAAATGACGACCGTCCCCTTGCCGCCTCGCCCATGTGCGAGGGCGTTCGCAACGGCATCGGCGATAATTGCGTTCGGGGTGCCACACCCGCCCCAGCTGTTGTTGATGATATCGCTTCGCTGATACGCCCAGGTAATGCCGTTCGCGATGTCGTTGGCCGCCGCTATGTCAAGGTGACGAAAAATGCGCACAGCGTCGTATTGAACATTCGGCGCGATTCCCGCCGTTCCGCTCCCGTCCTGGAGCGCAGTCGCTATGCCGGCCACCGCGGTTCCGTGACCGTCGTCGGGCGCCGGGTGGCCAGCCCACTCACCGATCCCGTTATTCGGATCATTCCATAACGCGTCAAAGCCGACCATCGTTCGCGTGCGATACTCCGGATGCTGCTGATCTATGCCCGTGCCCACAAACACGATGCGGAGTGACGAATCCCCCTTCGTGAGGTCCCACGCCTTTTCAACATTGATGTCGTCGTGGACTCCATTGCTGATGAGCGAGTTGGACAAGTAATACTGCCTCGTAAAGTACGGATCCGTTGGCACGCTGGACGGGGATTCTGTCCCGATCATGTCCGGAGATGCCCAACGAGCCAGCGGACTGATGTTAATTGCGTTAGCAACGGAGAGTACCCCACCAGTCGAGTCGCCGCTGATCAAGTATGTCTTGTAACCTGAATCCGGTACAGGTGCCCGGACCACATGCGCGCCAAGCGACGAAGCGATACTATCGACCTGGAGAGACGACACGCCGTCCTTGAACCGCGCCACGACATGGTCCAGCACGATGACGCTTGCGGCGTGATCTGCTGTAAGATAGGCAGGAGACACAAACCGGAATCGCGCGTCAGCCCTGAGTCGGTTACGCATCGCCGACGCGACGGCCGAGGACGTGGACGACGCTAAGTGCAGCACCCAGTGCGGTGGGAAGCCAATCTCTTGAACAGAGTCCACGCGAGTGCCGGCGAGGCCAGCTGCCGCATCGGCCACTCGTTGCACCGTACTAGCGCCCAACAACGACGGCCCAACCGTCACGACCATTCGACTCGGGTCAGGCGTCAACGGTATCTTTTCGGAGTAGAAGTAGTAGAACGGTGCTGCCGTGTCCGCCACCACGGATCTGGACGGCTGGCGCCGAAGTCCGGTGGGGAGTTGGTCCGGTTGGCACGCAGAGAGTGCCGTGACCAACGCCGCAACGAAGCAGCACGGAACGATGGCCCTGCTGGTACGCATGCTCCGCATCATAGGCCCTCCCGAGAAGACTGGCCGGACATCAACTGGCCGCCATCGGTTAGTCTAACGCCGTCGGCCGATTGTCCGGACACGCCGACGGTTAGGCTGCGGACAGTAGGTGGGCAAATCGAGCTCGACAAGACCCGATTCGCGACATGGGCGGTCTGCCGTTATGGCAAGTGTGGTGTCGGGAGATTAGTCATCGTGTTTGACGGACTCCACCCGGCGTCAACCCCGGTCCAACCACGCGCGGTGCGATGCTCGCACCTCATCCGGCCGCACCGACGCCGCGCCTAACTTGCCGACTTCCACGCCGGCGGCGAGGTTAGCCACCTCGGCTGCCTCGCGGGGCGTCGCGCCCGCCGCGAGCATCGCCGCGAGGTACGCGGTGACCGTGTCGCCCGCGCCGACGACGTCGTACACCTCGCGTGCCGTCGCCGGGATACGGTCGAGCATGCCGTTTCGGTCCGCCAGCACCATGCCGCGCTCGCCCAACGTGAGCAGCAGGTGCTCCACATCGAGCCGCGCCAGCACCGCCGGCAGCGCCTCCGGATGATCGAGATCGACCGCCGCGCCTAACGCAGCCTCGAGCTCGCGCCGGTTGGGCTTGAACACCGTCGCCCCGCGATACGAGAAGAAGTTGCGGTACTTGGGGTCCACGACCACCGGAATCCCGCGTCGCCGAGCGTGCGCGATCACGTCCTCGATGAGACGGGGCACCAGCACGCCCTTGTTGTAGTCCTCGAGCACGAGCGCGTCACCGTCGTCGATCGCCCGGCGCGCCGCGGCCAGCAGCTGCGCGGCGTCGTCGCCCGTCAAATCCGCATCCTCCTCTTCGTCCACCCGAACGACCTGCTGCACGCGCGCGAGCACGCGCGTCTTGGTGGTCGTCGCCCGATCGACCGCGATCACCGACCGCCCCTGCGCGCCGATCGCCGCCAGCATCCGCGCGAGCTCGGCCGCCCCGGCGTCCTTCCCCACCACGCACACCAGCTCGGCCTTTGCGCCTAACGCAACGACGTTCTGCGCCACGTTCGCCGCGCCGCCCAACGCCGACCGGCGCGCGCGCACGCGTACCACCGGCACCGGCGCCTCAGGCGAGATCCGCTCCACGTCGCCGTGCAGGTACACGTCCAGCATCGCGTCGCCCACGATCACGACACGCGAACGCGCGGCCGCGCCAAGCAGCATGTCGAGCCGCTCACGCGTGAGCGTCGATGCGGTCGCGGCGGCACGGGGCGGGGAAGACATGGCCCATAATGTACTCGACGTGCCCCCACGCGGCAGTGTACCGGTCGCCTCATCCAATACCTCTTGCGGGAGTCACTGGATAGCTTACGTGACATGCCGCTCGTGCTCCTGGCGGCGATCATCGGCATCTCGATGGCCGCGCCGCTCGTGCGCTTGTCGCACGCCACACCGCTCGTCATCGCCACGTGGCGCCTCTTGTTCTCGGTGGTCGTCATTGCGGCGATCCTCGCGCCGCGTCGCGGATGGACGCAATGGAAACGCCTCGACCGCCGCGGCGTCGCGCTCGCCTTGGGCGCCGGCGTCATGCTCGCGCTGCATTTCTGGAGTTGGACCGCGTCGGTCGACATGACGTCGATCGCCGCGTCGGTCGTGTTGGTCAACATTCAACCGGTGATCGTCGCGCTCATCTCAGTGGTATGGTTGCACGAGGCGCCGACGGGACGGCAATGGTCGGGCATCGCGGTCGCGATGGCCGGCGCCTGCATCGTGGCCTGGGGCGACGCGCGGTTCGCGACGACGGCGCACGGCACGCGCGCCGTGCTGGGTGACGCGCTCGCGTTGGGCGGCGGCGTCGCGGCGGCGCTCTACTATCTCGTCGGCCGGCGCCTCCGCGCGACGCTCGACCTGTGGCCGTACGTCGCGTTGGTCTACGGCGCGTGCTTGGTCGTTCTGTTAGGCATCTGCGCCGCCACGCGCGCGCCGCTGTTGCCGCAGCCGCCGCGCGAGTTCGCCATCTTCGCCGCGCTCGCCGCCGGCCCCATGCTGTTAGGCCACACCGGACTCAACTGGGCGCTCAAGTACCTGCCCGCATACGTGGTGAACGTGACGGCGCTCGGCGAACCCGTCGGCGCCACGCTCTTGGCGGCCCTCGTTCCCGGCATTCGCGAAGTGCCGTCGACGTTCACCTTCGTCGGCGGCACGTGCGTGTTGGGCGGTGTGCTCCTCGCGGTCGCGCGCACGGCGATCGCTCCCAAGCAGACGGCGGTTCGTGATGCAGCTTGACCTGGATGTCGTCGCCACGCGTGGCGACCTCGTGGAATCGCGCCACCGCGTCCACGCGGTGGTGGTCGACGCGAATAATCGCGTCGTCCATTCCGGCGGCGATATCGATCTGGTGACGGTTTGGCGATCGTGCGCCAAACCGTTCCAGGTGATCCCGCTCCTCGAGTCATCGGCGTTCGACGATCTCGCGTGGGGCGACGACGAGCTCGCACTCGCATGCGCGTCGCACGGCGGCGAGCCCGAGCACGTCGAGCTCGCGCGACGCATGCTCGATTCGGTGGGCCTCGAGGAAGGCGACCTCGCCTGCGGCCCGCACGATCCGCTCACCCGCCGCGGCGCTCGCCTGCTGCAGCAATCGGGTGAGGCACCCACGCGGCTCCACAACAACTGCTCGGGCAAACACGCCGCGATGCTCGCGCTCGCGCGACGCGCCGACTGGCCCACGTTAGGCTACGAGACGCCGTGCCATCCGGTGCAGCAGGCGGCGCTCACCGAAATCGCGCGCTGGAGCGGCGCCCCCGCCGACCGGATCGTGCAGATGGTCGACGGCTGCGGCGTCGTCGCGTTCGGCCTGCCGCTCCGCGCCATGGCGCTCGCGTTCGCCCGGTTAGGCGACGCCGCGCGCCACGACGTCGACATTCCGCGGCGCATCGTGCACGCGATGACCTCCCGCCCGTTCCTCGTGGGCGGTACCGATCGGTTCGACACGGTCCTGATGGAAGAGACCGATGGCGCGGTCTTGTCCAAGGTCGGCGCCGAAGGCGTGCACAGTGTCGCGATCCCGTCGGCCGGACTCGGCCTCGCCATCAAAGTGGAAGACGGCGCGTCGCGCGCCCAGCACCCGGCCGTGCTGCGCGCGCTGCAGATCCTCGGGGTGCTTCCCTCCGAATTGCCGCCCAGGCTCCACGGGTTCTTGACGACGCCCATCATCAATACGCGCGGCGCGACGGTGGGCGACGTGCACCCCGCCGCCTGACTCATCGCAATACTTCGATACGACCGACGGTCTTTTGATGACGGCTTCCCCCGCCCCCGCGGCTAACGTCCCCGCGTTCGACGACGCCACGCGCGGTCTCGTCGAACTCGCAATGTCCATCGCCGCCGATGGCGAGCTGGCGCTGCGTGCGGCAATGGTCCGCGCCGCGGCGGCTCGCCTGGATCCCGTCTGGGTGGAGGAGCTCATTCTGCAGTCGCACTTGTTCAGCGGATTCCCCCGCGCTTTGAACGCGGCGCGCGAATGGCGCCGTGCGTCGGGCCGCCATGCGCCTAACGGAGACCCGGATGCGGATCCGGCGCCGGCGCGCGTGCGGGCCTGGTACGCCCGCGGCCAAGCGACGTGCGCCACCGTCTACGGCGCCAGCTACGAGCGCCTGCGCGCCAACATCCGCGAGCTCCACCCGGCCCTCGATGCCTGGATGGTAGTCGACGGCTACGGCAAAGTACTCGGCCGCCCCCAACTGGATTTGCGCAGACGGGAGCTGTGCATCGTGGCCGTCTGCGCTGTGGGCGAACAGGACCGCCAACTCCACGCGCACTTGCGCGGCGCACTCAACGCCGGCGCGTCGCCCGACGACGTCAGCGCCGTGCTCGACCTCGTCGCCACCCGCGTGAGCGATGACGCCAGCCGCCGCTATCGTTTGCTCTGGGACCGCGTGCGCACGTCATGAGCTCGTTCATCGATCGCGTCGAGATCGACGTCGAAGCCGGCACCGGAGGGTCGGGCTGCGTCTCGTTCCGCCGAGAGCATCGCGTGCCCATGGGCGGACCCGATGGTGGCGACGGTGGTCGCGGCGGCGACGTGTACCTCAAGGGCGACAGCAATCTCGCCACCCTCCTCGACTACACGTATCGCACGCGCTTCGAGGCCGACCGCGGCGAACACGGCATGGGCTCCGACAAAACCGGCCGCTCCGGCAAGGACATCATCCTCCCGGTTCCACCGGGCACCGTGGTGCGCGACCTCGCCAGCGGCGAATTGTTAGGCGAAGTGATCGACGACGGGCAGACGCTGCTCGTCGCGCACGGCGGGCGAGGCGGGCGCGGCAACGCGTTCTTCGTCACGGCCACGCACCAGGCGCCGCGCGACTGGCAGGTGGGCGAGGCCGGCGAAGCCCGCCGCATCGAGCTCGAGCTCAAGCTCATCGCCGATGTCGGGCTGGTGGGCCAGCCTAACGCGGGAAAATCCACGCTCCTCTCGGTCATTTCCGCGGCGCACCCGAAAATCGCCGACTACCCGTTCACCACGCTATCGCCTAACTTGGGCGTCGTCCAGTTGTCCGATCATCGCACCTTCGTCGTCGCCGATATCCCCGGCATCATCGAGGGCGCCCACGAAGGCCGCGGACTCGGCCTAACGTTCTTGAGGCACATCGAACGGACGCGCCTGCTCGCGTTTCTCATCCCCGTGGACGCGGTAGACTGGCAGGCCGAATACGACGGCCTGAGACGCGAGGTAGCGAGCTATTCCGCGGAGTTGGCCGCCAAGCCGCACTGCGTGGTGTTCACGAAAATGGATCTGTTAGGCGAACTCGACGCGCCACCCATCGAAGCGCCCGATGCCTTCGGCGTCTTCGCTATCAGCGCGGCGGCACGGCTCGGACTCGATGCGCTCCTGGCCGGACTCTGGTCGCGCCTCCTCGAAATCCGCAACGCCGCCCAAGCCCGAGTCAACGACGTCGCCTTGCCTTGACGCCGACGCGCGGCGCAAAGCGCTCGCGCTGCTGCTCCTGCCTCGCGTCGGGATCGCCACCTACCATGACTTGGTTGCACGATTTGGCTCCGCACCGCACGCGTTCGATGCCGCGCCACACATGCCCGGTCGAGGACCGGCCCTCCAATCGGCGAACGAGGTCCTCGCGAACGCCGAGCGCGCCGGTGCGCGGATGCTCCTCCTCGGCGACGACGATTATCCGTCGTCCCTCTCCGACCTCGATCACATCGCGCCGGATCAACGCCTGTCGCCGCCCGTTCTGTTTTCAGTCGGGAACACGGCGCTGCTCCGTACGACGCTGGTCGCCATCGTCGGCACGCGCCGCGCGACGCCGTACGGTGAGCGAGTTACCGCGAACATCGCCTCGGCGCTCGCTCGCGCCGGCGCCGGTATCGTGAGCGGCATGGCCCGCGGCATCGATGCCGCCGCGCACGTGGCGGCGCTCTCTGCAACCGGCACGACGATCGCGGTGCTCGGCACCGGCGTCGACGTCGCCTATCCCACCGCGCACCGCGCGCTTCGCGAACGGATCGCAAGAGCAGGGTTGCTGCTGTCCGAGGAGCTCCCGGGCGACCGTGCTAACGGAGGATCGTTCCCCAAACGCAATCGCATCATCGCCGCGCTCGCCAGCGTCACCATCGTCACCGAAGCGCCGGTCAGGAGCGGCGCACTCATCACCGCGCGCTATGCAATGGACCTGGGCCGCAGCGTCGCAGCCGTTCCGGGTCCCATAGATTCGCCGCAAAGCGCCGGTACCAACTGCCTCCTTCGCGATGGTGCCTACGCGATCGCAACCGTCGACGACGCACTCGGCCTCATACACGCCGTCGCACCGCCTCGCGCGTCCCCAGCGCTCGACGCCCCCGACGAACGCGCCGTATGGGAGGCCCTCGGCCAAGGTTCTACCGACATCGATTCGCTCGCCCTACGTGCGCGCCTGTCCGCGCGAACTTGTCTCGCAGTCGTCACCGCCCTCGAGCTGCGCGGCGTAGTCGAATGCGCCCTCACCGGCGAAATCAGGCGAAGGTAGCGATATCTTTCTTTGTGATCTGCACGCGCGTCGTTCACCGACCCCCTTCGCTTCTCCCGTGATGCACGTGCCGCCGAGACACATCTACGTACATGTCCCGTTTTGCCGGCGGCGATGCTCGTATTGCGACTTCGCGATCGCCGTGCGCCGCGATGTGCCGGTCGAGCACTTCACAAACGCGGTGATGCGCGAAATCGCCGTGCGCCAAGGCGACGACGGACCACACGACATCGACACGCTCTATTTGGGCGGCGGCACGCCGTCGTCGTTAGGCGGCGCCGGAGTCGCGCGCCTCGTCGAGCGGTTGCGCGCGCGCTTCCGGTTCGGCGACGATGCGGAGATCACCCTCGAAGCCAATCCCGACGACGTGAGTGCCGAGTCCGCCGCCGCATGGCGCGACGCCGGGATCAATCGCTTCTCGATCGGCGCCCAGTCGTTTGCCGATCGTACACTCGCGTGGATGCACCGCACCCACGATTCGTCGCAGATCGAGCGCGCCGTGGACGCGGCCCGTTCGGCCGGAATCGACAATCTGTCTCTCGATCTCATTTTCGCTTTGCCGACGTTACTGGGGCGCGACTGGGGCAACGACTTGCGCAGGGCGTTGGCCCTCGAACCGGCACACCTCTCGCTCTACGGACTCACCGTGGAGCCGGCCACCCCGCTGGCTCGCTGGCGGGATCGGCGTGAAATGCACGAGGCCACGGACGAAGTGTACGAGCGCGAATTTCTCCTGGCCCACGACACGCTCGCCGAGAATGGCTTCGAGCACTACGAGGTGTCCAACTATGGGCGGCCGGGACGACGTGCGCGGCACAACTCGAGCTACTGGCAACACGTGCCCTACGATGGGTTCGGTCCTAGCGCGCATTCGTTCGACGGGCGTGAGCGGCGCTGGAACGTGCGCGAGTTCGCTGACTGGTCTGGGCGCGTGACGGAGGGTGGTGACCCAGTCGGCGGTACCGAGGTCCTCACCCAAGAGAGTCTGGAAACGGAACGCATCTACCTCGGCTTACGTACCAATCAGGGTGTGGAGCTCGATCCGTCCACTCTGGAAGCCGACGGGGCGATGCTCGATCGTTGGGCGTCGATGGGTTGGGCCTTACGAAGCGAAAACAGAATTCGGCTGACGCCTCAGGGTTGGCTTCGGCTCGATGCGTTGGCCACCGACTTGACCACACTGTCAAGTCATTCGTAATTTTAGACTTATGCCGCTCGCACAACTTTCGGATCGAGAGCGTCGGGTGCTGGCCGCCGTCATTCGCTCGTACGTGGAGACGGCCGAGCCCGCCGGATCGCGTATGATCTCGCGGCGGTACATGCTCGACTTGTCGCCGGCGACGATCCGAAACACCATGAGCGACCTCGAGGAAAAGGGGTTCCTGTTCCATCCGCACACGTCGGCCGGCCGCGTGCCCACGGACATGGCGTATCGCATGTACGTGGACGGTCTCATGCACTTCGCGCCGCTCGAGGCCGAAACGCGCGATGCCTTACTGGAGCAGTTGTCGGATGGCGGTACGGCCATCGAAGCCGTGTTGCGCCGCGCGGCCCAGGTGTTGGGCGTGCTCACCCAGGAGTTAGGCATCGCGCTGGGGCCCCGGTTGGACGAAGCGCGACTCGAGCGCCTCGAGCTCATCAAGGTGAGCGCGGAGCGATTGTTGCTCGTGCTCAGGCTCACGGGCGGCGCGGCGCGCAGCATTTTCGTCGAAGTGCCGGGCGAGATCGCCGAGAAGGCGATCGCCGAGGTCACCGAAGTGTTGAACGAGCGGCTTGCCGGATGCACGTGGCGCGAGTTGCGCACCACGTTGTCGGAGCGTTTGCGCGATCAGCGCGCCGGCTCCGACGCCGGAGAGCTGATCAATATTTTCGTGCAGGAAGCGGAGCAGATGCTGGATGCGAGTCACGCGTTCGCGGATCCGCAAGTGCTGTTGGGCCAGACGTCGGTGCTCGCCGAGCAGCCGGAGTTCGCCACCGGCGACAACTTGCGCAAGCTGCTCGCGCTCACCGACCGTCCCGAAGCGTTAGGCGCGCTGCTCCAGCGGCAGAACAGCGCGCCCGGCATCTCGATCACCATTGGCGCCGAGCACGCGGACCCGCGGCTCTCGGGCCTCACGGTGGTCACGGCCGAGTATCACGCCGGCGCGTTGGCCGGAGTGATCGGCGTCATCGGCCCCACGCGCATGCCGTACGAGAAGGTCGTGTCCCTGGTGACGCACACGTCCCGCCTCATCAGCGACTTGCTCGACTGATGCGCCTAACGAACTGACCCGGATTCTCATGGCTGACTTCTATTCCGTGCTCGGTGTCCAGCGCGATGCGTCGGACGAAGAGATCAAGAAGGCCTATCGCAAGCTCGCGATGCAGTACCACCCCGACCGCAACGGCGGCTCCAAGGACGCCGAGGAGCGGTTCAAGGACATCACCGAGGCGTACGACGTGCTGCGCGATCCCGGAAAGCGCGCCGCGTACGACCGGTACGGCGAAGCGGGCCTCCGCGGCGCGGCGTCGGGCGGATTCCACCACGTGGATCTGGCCGAAGCGTTAGGCATCTTCATGCGCGACTTCGGCGGATTCGGCGGCCTCGAGGACATGTTCGGCGGCCGGCAGCGCGGCGGACCGCGCTCCGGCGCCGACATCAAAGTCACCGTGCCGCTCACGCTGCAGGAAGTGGCCACGGGCGTCGAGAAGGAGCTCACGCTCAAACTCCTCGATCCGTGCGAGCGCTGCGAGGGTTCGGGCTCCGAGCCCGGTACCAAATCCAAGCGGTGCGCCACGTGCGCCGGCACGGGCGAAGTGCGCCGTGCCCAACGCTCTTTCTTTGGACAGTTCGTGAGTGTCGCGCCGTGTCCGACGTGCGCGGGGCAGGGCACCACCATCGACACGCCATGCAAGCGCTGCAAGGGCGAAGGCCGCGCGCGCGCCGAGCGCACGTTCAGCGTGAACATTCCGGCCGGCGTCGCGACCGGACAGTACATGTCGCTGCGCGAGCAGGGCAGCGTCGGTCCACAGGGCGGACCACGCGGCGATGTCTTGGTGGTGTTCGAGGTGGAAGACGATGCGCGCTTCGAGCGCGACGGTGCCGACCTCTACTCCGAAGTCCTGGTCACGTATGCCCAACTCGTGCTCGGCGCCGACGTCGAGGTTCCTAACGTAACGGGCGCGATCTCGCTCCGCGTCCCGGCGGGCACGCAGAGCGGCCAGGTCTTCCAGCTCCGCGGGCGCGGCCTCCCGCGCGTGAACGCGTCCGGCACCGGCGATCTGCACGTGCGCGTCCAGCTCTGGACACCGCAAGCAGTGTCGCCCGAGCATCAGACGGTCCTACAGCAGCTCCAGACGCTCGAGGGCGACATGCCGGCGGGCAATACGCGATCCAAGGGACTCTGGTCCAAGATGAAAGAGGCGCTCGGTGCCTGAGCGCGTCCCGCTCGTGCGTGCGCCTAACGACGGAGCGCGGTGAGCTGGACCGAGGTGCGGGTGCGCCACACGGGCGACGCGACGCGCGACGCCGTCGTGGCCGCGCTCGTGTTCGCCGGCGCGCCGGCCGTGCAACATCTGGGTGACGCCCTCGTGACGCACTTGCCATCGCACGCCGACATGCCCGCGCTCCGCGCGAGCCTCGTCTTGGCCGATGCGGCCATCACGATCGAAGCGCGCGACGCGGGGCACATTGATGTTGCGCGCCAATGGCCGCCGACGGTCGGCGTGCAGCGATTGGGCCGCATCGCCGTCGCGCCCCCGTGGCGCGCCGCCGAAATCGCGGACGCCGAGTGTCCCGTGATCATCGAGCCGGCGATGGCGTTCGGCACCGGCGAGCACGAAACCACGCGCGGCGTGCTGCGGCTCATGCAACGCGTCGTCATGCCAGGCGATCTGGTGGTCGACTTGGGCGCCGGGAGCGCCATTCTTTCGATCGCCGCCGTGCGACTCGGCGCCGCGCGCGCGATCGCGATCGAGTCCGATCCACAGGCCATCGACAATGCCGAGGAGAACGCGGCCGCCAATGGCGTGTCGGATCGCGTGCGCGTGATCGAAGGCGACGCGCGCGTCATTTTGCCGCTGGTTGCTCCGGCGCGGGTGATTCTGGCCAACATCATCTCGGCGGTGATCGTGGAGCTGGCGCCGGCGATGCGCTCGGCGGTCCCGCCTAACGGACGAGCCGTGGTGAGCGGCATCCTCGTCATCGAGCGCGCCGGCGTCGTGGCGTCGCTCGCCGCCGCTGGATGGCGCGTCGACATCGAACACATCGAGGGAGAATGGTGGAGCAGCGTGATCGCGCCCAAGTAGCGACGTTCTTCTGCGGCGAACCCATGACGGCCGGTCAAACGGTGATTCTGGGCGAGGGCGAGGTGCAGCATGCGCGTGCGAGACGCGTCGGCTTGGGCGAGCGCGTCCGACTCGTGGACGGCTCGGGCGGTGTCGCCGGTGGGACGATCGTTCGGCTCACCAAAGCGCAGGCGTCGATCGAAATCGACAGTGTGGATCGCGTCGAGCCCGGCCCGGTGATCCACCTCATGGTGCCGATCGCCGATCGCGAGCGGATGTTGTGGGTCGCTGAGAAAGCCACCGAGCTCGAAATCTTTTCGTGGCGGCCGGTGTTGTGGAAGCGCTCTCGCAGCGTCACGCCGCGCGGCGAGGGCGTCACGTTCCAAGCGAAAGCCCGACTCAGGATGTTGTCGGCACTCACGCAGTCGGGTGGTGCGTGGCTGCCGGTTCTCTATCCCGACGCGACGCCCGATCGCGCCGTTGCGTCTGCGCCGGCCGGCGCACGCTGGTTGCTTGATCCGGACGGCGAGGCGGCGCCGAGTGTTCCCGTCACGGCGCCGCTCACGATTGCTGTGGGTCCGGAAGGCGGAGTCGAACCGGAAGAGCGAACGCTTCTCACCGGCGCCGGATTTCTGCCGGTGCGCATTGCGCCGCTCACGCTGCGATTCGAGACCGCGGCCATCGCCGGACTGGCGATCGCCCGCGCGGCGCTCCTCGGCAGCATGGAGAAATCGCGTGTCTGAAACCTGTTTGTTCTGTCGCATTGTGCGTGGAGAGATACCAGCTACGCTGGTCGCGTCGACCGACGAGGCGATCGCGTTTCGGGACATCGATCCCAAAGCGCCGGTGCACGTGCTGGTAGTTCCGCGCAATCACCTGAGCTCGCTCAACGATGCGACCGACTCGGCACTCGTGGGACGACTCGTGGCGCTCGGCACCGAGGTGGCGCGACGCGAAGGGATCGCCGACAGCGGGTATCGTCTCGTGATCAATACGAATGCGCACGGCGGGCAAACGGTGAATCATCTGCACGTGCACGTGCTGGGCGGACGGAGCATGCACTGGCCGCCCGGATAGCCGTGCTTCCCTCTTCCCTCGTAGCTTGACACGTTGTCGCGGAATTCCGTAACTTACCGAACTTTGTAGACTTAACGGACACGCATCCGCCACCAAATCGGGAAGACGCCTCTTGTCGGAAGTCATCATCCACGACGATGAAAACTTCGAGCGAGCTCTCAAGCGCTTCAAGAAGAAGTGCGAGAAGGCGGGCATCCTCTCCGATCTGCGCAAGCATCGCCACTACGAGAAGCCGAGCGAGCGTCGCAAGCGGAAAGAGAATGCGGCGCGCCGCAAGAATCGTCGGCCACGACCGGTCTGACTGGTGTCCGAGCTGATCACACGCCTGCAGTCCGATCTCAACGCGTCGCGTAAAGCGCAGGACAAAGCGGGAACGCTGCTCCTCGGGACGATCCTCGCCGACATCAAGAATCGGCGCATCGAGTTGATGAAGGATCTGACGGACGATGATGTGCGCGAAGTGCTGCGCAAAGGGATCAAGCGCCGCCGCGAAGCAATCGAGATGTACGACAAGGGCAATCGCGCCGATCTCGCGTCGCGCGAGCGCGATGAGGTGACGCGTCTCGAGACGTATTTGCCGGCGGCAATCGCCGACGATGAGATTCGAGCCGCCGTGCGCGCGGCGATCGCGTCGGGCGCCACCTCGATCGGCGCGCTCATGGGGAAAGTGATGCCGCAGTTCAAGGGACGCGCCGAGGGGTCGACCATCAACCGCATCGCGCGCGAAGAGTTGCCGAAATAGGTGCGGTCGTGAATCCGCACACGCTCGCCGTGCTCGAGTTCCCGGCGGTGCTGGCGGTAGTGGCCGAGCGCGCCGCGTCTCCGTTAGGCGCGGAGCGCGTACGATCGCTGGCGCCGACGGATGACCGCGCCCGCATCGAGCGGGCGCTGGCGCGCGTGGCTGCGGTGCGCGCGATCATCGGCGGCAGCGACGGATTCCGCCCCGAGCCCATTCCGGCGATCGACGCGCCGCTCGCCCGCCTCCGCGCCGGCGGCAGCGTGTGGAGCGGCGAAGAGCTGATGGCCGGCGCGCTGCTGCTCCGCTCGTCCCGCCTGACGAAAGCTGCGTTAGGCGACGCCCGCCGGCCCGAGGCGGCCGCGGCGGTCCTGTCCCCGCTCGCCGTACGACTCGTGGGCCACACGCCGGCCGAGCCGGCCATCGGGCGCGCGATCGAGCCCGACGGCTCGGTGAAGGACGATGCGTCGCCGGCGCTTCGGCGCATGCGGCGCGAGCTGCGCGGCGCGCAGTCGGAGCTCGTGCAGCTGCTCGAGCGCATCGTGGGTCGTCTCGAGGAACGCCACCGCGTGAGCGACATGAGCGTCACCGTGCGCAACGGGCGCTACGTGATTCCCGTTAGGCGCGAAGCGCGCGGCGTGGTGGGCGGCATCGTGCACGACGAGTCGGCCACGCGCGGCACCTTGTTCGTCGAACCGCCGGCGGCGGTGGAATTCGGCAATCGCATCCGGGAGCTCGAAGCCGACGAACGGCGCGAGGTGGACCGCATCTTGGCCGAGCTCACCGACATGCTCCGTCCGCTACGCGAGGGCATGGTGGCGTCGCTCGACGCGCTGGTCGAGATCGATGCGCTCTATGCGCGCGCGCGGTACGCCGACGACTACGCGTGCGCGCCGGTGTCGCTGGCGCCGCCGCGCGCGGGCATGTCCATCAAGGGCGGCCGCCACCCGCTGCTCCTCGCGCGCGGCGGCAGCGTGGTGCCCTTCGACCTCTCGTTAGGCGAAGGCGAGCACACGCTGCTCCTGTCCGGCCCGAACACCGGCGGCAAAACGGTGCTGCTCAAGGCCATCGGGTTGATCGCCGCCATGACGCAGGCGGGCATTCCGGCGCCCGTCGGTCCGGACAGCCGCACGTCGCTCTTCGACGACTGCTTCGCCGATGTGGGTGACGAACAATCGATCGAAGCGAGCCTGTCCACGTTCAGCGCGCACGTCAGGAACCTGCGCGAGGTGGTCGAGCACGCCACGCCGGACTCGCTGGTGTTGATCGACGAGCTCGGCTCCGGCACCGACCCCGCCGAGGGCGGTGCGTTAGGCGCGGCGATCATCGAGGCGCTCACGCGCCGCGGGACGCTCACCGTCGCCACGACGCACCTGGGCGACCTCAAGCTGCTCGCCGTCGAGACGCCGGGCGTGGTGAACGCGTCGCTCCAGTTCGACGAGCAGGCGCTGGCGCCCACCTACCGCCTCATCAAGGGCATTCCCGGCCGATCGTACGGACTCGCCATCGCGCGGCGTCTCGAGCTCCCGTCGGACATCCTCGAGCGCGCCGCGGCGCGTCTCTCGCGCGGCGAGCGGGATCTCACGGCCTTGCTCGCCGACCTCGAGCGCCGCGAGGCCGAGTTGGCGGAGCTCGAAGCGCGCGCGTCCGAGGCCGCCGCATCGGCCAACGAGCGACTGGATCGCTTGACCGAACGCGAACGCGCCGTGCGCGAAGCCGAGCGCCATCACGAGCGCAACGCGCGAGAACAGGCGCGGCGGTACCTGTTGGACGCACGACACGAGGTCGAGCGCGCAATTCGCGACGTGCGTGAACGATACGGCGGCGACGCCGCGCGGGACGCGCGACGCCGCGTGGAGGACCTGGCCACCGAACACGCGCAGGCCGCCGACGACTTGGACCGTCCGGCCGAGCGTGTTCCGGCCGATCGTACGAATACCGCGCCCATCGCCGTGGGCGACGCCGTGTTGCTCGCGACCTTGGACGGTCGCGCCGGACAGGTGGTCGAGCTGCGCGGCGGCGATGCCGTGGTGGCCGTTGGGTCGATCAAGCTCACAGTTCCGTTCGCGACGCTCACCCGGGCCGCCCGGTCGGCCGCGGTGCCGGAACAAATTCCGATGCGCGGCGACCTCCCCGAAGAGCACGCCGCGAGCGAAATTGATGTACGAGGCATGCGTGTCGACGAAATGGAACGAACCGTTTTGCACGCGCTCGACGCCGCCGTACGGGGTGATCTCAAATCCCTGCGCATTATCCACGGCAAAGGCACGGGCGCGTTGCGCGAGCGGGTGGCCGAATTGCTGCGCGGCGACCCGCGCGTATCCGCCTTCCGCATGGGCTCCTGGAACGAGGGCGGCGCGGGCGTGACGGTGACCGACCTCCGATGACGATGATCAGCGACGAGACCGTCGATCGCGTTCGCGACGCCGCCGACATCGTGCAGATCATCGGCGAGCACGTGCCCCTCCGCCGTACCGGCACCGATTATCGCGGGCCGTGTCCGTTCCACCAAGGCACGCACCGCAACTTCTCGGTGTCTCCCAAGAAGGGCATCTACTACTGCTTCGTCTGCCACGCCGGCGGGGACGTGTTCACGTTCCTCCAGAAGCGGTTAGGCATCGATTGGCCGGGCGCGGTGCGCTACGTGGCCGAGAAGGTCGGGATTCCGGTGGAGGAAGTGCAGCAGCGGCGCGAAGGGCCCGATCCGCGCCAGCACCTCTGGGATCTGAACGCCGCCGTGGGCGACTGGTTTCGCACGCTGCTCTGGGACGAAGAAGAAGGCCGCGCGGCCCGCGACTATCTCGCCTTACGCAAGGTGAGTCGCGAGGTGGCCGACCGGTTCGGACTCGGCTTTGCGCCGCGCGACCCCGAGGCGATGCGCCGCCATTTCGGTGCGTTAGGCTACGGCGACGACGAGCTGCTCGAGGCGGAGCTGCTCGTCACGCGCGAGGAAGGCGGCGACCCGCGGGCGCGGTTCCGGAACCGCCTCATTTTCCCGATCCTCGATGCACAGGGGAACGCGGTCGGGTTTGGCGGCCGTCTTCTGGGACCCGGCGAACCCAAGTATCTCAACTCGGCCGAGTCGCCGGTGTTCTCGAAGGCGCGGCTGCTCTACGGCATGCACATGGCGAAGCACGCCATCCGCCGGGATGACCGCGCCATGGTGGTGGAGGGCTACTTCGACGTAGTGCGGCTGGTCTCGGCCGGATTCGACTGGGTGGTCGCTCCGTTAGGCACGGCGCTCACCGAGCAGCAGGGGCAGATGTTGCGGCGGTACGCCAAGACGGCCTTCCTGCTCTACGATAGCGATCGCGCCGGACTCAAGGCCACGTTCCGCTCGGGCGACGAGCTGCTGCGCCACGGCATGGCGGTGCAGGTGGTGACGCTTCCCGAGGGTGAGGACCCGGACAGCTTCGTCGAGCGCCACGGCGGCGCCGCGCTGGCGTCTGCGTTAGGCGACGCGCTGGACGTGTTCGAGCGCAAGGTGCAGCTGCTCGAGCGCGCCGGCTGGTTTGCCGACCTGCGGCGCAAACGCCGCGCGCTCGACCGGCTGCTGCCCACCATCCGCGCCACGGAGGACCCGCTCACGCGCGACATGTATCTGACGCGAGCGAGCGAGG
>DATEHK010000121.1:0-45731 GCA_035279625.1 Gemmatimonadaceae bacterium
GTCTCGATGTCCATGCCCTCGCGGCGGACGCGCAGATCGTAGTAGACGACCGCCGGGAAGACGTGCGGAAGCGGCAGGATTGCGAGGTAAGCGAACGTCAGCACGAGCGTCTCGACACGGACGGGAATGTATCCGTGGTGCGAAGCCGCCCTCCAGCCCCACGTGATGGCGAACGCGGCGGGGTAGTATACGATCCAGTAGCCTAACAAAGCGCCCAAAAGTACGCCGAGCACGTGCATCACGTTGCCGCGAGCCAAAGCGATCGAGCGATCGATCGCGTCATTCGCGCGCACATCTTCTAGTGCATAGACCGGGACCGCCGTATACATCAACGCCGCCGCGACGAACCCACCCACGATCAGTCCGATCAGCCCAAGCGCGACACTCAGCCCGCTCAGCAGCCAAACGCCGATGAGCCCTGGAGCGCGCCGCACGCCTCGGCGGATGGCATCGCCTAACGCAACGGTATTCCCGGTGAATTCCTGTGACACCAGGCACGACACGATGCCGATGGCGACAGGCGCCGCCAAAGCCTCGCCCAGTCTGACATAGCCATACGCTTTGGACGAAACAAACAGCGCAAGCACCAAGAACGGGAACGCGGGAATGAGCTCCGCAACAAACAAGTCCCAATATCGGCGCCGGAGGATGACAAGTCCGGTGTCGATGAGGCCGGTCGCCGGACGCGCCTGCAACGCGACGGGGGGCATTCGATGTCTAAGGGAGGGAGTTAGGAACGGACGGCGCTCGCACGATCCTATCGCCGCGCACACGAGCTGTCGAGGACGACGCTCGAAACAGCGCCTTCCACACACTCGTACCTAAGGTCATGGTCCGAGCACTCGACGGAGCCACACACCGATGACGAATCACGTGGGAGATGGGGAACCGGGTCGCCGCACGCGGGCAATCGCCACGTCGGTCTCGCGCATCATGCGGATGCGCGACGCATTGCGGGGCGCAGGCGATGGTACGGCCCAGCCGTTCCTCGACATCGCGTGCGGCGACGGCAGGCTCGCAGCCCTGGTGTCGGTGCGTGCCGCACGGGTAGCGTTAGGCGTCGATGACGCCCCCGCACGCCGTGCAGCGATCCCCGTGGTGGCCGGCAGCGGCGAGCGTCTTCCCTTCTCCGACGGCGCCGCGGCCTACGTGCTCATGGCCGACGTGCTCCGCCGGGCGCGCGAGCCAGAGATGCTCTTGCGCGAAGCGCTCCGCGTGGGCCGCCACGGTGTGATCCTCATCGACCGCCTGGTTCGGCGCCGCGGCGACCGCCTGCTACTCGGGGCGCTCGACGCCGCCGGCGGCTCGGGACGCGCGGCGCGCTATTGGACCGAGCGGCAGTGGTGGGAGCTGGCCGACCGCGCCGGCGCGCAGGTGACGCACTGGGAACGTCTTCGCGATGCCTACGCGGCGCCCGCATCGTGGCTGATCGGCCGGGATCTGCACGTGGTGATGGTCCTCGAACACAGCGCCCCGTCGCCTACCACATCGCTCGGCCCGCCCACGGTTGCCTAACGCATCACTCGGCGCGCATGGCGTCGGCGGGATCGATCGCCGCCGCGCGGCGGGCCGGCGCCCAGCTGGCGGCCAGGGCGACCGCCAGCAGCGCGACCAGTACTCCGCCTAACGTAGCCGGATCGGTGGCGCTCACCTGATAGAGCGTGGCGGACAACCAGCGCGTCGCGATCAGCGCCGCCACCAGCCCCGCCGCGGCGCCCAACGCCGCCTGCGCCATCCCGCGACGCACGAACATCCGCGTCACCGCCTCCCCGCGCGCGCCTAACGCAAGCCGCACGCCGATCTCCCGCCGCCGCATGCTCACCGTGTACGAGAGCGTCCCGAAGATCCCGATCGCCGCCAGCAGTGCCGCCGCCAGCGCGAAGGCACCCACCAACGTCGCCGCATGCCGCGGATCGGCCATCGAGGCTTCCACACGCGCATCCATCGGCGTCGCGTCGGCCAACGTCACCGCCGGCTCGACCGCCCGCAGGGCTGCGCTCACGCCCGGTACGACATCCATCGGCGCGCCCCGCGTGCGCACGAACAGGAAGAGCGACCGCCCCCACCCCTGGGTCAACGGCTCGTACGCGGCCTCGGGCACGTCGGCCAGACTCTCGTACGCGACGTCGCCGACCACGCCGACGATGGTCGAGGGCGGACACGACGTGCACCCGCCGGAAACCATCCGCCGCCCAACGGCAGTCCCGTCTGGGAAATAGCGGTGCGCCCACGAGCGGCTCACGATCACCACCGGATGCGGGCCGCCCGTATCGTTAGGCACGAACATGCGACCTTGCAGGAGCGGCACGCCGAGCGCGGTGAAATAGTCGGCCGTGACGACGTTCCACGGCGTGACCGGCTGGGCGGTGCCGGCGGGCACCGGCCGATCCAGCAGATCGAAGTTGTTCTCATCCAGGCCCTGGTCCGCGGACAGCGGTTGCTGATCGGTCAACCCAGCGGCCGTCACGCCGGGCACAGTGCGCACGGCACCCAGTGCGCGTGTCCAGTACGTGGCGACCGCCGTGTCGTTGGCATAGCGCGGCGCCGGCAACGATACACGCATCGTGAGGACGTGCGCGGCATCGAAGCCGGGGTTCACGTGCTGCAGGCGGACGAAGCTGTTGAGGAGCAGTCCCGCCGCCGCAAGCAACGGCAGCGCCAGCGCAAACTCGGCCACCACGAGCCCGGCGCGCAGCATGTACGCGCGGCGGGTGCCGCCCACCGCACGCTCGCCGCCACGCACGCCGTCGCTCGTACCGCTGCGCGAGAGATGCACCACCGGATACGCGCCGATCACCACGCCGGCGATGAGCGACACGACCACAGCGAACAGAATGGCGTGCGCGTTCATGTGCGCTTCATCGAGGCGCTGCGCGTGCGGACCGATCGTCTTGAGCACGCGCAAGCCGCCCACGCCAACCGCAATGCCGGCGGCGGCGCCGGCCAACGAGACCAGGATGCTCTCCGTAATGAGCAGCCGCGCGATGCGCGTCCGCGTCGCGCCGAGCACGGCGCGCAGCGACACCTCGCGCCAGCGGCCCGCCGCGCGAACGAGCATCAACCCGGCCACGTTGGCGACGGCGATGAGCATCACGAGGACGACCGCCGCCGCGAACAAGCCGAGCGATTGCGGTGCGTCGCCGAGGATCGTGCGGCGCAGCGACAAGGGGACGAGGACCGCATCTTTGTCCTGGAACGACGCCTGCCACACCACGAACTCGCGCCGGCTGATGCTCGCGAGGTCGCGGGCAGCATCGGCCAGCGTCATACCATCTTTCATGCGGGCGACCGCGAGCATCCCGAACGGGCCGCGTCGCGTCGGTTTGCGGGGCCGCGCGTCGGGCCATACGGCTGTGCGGCCGGACATGACCTTGACACGCGGGTCGAGCACGCCGACCACGGTATAGGCGGTGCCGTCGACGTCGATCGTGCGGCCCACCGCCGCGCGGTCTCCGCCTAACTGCTGGACCGCGAAGGCGTGCGTGACGAGCGCGACCGGCGGCGCGCCGACGCTGTCGTCGGCCGGCACGAGGCGGCGCCCAACGGACGTGGTCACGCCTAACGCACGGAAGAAGCCCGACGTCGCGTACCCCACCGGCGTTTGCTGCGGGGCGGCGCCGGCCGTCACCGGGGCGTCGCCGGACCGCACGATCCCGACATCGCTGAACACCCGCTGCCAGGCCTCGATCGCCTGGAAGTCCGCCACCGACAATCCGAACTGGTTGGTGGGCGAGTTGCGCTCGTAGATGCGGACGAGCTGGTCGTCGTGTGGGTATGGCAAGTGGGAGATGACGACGGCGTCGATGGCGCTGAACACGGCCGTGCACGCGCCGATGCCTAACGCAAGGATGACGACGGCCGACACGGTGAAGGTCGGACTGCGGCGCAGCGCGCGCGTAGCGTAGCGGATATCCTGCCGGAGCTCGTCGAGCCATCGCACGCCGCGCGCGTCGCGGTGCGCTTCCTTGTACCGCTCGACCCCTCCGAAGGCGACCAGCGCGCGACGCCGCGCATCGCCCGCCGACAGATGGTGCACACGCTCGAGCTCCGCGGCCTCGAGCGCCACGTGCAGCTCGAGCTCCTCGCTGAGCTCGCGATCGAGCTCACCCCGATGAGTCAGCGCCCGAAGACGGCGCAGCGCGCGATGCATCAGAGAAGACATGCCGATCAGGTCGCTTTGAGGACGCGCTCGACCGCGGTCGAGAAGAGCCGCCACTGCGAGCGCTCGGCGCTGAACTGCTTCCGGCCTTCGGCGGTCAGATTGTAGAACTTGGCGCGCCGCCCGCCCGCTTCGGGACTCGTGCCCCACTCGGCGTGGATCCACCCGCGATCCTCGAGTCGGTACAGGGCGGGATACAAACTGCCCTGCCCCACGTCGAGCACCTCCTCGGACAATTGCCGGAGACGCTTGGAGATGGCCCACCCGTGCAGCGGGCCGAGGATCAGCGTCTTGAGGATGAGGAGATCGAGCGTGCCCTGCAGGAGATCGGCGTGGTCGGTCATGGGCGAGGTCGGCGAACGTGATACCTTGTCGTTCGACAACATAGGGCTTTCTGTTGTCGGATGTCAAGGTATGTCGCATCGCGCGCGGGCATCTGGACCTGGCGCGGACGCCGCCCGGTGGTGAAATACAATCGGATGCGCGCCTCGAGCGGCGCGCCCGGCTGGCCGCGTGATCTCACGGAGCGTTCATGTCGTCCCCCGTTCGCATTGCTCTCGTCGGTGACTACAGCGACGCCGTCGTCGCGCACCGCGCCATCCCGGTGGCCCTCGACCGCGCGGCACGCGAGGCCGGCCGCACTGTGGACGCCGCATGGCTGCACACCGGTTCGTTAGGCCCGGAGATGGCGGCGCGGCTCGCCGATGCCCACGGCGTGTGGTGCGTGCCCGGCAGTCCATATGCCAGCATGGACGCCGCGCTCACCGCCATTGGATTCGCGCGCCGCTCCGGCATTCCCTTTCTCGGCACCTGCGCGGGGTTCCAACACGCGGTCATCGAGTACGCCCGTTCGGTCTTGGGCCTAACGCACGCCGATCACGCCGAAACGAACCCCGGGGCGGAGCGGCCGCTCATCGGCGCGTTGTCGTGCGGGTTGGTCGAGGTGCGCGGCCGCATCCACCTCGCGGCAGGGACGCGTCTGCGCGCGATCTATGGATGCGACGTCGCGTCCGAGGAGTACCACTGCAACTATGGCCTCGACCCACACCAGGTGGCGCGCTTCGATGATTCGTCTCTGCGCGTGAGCGCCGTGGATGACGAGGGCGCGCCGCGGGGCATCGAGCTCACCGATCATCCATTCTTCTTGGCGACGCTCTACCAACCCGAGCGCGCCGCGCTCGCGGGGCGGTCGCATCCTGTCGTCGGCGCGTTCTTCGCCGCCGCGGCGGTCGCGTGCGATGGACGTCGCGGGATGCAGGCACGCGCCGGCTGACCCGCTCGGGACGCATGTAAGCGTTTCGCGCTTATCGCACCATCCAATCGGTGCACGCGCTCGGCGGACATTCGTGTCTCGCCCAAGCGCCTCACCGAATGGAGGTCCCATGCATCGCCGTATCGCTGGAATCGCACTCGTGCTCGCGTCGTTAGGCGCGATCGGCGCGGCTGCGCCGGGCGCCTCTCGCGCCGCGCCGCTGGCCGCGCACGCGTTCAAGTGGCCGCCCTGGCTGTCCGTCGAGTGGCCCGTCAATCCGTACGATCGCGCGAACCGCGACGCGTTGCTGCTGGTGCACGCGGCGATGCACGAGGGCGTGCCCACCACGCATGACATGTCGGGAACCGCGGAAGGCATCGTGGGCGGCGAGCGTCGCTCGGTCGCCCTCCGCTTCGATGCGACGTCGGAGCCCGGCGTGTTCGCGCTGCGCCGGCAGTGGCCCGCGAGCGGCGACTGGCTGCTCCGCATCACACTCGCCGGGTCGACCACGGCGCTCGTGTCGCTCAGCCGCGCCGGCGGGATCACATCGGTCGAGGTACCAATGCAGGTGGGATCGGGCAGCCCGTTGCCGCGCTCCGTCGTGGCACACGATATCGACTCGGCGCTGGCGGTGCTGGCGTCTCGCCCGTGACGTGTAAGCGATTTGCGTCCGGCGACCATCCAACGACATGATGGCGCACCACGCAGCGGCTCGACACGCGGCCGTGACCTCGCACGGCCGCGTCGTCGTCCGGGCTCGCGACGCGACGAGGATGACGGCGGACTCGCAGTCGGCGCCGCGTTCAGCGGCCACGGTGGATTCGACGGATGCCGACGCCGTGCGTAAGGCACAGGCGGGCGACGTGGACGCATTCGGCGCGATGTATCGCGCGCACGCGCCCGCCGTGTACGCGCTGTGCCGGCGCATGCTGCCCTCGGAGCAGGACGCGCGCGATCTGCTGCAGGACATCTTCGTTCGCGCGTGGAAGAAGCTGGCGACGTTCCGCGGCGAGAGTGCGTTGGGCACCTGGCTGCATCGATTGGGGGTGAACGTGATTCTCGAACACCTGCGCGCCGCTCGGCGCGACGCGTTGCGGTTCGTGGACGACGCGGCGGACGACGTGGCGGCGCACGGCTCGGCGGCGCGCGCCGACGCCGCCATCGATGTGGCCGCGGCGCTCGATCGTTTGCCTAACGGAGCGCGCGCCGTGCTGGTGCTGCACGACATCGAAGGCTATTCACACGACGAGATCGCGGCGATGACCGGCATTGCGCCCGGCACATCGCGCGCGCAGCTCTGGCGCGCCCGTCGTCATCTCGCGAGGCTACTCGGCGCATGACCCATCTCACCGAGGCGGAGCGGCAGGGCCTCGCCGACGGCAGCCTCGCCGCGGACCACACCGCGGCACTCGCGACGCATCTGTCGGCGTGCGCGGATTGTGCGGCCGACGTCGCGCGACTCCGATCCATCGTGCAGACCGTTCACGACCTTCCGGCGCCGGCGGCCACGTTGGATGGCCTATGGCCCGACATCCGTGCGCGCATCAAGGGCGGCAAGGTGCGCGCGCTCCCGGCGCAGCACGCTCGACCACCCGCCGGCCGACACGCGCGGCGTGTCGCATGGCTCGGCGCCGCCGTTGCAGCCGCGGCGTGCATTGCTGCCGGCGTCTACCTTCGGGGCCGCCGGCCGGCCGATGTGTCGCCCGTGCCTAACGGTGCGGCGACCCTCGTCCCGGCCGGCGATTCCAACGGGACGAGCCAAGCCGACATCCAACGGCTGCTGGACGAGATCCAGATGGAGAAGGCGATGCTGCCGCCGGCGACCGCGGCGGTGGCCGACAGCGACCTCCGGGCGATCGACGCCGCGATCGCCGAGCTCCGCGAGGCGTTGGCGCGCGACCCGAACAATCCTGCCATCCGGCAGCTGCTGGCCGAGTCGTACCGCCAGCAGCAGGACCTGCTCAAGCGGCTGCACAATGCGTCGTAACGGAATCCCGTCCTGGCGGCTCGCCGGCTGCCTAACGGTGGCGGCGATCGGCGTCGCGCCGCCGGCGAGCGCCCAGGCGCGGGCGCCCCTGCTGCGCGCACGACACCTCGCCGCCGACGCGCCGGTCAAAGTGTTCTTCCCCTCCGGGGCCATCACCATCGACGCGTGGGATCGCGACTCGATCGAGGCGCGCGGCGCGATCGCGCACGGCGAACGCTTCTACCTCGCGGGCGACGACCACGGCGTGAAGGTTGGCGTGATGGATCACGTGGACGGCAGCGCGGTGCGGCCGAGCACGATCATCGTGCACGTGCCGCGACGGAGCGAAGTATCCGTGAAAACCGTGGGCGCGTCGATCGACGCGCGCGACGCGTCGGGGTGGTTCTATTCGGTCTCGGGGCCCATCCGCCTAACGGGTGCGGCGACGAGCGTCGAGGTCGAGTCGATGGCGGGCGACGTCGCGCTCGACGTGTCGGCGCCGTGGGTCCGGGCGCGGACCGGCGGCGGCCGCCTCGCGATCACCGGCGCCCCCGAAGATCTGGACGCGGCCACCGTGCGCGGCGCGGTCGACGTCGACCACGCTGCCGTCGTGCGCGGGCGATTCGCATCGGTGGAGGGCGCCATCCGGTTTGCCGGGACGCCTCCCGCCGGCGGCGTGTTCGAGTTCTCGAATCACGCCGGCGGGGTCGCGCTCACGCTGCCTAACAGTGCGTCGGCGCTGGTCGACCTCTCGACGATCACCGGCATCATCGACAACGGGTTCACGCAAATCCGCCCCGTTGCCGGTCAGGGCGGACGGGGCGGCACGCTGCACCTGCAACTCGGACTGGGAGCGGCGCGGGTGACCGTGCGCACATTCAAAGGCACGATCACCCTCGCCAAGCAATCGCCGTAAGGCCGCCGTAAGGCGACGGCGCTACCAGATGTGCGCGCGCAGACTGTCGGGACGGACCATCGGATCGCCGTCCTTGCAGCCCCACGCCGCTTTGAACTCCGGCATGTTCGAGAATGGACCATCCACGCGCCACTTGGCCGGCGCGTGCTCGTTCGTGTGGACCAGCGTGCGCTGCATCTCGGGCCGCGTCTCCTCGCGCCACACCTGCGCCCATCCGAGGAAGAAGCGCTGTTCCGGCGTGAACCCGTCGATGAGACCCGGACGGCCTTTCTCCTGGAGCGACTTCTCCATCGCCAGGTACGCGATCTTGAGGCCGCCCAGGTCGGCGATGTTCTCGCCTTCCGTCAGCTTGCCGTTCACGTGCGTGCTCGAATCGAGCACCGTGTAGCTGTCGAACTGATCGACGACGAGCTTCGCCTGCGCATCGTATTTGGCCGCGTCTTCGGCCGTCCACCAATCGCGGAGATTGCCCTGCGGATCGAACTGGCGGCCTTCGTCATCGAAACCGTGCGTCATCTCGTGTCCGATTACCGCGCCCATGGCGCCGTAGTTCACTGCGTCATCAGCGCTGGGGTCGAAGAACGGCGGCTGCAGGATGCCGGCCGGGAACACGATCTCGTTCATCTGCGGATTGTAGTACGCATTCACCGTGGGCGGCGTCATGCCCCACTCGGTGCGATCCACCGGCTTGCCTAACCGGGACCAGTTGTCGGCGCGGCGCCAGTCGTTGGCATGGCGCAGGTTCTCGAGGTACTGGCCGGTCTCCACCTCGAGCTTGCTATAGTCCTTCCACTTGTCCGGGTAGCCGATCTTGCGCGTGAACGCATCGAGCTTGATGATCGCTTGCTTCTTGGTGGCATCGCTCATCCACGCGAGCTGGCCGATGTCGGCGCGCAGCGTGGCGATGAGATTGTCCACCATCTTGAGCGCGCGGGCCTTGGCCGCCGGCGTGAACGTCCGCTTCACGTATTCCTGCCCGATGGCTTCGCCCAGCACGCCGTTGGACGTTGCGGCACAGCGCTTCCACCGCGGCAGTTGCTCCTGGACGCCCGTTAGGCGCTGGGACCACTTGAAGTTCTCATTGGCGAACTTGGAGGGCAGCGCGTTGGCCGCGTTGGCCAGCACGTGCCACCGGAGGTAGGCCTTCCACGTGTCGACCGGCACGGTGATGAGCAGCGTATCGATGGCACGGAAGAAGTCCGGCTGCGCCACGTTGATTTCGGTCACCGCCGGCGCCCCCATCGTGCGCATCATGCCTTGCAGGTCGAGATCGGGCGTGAGCTTCTGCATCTCGGCCAGCGACATCTTGTGGTACGTGGCGTTCGGATCGCGCATGGCCACGCGCGGCATCGACGCCTGCGCCATCTTGGTCTCGAGGTCCATGATCTTCTGCGCGTCGGCCGATGCGTCGGCGGCGCTCTCGCCGGAGAGCTGCAGCATCGCGCCGACGTGCGCCACGTACGCGTCGCGCAGCGCCTTGCTCTTGTCGTCGGTGCGGAAGTAGTACTCGCGCTCCGGCAGGCCGAGCCCGCCCTGCCCAGCATTCGCGATCTCTTCGCTCGAGTTCTTGGTGTCGGGGCGTACGAAGAAGCCGAACGGTGCCACGCCGGTCTGCGCGTCCAGCTTGCCCAACGACGCCAGCAGCGCCTTGGTGTCGCCGATCGACGCCACCTCCCGCATCATCGGATCGATCGGCTTCGTGCCTAACGCTTCGATCGCGGTCGTGTCCATGCAAGCGGCGTAGAACGTCCCCACCTTCCACTCGTTGGTGCCCGGCTTGGCCTTCTTGTCGCGCACCGCGGCGGCCTGATCGTCCAGGATCTGATGGACCACGTCCTGGTTGTGGTCCTGCAGCTCGTTGAACGAGCCCCACGACGAGTAGGCCGCGGGAATCTCGGTCCGCTTTTCCCAGCCGCCGTTGGCGAACGTGAAGAAGTCGGTGCACGGCGCGCAGGTCGTATCCAGGTTCGCGCGGTCGAGCGCGTGCGATGTACCCCCGCTTTGTTGGGCCACGGCCGGCGACGCGCCAGCCGCGATCCAGACCGCGGCCGCCGCCGCGATTCCCATCCGAACGAAACGTGATGTCATGGAAGAGCCCGGTTGAAGTATGGTTGCCCTTGAAGATGCCCACCGGATCACTCGGCGCAATGTGTCGTATCCCGTTTCGGCGTTGACATCGGGGCTGCGCGCGCCTACCGTTGGGCCATGCTTCGCGCGCTGCGCACTCCGTCCTATCGCTATTACTACGTGCCCCGATCCACGGGACGCGAGCGGAGGCGTGTGCGCGGCTGAGTGAAGCGCGACATGAGATCCCCGGCGGCCCGTGGAAGTTCCACGGGCCGCTTCTTTTTATCCCTTTCCGAGGAGCAGGAGCACGCTCATGCAGCAGTCATCGAGTGACGTCGAACGGGCGCCCAACTGCGCTTCCACCGAGCACGATCTTCCGGCATTCATCGAACAGCACTACGCCGCGTACGACCGCGAAGCGCACGATGTCTGGCGCATCCTGTACGAGCGTCGGATGATGACGCTGCGCGATACGGGCAGCGAGGTGTTCCTGAACGGCATCGATCGCATTGGTCTCGCATCCGATCGCGTGCCGGACCTGGGCGACGTGAATCGCCGTCTCCAGACACGCACCGGGTGGCGCGCGGTGGGTGTGGGCGGATTCATTCCGGCCGCGCAGTTCTTTCGCTGTCTGGCGCAGCGGCGATTCCCAACGACGCTCATCGTGCGTCCACGGAGCCAGCTCGACTACCTGCCCGAACCGGACATTTTCCACGACGTGTTCGGCCACGTGCCACTGCACGCCGAGCCGGTGTTCGCGGACTTTCTTCAGCGATTCGGTGAGTTAGGCGCGGCGGCGCGCACCGAAGAGGAAACGCAGGCGCTCGCCCGGCTCTTCTGGTTCACGGTCGAGTTCGGCCTGATCGAAGAAGGCGACGGTCCGCGCGTGTACGGCAGCGGACTCATCTCCTCCCACGGCGACGCGGCCAACGCGTTGGGCCCGAACTGCCGGCGCCTCCCATTCAGTTTGGACGCCGTGGTCGCCCAGCCGTTCGAGATCGATCACTTTCAGGACGTGTTGTTCGTGGTCCCGTCCTTCGATGCGCTCTATGGCGCGGTCGAGGAGTTAGGCGCGCGATTCCGATCCTGACGCGGGCGACGCGGGAGCGGCCGCCTGGTACCGCCTAACGCTTGGCGCGTCCGGCGGCCTGGATCGCCTTCCACTTCGCGAGCACCGACTCCGATTCGGCGCGCGCCCGGTCGCACGCGGCCACCTCGGCCGCGGTGGGCGTGGCATCCGCGCCCTGCATCGCCATCGCCGCCGCCATGAGCGAGGACGTCGCGCCCGATAACGTCGGCGCCGCATTCCGCGCGCCGCGCCGGCCGAAGCCGCGAACCGGCGGTCCCGGCGGCGGCGCCAGCGAATCGATGCGTTCGCGGAGCGCGCTCGCCGAATCCGCGCGGTCGGCCATCGCCCGCGCCGCATCGTAGGCCGCCTGCGTCGCGATCGCGCGCTGGTACATGTCGCGCGAGAGCGCGGCCAGCTGTGCGAGACCCAGTGCCGGCGTTTTCACCCGCGGATCGAGGCGCAGCGTGAGCGGCTGCGTGTAGGTGCGGCCGTCCACCGTTAGGCGAACGGTGTAGCGGCCCGGCGGCGCCCATGGCGCGTACGTCTGCGGATACGTGTGGTGCGGCACCGCGCCGGTCGCGTCCTCATCGCCGCCGCCCGGCGCGGCGAAGTTGGCGAGCGGCTGATCGTGCAGGTCCCAGGAAAACCGGTGCATCCCGCGCTTGGTCGAGAGCGCGATCGGCGGCGCGGGCCAGTAGAGCGGCAACGCGCAGTCTTCCGCCGTCGGCCGCTCGTGACACACCAGGTCGTACGCCGCCGGATCGGTGGCCGGATCCGGGTTAGGCACCGAGTCGGCGCTCGAGTACGAGCGCACCACCTTCCCGGCCGCGTCGAGAATGTCGAGCGTCACCGGGCTGGGCGCGTCGGTGGTCAAGTAGTAGTCGATGATGCCGCCCGGCATCGGATTCTCGCCCGCCGGCAGCTCGGGCGGCCATGGCGTGGGGTCGTTGGTCCCGAATCTCACGCGCACCGCCGTCGCCGGCTTGTACAAATAGGCGTCGGTCGCCGCGCGGGCCTCCGCGTCCTGCCTGAGCGGCGTCACGTCGTCGAGAATCCAGAATCCGCGTCCGTGCGTGCCGGCGATCAGATCCGAACAGAGGCACGCGCTGTCGTCCTTGAGCTCGAGATCGCGCACCGAGATGGCCGGCATGTTCTGGCGCAGCGACTGCCAGTGATCGCCGTCGTCGAACGACACCCACACCTGCGTCTCGGTGGCCGCGTACAACAGTCCGCGCTGCCGCGGATCTTCGCGGATGGAGTTGGCCGCGGCGCCGGGCGCCAACCCGTTGTCGATCTCCGTCCACGTCTTGCCGCCGTCGTGCGTGCGGTAGAAATGCGGATTCGCATCGTCGATGCGCATCGTGTTGGCCGCGATGTACGCCGTCCGATCGTCGAAGTGGCCGGCATCGATGTTGAAGATGCGCGTCCACGGTTTGATGGCCGGCGGGGTGACGTTGGTCCAGCTCGCGCCGCCGGTGGTGGTCATCTGGACGTTGCCGTCGTCGGTCCCGGCCCAGAGGACCCGCGACGAGCGCGGCGAGGGCGAGAGCGCCGTGATCGTGCCTAACGGACCCGGCTGGACGTCGGTGGCGTACTTGCCGGCCGACGCCGGCACGGCCCACGTGTGCCGCGCCAGGTCGGGGCTGATGCGCGTCCACGAGTGCGCGTGGTCGGTCGACTTCCACACCGCGTTGGACGTGTAGTACAACACGGTCGGATCTTCCGGCGACCACACGATGGGCATCGTGCGGACGTTGCGGTTGTACATATCTCCGTTAGGCCCGGGCGCGCTCATGTCGGGCCCCACGTAGGTCGTCTGGCCCGTCTTCCGATTGTACAGCGACACGCTGGTCCGCATGCTGCCGTACACGAGATCGGGATCGCGCGGGTCGGGCGCGGCGATGCCGTACTCCTGGATGTTGACCGGGTGCCAGTCGTGGAACGTGATCTCGCCATCGTCGGACCGGCTCTTCACGCACGCCGAGCCCGAGTCCTGCTGGCCGCCGCACACCTGGTACACGAACGTGTTGTCCGTCGACACGTGATACATGGCACCCGTGGGCTGCGTGTACCAATTGCTCCACGATGCGCCGCGGTTGGCCGACACCACGCCGCCCTGGTCGCTCACCTGGACGATGATGTTCGGATTGTTCGGGTTGATCCACGTTTTCTGGTAGTCGTCGCCGCCGGGGGCGCCGCGCACGGCCGACCACGTGGCGCCGCCGTCCTCGGTGCGCCACAGCACGGTGGACGAGCTGTACACCACGTTCTCGTTCTTCGGATCGACGACGATCGTAGGCAGATCGCCGCCGCCGATGCGGACCAACGGACGCGGGTCGATGGGACGGCTCGTTAGGCCGGGCCCGTCCATGAGCGTCCAGTCGGCACCGGCATCGTTCGACTTGTAGAACGCGACGACGCCGGCACCGTAGCCGGCGGCGGGAACGCCGGCACGATTCGATGGCTGCGCTACCATCGCGTACACGATGTTCGGATTGCTGCGCGCAATACCGATGTTCGCTTCCAGCACCGACGATGGCAGTCCGCCCTTGAGCTCGGTCCACGTGGTGCCGCCATCGGTGGACTTGTACAGTCCGCCGGCGTTGCCGCCAAAGCCGCCGCCTTCGTGAAAGGCTTCCTGCTGCTGCCACAGCGATGCGTACACGATGTTCGGATTGGCCGGATCGATGTGCACGTCGTTGGCGCTCGTGTACTCGTCCTTGTACAACACCTTGGTGAAGGTGTGTCCACCGTCGGTGGAGCGGAACACGCCGCGCTGTTCGTTAGGCCCATAGGGATGGCCCAACACGGCCACGAACAACCGGTCGGGGTTGAACGGATCGACGTCCACGGCGGCGATCATCTGACTGTCGTCCAGACCCAGGTGCGTCCACGTCTTGCCGCCGTCGGTCGACTTGTACATGCCGTTGCCCGTCGCGAGGTCGGGGCGAATGATGCCGGCGCCGGTCCCCACGTAAATGATCTTCGGGTTGGAGGGCGCGACGGCGATCGCGCCGATGGAACCCGTCGACTCGTCGTCGAAGAGCGGCGTCCACGTCGAGCCGTAGTCGGTCGACCGCCACACGCCGCCGTTGTCGAAGCCGATGTACGCGACGTTGGGCTCGCTGGCCGAACCCGAAACGGCGCGCGCTCGACCGGCCCGCGTTGGGCCGATTTCACGCCACCGCATTCCCGCATAGAGATCGGATGACTGGGTGTGCGCGGCCGCGGGAGCGATGGCGGCGGCGAGAACGAGCGAGAGCACGCGAATGGTGGACGTACGCACGTCAACGGCCTCAACGATTGTGAGGAGTTACGGAAGTGGTACAGCGACGCGGGGAATATGGGGCTGGGACACGCCCGGGCTAGTGGCGCGCGTCCAGGTTGCGGATAGCGGAAACCGGGGAAATGGGAAGCGCTCGCTGGCGCTCGCTGGGGGCAGCGCTGCGCTGGGGGAAGCGGCGGCGACGCCGCCGCCTGAGGGATGGAACAACATCAATTGCCTGCGCGACGGGAGCGCCCAGCGCGAGGCCTCGGCGATCCCGCACTCTCCACCCAGAGACAACTGATGTCCGTCCACTCCCTCAGGCGGCGTCGCTGCCCCAAGCGAGCGCCAGCGAGCGCTTCCCCATTCCCGATTTACGTCTCTGACACAGCTCACTAGTTCGGAAAGATCACCGCGAACACGATGTCGGTGGTGAAGATGCACCGGTCGTTGTGTCCGCACTCGGGCACGATGATCGCCTTCGAGTGCGTCGCGCCCAGCGTCTCCGTCACATACTTGAAGAACGCCTCGCCCCGCGCCCGGCGCGTGGGTCCCTGCGCCATGGCCGAAGGCGACGAATCGAATCCGCCTAACGGCAGCACGTCCACCTGCCCCAACAGGTACGTCGTCGGACGCTCGGCGAGCTGATGGCGGAGCTGGTCGTCGCTCATGTGCGCGGTGTAGCCGCGCCGGTCCTCGAGGCCCGACGGCCAGTGGTTGTAGCGCGGCACGGCAGTGGAGTCGAACGGACCGTACGCGTAGCCGGTGTGCACGGCCTCGCCGTCCTTGCCTAACGGAGCGCGGACCGCCGCCGCGGAATCGGCGTCGCCCTGCCGCAGCGGGCGCACCGCGGCCGGCCACGCGTAGCTGGACGGATTGGCCACCACGTAACTGACGCTCACGCCCAACGTGCCGTGGACCGTGTTCGCCATCTCGTAGCGCGTCGCAAACTGCCCGCCCGCCGAATGCCCCGCGACGACGACCCTGGTCAAGTGCGGGAACACTCTCTTATCGGCCAAGCGCCTGAGGATCTCATCCATGAAGTCGAACGACGAGAGCGCCGGGTTGGTCGGCGACATGCCGCCCGATCGCCACGTATCGCCCCGTTCCGGCCACACGACTTCGTTAGGCGCCGCCGTGTCGTGCTCGGCGATGAAATGCGGCGCGATGACGATCGTGTTGGCCAGCGCGCCATCGAGGAACGCCGCGGCGGTCGCCGTCTGGAAGTAGTGGTCCGCGTTGCGCCCCGCGCCGTGGACTATGACCAACGCGCGCGTGATCGCGGCGTTCGGCACGGTGAGCGAGTACGTGGAGTAGACCATCGACCGCGCCGGCCCGGCGCCGTACGTGATCCATTGCTCGCATGCCGCGGTGGCCGTCGTGCACGGAGACGAGCCGGACTGCCCCAACGCGGCCATCACGAGCGACAGAAGACCTGCGAGAACGGCAAATGAGGTTCGCATCGAAAATTGGACCCGGGAAAGCCCAACGACCATGGGCAAAGACCCGGACCATTCCGGGCCTCCGGCCCCCACACCGGGAGCACGGAGGCAGAACGTTACCGTGTGGCAGCCTCATCTCAAGACCGCCGACGAGCGGCTCAGCCCTCGATCTTGAAGATCTCGCGCGTCCCGTGATCGACCAGGTCGTGGTACCCGCTCATGATCTCCTCGAACTCCTTCTGCGCGTCCGCCGGAACCCCCTCCGGCGACATCATGTCCTCGAATGCCTTGAGACTCGGCGCCTCGAACTCGGCGACAACGGTCCAGTACCGCGCGGCGCACATGTCCGTGAGCACGCGCATTCTCGGCATGCCGAGTTTCTGGTTCAGTTTCGACATCGCAATGAACTTCTCGACCATCGGCCGCACTTTGCCCGGCTTGCAGTACATGGTTTCGCGGATGAGATACATGGCGTGCTCCCTGTGAGGTGTTGAACCGCTTGACGTGATGGAGCTATTTAGTCCGGCCAGGACATTCGTCAACGCCGCACAAATCGCGCGCGAAACGGCCGAGCAGCCCTCGCGCGGGGTGGGATGACGGCTTTTTGGGGTGCTCGGCGCAATGGAGGAAGCAGGGCGCGGGCGCGATGCGCCCGTCCGCCTTCACCTCCACTCCGAGGATCGCATCATGCGCGGCAGGATCCTGCAGTACAACGGCACGGACGGCACCGGCACCATTGCTGCCGCCGATCAGCAGTACAAGTTCGACATCGGCATGTGGAAGAGTCCCACCGCGCCGACGGTCGGGAAGACGGTCGAGCTGGTCGTGTATGACTCGCAGGTCAGCACCGTGACGATCGTCCCCGACGACGTCCTGCTCCGCGAGAAAACGGCGGAGTTAGGCGGGAAGCTCGGCACTCTGGTGAGCGGGCTCGGGAAGAGCGCGGGCGCCGGCGTGGCCGGCCCCACGGCGCCGCACACGGGCGGCGGCGCCGCCGTGATGTCCGGCGCGCAACCCGGGCTCAACCTCGCGTCCAACCCGATCGTCCAGCGCTACGGCATGCTCACGCTCGGCGCGTACGTGGTGTTCCTCATCGGAACGCTGGCGCTCAACGCGATCTCGATCACGTTCCTCGGGTCGAGCCAGGGCAAGCCGCTCTACGACATCGCCGACTTGATGAGTCAGTTAGGCGGCGGAAGCGGCGTCAAGTTCATGCTGGTGATCGCGTACGCGAGCATCGCCGTGCCGCTCGTGTGGAAGGACAAGCGCGCGTGGCTGGCCTTTGGGCTGCCCTTGCTCGCCGTGCTCGGCGCCATCTGGTCGGGCATCCACTCCATCAATTCGGCGGCCGGCGGATTCGGCGGCGGCGGACAGGGCGGCCCGAGCGCGAGCGACCTGTTCAGCCTGGGTTTCGGGTTCTACGTGTCGCTCATCGCGGGATTGATCTTGGCGTGGGGCGGCGTGCAGCGGTTCCTGCGCAACGCGTAGCGGACCATTCCGCCTAACGGAATACATCGCCCACGTGTGCTTCGAATGGCAGCGCGCGTGGGCGATCCACCCACCCATCATAGTTCGTCGGACAGTGGTCTATTGTAATGACCACTCTGTGCCAAAGGTATGACCACTTTGGCTGAACATCGAAGTCGCGCTCATGGGCGCTCGGCGCAAGCCTCGAGTCGTTGCCCTTAGAACTCCTTCGCGACCGCAGTCGCTAGACCCAACAGTTGCGTCTCGTTCTTCGGCTGTACGCCGAGGCTGAAGTGCGTATTGCCCTTGACGACATAGAGCCACGACTCGTCGTCGTTCTTGAGCCCCCAATAGGCGGCGTCACCTAGTGCCGGTGCTTTTCGCGACTTGTCGGCGAGATACACGGCCATTTTGTCGAAGGTGTCCCTCGCTACCTTCGCCGACGACTCCTGATAGATCTGGAAGTCGACTTGCGTCCGGTAACCGAGTGCAGAGGGTAGCTTGGAAGAGTACTGGCAGGTCGTGCCGGCGGGACCGTCGTAGGCCGGCGGCGCCGTCGTTTCAACCGGTGGATCCTCGAACTTCTCGCCGAACGTTTTTTCCAACAGTGCGTAGGGGACCAGCGCGCAAGCGCTCGGCGCCGCGATCTTGCTCGCGGAGACGGCTGTCGCGTCGAACCCAACGAAGGCCAACGTCAGTGCTGCAGTTACGGCGACTCCCGGCCTCAGTGTCATCGCACCACCTCCACACGGGGCTGCTCCCGACGCGTCACCGCGTCACGTTAGGCGCCGGTACGCCCGAACAGCCGGTCCCGGGTGCCGAGTCGCGCTCGGCGCGTGCGGACTCGCGCACCGGTCGAGGTGCGCGTGTAGTCCGCGGCGGTATGGAAGCCGCCCGGCGTCATGTGGCCGTCACTGCGGCGTCACTTTCCACGTGACGCCGCGTGTCCATGTACCGATCACACCTCGGCCATCACGGACTCGTGCCAGGCACGGTGCCGCCCGGCGTGAGCTTGTCGATCGCGCCCGGCAGCACTTGCGACAACTTGGCCGAGAGCTCCTCCGGTGTGACGCCGATCTTGGCGGCGAGCTGGGCCATCACGTCCGGCCCAACGGCCGCGTGGAGTTGCTGCGGTGAGACCGGCTGGTTAGGCCCGGTACCCACCCACGATTGAACCGTCGGACCGAGTCCCTGCGACTGCAGGTGGCTGATCACACCCTGTAGTCCGCCGTGTCGCTCGATCAGGCCGTTCACGACGGTCGCCATCTCGGCGCCGACGATGCCGCCGATCAGTCCATCGAATAGTCCCATCGTTGCCTCCTCGCTCAGGTCCGACACGCCTCCTAACGGAGCGCTCACAACCCCTTGAGCAACCGATACGTAAACTCGAGTTGGTCGTAGAACGCCTGGACGCCGATGCGCTCGTTCAACCCGTGCGCCCGCGTGTCCTCGTCGTTGTTGGGATCGACGAACAATCCGCTCACGCCGTACACCGGCATCCCGGCGTTGCGCAGGAACAATCCGTCCGTCGCTCCCGTCTCCATGCTCGGAATGATCGGCAGTGGGCGCCACACGGAGGCCGTGACTCGCTGCAACGTTTGCTCGAGAGACTCCGGGAGGCGCGACGGTGGACTCGGCGTCGCCGTGTCCGCCGGCGCGACGTCGACGCCGGTATCAGCCACGACGCGCCGGATCGTCTGTTCCACCGTCGCCGGGTCCGTGCCCGGCATCATGCGGCAGTTCACCGTCGCGGTGGCGCTCTGCGGCAGCGCATTCACCGCGTGTCCACCCTGAATGAGCGTCACGACGCACGTCGTGCGAAGCTGCGCGTTGTAGTAGGCAGACCGCGCGGCGAGACGCGCCGCCGCGGCGCTGTCGGGCGCCGCCGACGCGCTCACCGCGCGCATGTCGGCGCCAATGTCGGGCGCGACGAGTGCGGCCGTGCGCGAGAAGTAGGCGCGGGTCACGTCGTTCGTCTCGAACGGAAACTGATACGCGGATACCCTGCCTAACGCAGCGGCGAGCTCGTAGATCGCGTTGTCGGGCCGCGGCAGCGAGCTGTGGCCGCCGGGGTTGTGCGTCGTGAGGCGAACGGAGTGGAACACCTTCTCCGCCGCCTGCACGTCCATCGCGATCGGCGTGGTGCCGTGCAGCTCGCCCCCGCCCGCATCCGCGTTGAGCGCGTACTGGGCTTTGATGTCGTCGCGGTGGTGCGCGAGCAGCCATCGAATGCCGTTGTATCCGCCGCCGCCCTCCTCGCCCGCCGTGAGCGCCAGGATGATGTCGCCGGTTGGAACCACGCCCTCCTTCTTCATGCGCAAGAGCGCCGCGACCCAACTGGCGTCGCCGTCTTTCATGTCGAGCGTGCCGCGCCCGTAGAAATGCCCGTCGCGCTCGGTGAGCGTGAAAGGATCGAGCACCCAATCGGAGCGCTTCGCTTCGACGACGTCGATGTGGCCGATGAGCAGAATCGGCGCGCGCGCGCCGCGTCCGCGGTAGCGCACCACGAGATTCTTGTCCTTGGCATCTTTACCCGTGTCGGGGCCGATCACCTGCACGTCCGCGGCGGGAAAGCCGGCGGCGCGAAACCGCGCCGCCAACGACTCGGCGAGCTTGGTCGTGCTGCCAATGGAATACTCGGTGTTGGTCTCGACCATCTGCTTCAGCAGATCTCTGCCGAGCGTTTGGAATGCCGAGGGCGACGTTTGTTGGGCCAGGGTTCCGGCGGGCATCGCGAGCAGCGCGACGAGCGCGGAGAGCGAGCGGGCGTGAAGTCGGGTCGTCATGTCGATCACTCGTAGGGGATTGCCAGTCGTGCGAACGTGGCGATGTCGATGTTCGATCCGCACACCATCACGCCGACGCGTTGGCCGGCGAGGCGCTCGCGCAGCGGGCCGCACAACGCGGCCGTCGCGGCGGCGCCGGCTGGTTCCACCGCGAGCTTCATGTTGGCGAACAGGAGGCCCATCGCGCGTTGCATCTGCTCGTCGCTGATCAACACGAGCTCGTCCACGAAGCGCCGCGCCATACCGAAGGTGTACGGCAGCGCATACGGTGGCGCGAGGCTGTCGGCGATGGTGTTCACCTTATCGATGGATTGCGGCGAGCCCGCGGCGAAGCTGCGCCGCATGGTGTCGGCGCCCTCGGGTTCGACACCGAAAATCTTGCAGCGCGGTTGCATCTGCCTAACTGCGCACGCGATGCCGGCGATGAGCCCGCCGCCGCCGATCGGCACGATCACGGCGTCGAGATCGTCGACCTGCCGGCACCACTCGAAGCCGACGGTCGAAGTGCCCAGCACCGTCAACTCACTCTCGAACGGATGGATGAACGTGCGTCCTTCCTCGGTTTCGATGCGCTTCACCGTCTCGAACGCCTGATGGACTCCATCCGCCAGCACGACTTCGGCGCCGAAGGCGCGACACCGCGCGAGTCTCGCGGGATTGGCCGTTCTCGTCATGACGACTTTCGCGCTGGTGCCCACGCTGCGGGCGGCAAACGCCACCGCGATCGCATGGTTCCCTGCACTGACCGCCGTGACGCCGGATTTCTTCGCTTCGGGCGACAACGCCATGGCGTTGAGCAATGCGCCGCGCGCCTTGAAGGTGCCGGTGTATTGATGCAGTTCCAATTTGAGGAAAATGCGAGTATCGGCACCGGCCGCCCGCTCCGATGCGTCGTCGTGCCACTGCCATACCACGGTTTCACGGACCCGTGCGCCCAAGCTTTCGCGCGCGGCACGGATATCGTGCAGCGTGGGGATTTCTTGCGTCATGCGCAAACTCTAGGCGGGCGCGTGCGCCGACGCAATCAGTGCGTGAGACGCTCCTCGCGCGCGATGCGCCACTGTCCATGGGATCTCACGAGCGCGTAGCGCTGCTCGAACTCGAGCGGCGGCTGATATCCCGTGGTATCTGACGTAGGCCGATATCGCTCGGCGACGAGGTAAACCTGAATCGTGTCGCGCCCGAGTCGAAAGACCGGCGAGAACTGCACCTTGTACCCTGCCGACTGCGCTTTGCAGATCGGCGCTTGGCGCGTCGACGCCGGACGCGCTGTGCACGAGCCCTGTATCGCTCCACGCGACGCGAGCGCGCGCGCCACTGGCGCCGGAATACTGTCCGACGGCTGCGCGCCGCGATGGCGCGGAAGAGCGGCAGGATCGAGGAGCAGCACCAGCGATGGCCCCAAATCGAACGCTCCGGCTAGCGCGGTGGCGTATGCCGCCGCCTGCTGGTCCGCGGGAAGGGTTTCTGTCGCGAGTCCGGCGCCGCGATCGTTGGGCGAGCTCGTTCCGCCGTTGCCCGAGCACGCCGCGATCACCATCCCAACACACGCCGCCATCGCGCCGGCACGCATGCGCCCCTTAAGCGGCGTTGTCATTGGTGACCCGTGGCTTTGGTGAAAGATCAATTTCGCGGAAGGACTCAGCGCGTGCAAAACGTGAGCCTCGAGTGGCGGCGCTGCGTGGACATCATCCCACGGTCGTCTGACCCAGGACGCCACGGCTCATCGCGCCGCCATCGCCCGCAACACCGCTGGCCTAACGACAGCGAAGCGCGATCGTCCGAGTCGCCGGATTGCGCCGGTTTCAATGAGCGCAGCGAGCGCTCTGACGACCACTTCCCGTGCCGTGTCGAGCTCATCCGCGAGCGCGGACTGCGACTGGCCAAGCGTGAAGTCCGATGCGGTCGATGCCTCCGCGCGCGTCAACACATGTCGCGCGACGCGAACGAGAACCGTCGTCGCGGTGAGCTCGTCGATGCGGCGGAGGAGACTCCGCGCCCGCGTCGCGAGCCGGCGCATGGCGTAGCGCGCGAAGTCCGGCTCTTCGGACACGAGCCGGTCGACGGCGGCGACGGACAGATGCGCGCAGCGTGTCGCCTCGATCGCGATCGCGGTGGCGGGAAAGGCGCCCCCGCCCAACGCTGGGATCTCGCCGAGGACGCCTCCGACGGCCTCGTCGTGCAGCACGCGCGACCGCTTACCGGCATCGCGCGACACCCGCACACGTCCGCTCAAGACGAAGTAGAGGCCGTCGGCCGGATCGCCGCCCCGAAACAGCACACGGTTAGGCGGATAACGCCGCTCGGTCGCGAGCGACGCGATGCGCTCGACCGTGCGCGCACGCATCGCGTCGAACTCCGGGACCGTATCGCGCAAAACGCGTGAGGAGATCATGACCGGTTCGTATTGGCGAAACATGGAACCGCGGTTCCGGCGCAGTCGCGAGGGCCGTCACAATGTACGTGTGGGGAAGCGTTCACGGCGATCACACTTCACCGATCCCGGTGTCCCATGCGTTGTTCCGTTCCGATAATCCCGCTGATCCTGGCCGCATCGATGGGCGGCCACCGCCTGACTGCGCAAGACATGCACATGGGATCGGACTCGTCCGCTCACGATTCCGCGTATGCACGCATGCAGGAGCGGGGCCGTATGGTCATGGGCGTCGATCAATACACGTCGACGCATCACTTCGACGATCTGTCCGACGGCGGACGCATCACGCTCGTTCGCAACGACGCCGACACCGCGGGCGCCGCGCGCATTCGGCAACACCTGCGTGCGATCGCGGCCGCGTTCGCGTCCGGCGACTTTTCTTCGCCCATGCTGGTGCACATGAAGGACGTTCCCGGCACGAAGACGATGGCCGAGAAGAAGGGCGTGATCCAATACTCCGTGCGCGCGCTCGATCGCGGCGGCGAGCTAACGATGCATACCACGGATCCGGCTGCGGTGCGCGCGATCCACGACTTCCTCGCGTTCCAGCGAACGGAGCATCACGCGCCGCGCTAGATCACGGCGCGGACTTCAGACGCGCGCGCACTACCGCATCCCAGTTGGACACGACGACCAGCTCGCCCGAGTCGGCGCCCTGGAGAAAAATGAAGTGGGTGCCGTCGGGCGTCACGTCGTAGTTGGCGTGTGGGTTGCCGGCGAACATGTACGTGTCCGTCAGCACCGTGTCCCGCCTAACGACATCGAACCCTGGCCCGGGGCCGATCGCCGCCGCCATGAGCCTCCCGTCGCCACGATAGAACAAGCGGCGCCCGTCTCGCGACCACACGGGCTCGGTGCCGCCGTTCACCGACACCTGCACGCGGCCACCGGGGCCCGGGAACGGCTGCACCACCACCTCGTTCCGGCCCGATTCGTCGGTGGTGAACGCGATCCACTTCCCGTTAGGCGAAATCCGCGGCATGATCTCGACCGCCGTCGGATTGGTCGCGATCGGGTGGGACGTGGTGTCGCCCGACATCGCCTGATAGTAGATGTCGGCGCCTAACGTATCGAGTTGGTACACGATGTACCGCGAGTCGGGCGACATCACCGCCTCGTACACGTCGAAGTGGTGGCCCAAGTCGAGCTGCGTCGCATCGGCGCTCAGATCGGCGGGCCGCCAGTACATCCCGGTTCGGGCGCCGCGATCGGAGCGGTACAACACCCGCGTCCCATCCGGCGACCACTCGGGACGCTCGTTCGTCGTCCCGTCGCTGGTTAGGCGCGTCAGGGTGCCCGAAGCGAGGTCGTCCAGCCAAACGTCGCGCCGGTCGCCGGCGCCGATGGTGATGGCGATGCGCCGCCCGTCGGGAGAGAGCCGCGGAAAACTGTAGTCCCGCCGGTCGGCGAGCAGCGCCCGCGTCGTATCGCCGCGTCCGACCATGACTAACTGAGAAAGCTGCGTGCCGGTCTGATAGATCAGCGTCCCGTGCGCCAGCGCGCTCCTGGCCAGCCCGGTGCTGTTGTTGACCACCACGTTGTCCAGCAACTGGACCGGAGCACCAAGCAGGCGGCGCTTCGAGAGATCGATCGGCACCGCCATGATGGTGCCGGCGACAGTCGCATAGACGAGGTTGTTGTCTATCAGCCCGAGCGGTTGGATGCCGGCCAGGTCCAACACCGTCGCGTCGCCCGTGGCCAGCGACGCGATCGCGATCTTCGAGCTCGAGGGTGTGGCCGTGGCCTGACTCGCGTAGATGATGCAGCGCGCCGAGTCGACCCCGAACGGCGCGACCGTGAACCCCTGTCCACGCGGCGGCGCGCCGAACGCGCGCAGCGCACCTCCCGACGCGGGTATCTCATACAGCGTCCGGTTTCCGGATACCACGATGACCCCGGTGGTCGACCAGCTCGCGCCGGCGTACGAGCCTGGCGCGCTGCCCAACGCCTGCGGACTACCGCCGTCTACCGAGACCTTGTACAACTGATTCCCACGAATGAAGACGAGCCATCGGCCGTCGGGCGAAAAATTCGGCTGCCCGCCGTCTTCGGTACCAGGCAGTGGCCGCGGGACGACGTCATCGAGCGATCGAACGGCCAACATCTCGTGCCGGCCGCTGCCTTGTACTGCGTACACCAGCGTGCGTCCATCGGGCGACACGTTCAACACGTTGAAGCCCAGAATGTTGGTGCGCGCCGACGGCGACGCGGGAATGGTGAAGCGGACGACCGCCGGCGCGTCGGCCTGCAACGGCCGCCGTTCCCACGCCGCGAACACGATCGCGGCAACGGCCACCGTGCCCAACGCCAACACCATCGGATCGCGCAGCCGCGCGCCTAACGGAACGCGCGCGACGCCCGCGCCGCGCTGTGGGGCGCCGGTGCGGCGCGCATCCCCGGTGGCCGCCGTCGCATGGAGCGCCTCGGCGAACTGCGCAGCGGTGGCGAAGCGGTCGGCCGGCAGCTTCTCGAGCGCGGTGAGCACCGCCTGTTCGACCGCCGGCGGGACGGTATCGCGCTGCACGTAGATCGGACGCGGCCGCTCGGTCATCACTTTGGCCACGATCGCCTGCGCCGTGCTGCCGGTGAACGGCGGATCGCCCACCAGCATCTCGTACGTCGTCGCGCCTAACGCATACACATCCACCCGCGCGGTGATGTCGCGGTCGCCCATCGCCTGCTCGGGCGCCATGTAGTGCGGCGTCCCGAGGCTCATGCCCGTTTCGGTCATCCGAGCGCCGCCGCCCTTGCTGGCGGCGAGCGCAATACCGAAGTCGGCCACCAGCGCCGAGCCATCGTGCAACAGGATGTTCTCGGGCTTGATGTCGCGATGAATCACGCCGTGCCGGTGCGCATAGTCGAGCGCGCTGGCAACTTCGGTGGCGATCTGTACCGCGTCGGCGATCGGCAGCTGCTTTTCGCGTCGCAAGCGATCGCGCAGGGACTCGCCCTCCACGTACGGCATCACATAGTACGCGGTCCCGTCAACCTCGCCGCTGTCGATGAGACCGAGGATGTGCGGATGCTGCAGAGTGGCGATTGTCTTGATCTCACGCAGGAAGCGCGCGGCGCCGATGACGGCGGCGAGCTCGGGCCTCAAGACCTTGACCGCAACCTTGCGTTCGTGCTTGAGATCGTTGGCCAGGTACACGGTCGCCATGCCGCCCTGACCGAGCTCGTGCTCGATCCGGTAACTGCTGCCGAGGGCGGCGGCGAGAGTGTCAGTCATGAATTGGGAAGAGTTGGCTGCAAGTCGGACGGAACTGCAGAACCCAAATGTGTCGCATTCGGCGAAGGAGAGGAAGGTGCAGGCGGCGCCCCGAACCGCGGCGCTCGAGGCCTGCCGTTCACCGACGCCGTTGCGAGCGGCGGTGCTTGGTTGCTGTTTTTCCCAGATCCGGCAGCAACCGATAGCCCGCAACTTCGAAGTGGCAATCGAGCGCGAGCGCATCGGTGATGCCCGCCGATCGCATCGCCTCGAAGCTCACGGCATCCGTTAGGCTGAACCGATGGTCGCGGAATGGTCGAAGCCAGCGATCGGCGGCCGACGCCTCGAGCTCGCGCGTGGACGTGATCACGCGGTACGCCGGGTCGGCATAGATCGCATCGAGCAGCGCGCAACCCGACTGCGCCCCACGCTGCCGCACCACGAGTGCGTGCATCTCGCCAAGGACGAGATTGGTCGTCACAAACGGGACACGGCGACGCATGAGATCGTCGTACGCCTCGACGACCTGCGCGTGGTAGAGCTCGCGCGGGCTCACGGCCGCGAGCCATCCCGACGTATCCAAGAACACTGCCGGCGTCACGAATCGTGACGATCCCGATAGATGCCGGCCAAGTGCGCGTCGTGCTCACGCGCCACGTCGTGCGGCCAGGGTGTCGCCTGGAGCGATTCCATCAGGCGGCGCATCGGCCCTTGACCACCGGCACGCTCCGCGGCAAACACCCGGAGGCCGCGTCGCAGGATCTCCGCGCGCGACAATCCGGTGTCCGCCGCGAGCGAGTCGAGCAGTTGCCGCTCGTCGGCGGCGATGTAAACCTGGATTGGCTCGCGGACTCTCGATACGGGCCGTTTGCGTTTCATACTGCAACCTACACTCCCTATATCATTAATGCAATGCACCATATACATTAACTCCCCGTGCCCATATCCGATCGCGCCCTTCTTCTCTCGCTCGTGCTCGCCGGCGCCGGCAGCGCCTCGCCGCTCGCCGCGCAGGACACACTGCCCTACCGGAACCCCGCCCTCCCGACTGACGCCCGCGTGCGCGACCTGTTAGGCCGCATGACGCTCGAGGAAAAGTTCTGGCAGGTGTTCATGATCCCCGGCGACCTCGACGACTCCACGCACGACTCCTCGCACGGCATCTTCGGCCTCCAGGTCGACGCCAAACGCGCCGCGCGGCCGCCCGCAGCCGCGCCACTCGAGCACACCACGCGCCCGGCGGCCGGCAGCGCGCGGCCTAACGCTGGCGACGCCGTCCAACTCGCCGCCGCCGCCGCGCGCGAGGACGCCGAGCGCATCAACGCCATCCAACACTACGTCGTCGAGCACACGCGACTCGGCATCCCCATCATCCCGTTCGACGAGGGCGTGCACGGCCTCGTGCGCGATGGCGCCACCAATTTTCCGGCCGCCATCGCGCTCGCGGCCAGCTTCGACACGGCTCTCGTTAGGCAGGTAGGCGACGCGATCGCCGTCGAGTCTCGGACCCGTGGCGTCCGGCAATTGTTGTCGCCGGTGGCGAACGTCGCGTCGGACGTGCGATGGGGCCGTGTCGAGGAGACCTATGGCGAAGATCCGTATCTCGCGTCGCAGATGACCGGCGTGTTTGCGGGCGCGCTCGAGCACGGCGGCGTGATCGCCACCGCCAAACACTTCGTGGCCAACGTCGGCGCGGGCGGGCGCGACAGCTATCCGATCGATGTCGGCGCGCGCACCCTGGATGAGACGTACTTTCCGCCGTTCCGCGCCGCCATCGCGCACGGGGCGCAGTCGATCATGACCGCGTACAATTCCGTGGGTGGCGTCCCGGCTACACAGAATCGCGAATTGCTGACGGACGTGCTGCGCCGGCAGTGGGGGTTCACCGGGTTCGTCATCTCCGATGCCGCCGCCACCGGCGGCCCGACGGTGCTCCAGCACACCGAGCGGAACACGCCGATCGCCGCGCGCGACGCCTTCGAGGCCGGCCTCGACGTCGTGTTCCAATCGTCGTGGCCGCAGTATCGTCCGTACTGGCGCGCCTTCGCCGATTCGCTCATTCCACCGGCGGTGATCGACACCGCCGTGGCGCACGTGCTGCGCGCCAAGTTCGCGCTCGGCCTGTTCGAGCATCCGGACGTCGACCCGAGCGTCGCCGCCTCCGTCGTGCGCGACCCCGCGCACCGGAATCTGGCCCGCGCCGCGGCGAGCGAGGCCATCGTGCTGCTCCGCAACGAGCATGCGCTCCTCCCGTTAGGCACGGACCTGCGCCGCGTGGCCGTTATCGGCGTCGACGCCGTCCAACCCCGCACCGGCGGCTACAGCGGCACCGGCGTGGCGCGCATCTCGATGCTCGACGGCATTCGCGCCGCGCTCCCGCACGCGCGCGTCGCGTACGCGACCGGCCCGGGACGGCTCTCGCCCGAGGTGGTGCCGGTGCCGACCGCCGCACTCTCGTTTGCCGACGGCGACTCCACGCATGGCGGTCTCCACGGCGAGTATTTCGACAACATCACGTTGGACGGCACGCCGCGCGCGGTGCGCGCCGACTCGCTGCTGGATTTCGCGTGGACGCTCAATTCGCCGGCGCACGGCCTGGCCTTCGACTGGTACTCCGCGCGCTGGACGGGCACGATCGCCGTGCCGCGCGGCGCGCCCGCGGCCACCCGGTTAGGCATCGTCGGCAACGACGGATACCGCTTGTGGCTCGACGGCACGTTGCTGATCGATGACTGGCGCAAGCAGAGCGTCGGCACCACGCTCAGACCCGTGTCGCTTCATCCGGGCGTCCGCCACACCATCCGCCTCGAATACTTCGAGAGCGCGGGCAACGCTCGGCTGGCGCTCGTCTGGAACGCCGGCGTGCCCGATCGGTGGCAGCGCGACATCGACAGCGCGGTCGCCATCGCGCGACAATCGCAGGTCGCGATCGTCGCCGCCGGCATCGAAGAAGGTGAATTCCGCGACCGCGCGAAACTCTCGCTCCCCGGTCACCAGGAGCAGTTAATTCGCGCTGTCGCCGCCACCGGCACCCCGGTGGTGGTCGTGCTCGTCGGCGGCAGCGCCATCACGATGCAGAGCTGGCTCGATCACGCGGATGCCGTGCTCGACGTGTGGTACCCCGGCGAGCAGGGCGGCAACGCCGTGGCCGACGTGTTGTTCGGCCGCACAGGCCCCGCCGGCCGCCTGCCGGTCACCTTCCCGATGTTCGAGGGTCAGCTTCCGTTAGTCTACGACCACGAGCCGACGGGTCGCGGCGACGACTACGTCGATCTCACCGGCCAGCCGCTCTTCCCGTTCGGCTACGGGCTGTCGTATACGTCGTTCGCGTACTCGGCGCTGGCGATCGCGCCCGACACGATCGCCGCCGACGGATCGGCGCGCGTTACGTGCCGGGTGACGAACACCGGCAAGCGCGCCGGCGATGAAGTGGTGCAGCTCTATCTCCACCAGGAGCTGTCGCCCATTGCGCGACCCGTAATCCAACTCGCCGGGTTCACGCGGGTCCACCTTGCGCCAGGTGAATCGCGGGACGTGTCCTTTAGGCTCGACACGGCACAGCTCGCCGCGCTCGACCCGAACATGCAGCGTACGGTCGAGCCCGGTGCCTATCGCATCATGATCGGCGCGTCGTCCAAGGACATCCGGCTGCGCGGATTCCTCGACGTCCGTTAGGCTCGAGCGCGCCGCCGGCGCGCGATCAGCCACACGGCTGGCGGTCGACCCTGTGTTCATTGTCGGTCACCCCGCCCGCTCACACGCGCACCCATCTCCCTTGTCCGTTTGGCCGGTCGATGCCAACTTGGCGAATGGCTGCATGTGCCCTGTGGAAGGGGCAAGCCAAGGAGAGCGGACCGTGCGTACCGTCTCGATCACCGCGCATTCCGCCGTGATGCACCGCCTGTGCACCATGGGATCGGTTGCGGTCCTTCTCGTGCTCGCCCTCGGGCCACGCCCGCTCGCCGCTCAGAGCGCGAACCCCCAAGGCACCATCGCCACGTTCGTTCGCGACACCAGCGGCGCGGGAATCTCCGGCGCCGAGGTTGGCATCGCCGGCACCCGCGTTCACGGCTATACCGACAGCGACGGCCGGCTCCGCCTTGGCCCTGTCGCACCGGGATCCGTCCGCCTAACGGTGCGCCGGTTGGGCTTCCGCGCGACGACGGTCGACGTCGCTGTCGCTGCCAATGGCCTAACGCCTGATACCGTGCTGCTGGCGGAAGTGGCACACCGGCTCGATCCGATATTGGTGCGCGGCTCGATCCATTCGTACAGCGGAACGATGTCCGGCTTCTACCAGCGCCGCGGCGAAGGGTTCGGTCATTTCTTCACGCGCGCGGAGATCGAAAAATCGAACGTCACGCGTGTCAGCGACTTGTTCCGGACCGTGCCCGGCATGCGCATGGTGTCCACGAACACCATTCAGAATGCCGTGCGCATGCGCGGCGCCACCACGTGCCCGCCGCTCGTCTGGCTCGACGGGACCCCCGCCGCCTCGTCCGAATACGATCTCGATACGATGGACCCGCTGTCCATCGACGGCATCGAGATCTACAGCGGCCCCGCCGAAGTGCCGGTGCAATTCAAGCCGCCGATGGATGTGGTAGCATGCGGCGCGATCGTGATCTGGTCGCGACGGGGCGAGCGGCACGGCACGCCCCGCTTCGCGTCCAATCCCGACACGTTGGAGAAACTGGTGGCCGCGCTTACGATTTACACAGCCGACCAGGTCGACGCGCCGGCGCACCAGGACACGGCCGTGCACGTGGATCCGGTCTATCCGGAAGCGCTCTTCATGTCGGGGACGAGCGGACAGGTGGTGGCCGAGTTCGTGGTGGACACGACGGGTCTGGTGTCGATGCCGACGTTCAGCGCCATCTCCTCCACCGATCCGGAATTCACGATGTCCGTTAGGCGGGCATTGGAGAGGGCGGTGTACATCCCGGCCGTGCGGCAGGGGTCGAAGGTACGGCAAGTCGTCGAACAGCCTTTCACGTTCGTCAGCGACAGCACGCTCGCCAAACGGCGGCACGGCTAACGCAAAGGCCGGCCGCCGGCGAGCGGCCGGCCTCGTCCAGCCCCTACAACACCGTCAGCGAATCGGACTCGCCCGAGAGCGCGTTCAGGTACTGCTGCATCTCGAGCACCCGCTTCTGCCCTTCGCGCTTGGCCGCGTCGCTCTGCAGCAGCTTGGGCATCTCGACCATCTGCTGCTTGATCGCCGCCACCGCGTGCGCAAGATCGGGCGTGAATTTCTCGCGCGTGGTGAGCGAGATGATCCGCGCCACGTCGATGGCGCCGAGGAAATCGAGGATGTCCGCGTCGCGAAACAGCACCGCCACCCGAAGCGTGTCCGGCGGCCGGTAATACTGGTGATGCTCGATGATCTCTTTCACCAGCGCCGACTTCTCCATCGGGAATCCCGCATCGCGCAGCACGCTGTCGACGAGCTGGATCGACCGGTCGCCGTGGTCGACGTTGGGCAGGGCGTAGGGCGGAATGCCACCCATGTCGTGCAGGTACGCCGCGGCGTAGAGCGCGTCGTCATCCACCGTGAGGCCCTCGGCCCTGGCCAGCGCCAGCGTCGTCTCGTAATCGCGGCGCCCGTGCGCCGGGCCCCACGCCGTGTGCTGCAGGTGCGCCTCGGCGAACGCCCGCACCTTGGCGCGCCATGGCGCCTGGGCGCCGGTATCCCTCGCGACGGTGCGTCGGACGGTTGCGGCGCGATGCGCCGGCGTCGCGGCAGCCGCGGCGCCGCCCACCAGCAAGGCGAGCGGAAGAAGCACGACCAACACAGTACCGCCACGACGCCGTCCGGTGTCACGCATGGGGAGCTCGCGAGTGAATGGAAGACGACGATGCGCGCTCGCCGAGGTCCGACCGCGGGAGCGTATCGAGCGGGGAATCGCCTAACGCAGCGGGCGCGGGCGGCACGCGCCGCGATCGCGTCACCATCCACAAGGCGTACAGCGCCAGCGGCGGCAGGCCGATCCACAGCGCGATCTCGAGCGCCGTCGCCGTCGCAAGGTGCGTCGTCTTGCCGAACTCCGACACACTGATCGAGAGCAGTGAGTTGTTGAACGACGCGTTCACCGTCGCCGCATCCTTCGGCAGCCCCGACGCGTGCAGGATCGCGAGAATGGTCGGCGTGAGCGTGACGCCGGCCAACCCGACCCAGTAGACGCACCACGCCGTGATCACGTGCCACGGCCGCCATCGAGCCAAGAACGACTTCATGACTGCCTCCCGCCAGAAAACAAACCCTTTACGATTCAAACAGTCGTTTAATACAATTGTTTGAATTCACACGCCGGCCCCACAACGTCCGCCGGTCCGGAGCCCGACACTCATGACTCGAAAACAGCTGGCCGCGGGAGGAGGCGCTGCGCTCCTCGTCGCCGCCGTCGTCGTCTACGTCATCACGCGCTCGCCCAAGCCACTCGTCCTCACCGGTGTCGTCACCACCAACGACGTCATCGTGAGCCCGCAGGTCGGCGGCCAACTGAGCCGGCTCATGGTCGCCGAAGGTGATTCGGTGACGCAGAACCAGTTGCTCGCCGTCCTCGAACCCGGCGAGCTCGCCGCCGACCAGTCGTACTACGCGCAAAACGCACAGGCGATGGCGTCGCAGGTTCACGAATCCGCCGCCGATTTGCATTACCAGGAGACGCAGGCCGACCAACAGGTAAGGCAGAGCGAGGCCACACTCGCCGCTGCCATTGCCCAGGCCGCAATGGACTCTGCCACCATGGCCAACGCCAAGCAAGTCTACGATCGCTACGGCCCGCTGCTCCACGCGGGCGCCGTGTCCTCGCAGCAAGTCGACTCCGCTCGCACAGGATACACCGTCGCGCTCGCCCGGTTCGACGCCTCCTCCAAACAGGTCGACGCGCAACGCGCCGCCCTCGCGATGGCGCACGCGGCCGAGGACCAGGTCCAGGCCAAACGAAGCGCCTTGGCCGGCGCTCGCGAGGCGCAGGCAGCGGCGCAGGCGCAAACGCGGAAGGCGGATGTGCGGCTCGCCTATACCGAGCTGCGCGCGCCGATCGCCGGGATCGTCGACGTGCGCGCGGCGCGCGCCGGCGAGTACGTGGGCCCGGGCCAACCGGTGGTCACCCTCATCAACCCCGACAGCCTCTGGGTGCGCGCCGACGTCGAGGAAACCTACATCGACCGCGTTCGGTTAGGCGAACACCTCACCGTCCGCCTGCCCTCGGGCGAGGAGCGCCAGGGCACCGTGTTCTTCCGCGGCGTCGACGCCGACTTCGCCACCCAGCGCGATGTGAGCCGCACCAAGCGCGACATCAAGACGTTCGAGATCCGCCTCCACGTCGACAACCGCGACCGCCGGCTGGCCGACGGCATGACGGCCTACGTGCTGTTGCGCCTCGACGCACGGCACACGTCGTGACGGTCTCGATCGACGTCCGCGACATCGTCAAGAAGTTCGGCGATTTCACTGCCGTGGATGGCATCTCGTTCGCCGTCGACGACGGCGAGACCTTCGGGCTCTTGGGGCCTAACGGCGCCGGCAAGTCCACGCTCATCCGCATGCTGACCACGCTCCTCCTGCCTACCTCGGGCACCGCAATCGTGGCCGGCCACGACATCGTGAAGAACGCGGACCAGGTGCGGCGGGCGATCGGCGTCATCCCGCAAGCGCTCACCAGCGATCTCGATCTCACGGCCGAGGAGAACCTGTTGATCTTCGCCAAGCTGTACGGCGTGCCGCGCGAGCGGCGCAAGGCGTTGATCGCCGATCTGCTCGCGTCGGTGGAGCTGAGCCAGTGGGCCAACAAGCCGGTGAAAAACCTGTCCGGCGGCATGCGGCGGCGCGTCGAGATCGCGCGCGGCCTGGTGCACGAGCCCCGCATCCTCTTTCTCGACGAGCCGACCACGGGCCTCGATCCGGTATCGCGCACGGCCGTGTGGGAAATGCTGCGCACCATCAAGTCCGACCGCCGCCTAACGGTACTGCTCACCACGCACTACATGGACGAAGCCGACAAGCTCTGCGACCGCATCGCCATCGTCGATCACGGCAGCCTCAAGGCGCTCGACTCGCCCATGAAGCTCAAGGCGGCGATCCCCGGCGAGAATACGCTCGAGGTGAGCTTCAGCGGCGAGCCCGCCGACTGGTCGGCGCGCCTGGCCGCGCTGCCCGCCGTGGTGCGCGTGGAAGGCGAGCCGCCGGTGTTCCGCATCATCTCCACGAGCGGACCGCAAACGACCAACGCGCTCATGACCATGGCCGCGTCGTCCGGCGTCACGATCGGCTCGCTGTCGGTCCAGAGCACGTCGCTCGACGATGTGTTCGTGCACTACACCGGCCACCAGCTGCGCGACGCGCTCCAGGAGGCGGCGCCCACCGACAGCCGCTTCATGATGAGGCGTTAGGCGAATGCAGCGGACCTGGGCCATCATCGAGCGCGACCTGCGCCGCTTCCGCCGCAGCCCGGCGCTCATCGTCATGTCGCTGCTCATGCCGGTGGTGCAGCTCGTCGTGCTGGGCTACGCGTTCGGCGGCAATGTGAAGCACCTCAAGGTGGCGCTGGTGGACGAGGATGGCGGCGTCCCGGCCGTGCGCCTCCACGCGCTCGCCAACGCCGTTGCCGAAAACGCGCAGACCTTCGAGACCATTCCCTACGGTGATCGCGGCCAGGCGCTCGCCGCGCTGCGCAACGGCGCCGTCAACGGCGTGCTCACGATACCACCCGGCTTCTCGCGCCGCGTGCTGGCCAAGGACGACCCGCGCGTCGCCCTCATCGAAGACAACACCGACAACTTCGTCACGGCGGCGCTCGCGGGCACCTTCGGCAGTCTGTTAGGCGCGTACAACCGGCCCCCGCCCACCACGCGCCGGTTGTCGTCCGAGCCGACCCTCGAGACGGTCGAGCTGTACCCGTACGTGCCGTACATCCAGTACCTGCTGCCCGGCTCCATCGTGATGTCGATCTTCATGATGGTGATGATCGGCGGCGGGATCATCTACATCGATGACAAAGCTCGCGGCCTGCACGAAGGCTACCTCGTCACGCCGATCACGCGCCTCGAGCTCATCTTCGGGTTCAACGCGGCGGGCGCGATCAAGGCGATCATCGCCGGCAGCGTCCTCATGACCATCGGGTCGCTCATCGCCGGCATCCCGAATCCGTCCGATCCGGCCCGGTTGGTCAGGCTCTTCATCGTGATCGCCGTGTCGTCGGTCGCGCTCGTCAGCATGATGTTTCTGCTCATGGTGCGCATGAACGACCCGCTCCTGCCGCGCGCGCTGTTCGGCGTGCTCAACACGCTGCTCTGGTTCCCGAGCGGCGCCATCTATCCGCAGCAGGCGTTCCCGAAATGGATGCGCGCGCTCGCGACGGTCGATCCCTTCACCTACGCCGTCCACGCGCTCAAGAGCCTGCTGCTCAAGAACACGGGCTTCGCGGCCATCTGGTTCGACCTCTTGTATCTCGCCGTGTTCTCGGTGCTCACCATGATCGCGGCCACGCTCCTCTTCAAGCGCACCCTCTCGTGAGCGCTCGGCGCGCTCCGCCTAACGCACCGCGGCGGGACGCGGCGACGCGCGAACGGCTCATTGCCGCGGCCACGCGCCTTTTCGCCCAACGCGGGTTCAATGCCGTGGGTGTGCGCGAACTCGCGCGCGCGGCGCGCGCCAACGTCGCCGCCGTCAACTATCATTTCGACGACAAGCTGGGCCTGTACCGCGTCGTCGTGCATGCCGCGGTGGACGCCATGCGGTCGGGCGATGACGCATTTCTCACCGCCGCTGCCGGCGTGTCGCCCGAGGAGCAGCTGCGCACCTATGTGACGGGCTACCTGCCGCGCATTGCGTCGAGCGACGATCGCACCGCATGGATCCATGATCTCATGCGCCACGAAATGTCCGAGCCCACCCCGCTCGCCCCGTGGATCGCCGAGCACGGCATTCTGCCGCGCATCGAATACCTGGCCGGCGTGGTGTCGAAACTCCTCGACTGCCAGCCTAACGACCCCCGCGTGCCGCGCTGCGTGATCAGCATCCAGGCGCAGTGCCTGTTCTATCGCCCAGACCGGTTTCGCACGGCGGCCTTCAAAGGCTGGCCGGTGTCAAGCGCCGAGCTCGCAGCGATCGCCGATCACATCGTGGAATTTTCGCTGGCCGGCATCCAGCGCATCCGCCGCCGCGTGAAGTAGCGCGGCCTGTTAGAATCCGGCAAACACCGCCGTCAGGTCGACCGTGATCGTGAGACTCGACCCCGGCACCCGCCACCGGATGGCCCCGCGCTCGACATGATGCACGCGCGGCGAACGCCAGATTTCTATGCTGCGGTCGCGCGAGTCGGCCAGCCAGAGCTGCCTAACGCCGAGCGCGAAATATGCCGCGCGTTTGACCTCGCAGTCGTATACACGTGACGATCGACTCAGCACCTCTACCGCAAGCCAGTGCTCGGTGATCGTCGCCCACTCGGCGCCCGGTACAAAGCACGCCGGATAGACGAGCACGTCGGGCTGAAGCTGCGTGCGCGGTGGAACCGCGATCGCGCCAGGCCCAACGACGTGAGCGAGATTCGTCCCTTCGAGCGCCGCCGTGAGCCGCGTCTGAATGCGATTCGCCACGATCTGATGCCCAGAACTCGGCGCGGGCGTCACCAGCAACACCCCGTCCAAGATCTCGTACCGGTTTCCGTCCTCCGGAAGCCGCTCGAGATCGTCGACCGTGTACCGCGGAACCATGAGCGCCATACCCATATGCTACTCTCCCCGCGTCTCGCCTGTCCACTCGGCATGCGCCGAATGTGCTAGGGCCTGCGGGTGAACCGTCATCGAATCTTGGCGCAGATGCGCGCGAAATTGCAGGAGGACGCTCAGCGTCGTTGTTCGCCCTGTGCGGGTTGCGATCCGCGCCGCTTCATCAACGCTTCCACCTCGGTGATCTCGCGTGGCACGCCGCTCGACATGCGCTCGAGTCCCTTCGCCGTCATGATGTAGTCGTCTTCGATGCGTACACCAACATTCTGATAACGCATCACAATCGGACGCACCCGCGCGATGAACGCGCGGTTGCGCGGCGTGTCGGGTAGAGCGTCGAGCGTTCGCGTGCTGATGTAAATCCCGGGCTCGATCGTGAACGCGTCGCCGACCTGGTACGTGTGCGCACCGTAGTAGAACTGCGCGGGATCGTGCACCGCGAGGCCGAGTCCGTGGCTGATCCCGTGGATCATCCAGATGAGCGCTTGTGAGCACGCGTGCGGAATCCTGTTGCAATTGCTCTGGCCCGGCGGGTCCAACGCCGCGTTGACGCTGTCGATCAATCCGAGTGCCGCCAATCCCCGCGCACGGACGACGTACGACGACTCGGCCGCCGCGGCTTCCGCCGCGCCAGGCGTGCTGGCGCGTTCGGCCGCCGCCTGCGCATCGCGCACGAGCTGGTAGATCTTTCGCTGCTCGGGCGTGAACACGCCGCTCACCGGCAGCGTGCGCGTGATGTCCGCGGCGTATCCTTGATATTGCGTGGCCGCGTCGATCACCACGAGGTCGCCGGGCTTGGCGGCCGACGTATCCTGCATGTAGTGCAGCTGCGTGCTGTTGAGACCCGCGCCGACGATCGATCCGTACGCGGGGCGCTCGCCGCCTAACCGCTTGAACGTGTATTCGGCCACGGCCTGCCATTCGTACTCGTGCGTGGGCTCGGGCGACTGCATGATCGCGCGGTGTCCCGCCGCGCTGATGTCGGCCGCGCGACGGAGGAGCGCGACCTCGGCATCCGATTTCCGCGCGCGCAACTGATCGACGATCGGCTCTCCGTCCTTGATCGTCACCGAGGAATGCGCCGACGCGAAGGTTTTCATGAACTGCTGACCGCGCGTCAAGCTGTCGGCCGCGGTGAAATCATCGTCGGCGACGTCGCGGATGGCGTAGACGGGCAAACCCGCTGCCGCGAGCGAATCCATCACCGCCGCGAGCGCGGAGAACGGCCGCGCCGTTAGGCCGTTGTCGCGTGCGATCGCCGCCGAATCGGGCCGGAAACCGTAGTAGAACGCGAGATGGGGGTCGACTGGCGTGGTGAACAGCGTGGTGGCCTGGTGCCCGCCGCGAATCACCATTACGAACGCCGCGTCGGGCTCCTGGAATCCCGTGAGATAGCGGAACGAAGCCAACTGATAAAACGGCCCGAAGTCGGTGACCGGCGTTCGCGCACCAAACGCGATCACCACGCCGCTGTCGAGGCGAGCGGCGAGCGAATCGCGGCGCGCGGCGTACTCCGTCTTGGTAATCTGCGCGCGTGCCGGAACTCCGCCCGACGCAATGAGCGCCAAAGCGAGCGCACAGCGCTGTGTTGCATGCACCGAAGTAGATCGCACGAGAATTCCTCACCGAAGAAGACACCGTGTTGACGCGCAGTGCGCAGAATTGGCGAAGAGAAGAACAAACGTCGGTCGCGCGCAAAATAGGACGTCGCACGCACCGAGATCAGGCATAACGGTAGATCAGCGCCGGCCCTCCGTAGAATTCGATCTCGCCGTCTAACACACCGCCCAAAAACTGCGACACGCGGATCGATCCCGCGTTCGCCGGCCGGATGACGCTGATGATGCTCGTTCGACCGAGGACGTTGCGCGCGTACGAGAGCGCCGCCGCCGCGCCTTCGCGGGCAAAGCCGCGTCCCCAGAATGGTTGGCCGAGCGTGTAGGCGATCTCGAATCCCGGAAAGCCTTCTGGTTGCTGACATCCGATGCGGCCCATGAGTGCCCCCGTGGCTTTGTCCTCCACGGCCCAGAGTCCGAAACCGAGCAGCGTCCAGTGTCCGAGGATCATCGCCATCTGCCGCCACGCTTCCATGCGCGAGAGTGGTTTCCCGTCGCCCAAATACTTCGTGACTTCCGGGTCTCCGATGATGGCCGCGTAATCGTCGAGGTCACGTTGGACGAACGCGCGCAGCACGAGACGATCGGTGGTGAGTGTGGGAATCGCAGTCATGTGCTTGCTCTTCGGCGTTCGCGATATGAGAATGGTGTCTGAGGTCCGACTGTCCGCCCGCCAGCACTTCCTGTTTCGGAGCCCCATAGATGACATCGACCCGCGCGAGCGGACCCAATCCCGGCCCACTCGCCGACGGGCTGACCGGACAGCCGACATCGAGCGACGGCGTGCACGGCTTCTTCGGTCATCCGCGCGGGCTCTCGACGCTGTTTTTCACCGAGATGTGGGAGCGCTTCAGCTACTACGGGATGCGGGCGTTCTTGATTCTCTACATGGTGCACGCGCTCGGCTTCGACGACAAGCACGCCGGGTCGGTGTACGGAACGTACACGGCGAGTGCATGGGCCGCGGCGATCGTGGGCGGCATCATCGCGGATCGATGGCTCGGGCAATACCGAAGCGTGTTGTACGGCGGCATCATCATTGCGCTGGGCCACTTCACGCTCGCGTTTCACCCGCTGCCGTTTTTCTACGCCGGCCTGTCGCTGATCGTGGTCGGCACGGGGCTGCTCAAGCCTAACGTGAGCGGCATCGTCGGCTCGTTGTACGAGCCATCGGATACGCGGCGCGACGCCGGCTTCTCGCTCTTTTACATGGGCATCAATCTCGGCGCGTTCATCGGGCCGCTGATTGCCGGCTATCTCGCGCAGAAAGTCGACTGGCACGTTGGCTTCGCGTGCGCGGGAGTCGGAATGACGGCCGGCGTCGTGCAGTACATTCTCGGTCGCAAGCGCCTCCAGCCCGCTGTCGAGCGATTGGAGCGTCAGCGCCGCGAGTCGCACGCCGCCGCGCGCGAGCGCAAGAAAACCGGGGCGACGTCCGACTCAACGGAGCCGCAATTCTGGGGATTCACGAAGGTGGAGTGGAAGCGGCTCGCCGCCATGGGCGTGTTCTTCGTGTTCGCCGCCGTGTTCTGGGGAGCATACGAACAAGCCGGCTCGACCTTGAATCTCTTCGGCGACCGCTATAGCAGCACGACGATCCTGGGCTTCACCTTCCCCTCCAGCTGGTTCGTGTCGGTGCAGGCGATGTTCGTGATCTTGCTCGCGCCGGCGTTTGCCTGGTTGTGGATCAAGCTCGGCCGTCTCGAGCCATCGACGCCGACCAAGTTCGCGATCGGCCTGCTCTGTACGGGACTCTCGTTTCTGCTCCTCATGATTCCCGCGCGGCATCTCCAGGCGTTGCCGGGCATTCGCGTGAGTCCGTTCTGGCTGATCGGTTGCTACTTCATCCAGGAGTTAGGCGAACTGTGCTTGTCACCGGTGGGCCTCTCGGTATTCACGAAGCTGTCGCCCGTGAAGATCGTCGGTCTCATGCTCGGCGTGTGGTTCCTGGCCGATTCGGTGGGCAACAAAGTGGCGGGCTACGCGGCCGGGTTCATCTCGTCGGCGCCGCTGCCCGACCTCTTCGGCACGGTGGCCGCGGTGTGTCTCGTTGCGTCGTTCATCGCGTTCTTGATGATCAAGCCGGTGCGGTCGCTCATGGGCGGCGTCCACTAGCCGCCACGACGGAGGTCGGCCGCCTAACGCGAGTTTCGCGTCGGGCTACTCTCGACGGTGCTGTCGCGCGACGCCGTGACCGCGTCCTGGACGTCGAGGAACGGCACATCGCGCGTGGGCAGCTTCCAGATGGCCGTACCGTTAGGCAGCATCCGGTGCAGTCGCACCAGGCGGCCGTCCGCCTTGGACACCCACGCCACCGTCGTCGGCGACTCCTGAACCACCAGACACTCCACGGCGCCGGCGGCGGTCCGCAGCGTCGTCGTCCCCGTCACGCGGTAGGCGGCCATTCGCACCGCCACGTCGGGCGTCTTGGACACCGGCAGGCGCAGCGTGCTGTCCGGCGCCAGCGGGAACGCGGCGATGAAGGACTCCGTCATGAGCCTGTGGAAGAACGGCGCGCCTAACGGAATGTCGATCGTCTTGCGCCCCGAGTCCGCCGACCAGGCCGTGCCGGTGAGCCGCCCGTCGTGAAAGCGCAGATCCTGGCCGCTCGTCGCGTTGATTTGCACGATCCGCATCGGCTCGAGCGTCGCCGCGACGACGTCGAGGGTGTCCACCTCGGTGCCGCCGGCCGCGAGCGTGTACTCCTGTGTCTCCCGAAACACCGCCACACCGCCGTCGCGCGCCTCCTCGACGCGGCGCACCAGCGTGCCCGCGACCCGTTGGGCACTGTCCTTCGGAATCAGCACGAGGCTGATCGAATCCGTGTACGGATGAATGCGGCCCGGACGAAGGAGCGGACTTCCCGGAACCACCGTCTGCGCCGTCGCCGACGATGCACCAAGCATCATCGCGACGCAGGACACTATGAGACGCATGCGCAACTCCGAACGCGAAAGGCGAAGATCCGGCCTTCGCAATCAATCACCACAATCCCCCGCATGTTCCGACCAAAGCGCCCCAAGCGCTACGCGAAACGGCGCCGCGCGCGCTCCTTCGCCTTACGAGCTTCTTCTTCGCGATTGCGCGGCGGCGTCCGAATCTCGAGCGAGTCGATGAGGCGGCGTGCCGACGTCGTCACTTCGTCGACCGCCCGGTTGAACGCTTCCTCGTTGGCCCTGGACGGGTGCGTGCTGCCGCTCAGTTTGCGAACGAACTGCAGCGCCGACGCGCGCACTTCGTCATCACTTGCCGGCGGGGCGAAGTTCGCCAGCGTCTTGATGTTTCGGCACATGAGTCAGGTCTCCTGTGGACGTCTGCCGCCACGCGGTACGCAGCCAGCGGCCACCCCTCAACGATACACCAGCAATTCCGTAAATTTGAGCAGGCGATATCGACGTTGTCGAGCCTGGCACAGGAGGGAACATCGGCCGGTCGAAACGACTATGATTCGAGAAGGATGGGATATGCCCGCGAGCCGGCTGCATGAACGGGGTGTCGCGGATTCTTCAAGCACCGCGAGGACACATGCGCACACACGTCGTCCGCATCGCCGGCTTGGCCGGCACGATCGGGTTGGCTCTGGCAGCCACGCGCGCGGCCGGAGCGCAGGCGCCTAACGAGGCGGCCGCGACACAGCCGGCTCAGCCGGCGGCCGCGGTGTACCAGGGAGATCACGCCATGGATCACTACAAAAAGCCGAGCGACGCCGAGCTCCAGAAGACGCTGACGCCCCTCGAGTACCAGGTGACGCAGAAGGCCTTCACCGAGACGCCGTTCCACAACGAGTACTGGGACAATCACCAGGCCGGCATCTACGTCGACGTCGTGTCGGGCGAGCCCTTGTTCAGCTCTCTGGACAAGTTCGATTCGGGAACGGGATGGCCGAGCTTCACCAAGCCGCTCGAGTCCAAGAACGTCAAGACCGACACGGATCGTTCGGACTTCATGGTGCGGACGGAAGTGCGCTCGAAGCACGCCAACTCGCACCTGGGGCACGTGTTCGACGACGGCCCCAAGCCGACCGGCCTGCGCTACTGCATGAATTCGGCGGCGATGCGGTTCATCCCCGTCGACTCGCTCAAGGCCGAAGGCTACGGACAGTATCTCGCGGCGTTCGAGAAGGCCGCGGCGACGTCCGACAAGCACCCGCGCTAGTCGTTAGTCACTGCGCAACGCGGCCACCGGATCGAGCCGCGTTGCGCGCCGCGCCGGGATCCACGCCGACAGCGCGGCAATGGCGGACAGCGCGACCGCCACCCAGGCAAAGGTCACCGGGTCGTTGGGCTTGACGCCGAAGAGCAGCGTGCCCATGAGGTGCGTCAGGCTCAGCGCGCCGGCGACGCCGGCCACCAGTCCCATCGCCGCTAGCTCGAGCCCGCGCCGGATCGCCATCGAGAGCACCGACCCGCGCTGGGCGCCTAACGCCATGCGGATGCCGAACTCGCGCCGGCGCTGCTGCACCGTGTAGGCGCCGAGACCGTAGATCCCGATCATCGCCAGCACGAGTCCGATGACGCCGAACGTGGCGAACAACACGGTGTCGAGGCGCGTGTCGCCCACCGCCGCCGCCGCCAGATCGGACATCGGCGTGATGTCCGCGACGGCCTGCGCCGGATCGATGTCGCGCAGCGCCGCGCGCAGCGGCGCCGCTACGGCGAGGGGGTCGCCGGACGTCCGGAGCACGAACGTCATACCGCTATAGGGAAACTGCTCGAGCGGCAGGTACATCTCCATGTACGGCTCGGTGCGCGGGCCGTCGTGATGGACGTCGCCGGCCACGCCGACGATGCGCGCGGTGTGCCACCCGGTCCACTCGTACTTGAGCTCGTGGCCCACCGCCGATCCGTTAGGCCAGAACGCGCGCGCGAGCGTGTGGCTCACCACCACGACCTCGGCGGACCCGCGGCGGTCGGTGGACTCGAGGCCGCGCCCCGCTTCGATGGGGATGCCCATGGCTCCGAAGTAGCCGGGCGTGATGGCGCGAAAGTCCCCCACCGGCTCCTCACCCAACGGCGGAGCCGGCTGCCCGACCACGGTGAAGCTGCTCGCCGACCGCGAACCGGTGAGCGGCAGCCAGCTGATGGCGCCCACGGCACGCACGCCGGGCAGCGACGCGAGCCGCTGTTCCGCCTGCTCGAAGAAGGTGACGGCCGTGGTGTCGTTGTTGTACGCGCGGCCATGGAGAATGACCTGCGCAGCGAGCACGTGTTGGGTGTCGAAGCCTAACGGAACGCGGCGCAGGTCGGACAGCGTCCGCACCATGAGTCCGGCCCCCGCGAGCAGCACCACGGCCAGCGCGATCTCGACCACCACCAGCGCGGCCCTGAGACGGCCCGCCCGCCGGCCCCCGCTGCCGCCGCGGCCGCCCTCACTCAGCGCATCCTTGGGGTCGTTGCGCGCGCTTTGCACCGCCGGCGCGATACCGAACGCGATGCCGGTGGCCATTGCGACCAACACCGCGAACGCCAGCACGCGCCCATCGATGCCGATGCCTTGCACGGCGGCGACGCCCAGCTGCGCCGGCGCCATCGTGCCCAATACGCGCGTCCCGATCCACGCGCCGGCTATGCCTAACGCAGTGCCGGCGAGCGCGAGCATCAGGCTCTCGGTGAGCATCTGGTGCACGATGCGCCGGGGCGCGGCGCCGAGCGCCACGCGCACGGCCATCTCGCGACGCCGATCGCCCGCGCGCGCCAGCATCAGGTTCGCGACGTTGGCGCACGCGATCGCCAGGAGAAAGCCCACTGCCCCGAGCAGCACCAACAGTGGCGTCCGCGACCCGCCCACCAGGTCGACTCGGAGAGGACTCGCGAGCGCGGTCCAGTTGGTATTGAGCTCCGGCATCTCGATCGCCCGACGCCGCGCGATCGCCTTCATCTCCAAGTCCGCCTGCTGCCACGTCACGCCCGGCTTGAGTCTCGCCAACACCCGCAAGTAGCGGCCGCCCGCCGTGCGGTCGCTGTTGTCGAAGCGCATCGGCATCCACACGGACGCCGGCTCGAAGAACGCGAAACCCTTGGGCAGCACGCCCACGATCGTCACGTCGTTCCCGTTGATTTGCACCGTGCTGCCGACAACGTCGCGCCGGCCGCCGAAGCGCCGCTGCCACAGGCCGTAGTCGATCACCGCCACGCGCGCCGCGGACGGCTGGTCCTCGGCCTCCGTGTACAACCGGCCGACAACGGGCTTGACGCCTAACATTGGCAGCAGCGCCGCGTTCGCGTATCGCGACTGCTCGGACGCGGGATCGCCGCCCGACGCTACGACGGTCACCCGCGTGCCGACGAAGGCAGCCATGGCGGAGAACGACCGCGCTTCATCGCGCCAGGCGAGGAAGTTGGCCGGCCCGGCGACGTTGTGCGCGCCCCCGAACGACACGTGGTGCTCCCACAGCATGACGAGGCCGTTCGGCTTGGCGTAGGGCAGCGGCCGGAGCAACACTGCATCCACCACCGAGAAGATCGCCGTCGTGGCGCCGATGCCTAACGCAAGCGTCGCGATCGCGGCGGCCGTATAGACGCGCGCATGGAGCAGCGACCGCGCGCCGAAGCGCACGTCCTGCGCGAGGTGGTCGACGAGCTGGCTCCGATATTCGTCGCGCGCCGCGTCGCGCCATCGCTCGCGGCCGCCGAACGCCACCAGCGCCCGGCGCCGCGCGTCGGACGGGTCGGCGCCGGCACGCACGAGCGCCTCGGTCTGCATGTCGACGTGGAAACGCATCTCGTCCGCCAAACGCGCTTCCCGCTGCCGGCGGCCGAAGATGCCGCCTAACCGAGCCATCGCCCCCGCGAGTGTGTCGAGGAACCGCATGCGATTTCCCCAGGCCTCAGGTGGACGACAGCCGCAGGATCATCTCAATGGCCCTGGACATCCGCGCCCAATTGGCGCGCTCGTTTGCCAATCGCGTGCGACCGCGCGCCGTGAGCGCGTAGTACCGGGCCCGGCGGTTGTTCTCCGTGGTCTGCCACGACGACTTGATGAAGCGCTGACGCTCCAAGCGGTAGAGTGCCGGATAGAGCGAGCCCTGACCCACCTGGAGCACGTCCGCCGATCCGCGCTGCAGCAGCTCGGTGATGCCCCATCCGTGGATGGGGCCGAGTTGCAGCGTCTTGAGCACCAGCATGTCGAGGGTGCCCTGCAGCAGATCGTTGCGTGCGTCGTCGGACACGTGCGCTCCTATCGGCGGTCGAAAGGACGATGCACTGCCTTCTTTCGATCGTCAAGGGGAGCGGCGCGGCGCCCCGAATGTTTGCGCCTCAGTCGCCGCGGATCGCGATCGTCGGATCGATGCGCGCCGCCCGCCGCGCGGGGCCGTACACGGCGGCCATCGCGACCACTGCGAGTACG
>DATEHK010000122.1:0-19927 GCA_035279625.1 Gemmatimonadaceae bacterium
CCGGGGCCGCGGGGCGCCGCGACTGTTGGGCGCCGCCGGCGACCGCGGCGCACGCGAGCGCGGCGGCAGACACGAGGGCGGCGCGAACGCGGACCATCATCGGGGCGTCGGGACGGAGGTGGATGCCGCGGCGTCGCGCACCAGCTCGCGCTCGCCTAACTGCTGCAGGTAGTCGAGCACGTCGGCGCGGACGTCGGACGCATAGCGTTCGCCTAACTGAGCGGCGATCGCATCGATCGTCCGCGCGCCGTCGCACAACGCCAGAATCTCGGCCGCCGTGTCGTTGAGCAAAATTGCCCCCTCGGGGTAGAGCAGCACGCGGCGCTGCCGCACCGGGTCGAAGTCGACGCGGGCGTACCGCCACAGCGCTGGACGCGAGTCGCCGGTGAACGCCACCGTCACACGTCCCGATACGCGTTGTGGATCGTGTCGATCATCGCCCACAGCATCTCGATCTTGAACCGCAGCGCCTCGAACGCCCGCTGCTGGGTCTCGACGGTCGTGCAATACATGGTGACGATCGCGAGCCCCTCGCTGCTGTCGCGCGGCGCCTGCGTGAGGCGGCTCTCGAAATACGCGTACGCCTCGGGCTTGATCCACGGATAGTGCGTGGGCATGGAGGCGAGACGGCGCCGCATGATGTCCGGTGCGAACAACTCCGTGAGCGACGCGGCCACGGCATCGACCCACGGCTTGGTCTTGCAGAACGTGACGTACGCCTCGGCGGCAAAGCGCACACCCGGCAGCACGTGGCGCTCGTCTTCCATCTCCTCGCGCGACAGGCCCAGGCCCATGCCTAACTGGATCCACTTCTCGATCCCGCCCTCGCCCTCGCGCGTGCCGTCGTGGTCCAGGAGCCGCTGGATCCACCGGCGGCGCACCGCCGGCTCGGGGCAGTTGGAGAGGATCGCGCCGTCCTTGCGCGGCACCGCCCGCTGGTACACCAGGCGATTGGCCACCCATCCCTGGAGCTGCCGCTGGGTGAGGTGCCCGTCGTGCATCAGCTGGTGGAACGGGTGCTCCACGTAGTACGAGGAGTGGAACGCGCGCAACGCGTCCGCCAGCTCGTTAGGCGCGAGCGGATGTTCGAGCCGCGGAATGGGCGGCGGCGGCGGTTGGGAGACGGTGCTGAACGATGACGCGGCCATGTCAGATCTGGAATTCCATGCCGTCCCGCCCCACCACGACGCCGGCCCGCTCCACGGCGCGGCGCTCGAGCGAATCCTCCAGCAGGACGAGATTGGTGTTGTTGATATGAGTGTACACCTTGTGCCGGCACACGAGCCCCGCGAATCTGGCGAGCGTCCCCGTCCCGCCGCCGATTGGTGCGTGCCCCATCTCGGTGGCCGTGCGGTCGCCCAAGCCAAAGCGCTGCGGCTCGTCGTCGGTAAAAAAGGTGCCGTCGAGCAGCGCAACGTCCGCGCCCGCGAGACGCTGGGCGAGGGGCTCGTCGAGCGCGCCGCATCCGGGGACGAAGGCGCACGTGCCGCCCGTGGCTCCATCGTGCACCACCAGACCCACCGTGTGACCCGGCTCGGCGGACGACGCGAAGCGTGGCGGGTCGCCCGCCACCTCGATCGCTTCGATCGACATCCCGCTCGGCGTCCCGTCGCGATAGCGGAGCTGGGCCGGCACGCCGCCCGGCTCGACGACCGTGACATCGACGCACGCGAAGGCACGCGTCACCGGCAGCACGCGCGAGTCGCGCTCGAGCGTGCCTAACACCGAGGGCGTCGCGTACAGGTGCAGGTTCCTGCCCTCGCGCAAGAGCTCGATGCCTAACGTATGATCGAGCTCGGCGTCGGTGAGCGCGATGCCCTCGATGGGGACGTAGCGCACCTCGGTGGTCCGCGCGGTGGCCAGCGTCGCGATCTGCTCGCGCACATCGGGCGAGGCGTCGAGCAGAAACCAGCGCGCCGCGTCGGCGCTCACGGCCACCGACGACTGGGTGCGCGCGCGCGCACGCTCGGGCGACTCGCGCGCAGTGCGGCAGGACGGACACCAGCAATTCCATTGCGGGAATCCGCCGCCCGCGGCGGTTCCCAGGAGCTTTACGTGCACACGCCGGCTATGCCTCTAGAAAGAAAAGAGCCCGGGGTCACCGGGCTCTTCCTTCCGTGGTCTTTAGCGCCGGGCCACGTACGCTGTCACTTCCATCGTTACTTCGACGACCTCGAATTCCGGCTTCGTCCACCGCATAGGATGGTCCTCTCGCGAGAAAAAGTGAATGATCCGGCGCGGCCGCACCGGTGATCCCACTTTGGAGGATAGCGAATTCGAACCTCCGCACCCGTCCATTGCCACAATATCACACGATCCTCACGTCACGCAAGACGGATCTCGCACGCCCGCCGCGCATGGCCAGTCGAGAAGGCTGATCCGAATCGAGAAAAACTCCGCTGTTGAAGGCAGCGGAATCATTCTCCGTCCTGGCCATGCTGCGGCGGACGGATGGTTCCCGTAGGGCGATAGCCGATGGCCGCGCAGCCTGGAACGCATTGGCGGCGGCGGTCGGCTGTCGAAAAAGGACGGTAACTCATTCAGCAATAGAGCTTTGATGAGACGCCGGCGTCGGGCGACTCCCGTCCGCCGCGCTGCACTACAAAAACCGGACGCCGCCGAATGGCACTCCCGGGAACCATCCGGGTATACGCCTGCATCAATCGGTGTTGCCGCCGGAGTCAACAGCTTTCACCAAGACTGGTGAGAGCGTCACGAGGCCTGTCATGACCGCACCTGTGTCCGCAGCCGAGTCGCACCGCGTCGACGCGCGACGCTTTGAGGTTGAAGCATTACCGTGGCTCGACGACGTCTACCGATTCGCGCTCTCCATGACGCGCGATGAGTCGGATGCCGACGACGTCGTCCAGGAGACCTTCCTCCGCGCATTTCGATCGTGGCACACCTTCGAACCCGGCAGCGAGTGCCGCAAATGGCTCTTTACCATTTGCCGCAACGTTTTCTTGAGACTTCGGGAACGAGAACGGCGCCGTGTGGATTACGGCGGTGATGACGCGCAGCTCGAAGCGCTCGCGTCCGAGCAGGACGCGCAGTCGTCGTTCGGCGAGCACGCCGAGATATTGACTCACGTCGATTTGGGACCGGCGCTCGAGCGTGCGATCGGCGAGTTGCCGGAGGTGTTCCGGTCGGCTGTCGTGTTGGTCGACGTCGAAGGGATGGCGTACAACGAAGCGGCGTCGGTGCTCGGCGTACCGGTTGGAACCATCCGGTCGCGTCTGTTCCGGGGACGGCGGTTGCTTCAGGAATCACTCGTGGTATTCGCGCGGGATGCCGGCCTCACCGCGCGTGATCCGTGCGAGGTTTGACATGTATCTCACAGAGACGGTCGCCATGGACTGCTACGACGTCGTTCGACAACTCTGGGATTTCCTGGATGGTGAGCTGACGGACGAGTCGATGGAGGCCATTCGCGCACATCTCGCGCAATGCCGGCAGTGCTATCCGCAGTTCGATTTCGAGCGCACGTTCCTCGACGCCCTGGCCGCCACGCGCCGCGAGCATCCGGCGCCCAACATGGTGCGGCGCAAAGTGCTCGCCAAGCTTCGGAAGGCCGGCCTCGAGGTCTAACGGACTGCGCCGTTAGGCAGTAGCGCGATCCGGGTCGGCGAACAACGCGGTGGACAGGTAGCGCGCGCCCGAATCCGGCGCGATCATCGCCACGCGCTTTTCGGGGCCCAGCTCGCGCGCCACGCGCAGCGCCGAAAATGCGATCGCCCCGCTCGACATTCCGACGAACAGTCCTTCCTCGCGCGCCAGGCGGCGCGCGAGCGGGAACGCGTCTTCTTCCCATGCCGTGAGAATGCGGTCGATCACCGAGCGATCCAGGTTGTCGGGGATGAAGCCCGGCCCCATGCCCTGGAACTTGTGCTCCCCGCGCGACCCGCCGCTCAACACCGCCGATCGCGCCGGTTCCACGGTGATCACCTGGATGCCGCGATCGTGTTCCTTGAGGAACCGGCCCACGCCGCTGATCGTGCCCCCGGTGCCCGACCCGTAGACAAACGCGTCGATGCGCCCGTGCATCTGCTCCCAGATTTCGGGGCCTGTCGTTTGGTAGTGGATGAGCGGATTGGCGGGATTGGAGAACTGGTTAGGCATCCACGCGCCCGTAGTGTCGCGGATGCGCACCGCTTCCTCGATCGCCGCCAGCATCCGTCGCTCGGGGTCGGTGAGCACCAACTCGGCGCCGTAGGCGAGCAGCGTGCGCTTGCGTTCTTCGCTCATCTGCGCCGGCAGGCAGAGAATGAGGCGATAGCCGCGCGCCGCCGCCACCTGCGCCAGCCCGACGCCGGTGTTGCCCGACGTCGGTTCGACGATCGTGCCGCCCGGTGCCAGAAGTCCGCGCTGCTCGGCGTCCACGATCATGCCTAACGCAGTGCGGTCCTTGATCGAGCCGCCCGGGTTCATGCCTTCCATCTTGACCCACACTTCGGCCATGTCCGGATCGACCACGCGCTCGAGCCGCACCATCGGCGTGCGGCCGATGGCGGAAGACACCGTGGGATGCTGGATTGTCATCGACATGGGCGGCGCGCAGCTAGAGCAGCTCGACCTCCCACGCGACGGGAATGTCGCGGTCGAGCGACGAGCGCACCGAGCAGTATTTCTCCACGGCCAACTGCACGGCGCGCTCGGCGTTCGCGCGATCGAGTCCCGGCGCGGTGATGTGGAAGCGAAGCAGCAGGTGCGAGAGCCGGCGCGGAATGGTTTCCACCCGCGTGCCCACGACTTCGACCGTGAGCGCCCGGATGGGCGTGCGTCGTTTGGCGAGAATGTCGATCACGTCCACGGAGGCGCAGCCCGCGAGGGCCGACAACATCGTGTCGACGGGACCCGGTGCCGTTAGGCCGTCGCCGTCGATGGGAAGGGTGGGTCCGCCGGGCCGGCCCGCCGTGAAGCGATGATCCGCGTGCCACACCAGCTCGACGCGATTCGGCTTGTGCTTCTGGGCGGGCGCCGGCATGGCGGTCCCGCGCTCCTGTTCGGTCACACGCCTGCTCCTTTCTCAATGGGGAGACGAACCGAGTTCCCCCACTCCGTCCAGCTCCCGTCGTAGTTGCGCACGTGGTCGTAGCCTAACAGATAGGTCAGCACGAACCACGTGTGCGACGACCGCTCGCCGATGCGGCAGTACGCGATGACGTCGTCGCCCTTCCTGAGGCCGGCTTCCTTTTCGTAGATGGTGCGGAGCTCGTCGGCGCTCTTGAACGTGCCGTCAGGATTCGCGGCGCGCGCCCACGGAACGTTCTTGGCACCCGGAATGTGTCCGCCGCGCAGCACGCCTTCCTGCGGGTACTCCGGCATGTGGGTCTTCTTGCCGCTGAACTCATCGGGCGACCGCACGTCGATGAGCGGCCGCTTCGCCTTCGACTGCTCGAGCGCGTCCTCGCGGAAAGCGCGGATCGGCGCGTCGTTGCGCTCGGGCGCCGTGTAGTTGGTCCGTTGGAAATGCGGCACGTCGGAGATCAAGCGGCGGCCTTCCTGCTCCCACTTCACGCGACCGCCATCCAGCACGCGCGCGTTCTCGAATCCGAACAAGTGGAACACCCACAGTGCATAGCACGCCCACCAATTGTTCTTGTCGCCGTAGAAAATCACGGTCTTCGAATCATCGATGCCGCGCGACCGGAGCAATTCCTGGAAATGCTCGCGATCGACGTAGTCGCGCACGATTGGATCGTTGAGATCGGCGTGCCAGTCGACCTTCTGCGCGTTCGGGATGTGGCCCATGTCGTAGAGCAGCACGTCTTCATCGCTTTCGATGATGCGAATGGACGGGTTGTCGAGATTGGCTGCCAACCAATCGGTGGACACGAGCAATTCGGGATGGACGTATCCCTTGGCCAGGATCGTTTTGTCCGATGCCGAGGGAGCGGTTGCGGTAGCCATGGGTGAGTCCTCGTGCTCGAGTGAATCGATTCTGGTGACGAACGCCGTTGCGCGACAAATGGTTCTCACGCGGGCGCTGCCGCCGGAGACAAAAAAGCCGGTCGCTGATTCAGCGGCCGGCCGGAACGCACGTTGCGACGATGACGTCAGCAGCGACTACGCGCGAATCCGCCCGGCCACCGGAAGGCGGCCTGGCAGCAACACGCGCACATGCATTGCCCCTTGCGAGGGCGAGCAAGCGACATCGTCATAAAACAACAAGTATCCGGCATCGGTCGTCGTGTCAAGACGGTCCGGGGCGAGTGTCAGCGGCGTGCGAAGCGCTAGCCAATGCGCGCGCCGTCGTCTACGGGGCGATCGACGGCGAGCAACACGACTTCACGTTCGGTTGGCATCGCGCCGAGTACGAGGACTTCGCTCTCGAATCCGGCGATGCGGCGCAAAGGAAAGTTGACGACGGCGACGACTTGCCGTCCCACGAGTTGCTCGGGTGTATAATGGACCGTGAGTTGGGCACTCGATTTTTTCACGCCCAACTCTGGTCCGAAGTCGATCCGCAATTTGATCGCCGGTTTTCGCGCTTCGGGAAACGGCTCCGCCGCGATGACCGTACCGACGCGGATATCGAGCGTGAGGAAGTCATCGACGGTCGCCATGGCGACAACCTCGCGCCGCTCACGTTCGACGGCAACCCCCTTCGATTTGATGCCACTTCGCAGTGATGACAAGGATCCCACGGCGTGGTTGGATCACGCGATGCCGTGGCTCATCGGTGCATACGTGGTGGTTGCGGTCGCCGCGTGGTACACGCGCGCGGTCACGCCGCATCACCACTGGACGTTCCCCGTTTTTCGGCAATCGTACTATCACCTGATGGCGCACCGGAATCTTTACGCCACGGATCCGGCGCAGGGAAACGATCTCTTCAAGTATAGCCCGACGTTCGCGCTGCTCATGGCGCCGATCGCGCTGTTGCCGGCGGCGACGGGAATGCTCGTCTGGGATCTGCTGAACGCGTTGGCGCTCCTCGGCGCCGTGCGATGGCTGCTGCCGCGGCGCGAGGCGGCAATCGCAGCGCTGGTGTTGCTGCCCGAGGTGTTCGTGGCCGCGCAGGCGTCGCAGTCTAACGCACTGGTGGCGGCGCTCATCGTAGCGGCGTTCGTGGCGCTCGAGCGCTCGCGTCTCACCGCGGCGGCGATCGCGATCGCGGTGGGCGCGGCGATCAAGCTCTTTCCCGTGGCGGCCCTGAGCTTCGCGCTGCCGAATCGCGGGCGGTGGCGATTCGCGTGGCGGTTCGCCGTGGCCGCCGTGGTGATGCTGGCTCTTCCGTTAGGCGTGATCCCGTTGCGGCTCCTCGAGCACCAATATCACTGGTGGGCGATCGTCGAGTCGGTAGACGCGCTCGCGCGCGGCGCGTCGGCCATGGGGCTCCTGGCGACCGTCGCGCACGGGTCGTGGCCTAACTGGCCGGTCCAGCTGGCGGGCACGCTCGTATTGCTGGCGCCGCTCCTCGCGCGCCGGCGCTGGTGGAGCGACGCGCGGTTTCTCCGATTGTATCTGTGCTCGGTGCTCGTGTACGTGGTGCTCTTCAACCATCAAGCCGAGCGACCGTCGTACGTGATTGCGGTTGCCGGCGCGGCAATTTGGTACGCGATGTCGCCCGCGACGTGGTGGCGCACACTCCTCGCACTCTCCACAGTGGTTGGTTTGCGCGCGGCGCCGTGTCTCGCGGTGTGGATTGCCCTGCAGTATGACCTGTGGTCGTACTCTACCACTGTAGAGCCCGCCGTATCTCCTGGAGCGGCAGCAAGTTCCGGCTGATGTCGATTTGGTGTCGCCTCGTTCGACGTGATAGTGAAGGCAGCAATCACCTCACGGCTTCGAACAACTGGAGACACGCCATGACCGCCATCGCCCTTTCCCCCCGCGCCCAAGTTCGCTCGACCCGTTCCATTTCGCGCGCGATCGCTCGTCGGTTGCCCGTCGTGTCGCGGTCGCTCCTGGGCTTGGTTTTCTTGTTCGCTGGTCTCAACGGCTTTCTGAATTTCATGCCGCAGCCGACATCGTTGCCCAAGGGGGCGGCCGCTTTCGCGCTGGCGTTGTTCCAAAGCGGCTACATGATGCAGTTGGTCGCGGGAACGCAGCTGCTGTCGGGCGCGCTGCTGTTGGTGAACCGGTACGTTCCGCTCGCCCTCGCGTTGTTGGCGCCGGTGATCGTGAACATCGTGGCGTTCCACGCGTTCTTGCTGCCGTCCGGCCTGATTATGGCGGCGATCGTGTTCGCGCTGGAGCTGCATTTGGCGATCACATACCGCGCGGCATATCGCTCGATGTTGGTTGCCCGCGTGTCGCCGGCGGCCCGATAGCATTCTTCGGGCGCATCAGAGAGTTTCTACCTCGCAATGAGGTAAGAACTCCGTGATGTGTCCCATGAGCGGGTCTCGGGGCTGCCAGACCGTGCCGCCTCCCGATGTCGAATTCGTGAACCGTCGGACGACGTACCACTGAACCCCTGAGATGGAGACACGACAATGCGTTTCATGATCATCGTGAAAGCCAATGCGGACAGCGAAGCAGGCAAACTGCCCAGCACCCAAGAGCTGGCCGAGATGATGACGTTCAACGAGCAGCTGGTGAAGGCCGGCGTCATGCTGGCCGGCGAAGGTCTGCTCGACAGCTCCAAAGGAGCGCGCGTCACCTTCAGCGCCGGCAAGGCGAAGGTTGTCGATGGGCCATTCACCGAGGCCAAGGAGCTCATTGCCGGCTTCTGGATCTGGAACGTGAAATCGAAGGACGACGCGATCGCGTGGGTGAAGCGCGCGCCGTTCAAGGACGGGCAGCTCGAGATCCGTCAGGTCTTCGAAAACGCCGACTTCGGGAAGAACATCACGCCGGAACTGAAGGAACGCGACGAACGCGTGCGCGGCGAGCTCTCGAAGAAGAACGCACGCTGACCACCACCAACGAGGGCACGACGATGCGATATCTGGCGGTGTACCGCACTCCCGAAACGGGCAAGCCCCCTACCGAAAAGGAAATGACGGAGATGGGTCGGCTGATCCAGGACATGACGAACGCCGGCGTGCTGCTGGCGACCGAAGGATGCCAGCCGACGGCAAAAGGATTCAGAGTTAGGCGGACGGGCGAGTCCATCACGGTAAAGGACGGCCCGTTCACCGAATCGAAGGAAGTGATCGGCGGCTTCGCGATTTTCCAGGTGAAGTCCAAGGAAGAGGCGGTCGAATGGACCAAGCGCTTTCTGCGCGTGGCCGGCGATGGCGAGAGCGAGGTCCGTCTCATTCACGAAATGGCGTAGTGTCGGACACGCACCGCGCGATCGAAGGTGTGTGGCGGATCGAGTCGGCGAAGCTGATCGCCGGGTTGACCCGCCTCACGCGCGATGTGGGTCTGGCCGAAGACCTGGCGCAGGACGCGCTCGTCGCGGCGTTCGAGCGCTGGCCCGAGTCGGGGATTCCCGACAACCCGGGCGCGTGGCTCATGGCCACGGCCAAGCACCGGGCAATCGACCACGCGCGCCGCGACAAGCTCCTCGACCGCACGCACGAACAGTTAGGCGCGGAGTTGGACGACGAACAGACCACCCCCGAGACGGCGTTGGCTGAATCGATGGACGACCACATCGGAGATGACATGCTGCGGCTGGTGTTTGTCGCCTGCCACCCCGTCCTCAACACCGAAGCGCGCGTGGCCCTCACGCTGCGCCTGTTAGGCGGGCTCACCACCGAAGAAATCGCGCGCGCGTTCCTCGTCCCGGTGGCGACCATGGCGCAGCGCATCGTCCGCGCCAAGCGGACGCTGTCCGAGGCGCACGTGCCGTTCGAGGTTCCGCGCGGACCGGACCTCGAGGCGCGGCTGGCGTCGGTGCTCCAGGTGACCTACCTCATCTTCAACGAGGGCTACACGGCCACCGCGGGCGATGATTGGATCCGGCCGTCCCTCTGCGAGGAAGCGATGCGGCTGGGCCGCATCGTGGGCGGCCTCATGCCGAGCGAAGCGGAGGCGCACGGACTGGTGGCGCTCATGGAGATCCAGGCGTCGCGCCTCCGCGCGCGCGTCGGCCCATCCGGCGAGCCCATCCTGCTGCTCGACCAGAACCGCGCGCGCTGGGACCGCGTACTCATCCGTCACGCCCTGGCGGCCCTGGCCCGCGTGCAACAGTTAGGCGGAGCGTTAGGACCGTACGCGCTGCAGGCGGCCATCGCCGCCTGCCACGCCGAAGCACCCTCGGCACGCGACACCGACTGGGCGCGGATCGCGGCGCTCTACGATGCGCTCGCGCAGCTCGCGCCGTCGCCCGTGGTCGAGCTCAATCGCGCCGTGGCCGTCGCCATGGCGTTCGGACCCGCCGAAGGACTCGAGATCGTGGATGCGCTCCGCCGCGAGAAATCCCTCGCGACCTACCACCTGCTGCCCGCGGTACGCGGCGATTTCCTCGCCAAACTCGGACGCCACGACGAAGCGCGTGCGGAGTTCGAGCGCGCGGCCGGGCTCACCCAGAACGCGCGCGAGCGCGAGCTCATGCTCGCCCGCGCGGCGTCGACGGGCCGGCCGCCGGACGACGGCCCCGCCGCCGCCTAACGCAAGCCCCGCACGGCCTTGGCCGTCGCGATCGCTTGCCCCGTGTGCCGCTGCGTATGCTCGGCCACGTGGAAGATGAGACCGAGTACCGTGGATGGCAGACCCTGTCGCCCAACCGCGCGCGCCTCGACCAACACGTCGCGCGGTGTGGCCCGCATCGTGTCGATCGCGCCGGTGATCGCCGTGCGCACGTGCCCGATCAACTCCGCCGCATCGCCCGCTGCATTGCCGCCCGTCGACTCGGCCACCAACGCGCGGCGTTGCGCGTCGGACAAGGGAAGCCCGCGCGCGTACGTGAGCAACCGGTCGATGCTGCCGGCCACGTGCCGCAGATGAAACGCCACCGACGCGGCACCGCCGGGTCGCATGGCCAACTCGTCCGGCGAGAGGTCGCCTGCCGCGCGCTCGAGATCCTCCGACGCTTGAAGCAACGCGTGCGCGGCCGGCTGCAGGTACGCGTCGACGCCAGGCACGGGCCCGCGAAGCCACGGCTCGACGTTCTGGGTCTTGGGTGCGGGAGCAGTCATGCGTGAAAGGTGACGCTCCGGCCGCCATGGGGCGAGGGCAGGGAATGCGGCGACGTGTCGAGCGGTCTATGTTCCGGCATGGGTCAATACAAGTATCACGTGTTCGTATGCACATCGGGGAATACGTGCCCCACGCAGGGATCGGACGCGGTGCACGCAACGCTCAAGCGAGGCGCGGCGGCCGCCGGTCTCAAAGGCACGGTGCGCGTGAATCACGCCGGGTGCATGAACCAGTGCGGACACGGTCCGATGGTGGTGGTCTATCCGGACGACGTGTGGTACGCGGGCGTGGACGTGCACGGCGCCGAGCGCATCGTGCGCGACCATCTCGTTGGCGGACGTGTGGTGGAGGAGTACCGGCACCGCGCGCCGCCGGGCGACAACAAGCTGGTGGACTGACAGCGCGGGCCACGGGAGGTCGTTAGGCGTGAGAGTGCTGGTGCTCAACTGCGGCAGCTCGTCGGTCAAGCTGCAGCTGGTGGACGCGTCCGTGGGGGCCGCCGACTCGGACGCCCACCCCGTGGTGGCGCGCGGCGGCGTGCGCAACGTGTCGTCGCCTAACGCAACGTGGTGGGTGGACGTTGGCGACCGCCACGCCGAGGGCGAGCTCCGCCTCCGCGACCACTCGGCGGCGGTGCGGGAGCTGTTGTCGCGCTTTCGCGAGGTGTATGGGACCGGCGAGATCGACGCCGTTGGGCATCGCATCGTGCACGGCGGCGCGCGGTATCACGCCGCCACGATCATCGACTCCGCCGTGCTCGAGTCGCTCGCCGAGCTCGAGGAGCTGGCGCCGCTCCACAACGGACCCTGCGTGGCCGGCGTGCGCGCGGCGCGCGATGCGTTAGGCACGAACGTGCCGATGACGGCGTCGTTCGATACCGCGTTCCATCACGACCTGCCGGCGGTCGCCGCGCAGTACGCCATCCCCGCCGATCTCGCCGAAACGTACCAGATCCGCCGCTACGGATTTCACGGCCTGTCGTATCAGAGCGTGCTGGCGCGCTATTGTCACTTCACCGGCACGCCGCCCGAGCGCGCGACACTCATTGTATTGCACCTGGGCAGCGGCTGCTCGGCGGTAGCGATTCGCGAGGGGCGAGCGGCCGACACGAGCATGGGATTCACACCGCTCGAAGGTCTCGTGATGAGCACGCGCAGCGGCGATCTCGATCCCGCGATCGTCGCGTTCGTCGCCCAACACGAACGCACGCCCGCGTCCACCGTCGAACAGTGGCTCAACACGCGGTCGGGTCTGCTCGGCGTGTCGCGATCGACCGGCGACATGCGTGAGCTCCTGGCCGTGGAGCGCGACGACGAGCACGCGCAGTTGGCCATCGAGATGTTCGCGTATCGAGCGCGCAAGTACATCGGCGCCTTTCTCGCCGCACTCGGCGGCGCCGAGGCCGTGGTGTTCACCGGCGGCATCGGCGAAAACTCGCCCATCGTACGGTCCCGAATTCTGGACGGCATGGAGTGGTGCGGAATCCGGTTGGACGCGTCGTGCAACAGCGCGTGCGTAGGTGCGCCCACGCGCGTGAGCGCCGAAGATTCGCGCGTGGCCGTGTACGCCATCCCGACCGATGAAGAAGGCGTGATCGCGCGCGATGCCGTGCGTCTCGTGAGCGCCGCGCCGTGAGGCGGCCTCGAGCATTGGCGGCGGCGGCGCGATCGGCTATAGTGTGTGAGCCCTGAATCCCGTGTCGTTCGATCCCATTCCTCCCCGCCGCGCGCTCATGGGTGCGGCCAAACGATTCCTTCTCGCGAAAGCCGAAGCGAGCATCCAGCCGCCGGCCGAGATCGAGCCGCCGCGTCTCATCCTCAGAGCCCTCGAGGCCATTCGTATGTCCCGTTCCCGCGACCGCATCCTGTCCAACCTCGACGAGATGTACCGCGAGGCGTTCGAACGCGCGAAGGCGACCGCCGATCAAGCGCAGATGGCGACGCTCGATTTCGCCTACCGGCGCGAGCAGCTGTACTTCGAGATCCTGTTGGACATTCGCGACGCGATGGAGCGTCGCTGAGTGCGCGCGCCGTTCGTCGCACTCGCTCTGCTCTCGCTGTCCGTGATCGCATCGCAACCCGCCGCCGCGCCGAACGTGACGATGGCCGTGGTGAACGCGCGCGTGTGGACGGGCGACACCGCGCGTCCGTGGGCCGACGCGATCGCGGTGAGCGGGGACACGATCGCCGCGGTCGGCTCGAGCGCCGAGATCCGCAAGTTGGCCGGCGCGGGCGCGCGCATCATCGACGCGCACGGCGCGATGGTGACGCCGGGCTTCATCGATGCGCACGTGCACTTCCTGGACGGCGGATTCGCGCTCTCGTCGGTGCAGCTGCGCGACGCGAACACGCCTGCCGAGTTCGTCAGGCGGATCAAGGCGTACGCGGCCGGTTTGCCCAAGGGCGCCTGGGTGTTAGGCGGCGATTGGGATCACACGCTCTGGGGCGGCGAGCTGCCGCGGCGGGATTGGATCGATTCGGTGACGCCGGATCATCCGGTATGGGTGGGGCGACTCGACGGGCACATGGGTCTCGCCAACAGCGCCGCCTTACGAGCCGCCGGCCTCACGCACGCGACGGCCGACGTCGACGGCGGCACGATCGTCCGCGACGCGAGCGGCGAGCCCACGGGCGTGTTCAAAGACAACGCGATGGGGCTCGTCACCAAGGCGATTCCCGATGCGCCGCCGGAAGTGGAAGACCGCGCGCTCGATGCCGCGATGACCTACGTGGCCGAGCGGGGCGTGACGCAAGTGGATCACATGGGGACGTGGCACGATCTGGCCGTGTTCGAGCGCGCGCACAAGGCCGGCCGCCTGCGCACGCGCATCTCGGCCGCCGTTCCGTTAGCAACGTGGGAGCGCTTGCGCGACACCATTGCGGCGCGCGGCCGCGGCGACGCGTGGCTGCACATCGGCGGACTCAAGGGATTCGTGGATGGGTCGCTCGGCTCGCACACCGCGGCGATGCTCGAACCGTTCACCGACGCGCCCAAGGACACCGGGTTGTTGGTGAACACGCCGGAGGATTTGTACGCGTGGACGAGCGGCGCCGACAAGGCCGGGCTCCAGGTGATCTGCCATGCGATCGGCGACCGGGCGATCCGCTTGCAGCTGGACATCTATCAACGTGTGGAGCAGGAGGACGGTCCGCGCGACCGCCGCTTCCGGATCGAGCACGCGCAGCACCTGGCGCCGGCGGACATTCCGCGGTTCGCCAAGTTAGGCGTGATCGCCAGCATGCAGCCGTATCACGCGATCGATGACGGCCGGTGGGCCGAAGCCGTGATCGGGCACGAGCGGAGCAAGACGACGTACGCGTTCCGCTCGCTGTTGGACGCAGGCGCGCGGTTGGCGTTCGGTTCCGATTGGGACGTGGCGCCGCCGACGCCGATCGAGGGGATTTACGCCGCGGTGACGCGCCGGACGTTGGACGGGACGCACCCGGGCGGATGGATTCCCGAGCAGAAGATCACGGTGGACGAGGCGTTGCGGGCGTACACGACCGGCGCCGCGTACGCGTCGTTCGATGAGAAGCGGAAGGGGTCGTTGACGCGGGGGAAGCTGGCGGACTTCGTGATCATAAGCCGGGATCTCACGACGATTCCGCCGGAGCAGATTCGCGATGCGACGGTGGTGATGACGGTGGTGGGCGGGACGGTGGTCTACGAGCGGCCGGCAGATGACTAACGCGGGTCGCCCGGCCTTCCGTTAGGCTTTGGCCGCCATGGTCTCGCGTTGTGTCGTCGCCGGTGTGCTCGCGGCGCTGTTTGCGGGCGCCACTCTCTCGGGATGCCGAGCGGCCGACCGCGCGACGCACGCGGCGTATGACGTCACGGCACGCTATCCGCACGACCCGACTGCGTACACCGAGGGACTGGTGTGGGGCGACAGCGCCCTCTTCGAGAGCACGGGGCTCAACGCGCATTCGGAGGTGCGGCGGGTCGACTTGCAAACGGGCCGCGTGTTGGCATCGCGCGCGCTGGCGGCCGATCGCTTTGGCGAAGGGCTCACGCTGCTCAAGGGGCGTTTGTACCAGCTCACGTGGAAGACCGGCGTCGCCTACACCTACGATGCCGCGACGCTGGCGCCCGGCGACTCGTTCCACTACGACGGTGAAGGTTGGGGCCTCACGACGGACGGAACGGACCTCATCATGAGCGACGGGTCGGATTCGTTGCGCGTGCTGTCGCCAGCGACGTTCCAGGTGGAGCGCGTGGTGCACGTTCGGTATCGGGGCACGCCGCTCCAGCAGGTGAACGAGCTCGAGTATGTGAACGGCGAGATCTTCGCCAACGTGTACCGGACCAACTGGGTGATGCGGATCGATCCGGCCACCGGGGTGGCGCGCGAGGCGATCGACTTCGACGATCTCTATCCGGACCGGCCGGTGACGGCCGACGTGATGAATGGCATCGCGCTCGCGCCGGACGGGCACCAGTTGCTGCTCACCGGCAAGCTGTGGCCCGTCCTCTTTCAGGTTCGGCTGCACGAGGCGCCGGTGGCGCGTTAGCGCTGCCCCCCGCCTAACGGAAGCGCAGTGCGCGTTTCACGGGCAGGGGGACCAGGAGCCCGGCGACGCCACCTTCGCCGCGTCCGCGGCGCGCTTCGAGTCGAGCTCCATCGGCCCTTGCGATTGGAACTCGAGGGGGGAAGCCGGGCGCCAGCGAGCAATCGCTGCCACGCGTGAGCGCGACGATCCCCGTCAGCAGGCCAACGGCGCCGCCGATTCCCCCGCCAATGAAGGCGCCGCGCTGGCCGTCCATGGCAGCGCCGATCGCGAGATCGACTAACGGAACGGTCCCGCTCACCGCCAGCAGCGTCTTCGCTTGCTCGGCCGTGCCTCACGCAACAGGATCGCGGGGTTCGGCGTGCGCCGGCTGTCGGACTGTCGCGACGTAGCCGTTGGCGAACACCAGAGACGCGAGGCGGAGTTGGAACGCGATCGTGTGATGGATCCACCCGCGGCGCGCCACACTGTCGAGCGTCGCTGGGCATCGGGCACGAGGCGTTCACCCCAAGGACTTGCGCTCGCAGGAGCAGGCCATGATTCACACTGGTTGGTCCGCCGCCGGATTCAGCCACTGGCCTTAAGGATTCCGAACCGCGACAATGAAGTTACTCGGCACGTTTGTCGATCACGCGCGGCAAGACCTCGCCTACGCAGTGCGCAGCCTGCGCCGATCGCCGGGGTTCGCGGTGATGGTGGTCGCGACGCTCACGCTCGGCGTCGGCGCGAACACGGCGCTCTTTTCACTCGTCACCGACTCGGAGTTGCTGCGCCGCTTCTATGCACGTTCGACCTTTTCGGCCAACCGAGAATCGTCAGCGAGATCGGCTATCCGCAGTACCTGGCCGTGTCGCTTGCGTGAGGCAGGCTCGTCGCATCGATGCTCTACGACACGTCCCCGCACGACCCCGTCGTGCTGGCCGTCGTGGCCGCGGTGCTCACCGCGGTGAGCATCGCCGCATCGGCAGTGCCCGCCTGGCGCGCCTCGCGCACCGATCCGCTGGTCGCCCTGCGCGCCGACTGACCCGCGTTAGGCACGTCACACCGACTCGCTGAGCAGGTGGCGCGCGAGTCGCACGGTGAGCGCGACGATCGTGAGCATCGGGTTGGCGAAGCCGGCGGTCGGAAACACCGACGCGCCGGCCACGTACACGTTGTCCATGCCGTGTACGCGCGCATCGCGGCCGACCACGCCAAGCGCCGGATCATCGTGCATGCGCGTGGTGCCGGCGTGGTGATGGGCGTTGGGATCGGGGCGCGCGCCGGCATCCACGGTGACTTGGCCCACGCGGCGGAGCTCCGCGGCCACGATCGCGCGCAGGCGATCGAGTCCCCGCTGGTCGTCCGGCCGCCACCGCCAGTCGAGCACCGGCACCGGCACGCCTAACGCATCGCGACGCCGGCCCAACGTCACGCGATTGTCGGGGTGCGGGAGTTGCTCGACGTTGAGCAACACGGTGAAGTCGTCGAACAGCCGGTCGGCATGCGCACGCCGCGACCATCCGTGGCCGCCGGTGGGCACCCATCGACGCGCGATTGCCGGCATCGCGCCGCGGACCATCGCCAGGCCCAAGCGCGGCCGCGCGAGCAACGTCGCCGAGGCGTTAGGCACACCGGCGGCGCGCAACGCGGGGTCGCCGAGGGCGAGGCGGCCGAGAATCCACGTCCCGTCACCCGAGTGGTGCACGTCGTAGAATCCCGATGTCGCATGGAAGTCGCCGGAGCGCGGACGCAGCACGATCGCCGAGTCGCGCGGATGCTCCATGAACCCGCGGCCGAGCCAGCCCGAGGCGTTTCCGGCGCGTCCGGCGCCGTCGTCCGTTAGGAGCAAGAGGCGCGCATTCTCCACCGCGCCGGCCGCGAGCACGACGCGCGTGGCGCGGACCTCCCACGGCTTCCCGCCCGGCGTCGCGACCGAAAGCCGCGTTACCAGCCGCGCCCCAGCGTCGCGATGCAGGGCGACCACCGTGGCATGCGTGCAGAGACGCGCGTTGGTCGCGCGCGCGACGGCCGCGCGCAGCGGGGACAGCAGCGCGTGCCGGGTGGCGAGCTGGTACACGCGCGAGACCAGCACACCGGTGTCCGCCCATGCCTCGCGGCCCGCCTGGGCCCACGCGGCGGCGTCGTACGAGAACGGACCGAGCCCGCACAACCGCTGCGCGCGCGCGTAGTCGTCGCGCAGCTCCGTGAAGCCGAAGGGCCAATCGCCGTGCGGCCGGCCGCTGCCCCGTTCGAAGTCGAGCAGGTCGAGCGGCGCGTACTTGGCGCCGGCGTCGCCGGCCACCGGCGTGTTCCAAATGTTAGACGTACCGCCCACTTGCCTATGGCGCGTGGCGCGCAGATCTGCATATTCGTTCCCGATGAGGTCGCCATCGTTGAGCGCCTGATCGTCCGGCTCGGCGTGATCGCCTCCGCTCTCGAGAATGATCGAGTCGCACCGGCCGCCCAACTCTGCGGCCAGCACGAGACCGGCGGGACCTGCGCCAACGATGCACAGGTCCGTGTCGAGTGTGGTTCCACTGCTGAAATGTCTTGCGTCGAGCAGCACGTCGTCTCCTCAAAGCGGTCATGAATCGTGGCTCCGACCGATCCGGCTGTCACAATTATCATCCCGACGCGCGGTCTGCGCGAACGCGCCGCGTCGCTCAGGGCGGCGATCGAGAGCGCGTGGGGTCAATGCGACGTGCGGCCGGTGGTGATCGTGGTGCTCAACGGGCCGCGTCGCGACGCCAACGTAGAGTGCGCGCTGCGCGGCGATCCGCGCGTCACGCTCGTGGTGAGTGAAACGGCGAGCCTCCCTGCCGCGCTGGCCCTCGGACGCGCGATGGTCGAGACGCCCTGGTTCACGGCGCTGGATGACGACGACCTGCTCCTGCCTAACGCACTGGCGCTGCGCCTGCGCGCACTCGACGATCACCCCGACTGCGCGGCCGTGGTCACGAACGGCTGGCGCCGCACGAGCTCCCATGACACAGTGCACGTCTCGCCTAACGAAACGGTTTCGGCCGATCCGGTCCGCGCCATGCTGGCCCACAATTGGCTGTTGCCGGGATCGTGGCTCTGCCGGTCCGATCGCGTCGGCACCGATGTCTTCGCCTCGATGCCGGACTTTCTCGAGTGCACGTACCTGGGACTCCGCCTGGCGTCGGAGCACCGCATCGTGTGGGTCGATGAGCCCAGCGTCATTTACACCGTAGGCAGTCCGGGCGCCGAGTCGAGCTCGCGCGCGTACGTGCTCGGGCAGGTCGCGGCGCTGCGCCGGATCATCGCGCTGCCCTTGCCGCGCGATGTGCGGCGGACGCTCCGCGCCCGCATCGCCGGCGCGTACCACGCGGCCGCGAACCACGAGCGCGAGGTCGGTGCGTTAGGCGGAGCCTGGCGGTGGCACGTGCGGTCGCTGCTCGAGCCGTCGGGATGGCGGTACGCGCCGTTCATGCGCCATCTCGTGCGTGATACGCTGCGCCGCCTCCGATGACCGGCGGCCGCACACGCCTGCTCGTGCTGTGCCTCGATGCCGCGAGTCCGGACCTGCTCGACGCATGGATGGCCGACGGGACCATGCCGAACCTGGCGGCGCTGGCGGCGCGCGGAATCGCCGGACGGACGCGCGGCCTCGACGGCTTTTTCGTGGGATCCACGTGGCCATCGATGTTCACCGGTACGAATCCCGCGCAGCACGGATTCCACTATCAGATGCAGCTGGTGCCGGGCACCTATCGCATCGCCGATCGCACGCGCGGCGCGTTCGTTGGGCGCGAGCCGTTCTGGCGCGCGCTCGGCCGCGCCGGACAGCGCGTGGCGCTACTCGATGTCCCGCTCGCGGCACCGGAGCGCGGAGCGCTGAATGGCGTCCAGGTGGTCGAGTGGGGCGCGCACGACGCGTTCTTCGGATTCTCGACCAACCCGCCCGAGCTGGCGACGCGGATCGCAACGAATTGGGGCCGCCACCCTGCGGGCGTCTCGTGCGACGCCGACAGACACCGCGCGCGCGACTATCGCGAGCTCGTCGTGGCGCTCGAAGCGGGCGTGCATCGCAAGGCGGAATGGACCGTGGACCTCCTGGGGCGCGGCGGGTGGGATTTCTTCATGCAGGTGTTCAGCGAGTCGCACTGCGTTGGGCATCAGTGCTGGCACCTGCACGACGCCGGCCATCCGGCCTACGATCGGGCGATGCTGGCGGTGGCCGGCGATCCCATGCGCTCGGTGTATCGCGCCATCGATCGCGCGATCGGCGAGATCGTCTCAGCCGCCGGCGACGTGCCGGTCATCGTGTTCACGGCGCATGGCATGTCGCACCGGTACGGGGCGCACTTCCTGCTGCGCGATCTGCTGGTTGCGTTAGGCGCAGCTGCCGTGCCCGCGCCGACGGTGCGCGCGCGCGC
>DATEHK010000123.1:0-21217 GCA_035279625.1 Gemmatimonadaceae bacterium
CATCACGGTGCACGAATTTGTGGCGCAGGCCTGGCGCGGCGACGAGGTGGAGGTGACGGTGCGGTGCAGCGGCGGCACCTACATCCGCGCGTTGGCGCGCGACCTGGGCCGCGCCGCGGGCAGCGCCGCGCACCTCACCGCGCTGCGCCGCCTAACGAGCGGTCCGTTCACCGTGGTCGAGGCGTGCTCGGCGAACGCCCTCAAGGCCGGCGCGGCGGTCGTGCTCCCGCCGTTGGCCGCCGTGCCCTCGCTGCCGGTGGTGCGAGTGGATGGTGATTCCGTTAGGCACGTGCGACAGGGCAGGGACGTGGGTGACGGCGGGCTCTTTCCCGGCGCGCCCGTGGCGGCGCTAGTGGATGAGACGGGCACGCTCCTCGCCATCGCCCAACGCAACGGCGATTGGTGGCACCCGCGCACCGTACTCGGCGATGCATGAACGATTCCGCGGTTGGGCGGACTCCGGACTGCCGCCCGATTCCCCCGGGACGGTGGTCACCGTCGGCACGTTCGACGGCGTGCACCTGGGACATCGGGATGTCCTCACGCGCATCGCCGAGCGCGCACGCGACATGGCGCTCGACAGCGTCCTCGTCACGTTCAACCCGCATCCCCTCGAAGTCGTCAACCCGGCTGCTGCGCCGCTCTTGCTCACCATGGAGCAGGAGAAGATCGAAGTCGTCGCCGAAAGCGGCGTGCGCTACATGGCGATCGTGCCGTTCACGCCCACGCTGCAGCGATACACCGCCGCGCAGTTCGTCGACGAAGTCTTGCGACACCGCTTTCACGTCAAACACCTCGTTATCGGACACGACCACGGGTTCGGCCGCGGGCGCGAGGGCGACGTGGAGGTGATGCGCGCACTGGGACACGAACGCGGATTCGGCGTCGAGGTGGTGAACGCGGTCGCGACGGCCGACGGGCGCGTGGTATCGTCCACGCTCATCCGGCGTGCGGTGGCCGGCGGCGACCTGAACCACGCGGCGCAGGCGCTGGGCCGGCCTTACTCGGTGCAGTCGCGCGTACGACGAGGCGAACAGCGGGGGCGCGCGTTAGGCTTTCCCACCGTGAATCTCGAGTCGCCCTCGGCCCGCAAGCTGCTCCCGCCGGACGGCGTCTACGCGGTGCGAGCGCAAACCCCGGCCGGGGCCTTCGGCGGGATGATGAACCTCGGGCCCCGCCCAACGTTCGGCGACACCGCGCGCTCGCTCGAGGTCCACTTGTTCGACGCCGACCTCGACCTCTACGGCGCGTCGGTCCGTGTGGATTTCGTGGAGCGTCTCCGGGAAACCCGGGCGTTCGCCGGCGCCGAGGAGCTCAAGGCACAGCTCCGCCGCGACGCCGAGCGAGCCCGGGCTATCCTCGCGCGGCGCGTTGACTGAATCACTCTATTCCGATAACCTTCAATACTTTGCCGGACTTTACCGGACAACGTCCGCGGCCCCATCCTCGCCCGCCGTCGCATGGCCACTATCCGCAATCGCCTCATCCTCATCCTGGTTCTCGTTGCCGGCTCTGTCTGGGCGCTGTTTCCGCGCACGGTTTCGGTTCGCGAGCTCAACAAGAACGGCGTCTGGTTCGACACCACGCAGACGCACGTCCCGCTCAAGAAGGGGCTCGACCTACAGGGCGGCATGTACCTGGCGCTCGAGGTCGATGAATCGAAGGGCGCCGTCGCCAACAAGGCGGAGGCAATCGATCGCGCGCTCAAGGTCGTGCGCAATCGTATCGACCAATTCGGTGTAACCGAGCCGGACGTGCGGAAGGTCGGCAACGACCGAATCACAGTCGAGCTGCCGGGCGTCACCGATCAGCAACGCGCCGAGCAGCTCGTCGAGAAGTCGGCGTTCCTCGAGTTCCAGATCACTGACAAGACCGGCGCGCTCGACAAAGTCGAGCCGCGCATCGACCAGATCATTCGGTCCAAGGGCTACGACAAAGCGGCCGGCGCGTCGACGACGCGCGGTGCCGCGCCAAGCGGCGATACCACCAAAAACGCGATCTCGTCGCTCTTCACGCCCGGAGACTCGAACAAGGCCAAGTCGGATACCGGTAAAGCGAAGGGCGCGGCCGGCGCGAAGAAGGACACTGGCGCGGCCAAGTCGGATACCTCGGACACCGGCGTCTTCAATGGCGCGTCTAACGGTCCGTTCAGTCGCCTGATCCAACCAGGCGGGATGCCGGGCGAATACTATGTGAGCAATACGGATGTCCCGGCGGTTAGCAGGTATCTCTCGTATCCCGACATTGCCGCGGCACTTCCGCCGGGCAAGTCGCTGCTCTGGGGAACCACCGCGGACCTGGGCCAAGGTACGAACGCAACGCCGCTCTACGTGGTCGATACCAAGCCGATCATCACCGGTGAGTATCTCACCGATGCGAAGCCGGCGACCGATCCGATCGAAGGGAACATCGTTCAGTTCACGCTGAACAGCGAAGGCGGACGCCGCTTCCGCCAGGAGACCGGCAAGCACGTCAACGACTACATGGCGATCGTGCTCGACGGGAAAGTGATGGGACGTCCGCCGATCATCGAAAGCGCGATTGGGACGCGCGGTCAAATCACGATGCGCGGCCAGCCGCTGCAGCAGGTGCAGGATCTCGCGCTCGTGCTGCGCGCCGGGGCACTGCCGGTGCCGCTCAAGGTGGTCGACTCCCGCACGATCGGCGCGACGTTAGGCAAGGACTCGATCCGGGACGGCATCAACGCCGGTATCCTGGGCGTTGCGTTAGTCCTGCTGATCATGATCGGCTACTATCGCTTCTCCGGCCTCCTGGCCGTGGTCGCGCTCGGACTGTACGTGCTCTTCACGCTGGCGTTGCTCGCCGGCCTCGACGCGACGCTCACGCTGCCGGGCATCGCGGGTATGGTGTTGTCGGTCGGTATCGCGGTCGACGCCAACGTGCTGATCTTCGAGCGAATACGAGAAGAGATGGCGCGAGGCAAAACGGTGCGCGCGTCCATCGATGAAGGTTTCCGTCACGCGATGTCGGCGATCATCGACTCGAACGTGTCGACGGCCCTCACAGCGGCCGTTCTGTACTGGATCGGCACGGGTCCGGTGAAGGGCTTCGCGGTGACGCTCATCTGCGGCATCGCGGCCTCGATGGTGAGCGCGATCTTCGTGGTTCGGACGTTCTACCTCTTGTGGCTCAACCGCACCCGCGGCGCCCGCCAGTTGAGTATCTGATGCTGCGCATTCTGCACGACACCAAAATCGACTTCATCCGATTGTGGAAGATCACCACGATCGTGACGCTCCTGTTCACTGTGCCGGGCATCATCGCGATCGCGATCTCGGGCTATCAGTACAGTGTCGAGTTCACCGGCGGAACGCTCATGCAGGTGAGCTTTCCCAAGGTGCCCGACGTCGGCGCGGTACGCAGCACGCTCGACGCCGCCGGCATCAAGGGCGCTGAGATCCAGACGTTCGGCAGCGACACCGCGCTCGTGATTCGCGCGCAGGATCCGCGCTCCGTTGCCCAACAGACGCGCGGCGCCGAGTCGGTGGCCGGCGAGATCACGGCCGCGCTCACCCGGAAATTCGGCCCGCCGCCTAACTTTCGCGTCGATCGCACCGAGGCCGTTGGACCGAAGGTCGGCGGCGAGCTGCGACAGAAGGCGCTCTACGCCATCCTCGTGTCGTTCCTCGTCACGCTGCTGTATCTCGCGTGGCGCTTCGAGTGGCGATTCGGTCTCGCCGCCGTCATTGCGACGGCCCACGACATTCTGGGTACGCTCGCGTTCATCAAGTATCTCCACCTCGAGATCTCGCTCATCGTCGTCGGCGGCGTCCTCACGATGATCGGCTATTCGCTCAACGACACGATCATCATCTTCGACCGCGTCCGCGAGGATCTCCGCAAGCGACGCAAAGAAACGCTCTATGAGACGCTCAACCGCGGCGTGAATGAAACGCTGCCGCGGTCGGTGCTCACGCACAGCACCACGTTTGCCTGCTTGGTGGCGCTCGCGCTCGTGGGCGGCGAGGTGATCCGGCCGTTCGCGCTCGTCATGATGTTCGGTGTCGTCACCGGGACGTTCAGCTCGATTTACGTCGCCCCGGTGGTGTTGCTGTGGATCGAGCACAAGTGGCCGCGCGCGGTGGGAGAAAAGGGCGGCGTTGGGCCGCGCAACGTGCGCGACACGCCGTCGACCGCGCCGGAGCGGCGCCGTAAGGCGTCGGGCGAGTCCTGAGCCGCTTGAATGGCGCACGGAGCCGCCGCCCTCTGACGGGCGGCGGTTTTGCATCATGATCCCGTTCATCGACAGCCACTCGCACTTGGCCGATCCGGCGTTCGACGACGACCGCGACGCGGTGATCGCGCGCGCCCGCGCGGCCGGCGCGGAGGCGCTCGTGTGCATTGGCGAGTCGATCGACGCCGCGCATCGCGCGCGGGCCATTGCCGCGCGACATGCAGGGTTGGTGTACTGGACGGCCGGCGTGCACCCGCACGACGCCGCGGCGTTCGACGAAGCGCGCGACATCCCCGCGCTCGACGCCTGCCTAACGGAAGGGGCGGTGGCGGTGGGTGAGTGCGGGCTCGACTATCACTACGATCATTCGCCGCGCGACGCGCAGCGCGCCGCGGTCCGCGCCCAGATCGCGCTCGCCGCGCGTCGGAAGCGTCCGGTGGTGATCCACACCCGTGAGGCGGAGGACGACACGCGGGCCGTCATCGACGAGGCGGCGCGCGCCGGCGTCGTCGGCGTGCTCCATTGCTACACGGGCTCGACGGCGCTGGCCGAGTTTGCGATCGCGCACGCATGGTCCGTGTCGTTCAGCGGCATCATCACGTTCAAGAAGTTCGCGAGCGACGCCCTCTTGGCGCTCGTGCCGGACGATCGCGTGCTCGTCGAGTCCGACGCGCCCTATCTTGCGCCCGTGCCGCATCGCGGCCGACGCAATGAATCGTCGTGGGTCCCGCTCACGCTCGCGCGCCTCGCATACGCACGCGGCGCCGATCTCGACGAGCTCTCGACAGCGACCATCCGGAACGCGCGACGCCTGTTCGGTCTGGGCGAACCCCCGCCGCCCGGCTAGCTGGCGACGATCCGCGCCCGCGGGATAGAATGTACGCGTCTCGTTCCACGCACTGGTGAGGTGATGGTGTCCACGACCGTTCCGTCCGATATCGAGATTGCCCAACGGGCGCGCATGCGCCCGATCACCGACGTCGCCGCCGACATCGGTCTCGCCGCCGACGAGCTCGACCTGTACGGCAAATACAAGGCGAAGATCGCGCTCGACGTGTCGCAGCGCCCGACCCGCGGCCGCCTCGTCCTCGTCACCGGCATCAACCCCACCGCGGCCGGCGAAGGGAAGAGCACCACGCTCGTCGGCCTAACGCAAGCGCTCACGCGCATCGGCACCAACGCCATCATGTGCATGCGCGAGCCGAGTCTGGGTCCGGTGTTCGGCATCAAAGGCGGCGCCGCCGGCGGCGGATACGCGCAAGTAGTGCCGATGCAGGACATCAATCTGCACTTCACCGGCGACTTCCACGCGATCGCTACGGCGCACGGACTCCTGTCGGCGCTGCTCGACAACCATCTCACCCAGGGCAATGCGCTCGACATCGATGCGCGCCGCATCACCTGGCCTCGCACGATCGACATGAACGACCGCGCGCTGCGCCAGGCGGTGATCGGGTTAGGCGGCGTGGCCAATGGCATCCCGCGCGAAGAGCGCTGGGTCATCGTGCCGGCGAGCGAGATCATGGCCGTGGTGGCGCTCGCATCCAGCCGCGAGGATCTCGAGGCGCGGCTGGCGCGCATCATCGTCGGGTCCACGGCAGGCGCCGATCGCAAACCCGTGCGCGCCGGCGATCTCAAGGCCGTTGGCGCGATGAGCCTCCTGCTGCAGGATGCGATCCGGCCTAACTTGGTGCAGACCCTGGAAGGCGGACCGGCGCTGCTGCACGCCGGCCCGTTCGGCAACATCGCACACGGCTGCAACAGCATCATCGCCACGAAAACGGGGCTGGCCCTGGCCGACGTCGTGCTCACCGAGGCGGGCTTCGGCTCGGACCTCGGCGCCGAGAAGTTCTTCGACATCAAGTGCCGCTTCGGCGGCCTGAACCCCGAGGCCGCGGTACTCGTCGCCACCGTGCGCGCGCTCAAGATGAACGGCGGCGCGAACAAGAAAGACCTCTCCACCGAGAACCTCGCCGCCCTCGAGAAGGGCCTGCCTAACTTGCAGGCGCACATCGAGAATGTGAAGCAGTTCGGCGTGCCGGTCATCGTCGCCATCAACCGGTTCACATCGGATACCGATCGCGAGCTCGCGATGGTCGCGGATTTCGCGGCGCGTCAACAGGTGCGCGCGTCGGTGAACGACGTATGGGCGAAGGGCGGCGCGGGCGGCGAAGACTTAGCGCGCGAGGTGCTCGCCGCGCTCCAGCGCGGCGGATCGCACTATGCGCCCCTCTATGACACGGCGCTCCCGATTCGCGACAAGATCGACATCATCGTGCGAAAAGTGTACGGCGGCGAAGGCGCCGACTATTCCGCGAAGGCGGCGCGCACCATCGAGTATCTCGAGTCCATCGGACTCGGCAATACGCCCGTGTGCATGGCGAAAACGCAGTATTCGTTCACCGATGATCCCACGCGACTCGGCCGGCCCAAGGGGTTCCGGATCACGGTCAACGAGGTGTACCCGTCCGCCGGCGCCGGCTTCGTGGTCGCGCAAGCGGGCGACATCATGACGATGCCCGGTCTTCCGAAGGAGCCCGCCGCCGAGCACATGGCCGTGAAGCCCGACGGCAGCATCGTAGGCCTTTTCTGAGACGCAGCGGCCAGGTATATCAGGAATAGTAGAACGAGCACCCCATAACCGTTCTCACGGGCGCGCCGGGGACCTCCCCGGCGCGCTCTCGCATCGACCCTCGCCACCGATCACCGTCCGGAGTCACGCGTGCCCCTTTCCTCCGTGTCCACGCCTAACGCACCAGCCGCCATCGGCCCGTACTCGCAAGGCGTGCGCGCCGGCGATCTCCTCTTCACCGCCGGCCAGATCGCGCTCGATCCCGCCACGGGCAAGTTCATCGAGGGCGACATCACGCAGCAGACCGATCGCGTAATGCAAAATCTCGGCGCCGTGCTCGCCGCGGCGGGCGCCGGCTGGAAGGACGTCGTCAAGACGACGGTGTTCCTGCTCGACCTCGCCGATTTCACCACGTTCAACGATGCGTATGCGCGCCACCTGGGCGGCGCGCGTCCGGCGCGGTCGACGGTGCAGGTGGCGGCGCTCCCGCGCGGCGCGCGCGTCGAGATTGAGGTCATCGCCCAGGTGCCGCGTTCGTAGCGTTAGGCATATTCATTGGAGACGAGCATGACGACCTCCGCTACCGGCGAGGAACTGTGCCAGCTCACCGCATTTGCGCGGTGCGCGGGGTGCGCTTCCAAGATGGGTCCGGGCGACCTTTCCCAAGTGCTGGCATCGCTGCCGCGCCAAACGGATGCGCGCCTTCTCGTCGGGTCCGATACCTTCGACGACGCCGGAGTATTTCAGCTGTCCGACGATCTCGCGCTCGTCCAGACGGTCGACTTCTTCGCACCCATCGTGGACGACCCGTATGCCTTTGGACAGATCGCCTCCGCCAATGCGCTGTCGGACGTGTACGCCATGGGCGGCGAACCGCTCACCGCACTGTGCATCGTCGGGTTCCCGACGTCGAAGCTGCCGCTCTCTGTCCTGACGGATATCCTGCGCGGCGCGCAGGACAAAGTTCGCGAGGCCGGCGCCGTCATTGCCGGCGGACACACCGTGGTGGACGACGAGCCCAAGTTCGGGCTCTCGGTTACCGGCCGCGTCGACCCGCGCCGCGTGCTGACTAACGCAGCCGCGGTGCCCGGCGATGTGCTCGTGCTCACCAAGCCGTTGGGTGCCGGGATCCTCTCGACCGCCGCCAAGCGCGGGATGCTCGACGTTGAAACGCAGCGCATCATGATCGCCACGATGTCGCGCCTCAACAAGGACGCAGCACGCGCGGCCGTCGCGCTCGGCGCGCGCTGCGCGACTGATGTCACGGGATTCGGGCTCCTCGGCCACCTGTCGCACATTGCGCGCGCGAGCAGCATCACCGCGCGCATCGCGTTCGCACGTCTCCCACTGCTGCCGCGTGCGCGCGAGCTGGCGGTGGCGGGCGTGTCCACGGGCGGTGGCGAGCGCAACGGCGTGTTCCTGGAGCAGCGCGTCGATTGGGGGAAAACCACCGACGTGGATCGCACGCTTCTGGTCGACCCGCAAACGTCGGGCGGTCTTCTCGTCGCGCTGCCTCGTGCCGCGGTGGCCGAGTATCTTTCGCGCGTCGATGGAGCGGTGGACATCGGCGTCGTGGAGCACCGGTCATCGTTCGACATCATCGTCTCGTGAGTCGTTTGGGAGCGGATGGGGCCTGGTGGCTCTCGCGGTCTTCAAAACCGCTGCGACCTGACCACGTCGGGTTGGGTGGGTTCGATTCCCACACGTTCCCGCCACGGCGCGCCCGATGGCGCGCGGTGCGGATGGTGTTGGGCGCCATTCTGTTAGGCACGCCTAACGCACTGGCGCAGAGCGCCGACAGCACGCGCGTGGGCCCCACGGCGCCGGTCGCCTCGGACACCGTGCCGGCCCCACGGCAGTCGCTCAAACCGCCCATCTCCTCCAAGCGCGCGCTCCTCGAATCGTTGGCCATTCCGGGGTGGGGCCAGGCGTCGCTCCATCGCTCGACGGCCGGCGGCCTCTTTGCCGCGCTCGAAGTGGCGTCCATCGCGATGCTCATCCAGTCCAAGAAAGAACTGGCCGCCGCCAAGCAGCTCGCGCGCGACAGCGTGCTCGCGCCTGCCGGCGTCGGCGGATATGTGCCCAATCCGTACGCCGGCGTCATCCCGGCGCGCAAGCAAGCGGTGGAGGACTGGTCGGCCCTCCTGATCTTCACGCACCTCATCGCCGGAGCGGACGCATTCGTCGCCGCCCAACTGTGGGATGTGCCGATCCAGGTGCGTGGACAGTCTGGTGGCAAAGAGTCCAGCATCACCGTGACGGTGCCCTTTTGACATCCGCGCGCGACCCCATCGGCGTATTCGATTCCGGCATCGGCGGCCTAACGGTCGTCCGCGAGTTGGTGCGGCAGCTCCCGCACGAGCGCATCATCTATTTCGGCGACACGGCCCGCGTCCCGTACGGTCCCAAGAGCCCGGACACTGTGCGCCGCTACTCGGGTGAGATCGCCACGTGGCTCACCGAGCAAGGCGTGAAGGTGATCGTCGTGGCGTGCAACACCGCCACCGCGCACGCGCTCGAGCACCTGCAGCGCGAATTCCCGTTGCCAGTCATCGGCGTCGTCCAACCCGGCGCGCGCGCGGCCGTCGGCGCCTCGCGGAGTCGTCGCATCGGGGTGATCGGCACACTCGGCACCATCACCTCCGGCGCCTATGAGCGCGCCATCCACGCCATCGCGCGCGACGCGGACGTCGTCGCCCAGGCGTGTCCGTTGTTCGTTCCGTTAGTCGAGGAAGGGTGGCTCGACACCGAGGCCACGCGGCTCATTGCGCGCGAGTATCTGGCGCCGTTCACGTCCGACCATATCGACACGCTCGTCCTCGGGTGCACGCACTATCCGCTGCTCAAGCCGATGCTCGCCGACGTCGTTGGGCGCAACGTGCGGCTCATCGATAGTGCAGAGGAGACGGCGGCCGAAACGTGCCGCGTGCTCGCCGAGCGAAATCTCGTCGCGCCGCCGGGAAGCATCGGGACGCACCGGTTCGTCGCGTCGGATGCGCCCGATCACTTCCTACGGCAGGGGCAGCGCTTTCTCGGCGCGGCGATCGACGACGTCGAGAAGGTCACCCTCGGCTGAACCGGTCCAACGGCGCAGCTCGACGCGCCCGGGAGTGATGACCAGGAACGTCTGCGCGTCCATCCACGCGCCGGGATTGGCGTACACGCCGCCGCCGATCGCGCGGAGCGCCGGCACGTGTGAATGACCGAAGATCACGAGGTCCAGATCGCGGCGCGTCGAGAGATGACGTGTGGCGATCGCTTCGAGACCTTTGCCGCCGTCGCCCGCCGCGCGCAATCGGCTCACGTCCGAGCTGCCCGATGCGATGCGCACCGACCAGTCGGGATGGATCCATCGAAACGCGCGAATCGCCCAACGATTGCGCAGCACGGTGCGCAGGCGGCGATACGCGCGATCTTCGCGTTCGCGCAACCCGTCGCCGTGCTCCACGAGCGCACGCCATCCACCCAACTCACCCGACCACGCGCCGAGATGGAACTCCACGCCCACGTCGCGCGTGAGGAGGTCGCCGCCCCAGCAGTCGTGATTGCCGCCCACGTACAGCACGCGGCTTCCCGTGTCGCGAAGATCGGCTAACGCGGCCAGCACGCGAAAGTGTCCGCGCGGCTCGACGTGCCGCCATTCGAACCAGAAGTCGAACAGATCGCCGTTGACGACGAGCGACCCCGGCCGGCCCGCGCGGCTCCGGAGAAACGACACGAGGCCGCGCTCGAGCTCCGCCGACGCGGCTCCGAGGTGCGCATCCGAGAACACGTAGCACGGCGCGTCGAGCATGTGCACATTCTAGCCGGCGCGTACGACCTTTACAAACCGCCCGGCCACACGCATCCTCCCCGCCGTCTGATGCCGCCGCGTACATCCTCAGTCGAGTTTCGCGTTCGCTATGCGGAAACGGATCGCATGGGCGTCGTGTACCACTCGCACTATCTCGTGTGGTGCGAGATCGGCCGTACCGATCTCATTCGCGCGTCGGGGATGCCGTACCGCGAAATGGAAGAGCGGGGGGTCGCGCTCGCCGTCGCCGAAGCCGAGATCCGATACAAATCGCCGGCGCGGTACGATGACATGGTGCGCGTGGACACGGTGATCAGCGCCGTCGCATCCCGCACGGTGACGTTCGACTACGTGATCTCGAACGCCGTGTCCGGTGAAACACTGGCTACCGCGCGCACGGTACTCGTGTCGCTCAATCGCGATCATCGCGTGGTAACGCTGCCGCGCGACGTGCGCGACCTCCTCGCTCGTGACGCAGCCGGCCCCGCGTAGGCGCGCGCTCGTCGCGCTCGTCGCGGGCGCACTCGCGTGCACGCCGCGCGTGTCCGGTGCGCCCGCGCCTTCCGCCGGCGCATCGATCGACGTCCCGACGTATGCGAGTCTGCTCCAGATGGAAGACGCGCGCCGCCTCGACACGGCGCTCGTGCGCACCGCGCTCGTATCCCGATCGTCACCCGAGCGTGCCGAAGCTGTGTTGGCCGTTGGGCGCGTACACGGATCGGCGATGGCGCCGGTGGTCCGGGTGCTGGTCGCCGATGGCGACACGGCCGTCGCGGCGACCGCCGCATTTGCGTTAGGCTTGCTCCGCGACTCGGCGGCCGCGGATGTCTTGGAGCGCGGCCTCGCGGGGCCGCCGTCGGTCGGAGCCGTGGCCGCCTGGAGCCTGGGCGCCATCGGCGCGTCTGCGGCGCCGGCCATCCATCGTGCGTTAGGCACGCCGCACGCCGCCGCGGTCACGCGCGCACTGCTCCTGGCGGCCGCCAAGCTTCGCCCCGTACCGGTCGACGACGTCCGCCCCTACCTGCACAGCGGCGACGCCGACCTCCGTTGGGCGGCGGTCTACGCCATCTCGCGGTCGCCGGTGAGCGCGGCCGTTCGCGATGCCATGGCACATGCCGGCGATCCCAATCCCCTCGTCCGGCAACAAGTCGCCCGCGCGCTTTCGCATCGCGCAGCCGGGGACTCGCTCGCCGCATTGGCCCGCCCCCTCCTGGCACAGTTGGCCACTGACTCATCGGCCCATGTGCGCATCGAAGCGCTCCGCGCCGCGGCCACATACGGCGATGCATCGCGATCCGTCGTGCTCGCGGCGTTGCAGGATCCGGACGCCAATGTCCGGCTCACCGCGGCCCAATCGTTAGGCGCGGTACTCGACGGCCCCCGCGCCGTGTGGATGCCGATCTGGCGCGCCGACACCGGGTTCGCCTTTCGCGCCGCCGTCCTTGCGGCGGCGATGTCGCACGATGTCGTGCTGCCCGCCGCCGAGTTCGATGATCCCGACTCGTGGGCGCACACCGGCGACTGGCGCTATCGCGCCGCCGTCGCCGAGGCCGGCGCCGCGGCACCCTCCATCGAGCGTATGCGCGAGATCTCGCTTCCGGAATCGCGCGACCCCGATCCACGCGTTCGCGAGGCAGGTTTCGGCGCACTGGCGCCCCACGCCGATACGGCGCTCGCGCATCCGTGGCGGCGCGAATACATGTACTTCGGCCTAACGGACCGCGATCCGGTCGTCCGTGCGGTGGCGATCGATGCGCTCGCCGGACACGCGACGGCCGCCGAGCTCCCGCGCGTGTGGTCCGGATGGGAGCGCGCGGCCTCGGATACGATGGACGATGCGCGCGTCGCCCTGGTGCGATATGTCGCGAGCGCCTGGACGCGTGACAGCGCGTCGTTCGGCGATTCGCTCGTCGCGCTTCTGCGCGCCGTGCCCGCGCCCGCCCAACCGCAGGTGCGCGCGGCCGGCGCCGCGTGTTCGCTCTTCGCGCAGTGGCGCGACGCGCCCGTCGCCCACCTGCACCCGCTCGCGTGGTACGAAGCACGGGTGCGCGCGCTCGTCGTTCCCGCGCTGGCGGGCACGCTGCCGCGCGCGGTGATCCAAACCGTTCGCGGTCCAATCGAGATCGAGCTCGACGCCGGCCAAGCCCCACTCACAGTCGACAACTTTCTCGCACTTGCGCGCGCCGGCACCTACGATCACATCGCCTTTCATCGCGTAGTTCCGGATTTCGTGGTGCAGGACGGCGACGCGCGCGGCGACGGCAACGGTGGCCCGGCGTACGCGATTCGCGATGAGCTCAATCGGCGCCTGTACGATCGCGGTGCCGTCGGCATGGCGTTGGGCGGCCCCGACACGGGCGGCAGCCAGTATTTCATCACGCTCTCGCCGCAGCCGCACTTGGATGGTGGCTACACCGTGTTCGGCCACGTCACCGCCGGCTATGGCGTCCTCGACGCAATCGTGCAGGGCGACAGTCTGACAAGCATTCGCCAGAAGTGATATTGCGTCGAGTCACCGTGCCGAACCGGACGGTGCCGGGTATAGCTTAGGGTGCCCATGCGACGCTCATTCGTTTTACTCGGGGGAGTGCTGGCGCTGTGCGCGTGCGCGCCGAAGGCGGCGCCGCTCACCGGCGTGATCGCACCCGCTCGCATCCCCGACACGAGTTTGCCGCCCGTGTACCAGAAGATCGTGTTCGACTGGTCGTTCTCGGATGGTGAGTATCGCGCCAAAGGCGACGGTGCGGCGCGCGTCGCGCCGCCCGACAGTGTGCGTTTGGATTTCTTTGTGTCCAACGGAATGGGCGGCGGCTACGCGCAACTCGTCGGCGATTCGCTCACCGTTCCCTCGGAAGGGCGCGTGCACGACTACCTTCCACCGGTGCCCATGATCTGGGCGACACTCGGTCGCTTCGCGGTGCCGCCGCTCCCCGATACCGCGGCACGCGTTGACGGCGACACGCTGCGTGTCGAAATTGGTCGCAATCCCCGATGGCGCGCCACGTTTGCGAGCGGCGCGCTGCGCCGCCTCGAGCTCATCGATGGCGACCGCATTCGCGAGCGCACGACTCGCAACAACGACCGGCACGTGATCTACGAACGCACGGGCGCCCACCGCTCTCTCGATCTGACGGTGGTCCGCATAGACACTGTTCCCGACTTCGATGCGTCGATCTGGCACTAGGTGGTTGCTCGCGTTCATCCCGCTCCTAACGGGAGCGTGCATCTACGGCTTCGCCGGCGGTGGTCTGCCGGCGCGCATCAAGAGTGTCGCCGTACTGCCCTTCGACAACCAGACGGCCGCCGCGACGCTGCAGAGCGAGCTCTACACCGAAATGCGCCACGACGTCGAGTCGCGACTCGGCCTGCACGAAGCGGCGGAGGACAAAGCCGACGCCATCGTGAAAGGCACGATCACGAAATACGAGCCGGACATCCCCATCGCCTACAGCGCCGATCCGACGCAATCGAACTCTGCCCAACGGAAAGTGCAGATCACGATCGACGTCGACATCATCGATCAGGCCACCGGCCGCTCGATCTGGTCGCAGAAGGGCTTGATGCGCGACGGCTCGTACAGCGAGCGCGACGAAGCATCCGGACGGAAGGAAGCCATCCAGAAAATCGTCAACGACGTCGTGGCGGGCGCGCAGTCGCAATGGTGACCCGGCTCGCCGGTGTGCGACACGGCCGCGTGACAGTCGGTTGTCTCGCGCTCGTTGGGCTCATTGCCATCCTGGCCTACGTCGGCAACGCCGTCGGACAGGTGTATTGGCGGTACTACCGGTTCCAGGACGCGTTCACGCAGCAGGCCAAGTTCGCCGCCAACACGCCGGATGATACGATCATCACACGACTGCGCGCTCAGGCCGACTCGCTCGAGCTCCCTAGCGATGCCCAACGCATTCATCTGCGGCGCACCACCAAGGGCATCGCCGTCTGGTCGCAGTACGCGGATTCCATCCTGTTGCCGGGATACCAGCGCGAGGTCGAATTCACCGTGCACGCCGAGAAGACGTTCTGAAGGTGCGACCGCCGGCCTCGAAAGTCATGTCGTTAGGCGGGGCCGTGGCGTGGCGCCGCGCGGCGACGGGCCGCGTCGCCTTCACCAACGGCGTGTTCGACTTACTGCATCCGGGGCACGTCGATCTGCTTACCGCGGCGCGCGCCACCGCCGACCACCTCGTCGTCGGCATCAATAGCGACGAGTCCGTGCGGCGTCTCAAAGGTCTCGAACGACCGGTGCGGTCCGAGTCCGACCGCGCCTACGTATTGGCGGCACTCGAGTGCGTGGACGCCGTAGTCATCTTCCCCGAAGACACGCCGCTCGCGATCATTCGAGCACTGCACCCTGACGTGTTGATCAAAGGCGGCGATTACGCGCCGGCCGACGTCGTTGGGCGCTCGGACGTCGAAGGCTGGGGCGGACGCCTCGTGATCGTGCCGCTCACCGCCGGCCACTCAACCACCAACACCATCGACTCGCTTCGTGATCGCACCTGACGCACCCGCACCGCGCACGGGCCGCACCCCTCGCGACCTCCGCCGCGTTTCGCTCGAGCGCGGCGCCGCCCCGTATGCCGAGGGATCGTGCCTCGTCGCATTCGGTTCGACGCGCGTGCTGTGCACGGCGAGCGTCGAAGAAGGCGTGCCCGGATGGCGAAAAGGTCGTGGCGAAGGCTGGCTCACCGCGGAGTACGCGATGCTCCCGCGCGCCACGCACACGCGCACGTCGCGCGAGCGTTCACAAGTCGGCGGTCGCACCCAGGAGATCCAGCGGCTCATCGGCCGCAGTCTGCGTGCGATGCTCGACGATTTCCGTTTTGGCGAGCTCACGCTCAAGGTCGATTGCGATGTGCTGCAGGCCGACGGTGGCACGCGCACCGCGTCGGTGACGGGCGCATGTGTCGCGGTGTGCGACGCGTTTGCGTGGCTCGTCGCGCGCGGCCGTCTAGCGAGGTCGCCGGTCAAGCGGCGCGTTGCTGCTGTCAGCGTTGGTCTCATCGACGGCGAGCCGCGCGTGGATCTCGAGTACGCCGAGGATGTCCGCGCGGGCGTCGACATGAACGTGGTCATGACGAGCGAGGGGCGATTCGTCGAGGTGCAGGGCACCGGCGAGCACACCACCTTCGAACGGGCCGAGCTGGACCAGCTGTTGGAGCTTGCCTCGTCCGGCGTGCGGTCGCTGCTCGAGGCGCAGGCGCGTGCGTTAGGCCAGTGAGGGCGGCGGACTCGCCGCCGCTCGTGTTGGCCACACGCAGTCTGGGCAAGCTCCACGAGCTCGGCCCCCTGCTCGCGGCGCATGGCATCTACACGGTGACACTGGATGCCATCGGCGTGCCCGAGCAGCCGGCCGACGAAGACGGCCTCGAGCAGTTCGAGACGTTCGAGGAGAACGCACTCGCCAAGGCGCAGTACTTCTTCGAGCGCGCCGGCGGCCGCCCGACGGTAGCCGACGATTCCGGTCTCGAGGTCGTTGCGTTAGGCGGCCGCCCCGGCGTCCGCACCAAGCGGTGGAGCGGGCGCACCGACTTGTCGGGGCGGGCGCTCGACGCCGCGAACAACGCCAAGATGCTGAGCGAGCTCTCGACCGTCGCCGATCGTCGCGCGCGCTACGTGTGTGTCGCGGGGTACATCGATGCGCGGGGCGAGCGCGTGTTTCGCGGCGAAAGCACTGGGCGGATTCTGGAGGCGCCGCGAGGCACGGGCGGCTTCGGGTACGATCCGCTGTTTCTGTCGAACGACCTGGGCGTCACGTTCGCTGAAGCGTCACGCGAGCAGAAGGAGCAGGTGAGTCATCGCGGCCGGGCGTTCGCGCAGCTCGCGGCTTGGATGAGCCAAACGTAGCTCAGCGCGTTGACCGCCGGATTGGCCCCCGCTATGTTTTTCGGTCTGTGTGAATTCTGTTCCCGATGCGGACAGTATTCACGGAGGTGATTGCGGGGCGTAGCGTAGCCTGGTATCGCGCCTGCTTTGGGAGCAGGAGGTCACCGGTTCAAATCCGGTCGCCCCGACCTGGCAGTCGTCCCGTGTCACGACGGAGTGGGACGAGTAGACCGCCGCGCGAGAGGGAACTGGTTCGAGCGCCAGTAGCTCAGGTGGATAGAGCAACAGCCTTCTAAGCTGTGGGTCGGAGGTTCGAGTCCTCCCTGGCGCGTGGCGGAGTAGAGATTGCGCCCTTAGCTCAATTGGCAGAGCAAATGACTCTTAATCATTAGGTTGTAGGTTCGATTCCTACAGGGCGCACTCGAGGGCAGGGAGAAGGTTTTCGTCGCCTGTCTCGTGCACACGGCTCCGGCTATGGTTCGCCGGGCCGTTTTTTCTTGCGGGCCAATGGAACGTGTAGCGTTAGGCAGGTAGAGGAGCAAGCGTCGCGGCCGCGAGGAGAAACGTTGTGGGAGGGCGACGCGCGCTCAGCGTGGGTGTCGAGTGCGAGTGTGTTTCACCGGGCGGTGGACGCAAGAACCCTTGAACTCTCGGGGACTCGCCAGTAAGTTGCTCGCCCCTCGGCAATTCGGTGCGAAATTGTTCGCGCATTGGGGTTGACTCGAGGATTACACAACCATATGATTAGCGGCTGTCGCGGATTATGTGCGCGACGTGTTTTTGGAACGAGTTTGAAGACGCTTTTTGACAATCGATGTGAGAGACGGTTGTGCGAGGCGGACTTGTTGATCTCGAGATCTGTTCAGATTCTCGAGGGAGAGTCGACCTGAACAACTTTTTGTGATTCCGGCGCTGTTCCGGTTTTTGCGGGGCAGCTGTCGGGAAGAGCCACAAACGAACTTTCTATTGGAGAGTTTGATCCTGGCTCAGGACGAACGCTGGCGGCGTGCTTAACACATGCAAGTCGAGGGGGGTGGGGCAACCCACTCACCGGCGAACGGGTGCGTAACACGTGAGCGACCCGCCCTACCAGAGGGGGATAGCCGGCCCAACGGCCGGGTAATACCGCATACGCTCTTTGGGCTACATGGCCTGGGGAGGAAAACCCGCAAGGGTGCTGGAGGAGGGGCTCGCGGCCTATCAGCTAGTTGGCGAGGTAACGGCTCACCAAGGCGACGACGGGTAGCTGGTCTGAGAGGATGGCCAGCCACATTGGGACTGAGAGACGGCCCAGACTCCTACGGGAGGCAGCAGTGGGGAATATTGCGCAATGGCCGAGAGGCTGACGCAGCGACGCCGCGTGTGGGATGAAGCTCTTCGGGGTGTAAACCACTGTTGCCCGGGACGAAACTCCTGCTTTGGCGGGATTGACGGTACCGGGTGAGGAAGCACCGGCTAACTCCGTGCCAGCAGCCGCGGTAATACGGAGGGTGCGAGCGTTGTCCGGAATCACTGGGCGTAAAGGGCGCGTAGGTGGCTCGTGAAGCGTGCGGTGAAAGTCCGAGGCTCAACCTCGGATCGGCCGTGCGGACTCGCGGGCTCGAGCGTTGTAGAGGCGGGTGGAATTCCGGGTGTAGCGGTGGAATGCGTAGAGATCCGGAAGAACACCGGTGGCGAAGGCGGCCCGCTGGGCAACTGCTGACACTGATGCGCGACAGCGTGGGGAGCAAACAGGATTAGATACCCTGGTAGTCCACGCCGTAAACGATGGGCACTAGGTGCTTCGGGGAGCGACCCTCGGAGTGCCGGCGCTAACGCATTAAGTGCCCCGCCTGGGGAGTACGGCCGCAAGGCTGAAACTCAAAGGAATTGACGGGGGCCCGCACAAGCGGTGGAGCATGTGGTTTAATTCGACGCAACGCGAAGAACCTTACCTGGGCTTGACATGCTGGGGAAGTCGGGGAGAGACCTCCGATGTCCTTCGGGACTCCAGCACAGGTGCTGCATGGCTGTCGTCAGCTCGTGTCGTGAGATGTTGGGTTAAGTCCCGCAACGAGCGCAACCCTCGCGTCCAGTTGCCAGCGAGTAAAGTCGGGGACTCTGGGTGGACTGCCGGTGCCAAACCGGAGGAAGGTGGGGACGACGTCAAGTCATCATGGCCCTTACGTCCAGGGCTACACACGTGCTACAATGGGCCGTACAAAGGGATGCAAAAGCGCGAGCTCAAGCCAATCCCAAAAAGCGGTCCTCAGTTCGGATTGGAGGCTGCAACTCGCCTCCATGAAGCCGGAATCGCTAGTAATCGTGGATCAGCTACGCCACGGTGAATACGTTCCCGGGCCTTGTACACACCGCCCGTCACGCCATGGAAGCTCGGAGCGCCCGAAGTCGGTGCCGGAACTCGCAAGAGACCAAGCCGCCGAAGGCGAGCCGAGTGACTGGGGCGAAGTCGTAACAAGGTAGCCGTAGGGGAACCTGCGGCTGGATCACCTCCTTTCCGGAGCGACGAGTAAGCGAGCACCCTCGGGTGGCCGCGGAAAGTCCTCGGATGTCGCCCGCCTCGTTCAACCTCTCTCACATCGATTGTTTCTTTTTCAGTCGGACGTGTCTCCGTTAGGGACGCGCCCAGGCCTAACGCTGTTTGACAATCGAAGATGGTGTAGATCGTGGGATGGAATTCATCATTGTGACGACGATTTCGTCATCGCTAAGATGAAATGCGCGTGCTCTGCTTGCTACATGAGTTATGTAGTCAAGCGAGCGAAGGCATGTGGAGGATGCCTGGGCACACGGAGGCGATGAAGGCCGTGGTAAGCTGCGAGAAGCTCGGGGGAGCGGCACACACGCTATGATCCCGAGATGGCCGAATGGGGCAACCCGGCGGCGCTTTGCGCCGTCATCCTGTCGCAAGACAGGAAGCGAACCTGGGGAACTGAAACATCTCAGTACCCAGAGGAAGAGAAATCAACCGAGATTCCCGGAGTAGCGGCGAGCGAAACGGGATGAGCCCAAACCGGGGTCTACGGACTCCGGGGTTGTAGGATCCACGCTCGGTAGTCGAGACGTCAGCTGAAGTCCCCTGGGATGGGGCGCCAGAGACGGTGAGAGCCCGGTAAGCGAAGACCATGTACGGCTGCTAGTGGATATCCTGAGTAACGCCCGTCACGAGAGACCGGGCGTGAAACTGGGGGGACCACCCTCCAAGGCTAAAGACTCCCGTGTGACCGATAGTGAACGAGTACCGTGAGGGACAGGTGAAAAGCACCCCTGTGCGGGGAGTGAAAAAGTACCTGAAACCACATGCCTACAAGCGGTCGGAGGCTGGAATGCGAGCTTCGGTTCGTGTTCGGCTGACGGCGTGCCTTTTGCATTATGATCCGGCGAGTTACTGCTCACGAGCAAGGCTAAGCGGGTATCCCGCGGAGCCGTAGCGAAAGCGAGTCCTGAAACGAGGGCGAGAAGTTCGTGGGCGTAGACCCGAAGCCAGGGCGATCTACCCATGCACAGGATGAAGCTCGGGTAACACCGAGTGGAGGTCCGCACCGTTGTGGGTTGAAAACCGCTCGGATGATGTGTGGGTAGGGGTGAAAGGCCAATCAAGCCTGGAGATAGCTGGTTCTCCCCGAAATCTATTGAGGTAGAGCCTCAGGGCGGCGTCAAGCCGTATGGTCCTGGGAGGTAGAGCGACTGGATGGGCGCGGGTGGCGACAAGTCATACCAACCCCAACCAAACTCCGAATGCCCAAGGACTGGACCCTGGGAGGCAGTCGGCGAGCGATAATGTCCGTCGGCGAGAGGGAAAGAACCCAGAACCACTGCTAAGGTCCCGGAGTGGCCGCTGAGTATAGCGAAGGAAGTGTTCCTGCTGTGACAACTGGGAGGTTGGCTTAGAAGCAGCCATTCCTTTAAAGAGTGCGTAATAGCTCACCAGTCCAGCGGGAATGCGCCGAGAATGGTCGGGATTAAGCGGCCCACCGAAGCATGGTCTTGTGCCGTTAGGCACAGGGGTAGGGGAGCGTTCCCCGTGCGATGAAGCCCCGGTGGAAACCAAGGGGTGGAGCGAGGGGAAGTGAGGATGCCGGAATGAGTACGCGCCAAGCAGGGTGAAAACCCCTGCCACCGAAAGCCCAAGGGTTCCTGCGCCATGGCAATCAGCGCAGGGTGAGGCGGAGCCTAAGACGAGGCCCCAGAGGCGTAGTCGATGGTAAGCCGGCGAAGATTCCGGCCCCGCCATGTTGTCGTTGATCCCCGATGTGACACGGGAACGAAGGACGAGCGGCCTAGTGGATTCGGCCGTCCAACCGCGTAGGGAGCAATCCCGAGACGGGAGCGCGAGGCAAGGGGGCAACCCCGAACCGAGTCGTCTGGAGTCAACCGGCGAGAAAAGCATCGGGTGGAGACAGCACGGCGTCCGTACCGTAAACCGACACAGGTGGGCGAGGCGAGAAGCCTAAGGTGAGCGAGTGAAACGTGGTCAAGGAACTCGGCATAATGATCCCGTAACTTCGGAAGAAGGGATGCCCTGAAACGTGAACGGCCTCGCGCCGCTAGCGAGTCAGGGTCGCAGCGAATCGGCCCAAGCGACTGTTTAGCAAAAACACAGGTGTGTGCCAAGCCGCACAAGGCGCCGTATACACACTGACGCCTGCCCGGTGCCGGAAGGTTAAGGGGAGAGGTTAGCCGCAAGGCGAAGCCTTGAGCCGAAGCCCCGGTAAACGGCGGCCGTAACTATAACGGTCCTAAGGTAGCGAAATTCCTTGTCGGGTAAGTTCCGACCTGCACGAATGGCGTAACGACTTGGGCACTGTCTCGACCACGTGCTCGGCGAAAT
>DATEHK010000124.1:0-2705 GCA_035279625.1 Gemmatimonadaceae bacterium
CGGCCGTGCGCGCGGGCAGCTGCGCCAGCGACGCGAGCGCGCGCGCTTTGGCCAGCAGCGCGTCGATGAAGAACTTGGCCGCCCAGTTAGGCACGGCGAGCTCGATGTACCCTCCCCAGATCGGGTCGGATCCCGCCACGCCGCCTCGCAGGCCCGGATCGCCCGACTGCACCATCTGCGCGCGTTTGACGAGATCGATCGCGCGAAGCGCCGCGTTCACGAGCGCGGGGTCGCCCTCGAGGCGGTGCAGCTCGAGCCAGATGAGCGCCATCTGCGCGTTGCCCGTTAGGCAGGCGTAGGTGGCCGCCGGCCGCCAGCGCGCATCGAGCCGGCCGGGGAGCCACTTGGAGAGACCCAGTCGACGCGCCACCGCGCGCGCCGCCCGGCGGGCCACGGCCATTCCACGCTCGTCACCGAGAATGTTGGACATCAGCAAGATGCCCCAGATGGTGTACGCGATGGTGTGCGTCACGGCCGTGCGCTCGCCCGAGCCATCGTCGAACCCGCAGTCGTCGATCCAGCCCCTCGACTCGTCGACGTGCGTGAGCACCCAGCACAGGTGGCGTCGCGCGGCATCGAGGTATCGCGCATCACCGATGTGCGCGCCGAACTCGGCCAGCCAGCAGCCGGCGTGCGCCATGTACGTGTAGGTGCGCCCCGATCCGTACAGATGCCGGCGCCATGCGCCGTCCTGGTCCTGCTCGGCCGTCAACCAGTCGGCAACGCGGTGCGCGGCGCGCAACACGTCCTCGTCTCCGGTCGCGCGATGCCACGCCGTGAGGCCGTTCAGGATTTGGGCGGAGTTGAAGATGGACGGCTGCTCGCGGTTCTGCGCGATCTCCATGCCCGGGAATCCGCCGCCGGCCAGCTGCACGCCTAACAGAAACTCGATCGCGCGTCGCGCGCGGTCGCGGAATCCCACCACGCCGGCTTCGCTCTCGAGCGCGAGCATGGTGGGCACGAGGTATCCCGTGGTCTCGGGATACGACGACGACCAGCCGCGTCCGAGGTGGTAGCGCCCCGACACGCCGCCGTCCGTCTGCGCGTCCTGCGCCCGGGCCAGCCAGCCGGCGGCCGCGACGAGATGGTCCCTATCCGTTAGGCCGAGCTCCTCGTTGCGGCCCCGGTGCATCACGCCCGCGCCTAACGCAGCCAGCGTGGCCGGCCGCCAGGCCCTCGTGGTCACGATCGTATCGGCGATGCGCCGCGCCCTGAATGTCCCCATGTCGGTTCGTCGGTGCTCCACTGGAAACAGGATCTGGATCTATGTGCGACCGGCCATCCAGCCAAGCAATTCTATCGCCAGCAGGCGTTTTCGGCGCCTCCGCGGGCCCGGGCCGCTGGTTTTCGGAACATCGAACGCCCTGGGGCAAACAGTCCTTCGGTTGCCACACCGGGCTTCGCGCCGGGCGGGACGCGACCGCGGCGTGGGCGGGGCGGATCGGTCGCCGGATCGCCCTGGCCAATCGGCGCGCTCCTGCTGATCTTCGTGCTGTTGTCGTCTCGAGAGCCCCGTCCCGGACCTCCTATGCATCTTCCCGTCTTCCACCGACTTCGCGTCGCGGCACCGTTCGCCGCGCTCACGCTCATCGCCATCGTGCCTTCCGTTGGGCGCGCCCAAACTACGGTTGCCCAACGGAACGAGGGGGCGGCACCCGGCTCCGACAGCGCGATCCTCGCGTCCGAGCAATACGTGCGCCCGCCGGCCGTGATCGAGCGGCTTGTCACGGCGCCGCGCGAGAACAACGTGTCGCTCACGTCGGACACGCAGAGTCCCACGCGGCGCTGGTTCTACAAATTGGTGAGCGCCGGCATGCCCAGCGTGCAGGCGTTCGGGAAGCCGCACTATTACCTGGGCGAGCTGCAAGTAGACTACGAAGCGAATCGCTCGCGGGCGCTCACCGACCGCGGCGCGGCCAAGCTCGAGCTCATCGATGGTCTCACCGGCGCCACGCGCACGATTGATGCGCCCCAAGGCGCGACGATCAGCAGTCCCGTGTGGTCGCCGGACGGCGCGCGCATCGCGTTTGTTGCGAACTTCGCGAATGCCACGCGGCTCTATGTCGCCGACGCCGCGTCGGCCAAGGCGCACGCGGTGGGATCGGTGTCGCTCTTGGCCACGTTGGTCACGGAGCCCGAGTGGACGGCCGACGGCAAGAGTCTGGTGGCGGTGGTGCTCCCCGAGGGACGCAAAGCTCCGCCGGTGCGTCCCGTGATCGCGACCGGTCCCGAGGTGCGCATCACCGACGGCAACAAGGACAAGACGCGCGTTTACGCGACGTTGCTGCAAACGCCGTACGATGAAGCGCTGCTCGAGTACTACATCACCGGACAACTGGCGACGATCGACGCCCAAACGGGGGCGGTCCGCCGCATCGGCGCGCCGGCGATGATCGACGCGGTGGATCCGTCGCCCGATGGCAAGTACTTTCGCGTGACATTGATCGAGAAGCCGTTCTACTTCACCGTGCCGCTCGAGAGTTTTGCCAGCGCCGATGAGTTGTGGGACGCGACCGGCCGCACCGTGGCCCGCCTGGCGTCGGAGCCCGCCCGCCTAACGGACGACCGCGAGGACCTCACGCCGGCGGCGCGCGCGGCCGCCGACACGGTGGCGCGCAACTTCAACTGGCTGCCCGACGGCTCGGGCCTGGCCTTCCTCAAGCAGGACCCGGCGCCTAACCGGGGCGAGGGCGACACGTCGGCGG
>DATEHK010000125.1:0-23287 GCA_035279625.1 Gemmatimonadaceae bacterium
CTTTTCCTGTCGCGCACGTTTTTCCCGTTCCCACCGGGCGCGCAATCTCGCCACCTGCTCGTCCGTCAACGGACTCAGGTGACTCCGCACCGGAACATCCATCGACCGGAGCATCGTCATCAGGTCGTCCGTGGAAATTCCGAATTCGCCTGCCAGGTCGTGCACACGCAGCTTGATCAAAACACCCCTCCTCTAGAGCCCCCGCCGGGAGCCGATCTCGCCACCGCGCGAATGCCTCGCGCCAAGTCGCGATCTACAATTCCAACCGCCACCGTCGCCTCGCGCCCCACCGCCGCGCCTAACGCCGCCGAGCTCGGCCCTTCGACGATCGTCACGTGACGCGCCTTGAGCAGCGGAACTACCTTCGCCAAACTGTGATGCGACGCATCGGGCGCCACCACCACCAGCGCCAGTCCTCCACGCCGTGCCGTCTCGCGCACCCGCTCGACGCCGACCACCGCGCTCCGCGCGCGATGACCCAAGCCGATGAGTCCAGCCAATTTGCGGTCGCGCTCGTCAGCCGTCACGCGGCGGTCTCGTCCGTGCCACCGGCGCCGCCGTCGGCACCGCCTTCCGCATCCTCCGTGGTCAGTTCGTCGATCATCGCCATGATCCGGTCGGCTTCTTCCGGCGCGATGCCCGGCAATCTCAGGAAATCTTCGCGCTCGAGGTCGATGATGTCGTTGAGAGTCTTGTAGCCCGCGTCCTCGAGCACGGCCACCGTGGCCGGTCCCAAGCCTTCGATCTCGGATAACTTGACGTCGGCCGCCTCCTCGCGCTCCTCGGGCAGCGGCTGGAAGAGCGGCGCTTCACCGCCGCGCTCGAGCCACTCCCGACTGGAATACAAGTCGATCTTCCATCCTGTGAGCTCGGACGCGAGGCGCACGTTCTGTCCGTTGCGTCCGATGGCCAGCGAGAGCTGGTCTTCGTCGACCACGGCTTGAATCGCGCGGCCGGCCGGATCGCTGAACACGCGCGCCACGCGCGCCGGCGCGAGCGCCATTTTCGCGAAGCGCTCCGGGTCCGACGACCACGGCACGATGTCGATTTTCTCGCCGCCTAACTCATTCACCACGGCTTGAACGCGCGAGCCCTTGAGGCCCACGCAGGCTCCCACCGGATCGATGGAGTCGTCGCGCGAAAACACGGCGATCTTGGTGCGGCTCCCTACCTCGCGTGCGACGGCGCGAATCTCGACGATGCCTTGCTGAATCTCGGGCACCTCGAGGCGGAACAATGCCTTCACGAACATCCCGTCGCCGCGCGTGAGAATGAGGCGCGGACCCTTGGGCGTTTCCTCGATGCGCTTGAGCACCGCGCGCATCGGCTCGCCTTGATGATAGTGCTCGCGATGATTCTGTTCACGGTACGGAACGATGGCCTCCGCCTCACGGAACTTGTTGAGCATGATCACGAGCTTGCCGCGCTCGATCTGCTGCACTTCGCCCGAGAGGAGATCGCCCACGCGTCCGGAGAACTCGTCGCGAATGCGTGTGCGTTCGCGCTCGCGGACACGCTGGATGATCCGCTGCTTCGCTGCCTGCGCCGCGGTCCGGCCGAATTCCGCGAAATCGATTGGCTCCTCGAGCTGGTCACCCGGCTCGAAGCCTTCATCGTAGATGCGGGCTTCCTCCACTGAGATCTCGCGGCTCGGGTCTGTGACCGCGTCGACCACCGATCGAAGGCGGATGATGCGGATCTCGCCTTTCGTTTCATCGATCGACACTTCCGCCTGCACTGTTGGGCCGTACTTCTTCGCGAGCGCGGCAAGGATGCCGTCCTGGAGCAGTGCGTGCAGCTCGGACCGATCGAGCTGCTTCGTGTTGCTCACCTCGCGGATCGCACTAAGGATGTCGTCGGACGCCATCGCGACTGCCTCTCTCAATTACCAGTGAAACGCCAACCGCGCGTCCTTCACGTCGGCCAGCGCAACGCGCTGTTCCTGACCACGCTCGTCGCGGACCAGTACCACTTCAGCACCCGGTTCCCCGTTTATGGCTACGATCTCGACCTCCTCCCGGCCGTTCAGCGCCGGACTCGACACACTCGCCTTGCGTCCGACAAAGCGCTGCCAATCGGCCGCGTTTCTCAACCGCCGTTCGAGACCCGGCGACGACACCTCGAGCACGTACCGTTCGCCCAACGAACCATCTTCATCCAACCGTGCTTCGACGGCGCGCGAAACCACCGCGCAGTCGTCGACCGTCACCGTGCCGCCATCCAATCGATCGATTCGGATCTGCACCGTCGGACGCGATCGCGAACCCACGAGTCGCAGGTCGAAAAGTTCGAATCCGAGCGCCTCGATCAGGGCCGAAATCAACCGCTCCAACGCGTCAGTCACGGGCATCGCAGGTCACAATAACAAAAAAATGTGGGGCGTCGTCCCCACATTTCCGCCCGGCGCTCCACGTGCCGGGGAACCGTAAGTAATTATAGAATTGGAGTTAGGTGGAGTCAAGTCGCGTCGGGGCGCGCTTTGTCCGACGTCCGACGCGTGAGCGAGTGAGTGACAATCATGAGAATCGTGTTACCTTTGCGTCTGCCAGTTGAGCGACTCCGCGCCCTGGCCGAGCAACGGGGAACACTCAGGGCGCGGCGTTCCCCCGAGCACCGGTCCAGTGTCTGCGTCCATCGAACAACTCCGTTCCGTCATTATCGAGCGCTACGGTGTAGAGCGCGAGATCGGTCATGGGGGCATGGCCACCGTGTACCTGGCTCGCGATCTCGAGCACGACCGCCACGTCGCGATCAAGGTCCTGAACACCGACGTCTCCGTGGTCCTCGGCGCCGAGCGCTTCAAGCGCGAGGTGCAGGTCACGACGCTCCTCAGCCACCCGAACATCCTCCCGATTTTCGATTCGGGACTGGCCGGGAGTTCCCTGTACTACGTCATGCCCTACGTGGCCGGGGAATCGTTGCGCGCGCGGCTGGATCGCGAGCGCAACCTGTCCATCGCCGATGCGATCCGCATCACGTGCGAGATCGCGGACGCGCTCGAGCACGCCCACCAGCACGGGATCATCCACCGCGACATCAAACCGGAGAACATCCTGCTCGACGACGGGCGCGCGGTGCTCGCCGACTTCGGGATCGCGCACGCGATGACGGCGGCGGGCGAGCAGCGCCTCACGCAAACCGGCATGTCGTTAGGCACACCCACCTACATGAGCCCCGAGCAGGCCACGGCCGAGCGCAGCATCGATGGCCGGAGCGATGTCTACAGCCTCGCCTGCGTGACCTATGAGATGCTGGGCGGGCAGCCGCCCTTCACCGGGCCTACGGCCCAGGCGATCATCGCGCGGCACACGCTCGAAACCGTGCCGTCGCTGACGATCATTCGGAACACCGTGCCGCCCCAGATCGAAGCGATTCTGGTCAAGGCGCTCGCCAAGGTGCCGGCGGATCGCTACGCGACCGCGAAAGCGTTTGCCGACGCGCTGCGCCATCCGGAAACGCAAAGCTTTCTCGTCCCCTCGCCGGCCAAGCAAACGGGAGCACGCCGATTTCCGCTCTGGCAGAAGGTCGCAGCCGGCGTGCTGGTCGCCGCGGTGGCCGGTGGCGGGTACGTCGCATGGCAGAACCGCAACGGCGTGTCGTCGTCGGCTGGTTCGCTCGCCGGCCCCGATCCGAGCCGCATCGCGGTGTTGTATCTCGCCGACGAGAGCGACGGGAAAAAACTCGGCTACCTCGCCAGCGGCCTAACGGAAGCGCTGATCGACCGGCTGTCCGCGATTCCGCAGCTCCAGGTGTCGACCAAGAACGCGTCGGCGCTGTTCGCCGGCAAGAACGTCCCGCGCGACAGCATTGCCCGCGCGTTGAACGTCGGGACGCTGGTGGACGGCAGCGTCGAGCAGCACGGGGACCGGATCAGCGTGACAGTCAAGCTCGACGACGCGAGCGGCAGTGACTTCCGCCGCACGACATTCAGCGTGCCGGCCGCGTCGCCGCTGGCGCTGCAGGACACCCTGGCCAGCCGCGTGGCGAACTTCCTGCGCGAACGCCTGGGCCAGGAAATCACCTTGCGCGACGAACGGGCCGGCACCACGAACACCACGGCCTGGACGATGCTGCAGCAAGCCAAGCTCATGGCGCGCGTCGGCGACAGCGCGCGAGCAGCGAACGACACCGCGACCATGCTGCGCAACTTTGCACGAGCCGACTCGATGCTCGCCCACGCAGCGCGCATCGATCCCAAGTGGGCTGCCATCCCGATCCTGCGCGGCACGATCGAGTACCACACGTCGCGCTTCTACTCGGGCAATCAGCAACTCGTGTCCGAATGGGATGACAAGGGACTGCAGCACGCACAGGCGGCCCTCGACATCGCCCCGCGCAATGCCGACGCCTTCGAGTTGCGAGGGACGCTGCGCTATTGGCGGTGGCTCATGGCCATCGAGCCCGATCCGCTCAAGGCGAAAGCGCTGCTCGATTCGGCGCGGGCCGACCTCGAGACGTCCACGCAAATCTCGCCTAACCAGCCGGAAGCGTGGTCGGTGCTCAGCCACCTGTACTATCAGTACAACGACGTCGTGAGCGCCAAGCTCGCGGCGCGCCGCGCCTACGACGAAGACGCCTACTTGAGCGAAGCGGATCTCATCGTCTGGCGCCTGTTCACCACGTCCTACGATCTCGAGCAGTTCCCGGACGGCGTGCACTGGTGCGACGTCGGCGCGGCCCGCTTCCCGAACAACCCGCGCTTCGTGGAATGCAAGCTGTTGCTCATGGGCACGGGCGCGGTAACGCCTAACGTGCCGGTCGCCTGGCGCATGGCCGACTCCCTGACGACGCTCTCGGCCCTCCCGGACCGCCCATACGAACGGCTCAACGGCACGGCGCTCGTTGCGGGTGCGATCGCGCGCGCCGGCCTCAAGGACAGCGCCGCCCACGTGCTGGAGCGAATCGACGACCGCGCCGATGTCGACCCGACGAAGGACGTGACGCAGACCATCGCGATGACCTGGGTCGCGCTCGGCGACGCCGACAAAGCCATCAAGGCGCTGGCGTTGTACCTGAGCGCCAATCCAGCTCGCGCCGTCGGCTTCGATGAAGAACACAGCTGGGAGTGGCGGAGCATCCACGACGATCCGCGATTTCAAGCGCTGGTGGTGAAGCCCAAGAAGTAGTGAAGTAGTGCGGTTAGGCAATGCCGCCCGGCCGCATTCCCCTCGTACCCGGTAGTCAAAAAAATGCAACGTCGCTTCCCCGTTTTCCTGTGTATCGCCGCGTTGTCGGTGCTGGCCGCGTGCTCCAACGACGCGCCGCCGCTGCCCAGTGCGCCCAACGGACCGGCCATCCCGCCCAACGCGGACCGTCTCTTCCCCGCGGGCTGCTCCGTCATCACGGAATCGCAGATCACGAAGCTGTTCCCGCGCAAGTCTCGCGTCCTGGCGACCGTCGGCTACGTGGTCGTGCTGCTCGACCTGGCGACCGGACACCCCAAGGCCGCAACGAACGACATGTTCAAGCTGTGGGATTTCACGCTCAAGACGTACTACGCCGGCAACCTGCTCGGCGGCCAATCAACCGCGACACAGAACGCCACGCTCGCATTCGGACAAGCGCTGTATTGCCTCGTCGGACTCGACGGTTCGACGCTCACACTCAACACCACGCCGCTCGATCCGAACAACGTCGTGCAGGTCGTGTTTCCATCGGCAAGTGACCAGACCGTCGTCACCGGGAGCCAGCAGGGCGGCGTGATGATCCCCGGCAACACGCTTTCGCAACCGGTGACCATCTCGATCACGTTGCTCAACGGTCCGTTCACGTTTCCGGCGGGACCCCTCAACACGAAGCTCGATCAGTACGGACCGTTCTTCGAGTTCAAGGTGGTCCCGCAACAGACGTTCGCCACTCCGGTTGTGGCCGCCGCATGCATCGCGACGCCCGCCGGCGCACCGCCGCCGCCGAGCGTGGACATCGCACACAACGTCGGAAACGGCATCGAGATTCTGCCGACGGCGCCGGTCAACTTCCTCGACTGCGGCGGCAGTGCGCTCAATCCGCAGCGCAGCGTGACCGACCTGATGCGGGACCGGCAATACGGAAAGGCCGCGAATCGCGTCGTGTCCTTAGCGGCGGAGTTTTTCTCTCCGACGTCGCTCCACGCCGCCGGCAGCGGCATTGGCGGCAAGACGAAATCGTTCAGCCCGTTCGGTGGTGTGGACACCGCGGTCGTCGTGCAACTCCCGGCGAGTTTCCCGGCGCAGCCGCAGCACGCGCCTGCCGGATCCGACGTCGCATCGCCGCCATCGGTGCTCGTGCAAACGACCAACGGTCACACGCCGCTCGGCGGCGCCTCGGTGACGTTCGCGATTACGGCGGGCGGCGGCAGCCTTGGGCCCGCGTCGAGCACCACGGCACTCGCGTCATCCACCGTGACCACCGCCACGGCCACCGGCCTGGCCACCGTGCCTAACTGGACGCTCGGCGTCGGTCCCGACAATGCGGTGACGGCCAACGCCAGTATCACGCTGCCGGCGACTATTTCGGGATTTCCGACGACGGGCGCCGGCGTGAGCGTGTCGGGGAGCCCGGTGTCATTCACCGCCACGAGCACGGATCTCATTCCGTACCAGTCGCCGGGGTACGTATACATGTCCGGCGCGGCGGGCGTCGCGCCCGGATTCGAGCAGCCCGGCTTCGCCGCCACCAGCCAGGATGGATGGCAAACCGGCACGGCCGCGTTCGCGAGCAGCAACCTCGGCGCGTCGTGTCCGTCGCTCGTACCGACCGTCGGCACGCCATGGGTGAACAGCCCGGCGCCGAGCGACATGCTGCTCCGCCGGTCGTTCACGCTGCCCGGATGGTGGACCGCCGGCCTAACGGTAGGCATCGCCATCGACAACGACTTCCAGTTGTTCATCGATGGGACCAACGTAACGCCGACCAATTCGCCCGCGTTCAACCCGTCCACCGGTTTCGTGACGCACGAAAACTGTGCGACGCGGGACAGCTTCCTCGTGCCCATCTCCGTCGCCGGGGGCACGCACCTGATGGCCATTCGTGCACGCGATCGCGGGACGGCCGCATACGTCGACGCACGGCTCAGCGTGACGCCGTGAGTTAGGCGGGTGCAGGTCGAGGGACGACAACGGTGCAGCAGGCCTCGCGGCCTGCTGCACCGTTGTCAGTTTGGCCGCTCGGCCGGAGCCACCGCGACGGCGAGCATGCGTCCAGCGTCGCCGGCCCGGTGGGAAAAGAACCGATCGTTGTCGCAGCGCGTGCAGCGCTCGCTGATCGTCACATCGGAAATCCCGAGTGCCGTCGCCTGGCCCGCGAGGATCGCCCGCAGATTCACGCACGTGGTCGAGGGCGTGCTCTTCCCCGTGATCTGCGCGTACACATCGGGGCCTACCTCGTAACACCGTCCGCAGATCGCCGGACCCAGGTGGACGTGCAAGTCGCGCGCGGCGAGTCCTGCCTGACGCATTGCGGCGACGCCAGCGCCGAGAATGTTGCCGGCCGTTCCGCGCCATCCAGCGTGCAGCATTGCGCACGCCCCGCTCGGATGCGCGATGAACACCGGGACGCAGTCGGCGATTGTGACCGCGAGCGCGGTACCGCGGTCAGGCGCCACGTGCCCATCGGCCGCGTCGTGGCGCAACCAGCCTTGCCACGTTAGGCCGTGCACCAGCACGCGAGTGCCGTGCACCTGTCGCGCGGTGGCAAGCCGGGGGCTGGCGTCGCGCAGCGAATCCACCAGGGACCACCACCGCCCCATCACCTCGCCAATCGGATCGCTTCCCGCGGTGCCGAACGTCCCTGCCTGCCGTGTCGTGGTGAATGCGACAACGCCGAGGGCGGCGAATCCGGGAACGTCCTCGCGCGGTACGCCGAGACTCATGACTTCGTGTCGTCCACTCGCGTGATCTTGGCGCCGAGTCCGCGCAACCGCTCGTCGATCCGCTCGTACCCGCGCTCGATCTGCCCGACGTTGTTGATCGTGCTCGTGCCGTCCGCACAGAGCGCCGCCAACAAGATCGCCATGCCGGCGCGGATGTCCGGCGATTCGACGATCGCGCCCCGCAGGCGCGACGGACCCGACACCAGCGCCCGGTGCGGATCGCACAACACGATGCGCGCACCCATCGCGACGAGCTTGTCCACGAAGAACATGCGCGACTCGAACATCTTCTCGTGCATCAGGATGAGACCGGTGCACTGCGTGGCGGCGACGATGGCGATCGACATGAGGTCGGCCGGAAACGCGGGCCACGGCTGGTCTTCGAGCTTGGGCACGTGTCCGCCCAGATCGGGGCGGATCTCGCGCGGCTGATTGGCGCGCACGATGAGCATGTCGCCGTCGACCTCGCAGACGATGCCTAACCGCTCGAAGCCCATGCGCACGGCGCGCAAATGTTCGACCCCGGCCTGGTCGATGCGCAGCTCGGAGTTGGTCACCGCCGCGAGGCCGATGAACGAGCCCACTTCGATGTGGTCCGGCCCGATGCGATGCGTGGCGCCGCCCAACGTCCGGCCGCCTTCGATGGTCAGGCAATTGGTCCCGATGCCATCGATGTTCGCGCCTAACGCAACGAGAAAGCGCGCCAGATCCTGCACGTGCGGCTCGCTCGCCGCGTTGCGCAAGATCGTGGTGCCCTGCGCCGCGACGGCCGCCATCAACGCGTTCTCCGTCGCCGTCACGCTCGGCTCGTCGAGGAACACGTCGGCCCCGCGCAGTCCGGCGGATCGCAGCTCGTACGTTTGGTCGACGTGATACGTCGCGCCCAACTGCTCGAACGCCAGAAAATGCGTGTCCACACGGCGACGGCCGATCACGTCACCGCCCGGAGGCGGCAGCGTCACCGCGCCGCACCGCGCCAGGAGCGGGCCGGCGAGCAGAATCGATGCCCGGATGCGCGCCGAGAGACGCGCGTCGAGCGCCGTCGCACGGACTTCGCGCGCTTGAATGGCCAAAGTATTGCGGGCAGACCATGTGATGCTCACGCCCAACGTGCTCACCAACTCCACCAGAGTCTCGACGTCGCGGATACGCGGGACGTTCTCGAGCGTGACGGGATGTTCGGTGAGCAACGCCGCCGCGATGATTGGAAGCGCGGCGTTCTTGTTGCCTGATGGACGGATGGTGCCGCTGAGCGGGCGAGACCCTTCGACGACGAATTGCATGTGACGAGTGCGAGTGACTTGGACCGGCGGTGGCGCCGCGAACAATGGACAGTGCCGTGCGCGGAAGTCAAGCAACTGCTTGACACTCCGTCGCGCGAGCCCTACGCTACGCCACTCACCCCGGTCTCGCCCATGCAGCTTCTCGTCGCCGTGATCAATCACGTAGAACAGGTCGACGACATCCTGGCGGGATTCGTCGAGCTTGGCATCACGGGCGCGACCGTCGTGAACAGCGAAGGGATGGGACACGTCCTGACCCAGGATGTCCCGATTTTCGCGGGCCTGCGCTCGTTGACGACGCGGTCGCGGCCGAGCAACCAGATGCTCCTGAGTGTCATCGAGGAAGGGAAAGTGGACGCGGCGATCGCACTGATTCAGGAGGTCTGCGGCAGTCTGAGCGCGCCCGGCGCGGGAATCGTGTTCACGCTGCCCATCGAGCGAGTCGTGGGGCTTGCCCCGGAGCTCGACGCGTAGCTTCGTCCGTGGCGCCGCGCGTACCCGAGCGCGCATCTGCCAGACACGACATTCGGCCTTCGAGCCATGGTCATGGTATTGAGCTTGCACGACCCAATCGCAGTGGCGACGTGGCTGGCGCAGGCCGCGGGAGCACACGCGCTCCCCGATACGATCGTCGCGACGCAAGTCGCTCTGTCGACGGGACTCCTCGGCACGGTGTCCGAGTTGGCGAACGTGCTGATGGCGATCGCGGTGATCGTATTCATCGCGATCCTCACTCCGGCCGCGGTGCGTTTGCGCCGCGCGACGGACAAGGCGAGCCGGTTGATCGACAAGTTGTCCGGTGAGCTGTCGCCGATCGCGACCCGCACCAACAGGATTTCCGAGAATGTAGATTCCATTACGACCACGGTGCGCGGGAACGTGGAAGAGCTGAGCCGCACCGTTCGATACGTGGCCGAGCGCACCAGACTCGGTGTCGAGGGCGTGGAGCAGCGCGTGGGTGAGTTGAACACGCTCATCTCGATCGCCCAGAACGAGCTCGAGCACGCGGTAGTGTCTACCGCGGCCACGTTGCACGGCGTGCAAGCGGGAGTCGCTGCGTTAGGCGAAGCGTCGCCCTCCCGTACGCGCCGCGTCCGTCGCACAAGCGACGCGCGCGACCACGATGAGGAGCGGGAACATGACCATCGAGATGAAACACGGAATTCCGAGCGTGCTGCGCGGCCGCGGCCGAAGGTCCGGCGTGCTCCGTCGCCGGGGGAAGAGTGAGCCGTCGGCGGATCTCCTGCTTGCGATTGGCGTGGGGCTCGCGGTGGGTGCGGGCTTGGCGCTCGTCGCGCGTGAGCGCGCACGCCGGCGCCGTCCCGCCGCACGATTCGAGCGACTCACGCGCCGCGGCGTGAACGAGGCGAAGCGCCTCCGCGACCGCGGCATGAAGTGGGCCTCGCATCAGGGCGACGCGATCCGCGACAACGCCCACGTCTCCGAAATCGGCGACTCGGTTGCCGAGTATCTCGAGACGGCACGCCGCACGATCGACGACGCGGTGACGCGTGAAATCCGCGATCTGAGGAGAGCCATCCGACGCGAGCGGAAACGCCTTGGCGTCTGAGCTCGTCATTCGCGGATGAGGTCTTCTGCCGTGTTCGCTCTCATGTGGCTGCGGTGCGCCGTTAGTCGCCCGCCGGCGTGGCTCCTGATCGCGTCGGCCGGGCTGGCTGTCGTGTTGGGCCTCGTGCTGGTGCCCGCCACGGGCTATGCGTGGACCCCCGGCACGCATGTCTTCCTCGGCCAGGCCGTACTCGGCGCCATCGAGCAGCTGCCGGCGGCCGTGGCCGACGTGCTGCGTCAATTTCCGTACGAGTTTCTGTACGGATCGATCGCCGCCGACACCAGCATCGCCAAGAAGTACGCTCCCGTTGGGCGGCACTGCCATTCGTGGACGGTAGGCTTCGAGATCTTCGACCGCGCGAACGACGACGCCTTGCGCAGTTTCGGGATGGGCTACCTCGCGCACCTGGCCGCCGACACCGTTGCGCACAACTACTTCGTGCCGCGTTACCTGATCATCGCGTCGCGCACCACTGGGTTAGGCCACAGCTATTGGGAGAGCCGGTTCGAAACGCACCTTGGCCCCGCCTATCCGCGTCAGGCACGGGAGCTCATCGTGCGCGATCACACGCCGGCGGACGCGCACCTCGATCGCATTCTGAGCCCCACCATTTTCAGTACGCAGACCAACCGCCGGATTTTCCGCGGCATGGTGTACGTCACGGACACGGAATCCTGGCAGCGCATCTTTCAACTCGCCGCGGAGAACAGCCGGTGGGATTTGGGCACGCCCGAGGTGGTGCGCTACATGGAGCGCAGCTACGACTACGTGATCGACCTGCTGAGCCGCCTCGACCATTCAGAACCGTACGCGCTCGATCCGTCGGGCGACGAGGCGTTGCGGTTGGCGAAGCAGGTCAGGCGCGAGGCGCGTTTGAGCCGCATGCAGTTTCACGTGGCCGAGGAAGCCGGCCGACACTTCGGCATGCCCGATACGCGGTTGGACTACGCGTCGCGCTTGCGCACGCCTATCTATCCGCCGGCGCGCTCCGACAGCAACTGATTGACGCGACGCGGGTCGGCGCGCCCCCTGGATTTCTTCATCACCATCCCGACCAACACGCCTAACAACTTCGCTTCACCGGCGCGGAACCGCGCCGCCTCGGCCGGGTGTTCCGTTAGGACGTCGTCCACCCAGCGCGCGAGCGCATCCGCATCGCGTACTTGCACGAGACCCTCGCGCTCGGCCACGCGATCGGCGGGGTCGCCGGTCTCCACCATGACGGCGAACACGCGCTTGGCCGCCGAGTGGCTCACGACGCCATCGCGCACCAGGTCCAGGAGCCGCGCGAGCGCAGCCGGCGTGATGCGGAATGCGGCAATCGATTGACTGGCGGAATTGAGCGCGGCAAGCACTTCACCCATCACCCAATTCGCCGCGGCCTTCGCATCGCCGTGCGCGTGGGCCGTGGCCTCGAAATAGTCGGCGACGCCCACGGACGACGTGAGCACGCCCACGTCCGCGCCGGCGAGACCGTACTCGCGCGCGAATCGGGCTCGCCGCGCGCGCGGCAGCTCGGGCAGTTCCTGCCGCACCGCGTCGATCCACTGTTGGTCGAGCACGAGCGGCGGGAGATCGGGTTCCGGGAAATACCGGTAGTCGTGGCTCCCTTCCTTGGAGCGCGCGGGGCGCACTTCGTTCTTGGCGCCGTCCCACAGCATGGTCTGCTGCTCGACGCGTCCGCCGCGGTCGAGCAGCGCGCATTGCCGCTCGAACTCCGCCTCGAGTGCGCGGTGGACGCCGGAAAACGAGTTCATGTTCTTGACTTCGGTCTTCGTGCCTAACTGCGTGGCGCCGCGCGGACGCGCGCTGACGTTGGCGTCCACGCGCAGGCTGCCCTCCTCCATGTTGACATCGCTCACATCGACGTACTCGAGGATCTGCTTGAGCGCGTCGAGGTAGGCGACGGCGTCGGCGGGCGAGCGCATGTCGGGCTCGCTGACGATCTCGATGAGCGGGACGCCGGCGCGATTGAGGTCGATGGCCGTGGCGCCGGGATAGCGATCGTGGATGGACTTGCCCGCGTCCTCTTCCATGTGGACGCGCGTGATGCCCACCGTCCGTTGGGCGTCGCCCTCGCCGATCTCGAGGCGGCCGGCGAGCGCGAGGGGTTTGTCGTACTGCGAGATCTGGTAGCCCTTGGGCAGATCGGGATAGAAATAGTTCTTCCGCGCGAAGATCGACACCGGATTCACGGTACAGCCCAACGCGTGCGCGGCGCGCATGGCGAGGTGGACCGCTTCCCGATTGAGCGCCGGCAGCGCGCCGGGCAGCGCCAGGCACACCGGACACGTGTTGACGTTAGGCGGCGCGCCGTACGTCGTGTCGCAGCTGCAGAACGCCTTGGTGCGCGTCCGGAGCTGGACGTGCACCTCGAGGCCTACCACCATCTCGTAGCGGAGGCTGGCGCCCGCCGGCGCGTCGCGGGGGCCGGTCATCGGTGCGCCTCCTCGCCCAACGTGCGCTCGAGCGCGTAGGCCGCGGTGAACATGCCCGCCTCGTCGAAGTGCCGCGTGATGAGTTGGCCGCCTATAGGTAGGCCGTCGACACGTCCGATCGGCACCGACATCGCGGGCACGCCGGCCAGATTGCCGGTCGCGGTGAAGATGTCGTTCAAGTACATCTCGTACGGATCCGACTTCGCGCCAAGCTCGAACGCCGGCGACGGCGTGGTGGGCGTGAAGATGACGTCGACGCCGGCATCGAACGCGCGCCGGAAGTCCTGCGTGATGCAGGCGCGCACTTCCTGCGCCTTTTTGTAATAGGCATCGTAGTAGCCGGCCGACAGCACGTAGGTGCCGAGGAGCACGCGGCGGGTGACTTCCGGTCCGAAGCCCACGGAGCGCGTGCGCTCGTACATCGCGCGGAGTCCGTCGCCGCCGTTCACCCGCAAGCCGTATCGCACGCCGTCGAATCGCGCGAGGTTGGACGACGCCTCGGCCGGCGCAAGGATATAGTAGACCGGAATCGCGAGCGCCGTGTGCGGCAGCGAGATGTCGCGCACGGTGGCGCCGCGCGCGCGCATCGCATCGAGCGCGCGGTCGCAGAGCGCGGTGACACGCGGGTCGAGCGACGCCGGGAAATATTCCGCCGGCCGGCCGACGGTCACGCCGCGCAGGTCCTGCTCCGTGGCGTCGCGATAGCGCGGCACGGGACGCTCGGCGCTGGTCGAGTCGTACGGGTCGCGTCCCGCGATCACCTCCATGCCTAGCGCTGCATCATCCACGGTGCGGCCGATCACGCCCACCTGGTCGAGCGACGACGCGAAGGCCACCAGACCGAACCGGCTCACGCGGCCGTAGGTGGGCTTGACGCCCACCACGCCGCAATAGCCCGCCGGCTCCCGCACCGAGCCGCCGGTCTCCGAGCCTAACGCAATGCGGACGATCCCCGCCGCCACCGCCGCCGCCGATCCGCCCGACGAGCCGCCCGACACCCGCCGCGGGTCGAGCGGGTTGCGCACCGGACCGTAGGCGCTGTTCTCGTTGGACGAACCCATCGCGAACTCATCACAGTTGGTCTTGCAGACCACCACCGACCCGGCGGCGCGGAGACGCGAGACCACAGTGGCTTCGTAGGGACTCACGTATCCCTCGAGGATGCGCGAGCCGCAGGTGGTGGGGAGATCGAGCGTCGCGATGTTGTCCTTGACCGCCACCGGATATCCCGCGAGCGGTGCTCGCTCGGCGCGCGCGTCCACCGCGCGCGCCTGGGCGAGCGACCGCTCGCGGTCGGACCACAGCACGCAATTGAGACCGTCCGCGCCTGCGCGGACGGTCTCCATGCGCGCGAACGATGCCGTGACCGCCTCCACCGCCGTCACGACGCGTCGCTCGCGTCTTCGTGCGTCGCCAGGCGCGGCACGAGAAAGAATCCGTCGCGCATCTCCGGCGCGAACGCTTCGCGTGACCGGTGCATGGCGATGGGCGGTCCCGCATCCGGACGCAGGGGCAGCTCTTCCAAGCCCTCCTGCGCCGTCGTGCGCACGTGCGATGTGTCCACCTGCTGGAGCACGTCCATGTGGCCCAGGATCGCGTTCAGTTGCTCGACCATCTCCGTTAGGCGATCGTCGGGAAGCGCCAGGCGCGCGAGCCCGGCGATGTGCGCGACATCCTCACGTGTGACGGCCATCGGTCACTCCCACCCGCGCTCGAGTCCGGCGTACGCGACCACGAGTCGTTTCCGCCCTACTTCTTCATCGTCGAAGTCGATCGTCACTTTGGTTTCCTTGCCTGTCCCGCTCAACTCCATCACCGTGCCCGTGCCGAAGCGCGCGTGCCGCACGCGCTCGCCCTTCACGAAGCGCGGCGCGTCCTGCGACGCGTCGATGTCCGGATCCCACCGGGACGACCGCCTAACGACCGGCTCGCCCGGCCGCCGCATGGCGGCACTCTGCGGCAGCACGCCGCGGCCGGTGGCGCGGAGCCGGATCGTCGCCCGCTGCTCCACCATCGTCTCGATGCCGCGCAGGAAGCTCGACGGCACCGACGGCATCGTTTCGCCGTTCCGCCGGCGGCTCCGCGCGTGCGACAGAAACAGCTTCCGTTTGGCGCGCGTGATGCCGACGTAAAAGAGCCGGCGCTCCTCTTCCAGTTCGTTAGGCGCGTCGTGCGCCCGCGACAGCGGGAACAACCCCTCCTCGAGGCCGGTGATGAACACGAGCGGGAACTCTAGCCCCTTGGCGTTGTGCAGCGTCATCAGCGTCACCGCATCGGCATCGGCGCTCTGCCGATCGAAGTCGGTGACCAGCATCGCGCGCTGCAGAAAGTGATCGAGCGGCGTGAGGCCCAATTCCCCGCCCTCGTCGATCACCGTTTCGGCCGCGCCGGTGATCAACTCGCGCACGTTGTCCAATCGGTCGAGCCCTTCCTTGCCCTCGGCCTTGAGGAAGTCTTCGTATCGAATGTCCTCGATCAGTTGGAGCACGAGCTCGTCTACCGACGCATCGGCCGCGCGCTCGCGATGCCGCATGATGAGCGCGGCGAATCCCACCAGTGCCTGCCGCGCCGCCGGCCGCAGTCCGTCCTGGAGATCGGCCCGCGACGCCGCCGCGAGCAGCGGCACACCCGCGGCCCGGGCGCGCTCGGTGAGCTGCTCGATGGTCGAGTCGCCTAACCCGCGACGAGGCACGCCGACGGCGCGGCGGAACGCTTCATCATCCGCCGGATTGGCGATCAGCTTGAGATAGCTCACCAGATCGCGAATCTCGCGCCGATCGTAGAACCGCACGGCGCCCACGAGCCGGTACGGAATGGCGCGCAACCGGAACGCTTCCTCGAGCGACCGGCTCTGTGCGTTAGTCCGATAGAGCACCGCGATGTCGTGCAGGGCGAGCGTGTGGTCGGCAGTGCGGCGTGACAGGAGCTCGGTGGTCACGAACTCCGCTTCGTCGCGCTCATCGAGACTGCCCACGAGCGTGACCGTCTCGCCCGCCCCGCGCGTCGCGCGGAGCGTCTTGCCGCGGCGGGTCGTGTTGGCGCTGATCACCACGTTGGCCAGGTCCAGCACCTGCGGCGTGGACCGGTAGTTCTCCTCGAGCCGCACCACCCGCGCCGCCGGAAAATCCTTCTCGAAGTCGAGAATGTTCCGGATGTCCGCGCCGCGCCACCCGTAGATGCTCTGGTCGTCGTCGCCCACCACCAGCACGTTGCCGTGCTCGCCGCCTAAGAGGGAGATGAGGCGGTACTGCGCGCGGTTGGTGTCCTGGTACTCGTCCACCAAAATGAATTGGAAGCGCCGGCGGTACTCGCCCAGCCGCTCGGGGTGCTGCTCCAGGATGCGCACCGGCAGCACGAGGAGATCGTCGAAGTCCGCCGCGTTCGCTTCGCGCAGCGCGCGCTCGAGCAGCGGATACACCGCGGCGGCCGCGCGCTCCACCGGGTGCAGCGCGCGCTGCGCGTATTCCTCGGGTGTCACCAGCGCATTCTTGGCGTCGGAGATCTCGCCGCGGAGCGCCTTGGGCGCCCATTCCTTCGTGGAGATGCGCGCCTGCTCCATCACGCGCCTAACGAGAGCCAGGCTGTCGTCTTCGTCGTAGATGGTGAAGCTCGCCGTCCGCCCGACGAGCGGCGCCTCGCGCCGCAGGAGCCGCGCCCCGATCGCATGGAACGTCCCCGCCCACATCCCCTCGGGCTCCACGCCTAACAAGCGCGACACGCGCTCGCGCATCTCGCCCGCCGCCTTGTTGGTGAACGTCACCGCCAGCAGGTGCCGCGGATCGACGCCGTGATGCTCGATCAGACGCGCGATGCGCGTAGTGAGCACGCGCGTTTTCCCGGAGCCCGCGCCCGCGAGCACGAGAATCGGCCCTTCGAAGTGCAAGACGGCCTCGCGTTGCGCGTCGTTGAGCGAGGCCAGGACGTCCGGTTCGGTGACGGTGCGACTCATCCGTGAAGTATAATGTCGAACGTCGCGCCTTTCTCCGACGCCGCGAGCGCCAGCCGGCCTCCGTGATTCTCCTCGACGATGCGCTTGGCGAGCGACAACCCAATCCCCCACCCCGATTGCTTCGTCGAGTAGCCGGGCTCGAAGATGCGATTGCGCAGCTCGCGCGGCACGCCCGGGCCGTCGTCGGCCACGCGTATGCGCACGCGATCCGGGTCGAGACGCTTCGTGGTCATGTACAACCGGCCGCCGCGTCCGGCCAACGCGTCGAGTCCGTTCTTGACCAGCACCTCGAGCGCCCACTCGAGCAGCACCTCGTCGCCCTCGATCACGATCGGCTCGTTGGCGCGCGACGCCACCAGCGTCACCGCGTGCGCGAGCGTCGGCACGCGCGCCTGGAAATAAGCGCCCACGCGAACGACGAGATCGCCCAAATCCAGTTTGTCGCGCCGCGGCGGACGGCCGATGCGCTCGAAGCGATGCGACACGCGCTCGAGCCGCTCCAGGTCCGCCTCCATGTGTCGCGCCGCCGACGCCGATACTTCGTCGTCCGAATGATCGCGCAACAATTCGATCCACCCGCTGAGACTCGACAGCGGCGTCGCCAGTTGATGTGCGGACTCGCGCGCCATGCCCGCCCACACGCGCTCGCGATCGGCGCGGCTCCGCGTCCGCACCACGTACACGATCGCGGCTCCCGTTAGGACGAGCAGCGACGCCAACAGCAGCGGGATGAAGCGCAGACTCGTGATCAGCACGCTGTCGCCGAAATGCACCTTCCCGATGGCGGGCTCCACGACCGGCGCGTTTTGCTTGTCGAGCGACGCCACGTACGCGCGCACGCGCGGATCGGTGAGCGGCGCCGAGAAGGGCAGGTTGACCGCGGCCGTCGGCATGCCGGCGGTGTCCGTGATCACGACCGGGACGCCAAGCTCGTTGATCTGCTGCGACAGCGCGAGCAGCGCGGTGTTGCCCGATTCTTCGGTCGGATCCGTGAGCGCCTGGTACACACGCGCGTACATCGCGCCGTACCGTCCCGCGTCGCGCCTCAACTCGCGCACCACCCGACGCGAGTACACGGTGTACGCGCCGAGGAGGACCGCGAGCAGCCCCCCGAGGAGGATGACCGTCGCGCTGCGGCGCATCGGCTTCAGCCGAGCGTGTCCGCGTCCAGATAGGGACGCAGCGCTTGGGGTACGGCCACGGTGCCGTCCGCGCGCTGATGATGCTCGAGCAGTGCGATGATGGTCCGCGGGAACGCGAGGCCCGAGCCGTTCAGCGTGTGCACGAAGCGCGGCTTCTCACCCGCGGCCGGCCGATAGCGGATGTTCGCGCGACGCGCCTGAAAATCCGTGAACGTCGAGCACGACGACACCTCGAGCCAGGCGTTGACCCCGGGTGCCCACACTTCGAGATCGTACGTTTTTGCGCTCGCGAATCCCGTGTCGCCGGCGGCAAGCACCTTCACCCGATACGGCAGCTCCAGACGGCGCAGCGCCGCCTCGGCGTGCGATGTGAGGAGCTCGAGCTGTGCCGCCGCATCCTCCGGCGTGGTGTAGCGCACGAGCTCCACTTTGTCGAATTGGTGGACGCGGATGAGACCGCGCGTGTCCTTGCCGTGCGCACCTGCCTCGCGGCGAAAGCACTGCGAGTACGCGGTGAGCGCCTTGGGCAGATCGGCCGCATCGAGGACCTCATCGCGATAGAGGTTCGTCACCGGTACTTCGGCCGTCGGAATCAGGAAGAGATCGTCGGCAGTGACGTACGCGTCGTCTTCGAACTTGGGCAGCTGGCCGGTACCCGTCATCGAGCGGCGATTGACGAGGGTCGGCACCCACACTTCTTCGTAGCCGTGCTCGCGCGTCGCGAGATCGAGAAGGAACGCGATCAGCGAGCGCACGAGCCGCGCGCCGGCGCCGCGATAGACGATGAACCCGGATCCGGCGATCTTGGCACCGCGCGGCAGGTCGAGTATGCCTAACTGCTCGCCCACTTCCCAATGCGGCCTGACGCCGTCGTGCGGGCGCGGCTCGCCCCAGCTGCGCAACACGCGATTGGATGCCTCGCCGCCCTCGGGCACGTCGGCCAACGGAATGTTGGGCAGCTCGTACTGCAGTGCTTCGAGCTCGCCGAACTGCGCGTCGTAGTCGCGCTGCAGCGCCGCGATCTCGTCGCCTAACGCACGGGTCCGCGCGATCACGTCGGCGGCATCCTCGCCGGCTTTCTTCCGGCGCGCCACGTCCTGGCTCGCGGCGTTTCGTGTCGCCTGCTTCTCCTCGATCTGCGCCAGCACGGCGCGACGATCGCGATCGAGCACGAGGGCCCGGTCGATCACGGGCCCAAGTGTATCGAGCTTCCCGCGACGGCGCATCCCGTCGCGAAGCGCCGCGATGTTCTCGCGCAGGAGCTTCAGGTCGTGCACGTCAGAAGGTCGGCAACCCCGGCTTGAACGAGCGGAACCCGCAATTCGGATCGACCGTGATCCGGAAATGAATCGTGTTGCCGTCTGGATTCGTGAAGGGGTCGAACGGCGAGTAGTTGACGCTGTCAATGATGATCTTGGAGTAGATGAACTGCTCCGCGGCCACCACTTGTACCGTGCAGGCGCTCGACAGCGCTTGCACGATCACGATCGTGCCCGGCTTGAGCGGCACGATCGTGCTGTCGTTGTACGGGACGTTTGGCGCGAACTGGATGGCGTCGAACGCCTGCGTCGAGTCGACAACGAATCCCGCGCTGCCGAACGTCGCGACGGCGCGCGGCGGGAGCGCGTAGGCCTGCGGATTGCCGGCGCTGTCCGGCCGAATGTCGAACACGATGTCATAGTGCGACGTCACGCTCGTGGAGACGATCGATGGACCGAACGTATTGATTGCCGTCGGTCCGTTGGGCGGCGCATCGGTGAGTCCGTACACCGACAACGTGTCCGTGATGGTGTCGATGTTCGGCTTGAGGGCAAACGGGTTGCCGCACGCCGACGCCGTGGTCACGGCAAGGACGCTCAAGGCCAGGACCAGCGGTCTGGCCGACAGGAAGCTGCGCAATTGGAATCGATGCATCGTGCGGGTGGATTGCGGAACGATACCGACGCGGCGTTGTTGTTTCAAGTTATTCTCCGTGCTTGACTTCACACACCTCCGGGTCTAGCTTCGCTGCACTCGAAGCCGGAGTGCTGATGCCCACGATTCGCGATCTGGTTGGCGCCCTGCGCCACCGCGACGGCGTCGACGCGGCCGTCGTGTTCGGGCGCGATGGACTGCTCATCGACAGCCAGACAGAGCCGACCGTGGACGCCGAGCGCGTCGCGGCGCTGATGCCATCAATTGTCGCCGCCGCCGACGAGTACGCCTCGCACGATGGCCGCGGCACGCTCACCACGGCGATCCTCGAATTCGCGCAGGGCATCGCGATCATCTCGGTGCTCACGAACGACGCGATTCTGGTCGTGCTCGCCAAAACCAATACAAACCTCGCGCCTCTCCTGTTTGACCTGAGGCGAAACCGCGAGAGCATCGCCGCGCTTGTCTGAGATGACCGGAGACGCCGAGCGGCTCCACGTGCTGGTGGCGGACGACGAACCGCACATTGGCCGCATCATCAAGATGAAACTCGAGCAAGGGCCGTTCTCGGTCACGCTCGCATACGACGGACGCGAAGCCCTCGATGCGCTCGCGCACGACACCGATGTCGCGCTCGTTTTGCTCGATCTCATGATGCCCCATCTGTCGGGACTGGACGTGCTCGCTCGCATGCGGTCCGACACGCGATGGCAGCGTCTGCCGTGCATCATTCTCACTGCGGCAGGGCAAGAACAGCATCACCGAGAAGCAATGGCACTTGGCGCCAGCGAGTTCCTCACCAAGCCGTTCAGCCCGAAAAAATTGTACGCCCGTGCGGCGGACTTGCTCGGCGTGAGTGACGACCACGCGAGCCTCGATGCCCAGGAGCTGAGGACACCCAAGTCGTGAGCCGCTGGGCCGTCGTGTTGGCCGGTGGTTCGGGCACGCGATTCTGGCCGCTCAGCACGCCTGAACGACCCAAACAATTGCTGCCGCTGGCCACCAACGAGCCGCTGCTCGTCGATGCGATGCGTCGGTTAGGCGCACTGGTGCCGGTCGAGCGAACGCTCATCATCACGGGCCAATCGTTGGCTGACGCGGTGCACGCGGTGGTCCCCGACGTCCCCCGGCCCAACGTCGTGGGCGAGCCGCGCGCCGCGGGCACCGGTCCGGCCCTCGCGTGGGCCGCGGCCGAGATCGCGCGGCGGGACGCGGACGACCCGGTGATGATCTGCGTTCACGCGGACTGGGCGATCCGCGACACGGCCGGCTTCCGCGAGACGCTCGCGCGCGCGGCCTCCGTCGCCGAGCGACACCGTGCGTTAGTCACGGTCGGCATCGTGCCCGAGCGGCCCGATCCGGGCTTCGGCTACATCCAGCCCGGCGACACAATCGATGATGCGCGCCGCGTCGCGCGATTCGCCGAGAAGCCCAACCGCGCGACGGCCGAGCGCATGGTGGCCGACGGATATCTCTGGAATTCCGGGATTTTCGTTTGGCGCGTGCGCGATTTCCTCGACGAGATCACTGCACGGACGCCTGAAATCGCGCCCGCGATGGCGCACGCGTCCCGCGGCGACCTCGCCGCGTTCTATGCGGCCGTGACGCCCGTGACGGTGGATGAAGGCGTGCTCGAGCGCAGCCGCAACGTGCTGGTGATCCCCGGCGACTTCGGCTGGGACGACGTGGGCACCTGGGCCGCACTCCGCCGCGTGCACGAACGCGACACCGCCGGCAACGCGGCGAGCGGTGACGTGCACGCCGTACGCTCCCGCGATTGCGTGGCCTACGCCGACAACCAGACGATCGTGCTGTACGGCGTCCAGGATCTGGTGGTCGTCGCGCGCGATGGACTCACCGTCGTCACGACCATGGATGGCGCGGCCGACCTCAAGACGTTGATCGAGGCCCTGCCCCCGGCCGTCCGGGACCGCCGGTGACGGCCTTCTACCTGTACGACGATGCGCGCGCCCGGACGTTCGCGCCGTTCGCGCTCACCCGTCCGTTAGGCGAAATGCGCGCCGGCGCCGAGCTGGTGCGGCGGCGCTGGGAGATGGCGTTCGACACGCCGGCCGCCGGTGCCGTCGTGGCGCCGCACCTCGATGCCTTCGACGAGCCCGGCGCTCCGCCCGCCGCCGGGGGCGTCTTGCCCGCGCACAGCGTCGTGGTCAACACGCGCTGCGTCGCTCCGTTAGGCTGGCGCGCCCGCGAGGTGGACGTGTGGACCTGCGGCGGCGAGATCGCCGCCGTCCGTCTGGCGCGCGACACGCCGGTGGCCGAGCTCGCGCACGGCGAGGCGCCGCTCGAATCGCTCGGGACCGTCGGCTCGCGCGTCGAAGACATCGCCGGCCGATGGACGACCGCCGTGTGGAGCTTCATCGGCGATCTCCTCGCCCAACTGCGCGAGGACATCGCCATACTCGGCCCACTCGCCGCGACGACGCAGCCGGCGGGCGCGATCGTCATCGGCACGCATCACGTGTACGTGGAGCCGGAGGCGACCATCGAGCCGGAGGTGTGCTTCGACGTCAGCGCCGGTCCCGTCCTCGTGCGGCGCGGCGCCACGATCCGCGCGTTCACGCGGCTCGTCGGCCCATGCGTGGTCGGCGCCGGCGCCACCGTGCTCGGCGATCGCGTGCACGGATGCGCGATCGGCGACGCCGCCATGGTCAGGGGCGAGCTCAGCGAGACCATCATTTTGGGGCAGGCAAACAAATCGCACGACGGATTCGTGGGCCATTCGTACCTCGGGCGCTGGGTGAACCTGGGCGCCGGCACGATCACCAGCAACCTCAAGAACACGTACGGCCCCGTGCAGATGTGGACGCCTAACGGGGTGCGCGACACCGGTCTCCTCAAGCTCGGCACGATGTTCGGCGACCACGTGAAGACCGGCATCGGGCTGCGGCTCACCACCGGCAGCGTGGTTGGCGCCGGCAGCAACGTGTACGGCAGCCGGATGCCGCCCAAAGTGGTGCCGCCCTTCTCGTGGGGCGAGGGGGATGCGTTAGGCAGGTACCGCCTCGACAAATTCCTCGAGACGGCCGAGCGCGCCATGGGACGCCGCGGCGTTGCGTTCGGCGAGCGCGCGCGGCGCCAATTGGCCGCGGCGCACGCGCTCGCCACGGGCGCGGCCGTATGA
>DATEHK010000126.1:0-17414 GCA_035279625.1 Gemmatimonadaceae bacterium
CGCGGACGCGCGTGGCGATCGCCGGCTCGTGTATCGCCGCGCGCGCCGCCACCTGGGCCCTGGGCGCCGCCCAAGGCCCGGTGCGCATTCCGTTAGGCGGCGACGCGCGCTACCTGGCCCGCGCCCCGCTCGCGCTCATTCCGATGGATGACGAGATGCGCGACACCCTCGCCGCGCTCGGACTCCGCGATGCCGGCGCGTTCGCCGCCCTCGAGGCCGAGGATGTCGAGCGCCGCTGGGGCGACGAGGGACTCGCCGCGTGGCGCCTGGCACGCGGCGAGGATGAGCGGCGTCCCGTGCTCGCCCGCCCCGCCACCCCGCGCACGGTAGACGCCGAGCTCGCGCCCACGCCCACCATGGAGCCCGTCCTGTTCCTCGTGCGCGCGGCGTTGGACACGCTCGCGTCGGCGCTCGTGGCCGATGGGCGCGCGGCCGCTGTGGTCGCGATCACGCTCACGCTCGACGATGCCCGGAGCGCGCTGCCCATGGCCGGCGCGCGGGCGCACACGGTGACGCGCGAGATCCGCATCCCACGCCCAACGGCGCGCGCCGCGCACCTGTTCGACCACTGCCGCGCGCTGCTCGAGCGATGGCCGCTCACCGCGCCCGCCTGCGGCGTGCGCGTGTCGATCACCGCCACGGCGCCGCTCGCCGGCGAGCAGGGCGACCTGCTCGCCACCGAGTGGCGCGACCCCTCGGCCATCGACGCCGCACTGGCGCGGTTGCGAGCAGAGTTAGGCTTGGACGGTGTCGTGAAACCGGTCGCGCGCGACGAGCACGCGCCGGACCGAGCCGGCGCATGGGTTGCCGACGCCGGCGATGACGAGGCCGCGCACGATACCGCGGATGCCGGTGCCGAGCGCAGCGCGCTCCGCTTGCTCGAGACGCCGGAGCCGGCCCACGTCGCGTGTGACGGCGACGCACCGCGCGCCGTGCGCTGGCGCGGACGCCGCATCGCCCTCGCGCACGTGACCGGCCCCGAGCTCATCTCGGGCGACTGGTGGCGCGACGACGGCTACCGCCGCACGTACTGGCAAGGCGAAGGCGACGGCATGGAGCTCGTGTTGTTCCGCGAGCGCGACGCGTGGTACGTGCAGGGCTGGTACGACTGATGCCTAACGCAAACTACGTCGAGCTCCACTGCCACTCCGCCTATTCCCTGCTCGACGGCGCCTCGCACCCCGACGCCCTCGTCGCCCGCGCGCGGCGGCTCGGCCTCCCCGCGCTCGCGCTCACCGATCACGACGAGCTGGGCGGCGCCGTCGCCTTCGCGCAGGCCGCCGCCGACGCCGGGTTAGGCGGCATCATCGGCGCCGAGATCACGGTGCGGCACGACGCGCCGCCGCCCGACGCCGATGACTCGCACCTCGTGCTCCTCGCCGAGTCGCGCGCCGGCTACGCCAACCTGTCCACGATCATCACCCGCGCGCGCAGGGAGAGCACGCGCGGCCAACCCGGCGTGTCGCTCGACCTCGTTGCCGAACACGCCGGTGGCCTCTTCGCGCTCACCGGATGTCCGCGCGGCTGGGTGCCGCGCCGCGTCGCGCGCGACGACCTCGACGGCGCGCGTGCGGCGGCGGCCACGCTGCGCGACATCTTTCCGGCCCGGCTCGCCATCGAATGCTGGGACCACGGCCTGGAGGAAGAGCGGCGCGTGGTCCCACAGCTCATGGCGATCGCGCGCGCGCTCGACATTCCATGGGTGGTGACCAACGACGTGCACTACGCCGAGCCCCGCGGGCGGATCGTGCACGACGTGCTCACCGCGCTCCGCCACCAGCGCACGCTCGACACCATGGGAACGAGACTCAGGCCTAACGGAGAATGGTACCTGAAGAGCGCCCGGCAGATGGCGCGACGCTGGCAGCAGCACGTGGACGGCCTCCGCGCCACGCTCGCCGTGGCCGAGCGCTGCGCGTTCCGGATGCACGAGCTCACGCCGACGCTCCCCGCCTTCCCGCTCCCGCCCGGCGTCACGGCCGATGAGTATCTGGCTCGGTTAGTCGAAGCCGGGGCGGCGGAGCGGATACCGGGGATCAGGGAAGCGGCGGCGGCGCCGCCTGCGGGGAGCGCGCGCCGGAGGTGCGCGTCGGGAAGCGGCGGGTGGCGCCGCCTTGGGGAACGGGGACTGCATCCCGAATTCCCCTCAGGCGCAGCCGCTTCCCACAGTCCGTTAGGCCGCTTCCCGCAAGCGGCGCCAGCCGAAGCTTCCCTCAGCGCGCCTCCGGCGCGCGCTTCCCTCTATCACGCCCAGATCGCCCGCGAACTCGACGTCATCCGCAAGCTCGGACTCGCCGGCTACTTCCTCATCGTCTGGGACATCGTCCGCTTCTCCCGCCGCGAAGGCATCCTCTGCCAGGGCCGCGGCTCCGCCGCCAACTCCGTCGTCTGCTTCTGCTTGGGGCTCACCGCCGTCGACCCGATCAAGTTAGGCCTGCTCTTCGAGCGCTTTCTGAGCGAAGACCGCGAAGGCGCCCCCGACATCGACATCGACTTCGCGCACCGCGATCGCGAGCGCGTCCTCCAGTACGTGTACGAACGCTACGGCCGCGAGCACGCCGCCATGGTGTGCGAACAGATCACGTATCGCACGAAATCCGCGATCCGCGATGCCGCCCGCGTGTTGGGCTTCTCGATGGAACAAGCCGATGCGCTGTCGCTCCGCAGCGACCGCTTCCAGGAGGAAGAGGAACGCCCCAGGCCTAACGCCGCCCCCGCGCCCCGTTCCCCGTTCCCCCTTCCCCCTAGCGACGCAGTCGCCGCTTCCCTCGACGTCGGCGGTCGCCGCGTCCGCGCACTGCCCGCCATCGTCCGCGGCCTGCGCCGCATCCCGCGCCACCGCTCGATCCACGTCGGCGGCTTTGTCCTAACGGAAGAGCCGCTCTCCCACATCGTCCCCATTGAGCCCGCCGCCATGGATGCCCGCACCGTCATCCAATGGGAGAAGGACGACGTCGAAGCCATGGGCCTCGTCAAGATCGACCTGTTGGGCCTGGGCATGCTCACCCTCATCCAGGATTGCCTGCTCTACATCCGCGATACCCGCGGCCACACGGTCGATCTCGCCCAACTCGACTACACCGACCAGGCGGTGTACGACGACCTCTGCCGCGCCGATACGATCGGCGTCTTTCAGGTCGAGAGCCGCGCGCAGATGAACACCCTGCCCCGACTCAAACCACGGTGCTTCTACGACCTCGTCGTCGAAGTCGCGATCATCCGGCCCGGGCCGATCCAGGGCGACATGGTGCATCCGTATCTCCGGCGCCGCGCCGGCGAGGAGGAAGTCACATATCTGCATCCATCGGTCAAGCCGATTCTCGAACGTACGTTGGGCGTGCCCCTGTTCCAGGAGCAGGGGATGCAGGTGGCGATCGCCGCCGCGGGATTCACGCCCGCCGAAGCCGATGCCTTACGCCGTGCGATGGGCCACAAGCGCAGCCACGAACGCATGGCCGCGATCTGCGAGCGGCTCATCGAGGGCATGCGGCGCCACGGCATTCCCGAGGAGACCGCACGCCGGATTTACAACCAGATCAACGCCTTCGCCGACTACGGATTCCCCGAGTCGCACGCCGCGAGCTTCGCGTTGCTCGTGTTCGCAAGCGCGTACCTCAAGCACTACTACGCGCCCGAATTCACCGCCGCGATTCTCAATGCCCAACCGATGGGCTTCTACTCGCCGGGCACGCTCATCGAGGACGCGCGCCGCCATGGCGTCCCCATTCGCCCCGTCGACGCCGCACGCTCGACGTTCGATTGCACGCTGGAGCGGGACGCGGCGACGCCCATCGCGTCTCCAGCCGTGCGCCTCGGATTCCGTCTCATCAAGGGACTCGGCTCCCGGTCGCGGGACGTGCTGGACACCGCCCTGCGCGACGGCGGGCCGTTCCAATCGATCGCCGACTTCGTTAGGCGATCGGGCCTGGATCGCCGCGCGCTCCGCACGGTGGCCGAGTCGGGCGCGCTGGACAGCTTCGTGCCCGACGAGCCGGACGCCCGCCGCCGACGCGCCGCGATCTGGCGGATGCTCGAGACGCTCCGCGGCGAGGCCGGCGCGCTGGCGCCCAACCGGCCCACGCTCGATGTGCCGGCGAGCGTGGCCGCCATGTCGACCCTCGAGCTCACCGCCGCCGACTACCGCCTCACCGGCGTCTCGTTCCACGGCCACCCGCTCAAGCACCTCCGAGAGCTGCTCACGCCTAACGGAGTGCGCTCGGCGCGCGAGGTCTTGGCGCTGCCTGATGGATCGCGCGACGTCGCGGTGGCAGGCCTCGTGATCTGCCGCCAGCGGCCGGGCACGGCCAAAGGGTTCGTCTTCCTCACGCTGGAAGACGAAACCGGCCTGGTGAACGTGGTGGTGACGCCCCAGCGGTTCGAGCGGCAGGCGCTGCTCATCACCACGGCGCCGCTGCTCCTCGTGCGCGGCGCGCTGCAAGTGGAACAGCGCGTGGTCAACCTGCGCGGCGACACGTTTCGCGCCCTGCGCATCGACGTCGGCGCCGAGGGCATCCGCTCACACGACTTTCGTTAGGCTAGGCGGCCGGCGGGCGCCGGCCCCGACGATCAGTATCGCCGGCGGCGCCGGCTCGTCCGCTGGCGCAGCAGGAACAATCCCAAGAGCAGCGAGCCTAACCCGATCATCGCGTACGCCGGCATCATCGTCGCCGTCTTGGGTGGCACCAGCCCCTCCTGCATCGCTTCGTCGGCCGTCAGCTGCGGCGCCCGTCCCGGTGCGCGGCGGCGCCGATGCGCCGGCGACACGGCGCCGGCACCGGCCGGCATTGCGCGATCGCCCGCCGGCGCGGCACCCTGCGGTCCGCCGCTGGAGTCGGCGTTCACGAGTGTCCCCGTGGACGTCTCGACCACCGGCGCAACCCCCACCGGATCCGACGAGAACGGAATCACGCTCGGATCGAGCGACGCTTCCTTGCTGTGCTTGATATGGAGCACGGCTGCAACCAATCCCGCGAACAGGCCGCCCCCGAATGCGCCCGCCGCTTGACCGTTCTCGTTCGAGTCCGGGAACTTGCATTCGCAGACCTGCGCGCGAGCGTTAGCCGCGAGCGTGCTGCCCATGAGAAGCGCCAGCAAAGCTGCCGCGACGGATTTTCGTAGCTGCATTGTCTAACTCGGAGGAAATCAGAACTGCGGGGAAGAGCGGCCGGCTGTCCCGCCGCGACGTGTGGCAGGAAATACTCGTCGCGGATTCCACCCACCAAGGACCCCGACGCCGGCATCGGAGATCGAGCAAACCGCCGGCGCGCCGAACCACTGCTAAGGAAATGCCAAACGCGAAAAAAAACAAGACGGCGGAGCAAAGAAACGTTACACCCCTCGGAACAGCCTTTAACGCACCCTCATCCTCATTCCGTCGCCGGCGCGTAGCTTACAAAAGGCATGCGACGCCGAGCTCCGATGTCGGCCGGGTGACCGCACCGGCGAGCGCCGCCACGAGCGGGAGGAAGTCATGAGAGGCCTTCGTGTTGCCGGCGCCATCGCGTCGATCATCACAGTTGCCGCGACGTCGCACGCGCAGTCGAGCGCGCCGTACGCCGTGGCGTCGGCGGCGAGCGCGGACACATTGCGCGCCGCCACTCCGCATGCAGTGAACGACTCGTCGGGCGCGGCCGCAGCGCGCGCGACCCGAAGCGATTTGATGCACGATGCCAACACCGCCGTGTCGCGCCGCACAGACGATTCGACGCAAAACGAGAACATCGTCGGCTCGCTACGGGTGCAGTCGGTGAGCGACGGCGGCGGCTACGTGGTCCTGGAGGACGGCACCCGCTGGAAAATCGCCCTCGCCGATCGGCCGCGTGTCGAGCAGTGGCGCGCCGGCGACCACGTGGTGGTGCGCTTCGCACCGATCGTCGAGGACGGAGATTTTCGCTACCGGTTGGTAAACGGCCGCGACGAGTCCGACATCCTGGTGGCCTTCCGCGGCGCGGAGCCGGCCGACTGAGGCACGCCGTCCGTTAGGCAGTGACGCGTCCAACGCGACACGCCAGCGGCCATCGGACGTGCAGCGACGCCTGCGCATCCGGCCAGAGGGGCGCGATCTCCTGCTCGACCACGAGCACGGGATCGCGCCCCTCGCGTTCCTGGAGCACGCGAGAGGCCGACCACGTGCGCAGGTAGCCGATCAGGTGATCGCGCGTCCACGACGCCACGATCGACATGTCCGGCGCGTCGACCTCGGCGAACGGGAATTCGACATCGCGGTATCCCGAGTCCACGAGCCTGCGCTCGGGCGCCCAGGCGTCGCGCAGCGTCTCGAAGTAGTACCGATCGAGTACGAAGTCGATGGACGGCGTGATCCGCACCAGCGAATAGCACCATGCGGCCACCACACCGCCGCGCCGCAGCACGCGCCGTACTTCGCCGAAGAATTGCTTGATGTCGAACCAATGCAGGGCTTGGGCGACGGTTACGACATCCATCGACCCCGAGGCGAGCGACGCCGCCTCGGCGCGCATGCGCATGTAGTACACGTTAGGCACGTGGTTCGCGTGGGCGAGCTGCGGGCCGCTGGCATCGGTCGCGATCACGCGCTCGACGTGCGGAGCGAGGCCGGCGGCCGCCTGGCCGTTGCCCGTCGCGCAGTCCCAGGCGTCGGCCGCGCCTTGCGTTAGGCCGGCAAGCCACGCGAACAGCGCGTCGGGATACGTGGGCCGGAAGTCCGCGTAGGCACCTGCCTGGCGCGAGAAATAGTCCTTGAACGCGCTCACGTGCTGCGTTGGGCGGACCGGCGCGTGGTGCGCCGGGCCTGTTTCATACGCCGGCGCGGGGCGAGGATGGTTCCGCGGCAGTTCGCCGATCCGCAGCGGCACGGATACAGTTTCTCGTCGGCGTCGTCTTCGCGCTCGTACTGGTAGTCGTACACCAGCTCCTCACCCGGCTCGATCCTGCGGAGCGCCTCGATCCAGATATGGCCGTCGTCGATCACGGCCTCGCAGTTCGGGTCGCACGAGTGGTTGATGAAGCGCGCATCGTTTCCGTTCACGGCCGCGTCGAGGCACGTTTTCTTGTCGAGCGTGAACAGGAACGTGTGGTGGCGCGCCATCGTCTCGTCGTCGTAGCGGCGGTCCGCTTCCTCGTGCGACACGCGCTCGCCGGTGTACTCGATGACGCGCGTGCCCTTTCGGATTTTGCGGCGCGCGAAGGCGCCGCGGCCCTGGATTCGCGAGCGGCGAATCTCGAAGTACGGATTGCGGGACCTGGTCGGCATCTGATGCGGACGGCGTGAAGGCGTCGTGGCGATCTACAACGACCGGTCGGGCGTGACTCGCACACGCGGCATGTCGTCGCCTAACGATTGGTCCGGCGTGAAGTCTTCGCCGGGGTTGATGAACCGGTCGACTTCGAGTCCGTACTGCTTGTCGTACAGCTGGCGGTAGCGGCCGCGGGCGGCCAGCAGCTCATCCTGCGTGCCGCGCTCCACGATGCGGCCTTCCTCGAGCACAAGGATCTGATCGGCGCTGGCGATCGTGGACAAGCGATGCGCGATCACGAAGGTGGTGCGTCCGCGGCGCAGGCGGCGAAGGCCGTCGCGGATGAGCGCCTCACTCTCGCTATCCAGGCTCGACGTCGCCTCGTCGAGGATCAGGATGCGCGGGTCGGCCAGGATCGCGCGCGCGATCGCGACGCGCTGGCGCTCGCCGCCCGAGAGGCGCACGCCGCGTTCGCCCACGATCGTCTCGAATCCGTCGGCGAAGCGGCCGATGAACTCGTCGCAGTGTGCGGCGCGCGCGGCGGCGGTGATCTCCTCGACGGTGGCGCCCGGCTTGGAGAAGCCGATGTTCTCGGCGATCGAGCCGTCGAACAGGAAGTTGTCCTGCAACACCACGCCCAGGTGCGAGCGGTATTCGCCTAACCGCAAGCCGGCCAGATCGTGTCCGTCGATCAGGATGCGGCCCGACTGCGGATGGTTGAACGCCATGATCAGGCTGATGAGCGTGCTCTTGCCGGCGCCGCTCGATCCGACCAACGCCGTGGTCGATCCCGCCGGAGAATGAAACGAGATGTCCCGCAGCACTGGGACGTCTTCGGCGTAGGAGAAGCTCACGTCTTCGAAGCGCACGTCGCCATCGACATCGGGGACGCGTCCGCGCTCGGCGTCGTGCTCATCTTCGGTGGCCATCATCCGGATCTCGCGGATGCGGTCGAGCCCAGCGAACGCTTCGCTCACCTGCGTGCCGATGGACGCGATCTGGACCAGCGGCGCGGCAACCAATCCAATGAACAACACGTACGTGAAGAAATCGCCGAGTGTCATCTTGCCGGAGAGGACCGCGTGTCCGCCGACGAGGATCATCAGCACGCCCACCCCGCCGACGATGAGCGTGGTGAATGCGGTGAGCACCGACACGCCGGTGATGGTCTGCGCGATGTTCCGCAGCAGCTTATGGACGCCGCGCGCGAACACCAGCTGCTCGCGGCGCTCGGCGATGTACGTCTTCACGACGCGAATGCCGCCTAACGACTGGCCTAACCGGCCGGTGACGTCGGCCGTGATCACGCTGCGCTGGCGAAAGATCGGCCGCAGCCTGGTGAACGCCAGCGCCATCCCGCCGCCGAAGGCGATCAGGATGAGCAGCGTGATGCTGGTGAGCGACCAGTTGAGCCAGAAGAGCACGACTAACGCAAGAACAGCGGTCACCAGGCCGCCGCTCAATTGCACCAGCCCCGTGCCCACCAGATTGCGGATCCCTTCGGCGTCGTTCAGGATGCGCGAAATGAGGATGCCAGTCTGCGTGCCGTCGAAGTACGAGACCGGCAGCCGCAGCACGTGCTGGTTGACGCGCTTCCGCATGTCGGCAATCGCGCGCTGCGCCGCCACGCTCATCACCTGCGAGAGCGCGAAGGTGGTCGCCGCCTGCACCAGCGTCGCCGCGACCACGATCAGGGCGATGGGCACCAGCAGATTCGCTTGGTGTTTGCCGATCACCCGATCGATGAGCACCTTGGGACTCGCCGGCAGTACGAGGCCTGCCAATCGGTTCACGAGCATCAACGCGAGGCCGAGCCCGATCTGACCGCGATTGCGCCAGATCAACTCGCGCGCTTCGGCCCACGCGTTGTTCATGTTCACTTTCTTTTTTTCGGCGGGCGACCGCACTCCGGTTGGGCGCGCGCCGCGCTGCTCGTGTGCAATACGCGTAGCTGGCGTTGTCATCATCTCGCAATATAAGACGTCACCGGCGACCGACGCCGTCGCCGGCGCGTGCCGTTACTTCACACCGAGTTGCCTGGCGACGCGCTGCGACTGCTGCGCGAAGATGTCGCGCGCTGTCGCGCTGTCGGCCACGAACCACTCCGCGTTCCGGAACGCACGCTCGGAAATCTCCTTGCGGTAACGCTCGAGATGCGGCTTCACCTTGGCGAAGAGCAGGATTCCCTCGCCGCTCGTTTCGGCCAGGAAATCGGAGTGGATGATGCCGTGGCGCGCCATGCCGTAGACCATCTCCCAATACGTCGTCGTTTGCCGATAGGCGGCGTTGAGCGGGTGGTCGCCCTTGGTGACCGCGGCGAGGTCCTCGTATGTCTTGGGCAGGAACTCGCGCATCTGTTGGCGCGACGCGCGCATCGTGGGCTCACGCCGCAACTCGTACAGTCGCAGAACCAACTCGGCGTCGTGATGGTCGGGAAAGTCTTTGGGCATGGCAGGATCGGTGGCATCGGGACCTGGGAGGCACCGGAGGCCCAAGGGCAACCGGCGAGGACGCCATCAATTTACCCGGCGTCGGAGCTGAGTGGTGCACGTCAGATTCTCACGGTGGAGCTCGCTAGAACTTGGAGCCCTCAGAGGTGAATAATTCTCTGTGGGGAATGGGTCTTGCCCCTCTCAGGGGGTTATGGTAGCTAACCGGTGAACGCACTTCCCTCGTGGGCGACCGAGCGCATGGACCAGACGACGTGGATTCTTGTCGGATGCGCCGCCTTGGCGCTCGTGATCGCGGTGCTGCTCGTGCGGCGCCGTCGCGCGGCGCATCGCATCGAAGCGCTGCCTCCGCTCGTGTTCGAGGTCCACGATCGGCGCGAGCCGCGGCTCAAGCCCGCGGCGTTCCGTGCATCCGGACCGTACCACGCGTATGCGCCGCCGGAGCCGGTGCGCGCCTACGAACCGCCGCCTGCCGAGCCGTGGACGTACGCACCATCGGATGGGCGGACGGTCGAGATGCCGCGCGGTGGCGGCGCTTCGCCTAACGGATACCTGCCGGGCCGGCTCGAGATCACCGGCGGCCCGCACCGCGGCGAGGCGATCCGGTTCCCGTGCATCGATGGCGACGGTATGGCCGACTACACGTTGGGGCGCGGCGAAGGGCCGCCGCGTACGCACATCCGTCTGCCGGTGACCACGGTGAGCCGGCAGCAAGCGCGGCTGCGCTTCGAGGGCGGCCGCTGGAAGCTCATCAATCTCTCGCAAACCAACCCGACGGCGGTGAACGGCCAAGTGCTGCAGACGCCCGAAGGCGTGCGCTGGCTGCAGGACGGCGACACCGTCGAAATGGGAGAGTTGGTCCTGCGCTTCCGCTCCAGCTGATCGTTAGGCGAAGCGTCAGACCGCTTCGTGATGCTCGCGCGTCGCGAAGTGCTTGATCAGCCACGCGACCGCGAGCACCGGCAGCGCCACGAAGATCAGCAGCTTGAACACTGTCGCGCCCACCAACAGCACCGCGCCCAACACCGCAAACACGACGCCCAACACCGCCGCGGTCGCGATCAACACCAGCAGAATCGGCAAGCCAAGGACGGCCAGCACGACGAGTACGGGCACAGCCAGCACGGCCAGAATGACGACGGCCGGAAGCCCGATGACGCCGAGGATGATCGCCGCCGGCACGAGCAGCACGAAACCGAACACGACACCGAACAACACCTTCAGAATGCCCATCATTATCCGCGCTCCACGAGCGTGTACGAGACACATTTCTTTACGTCGGAGGCGCCCGGATGTTTCACTCGCGCGACGCGGACCTCACTCGCGCGGCGCGAGCAATCGCGCCACCGAATCGAGCGACGTCCGATCGTCGACATCGAGGGGCAAGTCGGCATCGACATCGACGAGCGTCACGCGCTCCGGTGAGCGCGCGATGAGGTCGCGCGCGCCGTGGTCCCCGGACACGTGTCGCAGCTCGGGGAACAGCGGCGCGGCGAAGAGCACGGGATTACCGCGCACGCCTCGATAAAGCGGTGCGACGATCGGCATGCGCCGTTCGTGCCACGCGTCGATGAGTGCGTCGATCACGACGGTAGACACGGTGGGTTGATCGCCCAGGGCGATCACGGCGCCGGTGATCGCCGCGTGCAGGGCAGCGATGCCGGCCTCGAGCGATACGCCGAGTCCGTGAGAGAAGTGCGGGTTGTCGACGACGCGAACGGCGAGACCGTCGAGGGCATGGCGGACCGCGTCCCGCTCATGGCCGGTGACGACCACGACTTCGTCGACGCGCGACGCGAGCATGCGTTCGACGGTCCATCGGACCACGGGTTTACCGGCCGCGTGCGCGACGAGCTTCTGCGCGCCGCGGCCTTCGGCGAAGCGGCGCGAGGCGCCGGCGGCGAGCACGACGCCGGCGATCATCCGTTAGGCAGCTGGTCCGGCGCGGGGTCGCGCGCGCGGAGCGCGGTGCCTGGGCGTCCGTTGCGCACGGCGATGGCTTCGGCGAGTGCGGCGAGCGCGATTTCCGGCGCGGTGCGCGCGCCGATATCGAGCCCGACTGGCACGTGGACGCGGGCCAACGATTCCGCGTCGAACCCGTCCGCGGCCAGGAAGTCGAGCAGGGCGCGTCCGCGGCGCCGGTTGCCTAACAGTCCGATGTAGGCCGGGTGTTGCGCCAGCACGGCGCGGAGCACGGGCAGCTCGAATTTGTAGTCGTGCGCGACGAGCACGACGATCGTCGACGCGTCGTAGCGCATCCGCGCGGCGATTTCCCCGAGCGCGCCGATGTGGATCTCGTCGGCATCGGGAAAGCGATCGCGCGTCGCGTATCGGTCGCGCGCATCGATGAGCACGGTTTTCCATCCCAGCGCTTTGGCGAAGCGGGCGAGCGGCATCGCGACCTGGCCGGCGCCGAAGATGACGAGCGTCGTCGCGGGCCCGTGGAGCTCGAAGAAGAGGGCGGCGCGACGACCGCCGGCGTCGATGTCGATCGTACGCGACGCCGAGCGTGCGATGGCGTCCAGGGCCTGTGTGGTGGCGGCCGCGTCGAGGGATGCATCGCCCAACGTGCCGGCGGTGGTGCCGTCCTCGCGCACCACGAGCCGGCGCGACGGCGTCGCGCCGGCATTGCCTAACGGAACGACGGCCACCGCGCGCCGCCCCGCCTCGGCCTCGGCCCGGATCACGCGGTACGCCTCGACCACGGGATCGGCGTCGTCGTCCAACTGGACGGGCTCGATGAGCACATCCACGGCGCCGCCGCACGTGAGGCCAAGGTCCCAGGCCTCCTCGTCGCCTAACGAGAGGGACAACAGGGCAGGCGCCGCCGAGCGCAGCACGGCGTCCGACTCGGCGAGGACCTGCGCATCGACGCACCCGCCGATGGTGACCGACCCGCGGATGCGGCCGTCCTCGCCTACCCACATCTTGGCCCCTTCCTTTCGCGGCGTCGTTCCCTTGGTGGAGACGAGCGTCGCCATGGCGACCCGCCGCTCGTGGCGCCGGAGCTCATCGAGCTGGTCGAACGTCTCGCGGAGATCGGGGGAGGGCCGGCTCATGGTAGCGTTAGGCCACGGATCGCCAGATGACCGTCCACTCGAGGGTCGCGGCGGGCGCGACGAACGCCGCGCCGTGCCACGGGCCGATGGCCTCGGTGAGCGACGCCGGCGCGCCGATCGACGGCGCCAGCACCACGCGGTGCGCGTTTCGCGCGCGCCGGAACGGCGACCATGCCGGCTTGTCGACCGCGATGCTGAAGCCGCCGTGCGGCGCCCCGTGCAGCGCCGCCTCCAAGCGCACGCCGGCCTGCTCGATCGCGGCGCGTTCGCCCGTGCCGTCGGCGTAGAGCATGCACGAGTAGGACCGCGCCACCGCATCGGGCTGCGACAGGTCGAGCATCTTGCCGTGCGCCACCGCGCGCGGCCACCGCATCTCCGCGCCGGGGCCGCCTAACGCAATGCCCTGCTCCTCCCACACCCGCGCGCGGGTACTCTCGGGCAGTACCACACGGGTGTCCTTGTCCAGCGGAAACGCTGCGCGCGACGACCAGACGAAGGGCAGCGGCGCGCGGCCGTCGTTGGTCACGGCGTAGCGTATCTCCACCTGGGCCGACGCCCGCGCGACGATGACGCGCACGAACCGGTACGCCATGCGCCGCCCATGCCAGGCGCACGTCGCGTACACGCCGTCGTCCCGCGTGTCGAGCGCGAACGTGCTGGGCTGCGACCAGAGCTCGCCGTGGTCGGGCAGCGCCAGTCCGCCGTAGCGCGCGACGCCCGTCGGCAGCACGCATGGCGCCACCGTGGGGAAGCATTCGTCGATGCCCCCCGTGTCGCCCGTATCCCGGTACGGCGCGCCGTCGGCGGGACGCGCGGCACGCGCGCGGCTCCGCCACAACCACTCGCGGCCGCCCAGCTCCATCGCGACGATCTTTCCGCCTAACGCAGGCACCACCACCACCCGCGTCGCACCCGCGCGCAGCTCCGCCGAGCCGAAATCGACAGGCGGCGCGGCCACCGTGGTCATATGACCCCGCGCGGATCGACGCCGCGCGCAGCGAAGATGCGCGCCACCGCATCGCCGATCTTGTTGTTGGGCGTGCTCGCGCCGGCCGTGATCCCCACGTGCACCGGGCCGGGCATCGCGAGCCACTCCCGCGTTTCGACTTCGTCGGGAGCGCCAATGGGCCGGTGCCGGATCGTTCCGGCGGCGGCATCGAGGCATGTCGCATCCTCCACGTGATACGTGGGGACGCGCGGTGCGCACATGGCGGCCAGCGACAGCGTGTTGCTCGAGTTGTATCCGCCCACCACGACCATCGCGTCCAACGGCTGCTCGAGCAGCGCCGCCACCGCATCCTGGCGGTCCTGCGTCGCACTGCAAATCGTGTCGAACGAGCGGAAGTTGGCAGCGCGGTAGGCCGCACCGTGCGCCCGCTCGAGCGCATCGCCTAACGCAGCGGCGATGGCGAGCGAGTCGCCGGCCAGCATCGTGGTCTGATTCGCGACGCCGATGCGCGCCAGGTGCACGTCGGGATCGAATCCCGGCGACGCCGCGTGCGCGAACCGTTCGAGAAATGCCCCACGCGAACCGCGCCCCTCGACGTAGTCGCACACGAGGCGCGCCTCGGCCATGTCGCGCACAATGAGGAACGCACCGCCAGCGTGACGCCGGACCTGCGATGCCGTCGCGCGCGTCTCCTCGTGGTAATGCTTGCCGTGAATGACAGCCGTAAATCCGTCTCGCGCGTACGTGTCGACGCGTTTCCACACGTTGAGCACGGATCCGCACGTGGTGTCGACCACCACACAGCCAAGGTCGCGCAGCGTCGCAAAGTCACGCATCGTCACGCCGAACGCCGGAATGATCACGACATCCTCAGGCGTGACGCGCGAATAGTCGAAGCCCGCGCCGCCGGGCTCGGGAAGCAGGATCTCGACGCCCATGGCGCGCAGGTTCGCGTTGACGTGCGGATTGTGAATGATCTCGCCCACCAACACGACGCGGTGGTCGGGAAATTTGGCGCGCGTTTGGTAGGCGTACTCGACGGCGCGCTCGACTCCGTAGCAGAATCCGAACTCGCGAGCGAGATGCACCGTGGTGTCGCCGACGGTGAGGGCGAATCCTCGCTCGCGCAACACGTCGACCAATCGACCCGAGTAATCCGAGTCGAGCGTCGCCGCGACTTCGGCTTTGAGGCCGAAGCCCTTTCGAAAGTATGTCGAGTCCGCGGGGTCGGGCATCCAGTAGAATCTAGTGCCCGCCCCGCGGCTCCCGCAGCTATTTCTTCGGTTCCAAGATATCTCCGATCCGGTGATCCGCGGCTTGGAGGTGCATGCGCGTCTCGCGATCGGCCGCCTTCGGAACAGCGCGGCGAATGTCGTCGCGCAGCGCGACTAACTCGCCGCGGAGCTCGGACTTCGCATCCTCCGATAGCGGAATGTTGCGCCGGCCGAACAGGTTGCGCGGCGGCCCGGCGGGCCGCGACGACGACTCGTCTTCCGGATTCAGTTTCTGGCCGACCTGCGTGAGGTACACCATCTGAAGCGACCGGCGATACGCGTTGATCGCGACCCGGCTTCCCGACAACTCGGACCAGATGCCGTGCTGCAGATCATCGAGCATGTTGGCCAGGGGATAGACCGTCGAACGATCCTTGGCCAACGCCTCTTCTTCGAGGAGGCGGTTCATGCGGTTGTCGTTCAGCACGGAGGCGAGCACGCGTGACTGGCCGGCAACGATCCGGTTGATCATGCCCTCGGCCTCGATCCGGCGGCTGAGCTCGGGACGGATGAGGTAGGTCGGCGTGCTGAACACGTTGTCGGTGAGGAATTTCATCGCCGCGACCTCACGGGCTCGCGAGAGCGGCGTGTAGACAGGACCGGGCTGGCTACCTGACTTGTACTGTACCTCGCCGCCGCCGATCACCGTGACGACGTGCGTCGCCTCGGTTGCCCACTGCCCAACGGTGCGATCGTAGATCTCCTTCGTGTCGCTGTTGTCCTCACCGGGACGCGTGGTCGCCTCCGCGATGTAGCCGGCGACGCGCGCGATATTCTTGTAGCCGTATGTCGTCGACCAGACGGGATCGGCATCACCCACCGCTTCGGTGAGCGTTCCATAGTCGCCGAAATCATTGTTCTCCGAGAAGCGGTACCACGGCACCGTGTCCTGCTCCATCGCCCAACGATCGAGGGTGGGACGCTCTTCGTCCGGCGTCTTGGCGTCGGGGATGGGCGTATAGCCCCACATGATCGCGTACTTGTCGTACGGTCCGATGCGCGGAACGATGTCCTCGAGATCGATGTGATCTTCCGGTTGGGCGACGTAGTTGAAGCGCGAGTAGTCCATGATGCTCGGACTGTGTCCCATCTTGTGCACCCACGTCGCGCTGCGCACGCTGTCGGCCGGATACGTGGAGCTGCCTAACTGATCGTGCCGCAGGCCGATCGTGTGGCCGATCTCGTGCGCCACCACGAATTCGAGCATACGGCCCATGAGCGAATCCGGCATGGGGAATTTCCGCGCGCGCGGATCGAGCGGTGACGCCTGCGTGAAATACCAGTCGCGCTGCAGGTTCAGCACGTTCTGGAAAATGCGCACCGATCCATTGAGGATTTCGCCCGTGCGCGGATCGCTCACGTGCGGTCCCACGGCGTTCTCGGTCGTGGACGGCAGCCAGCGAATCATCGTATGTCTGATGTCTTCCGGCGACCACGACGAATCATCCGCCGGAGGATCCTTGGCGATGATCGCGTCCTTGAAGCCTGCTGCCTCGAACGCAACCTGCCAGTCCGTGATCGCCTTCCGGATCCACGGCTTCCACACATCCGGGGTACCCGGATCCACGTAGTACACGATCTGCTTCTTCGGAACGCAGAGATTGCCGACGCGCTGGTCGGAGCACTCGAGGCGATACCGCGTGATGTACTGCCGGCGGGCTGCGCGCTGCTCGAGGCCGAAGTCGACCTGCACGATGGAGAAGAATCCGACGCGCTCGTCGAAACGACGCGGCATCATCGGATGATCGGGCAGCCGCACCAAGCTCCAGTGCGCCAACACGCTGCGCGCCGTCGGCTCGGTTTCCGGCTGGAACGGGTTTGGGGCGCGGCCGGCAGCGTTAGGCATGGGGACCGCCGTTTGCGCCGCCTGAATCTCGACGTTGTCCGGGAACGCGTGCGCGCTCTCGATGAACGACCGGTTGTTGTCGATGCGGCCGCGAATGGCCGCGAACTCCGGCACATCCGTGGTATAGAGCCGCGTCACATCGATGACCGCCGCACTATCGGGTCCGTATGCTTCCACGTTGAAGATCGCGACGATCGGCGCGTAGTCCGACGCTTTCACGGCGCGATACACCGCGAGGGTCGTGTCGGCCGTGATCGAAAACGTGGGCGACCGCAGAATGATGCGATTGCCATCGCGCTGCCACACGAGCGTGCGCTCGCCGAACTCGTCGCCACCGTACTCTCCGAATTGCCCCGGAGGTAAATCCGGTTCCGCGGCGGGCGCGCGATCGTACCGCCCAACGAGCAGCATGTCCTTGTCGAGCTCCTTTTGCGGGATCTCGAAGTAGAGACGGTCGCAGAGCTCGTGCACGATGAACATGCCGCGCTGCGTCTTCGCCCCGCGCGTGATCACGCGATCGTACGGACGCGGCTGACCCGGACCCGTCGCCACGGGCCGGGCACCGGTGTCGCGTGCAGCCGCGGCGAGCGCCCCCGCCGGAGCAGCAGCCGGACCGGCGGCA
>DATEHK010000127.1:0-5428 GCA_035279625.1 Gemmatimonadaceae bacterium
TCGCGGCCGCCCGCACGGCACCGCGCGCCCACCAGCACGCAATCCCGGCTGCCACCACCGCCACCACCCACGACGCCAACGGCGCGCCGGGCCGCGTGATCCACCGCGCCCCGCCTAACGCTATGGTGCTGGCCGCCAGCAGGGCCGCCGCCGCGGCGACCGCCACCGCCGCCCCGCGCGCCAGAATCGCGATGCCTAACCGCGACCGCTCGCGGCGAACCAGCCCGGTGACCGTCACGACACCGGCCGGCTGGTGACCGCGTACACGAACAGATTCACGCCCATGCGCAGCGCCGCCTCGTGCTTGGCCGGCGGATCATGGTACACGGTGGTGTCCTCCCACCCGTTGCCCAGGTCGCACTGATAGTCGTAGAACACGGCCAACCGGTCGCCCAAAAAGATGCCTAACCCTTCGGCCGGCAAGCCGTCGTGCACGTGGATCTTGGGCAACCCGCGAGGGAAATCGTACACGATGTGATAGATGGGATGCGCGAGCGGCACGTCGACCAACGGCCGGTCGGGGAATACACGCTTGATCTCGCGACGAAAGCTCGCATCCATGCCGTAGTTGTCGCTGAAATGGATGAACCCGCCGCGCTCGAGATACTCGCGCAGCCGCACGACCTCTTGATCGCTGAAATGGATGTTGCCGTGGCCCGTCACGTGGATGAACGGATAATCCCACAGCCGGTCGTCCATGAGCGTGATCCGCGCTTCGGTGGGCTCCACTTTGAGCGACGTGCGCGTCGCAATGGCCTCGAGCAAGTTAGGCAGACTCGATGGATTGGCGTACCAGTCGCCGCCGCCGTCGTACTGGAGCCGCGCGATCGTCATGCGCAGCCCGTCGGCCTCGGGCGCGCGATGCGCCGCCGCGCGGCCCGCGCCTAACGACGCGGCGGCGGCAACGAGAATGCAGGCGAGACGTGTGACAGACATGCGCGCGCCCTTGGGCAACTGGATGAACGGATTCGCTACTCCGGCTCGTGCGCCAGCCGGTACGCCGCGTTGCGGGCAAGCCCGTGCTCCTCCACCAACGCGCGCGCCACGTCGCGCGCACTCGCGCCGCCCTCCCGCAACACGCGCGCCCGCTCGCGTGCCGCCCCCTCATCCGGTGACGACGGACCACGCCCCTCGAGCACAATCACCACTTCGCCCTTGAGCGGCGCATCCGCATAGTACCGCGCCAACTCGCCCACCGTTCCCCGCCGCGTCTCCTCGAATTGCTTCGTGAGCTCGCGCGCCACCACCACCTCGCGATCCCCTGCTCCTCGACGCTCGAGCTCGGCCAACGTGTCGGCGACTCGACCGGGCGCTTCGTATAGTACGGCCGTGTGCGCCAGTTCGATTACCGCGTCGAACGCTTCGGTGCGCTCGCGCCCTTTCCGAGGCAGGAATCCGAAGAACGTGAAGCGGTCGACATTCAGTCCCGACGCCACGAGCGCCGAAAGCAACGCCGACGCACCGGGCACCGGCACCACTGCAATGTCGGCGTCGATCGCCGCGCGCACCAACCGCGCACCGGGATCGGACAAGAGCGGCGTCCCGGCATCGCTGATCAACGCGAACGACTCGCCGGCCGCCAGTCGCTCTAGAATGCGCGGCGTCTCGCGCGCTTCATTGTGCTCGTGATACGGCGAGAGCGGCGTCGCAATCGCATAGTGCTCGAGCAAGTGGCGCGAGTGTCGCGTGTCCTCCGCCAGCACCGCGTGCACCGCGCGCAGCACCTCCACGGCGCGCGCCGAAAAATCGCCGAGGTTGCCGATCGGCGTGCTGACCACGTACAGGCGTCCGACTTGAGACGTCACGGAGGCCGCGCCACCACGCTTGGGGTTGGGAAACTGCGGACAGGCCGGCTCAACGGCCGCTCGTGATTTTCAGTCTAAGGCATGTACGAAAAAAAAGCCCGGCCTTGAGCGAACCCAAGGCCGGGCAGAAAACGGTCAGCGTCGCAAGAGCGGTCAGCCCAGCTTGGCCGAAGCCGTCTCCGTCACACCGTGCTCCTGAAACTTCGAAGCCAACTTCGCTTTCGGCACCGCGCCGATTACCGTATCGACCAACTTGCCGTTCTTGAAGAACAGGATGGCCGGGATGGAGCGCACGTTGAACCGCATCGCGGTCTTTTGGTTCGCGTCGACATCCAGCTTCGCGACCTTCGCCTTGCCAACGTACTCGACGGCCAACTGCTCGAGCACTGGACCGATCGCGCGACACGGTCCGCACCATGTCGCCCAGAAATCGACGACAGCCAATCCGTCGTGCTTCTCGATCTCGTTCTCGAACGTGGAATCGGTTACTGCCAATGCATTCGACATGCTTCAATTGCCTCCGCCATGTATTTCGCCCGACACGAATCTACAGTTTAGTTTATCGTTGGTACACCCATACCGGAGACCGATGCCTGCTTCGACACCCGCTCCGCCAGGACGCGCCCGCATCGCCCACATCGGCATCGCGGTCCGAGCCCTCGATCAAGTCCTGCCATTCTACCGCGACATTCTCGGACTCGACCAAGTGCCGCTCTATGACGCCGACGGGGCTCACATCGCCGGCCTCGCCGCCGGTGAGTCGCTCGTCGAGCTTCTCGAGGCGACGCGCGACGACTCACCCATCGCCACCTTCGTGGCGCGTCGCGGTCCGGGAATCCATCACATCTGCTTCGAAGTCCCGAACCTGGACGATGCCCTCGATCGCTGTCGACAGGCCGGTGTCCGGCTCATCGACGAAACGCCCCGCATCGGCGCCGAGGGGAGGCGAATTGCCTTCCTCCACCCCAGCGCGACTGGAGGCGTCCTCATCGAGCTTACCGAATGATAAACGAGTGATTCGGAGGGAATGTTCCCTCCGCGTACCGCGTCAGGACGAGGCGCAGAGATCCTTGAGCGGCTCGAGCTGTATGTCTTCGACATACCAACGTTCGTCGTGCGCCTTGACGGCAGTGAACTTGGATTGGCGCGCCAACTGGCCCTTGGTGAGGGACACCGACAGCACGCGTGCTCCCTTTTCACCCTGCACTTCGCTCAACACGGTGAAGGTGTCGTGCGTGACGTAGCACTGCATGATCAGCTCGCGCTTCTCGAGCTGTTTGTGATCCACGACGTCACGGGCCGGACCATCATGGGTGCCCCACACGAGCGCCATGGCGTGTAAGTCCTGCGCATGTGCCGCGGCCAGGAATTCTTGGACGGCCTGCTTGGGTGTGTCCGCACCGGCCACGTTGGTGGGGACCGGCGAGTCAGACGTCGCGGTGTGCTGCTGCGCAGCACTGCTGCACGCAGCGAGGACGACGAGGACAGCTACGTAGCGCTTCACGATGTGACTCCGAGTGAAAAGTGGTGCGAACCAACGCCGATTAGTCAATGCGAACAAATCATCAACGGCTCTACATCAACGTCGATCACGTGGCGACGCTCCGTGAGGCACGCAAAACCGACGAACCGGACCCGGTTGCCGCCGCCGTTCTGTGCGAGGACGCGGGCGCGGAAGGAATCACAGCGCACCTTCGCGAGGACCGTCGCCACATCCATGACGACGATATCCAGAGACTCGCCACAAGCATCCGCACCGTGCTCAACCTTGAGATGGCTCTCACCGACGAGATGCTGGGCATCGCGACGGGACTCAAGCCATACCAGGTGACGCTCGTTCCCGAGCGTCGGCAGGAGGTGACCACCGAGGGCGGCCTGAACGTCGAGCAGGATCGCGACCGGTTGGCAGCCGGACTCGCCCGACTGAAACGCGCAGGAGTGAGGACCAGTCTGTTCATCGATCCCGACGTGAAAGCGGTAGAGCGGTCACACGAGATGGGCGTGGATGCGATCGAGTTGCATACGGGCTCCTATGCGTTGGGCGGCGGTGAGAAGTCGTTGGACGCCTTGCGACGCGCCTCGACGCGGGGCGCGGAGCTGGGCCTGGCCGTTCACGCCGGCCATGGTCTCACGGTTCGCAACGTGGGTCCGGTGTCGGCGATCCCAGAGATAGAAGAACTCAACATCGGTCATTCGATCGTCAGTCGCGCCATTTTCGTGGGGCTGGGCGAGTCGGTACGCGAGATGCGTACGGCCATGGATGCCGCACGGTCGCGTTGACCGCGCCGCTCGATCGTCCGTAACTTGCTGCCCCCATTGTTCTCCCGGTTGGAGCCCGCATGAGTTCGTCGGTCCGCGTTCTGGACTTCTTCGTCGTCGAAGCCACCGAGTACATCGATCAGATGGACGCCATGCTGAACGCGGCGCGTCCGGGCGCGGGTGCGCCCAACGTCGACGCGCTCATGGCGGCGGCGCATCGGCTGCGCGGCAGCGCGACCATGGCGAGACAGACAGCGATCGCGGCAGTGGGGGCAGGCGTGGAGCGGGTTGCGCGGGCCCTTCGCGAGAAGCGAGTGCCGTGGGACGCGTCGACGGCGGCCGCGCTCGTCGCGGCGGTAGACGACTTGAGACTTTTGGTGCGCGGCGCGCGGAGCTGGAGCTCGCTCGAGGAGCAGCGGGCGCGTGCACGGGGTGAAGAACTGGCGAGACTCGCGCCGCCGGGAGCCACGCCACGGAGCGGTGCGCGTGCCGTGGGTTCGCGGAGCGGATTCCTGGCTGGCGAAACGCTGGAGCTCTCGCGCGCGCTCGACGCCGTGGGTCCGGGCGCCAATCCGGCCGTGATCGGATCGGCAACAGAACGCGTGAGAGCCTTGCGCGGCGTAGCCGACGTTCGCGACATGCCGCCGCTGCCGGATGTGATGGAAGCGCTGGAGGCCACGCTCAAATCGATGGAGCTGGCCGGTGCGGCACATCCGTGCGGACCGAAGGAAGCGGCGCTCTTTTCGTCGGCGGCCGCGGTGCTGCGGCGCGTGTCGCGCGACCTCGCGGCATCGGGCCGTCCGGCGCCCGACATGTCGGAGATGGTGGCCTTCGAGGCTGCGTTAGGCGCGGTGTCCGATGAAACGGGGCGCGCCGACCGCATCGTGCCGATCGCCGAGCTGTTCGCGGGCGACGGCAGCTCCGGTGTGGTGTCGGCCGCGACGCACCCGCCCACGACGCCGGCGGAACGATTCCGGCTCGAGGTGGTGAGTCTGGCCGAGCACCTGCGCGGCGTGGTGGCCGAGGCGCGCGCGCAGCGGGGCGGCGAGCATCGCGACCGGTCGTCGCGCGACGTGCGGAACGCGGTCCGTGCGTTAGGCGCGACGGCGAACAGCTTCGGCGAGAAGGTGGTGGCGCGGTTCGCGGCCGAGTGGAGCACGCGGGCATCGGCGTTGGAGGAGAGCGCGTTGGCGGCGCTCGACGCGGCGGCGGCGCTGTTCACGAATCCCGACACGAGCGCGGCCGACATCGCGCGCGGCCTCGAGCGGTTAGGAAGTGGCGCGACCACGGCCCGGGCGACGCCCATGGCCTCGGCGGCACAATCGGCGCCGGCGCGCACCGCGGCCCCACAGGCACCCGCGCCC
>DATEHK010000128.1:0-4772 GCA_035279625.1 Gemmatimonadaceae bacterium
TGGCCGCGGCGCCGTTGCGGGGCAGATCGCGAAGAAGCTGGGCGACGACTCGCGCGATGGGCGTCGGAAGCTCTCGGTGATGCTCAACCGCGCCAAGAAGCTCGGCCTCGTGAAGCACACGCCGACAGGCAACCACGGCGCCGGCTCGGGCGGCAACTGGTCGATTAGCGCGGGCGGCCGAAAGGCTCTTGCGAGCGCAGGGCGCAACGCCTGAGAGACAGGTACCGCAGCGCTTTCTCGACGCCGCCCGGGAAATATTGTCAACACCGGTATAGAATTGCACGCTTTCACCGGGAAGATGTGCACACTCGGATGGGGGGCGTGCCGCTAGGACGCTGACGTCTCCTGTCCCGAGGGCGTGTGGATCGGGGTTAGGCGTGGACGCCGAGCTACGTCGACGCGCTCGGGTGGCGGCGGAAGTCGTCGTGAAGAATCTCGCTGGAGAGCGCGGCAAATGCGGAATCGCCGCGCGTGCTGGTGCTCGCCGGAGGCTCGGCCCGGCTGCACGCGCCGAGGCCAAGGACAAGGACGCAACTGGCGAACGACGCGAGAACAGCGAGCCGGCGGACGGACACGTGGCGCTGCTTGTGGTTCGAGGCGGCGAATGGAAAAGGGATTCTACTCGCCCGTCCGATCGACGGCCTTGACACCGATCCGATCGGCTCGGTCTGTTGCGTCTCGGACCTAGCCAGGCGAATTTTCACTCGCCCCCCCACGCCTGAGGGAACGGTGACAGAATCATTGAACGCAAAAGCTCATGCTCGCGAAGCCATCGATCGCCTTCCCGACGACGCCACGTGGGACGACGTGATTTACGAGCTGTACGTGCGCGAGTCGGTCGACGCCGGGCTTGCTGATGTCGCCGCGGGCCGCACGGTTCCTCATGACCAAGCCAGGGCTCGTTTGCGCGATATCTTGCGCCGAGCGTCGTGAGGAGGTCGCGAATTGACATCCTCGCGGTGATTCACAGCCGTCGCGAAATCGAATGGCCCTCTGAGCCATAGCGCTCAATAGACACGCCGCTTTTCTTTCGCCTAACGGCATCGTTCCCTGATCTACCGGTAGTCTAGACGCGTAGCTACCCGCGTGTCACCCCATACCGCACGTGCGTCACGATCGGGGTGGTGCGCATCTCCAAGACCTCCAGCCCCTGCATGCTCACGCCATCGAACAACCGCTTTCCGTCGCCGTAAACTATCGGCGCAACGTGCAGCCACAGCTCGTCCAGGAGGCCGGCGCGCAGATATTGGTTCACCGTGTCGGCACCGCCCATCACGCTCACATCCCGCTCGCCGGCCGCCTTGCGCGCCTGCTCGAGCGCCGACTCGATCCCATCGGTCACAAAATAAAACGTCGTGCCGCCTTTCATCTGGAGCGGCTCTCGCATCCGGTGCGTTAGCACAAACACCGGCGCATGGTACGGCGGGTCGTCGCCCCACCAACCCTGCCAACTGCGGTCGTACTCCGCTCCGCGCGGGCCAAACATGTTGCGACCAATGATGAACGCGCCCGCATCCAACAGCGCACGGTACTCCGCCGCGTGCTTCTCCGGCTCGTCCAGTTGCCAGTGGTGCAGCAGGTTCTGCGGCATGTCGCCAAACGGGTGCTGCTCTGTCATATGGTGCCCGGCCACACAATTATCCACTGATACCGAAATGCTGCATTTGACTTTTGCCATCGCCTTTCCTCCATTCCCCTGAGCGTCGGGCTTCGCCACTATGCCTCGCTTCCTCCGCATCGCGCGCGTTATCCTGGGCGTGACGGCCGGCTGCGTTCTCGCCGGTGCCGCGGCCGGCGTGTTCGTCGCGCTGATGCTCGACCTCATCCTCGCCGGGCCGCGTGGGATGTTCTTCGATGGCGAAACCTACCTCTATGCCTCCGTGGTCGGCGGCGCGTGCGGATTCCTGCTCGGCCCGGCGGCGGCTTTCGGATTTCTGCGCCGAGTGCCGCTCGGCCGCCTCTTCGCGGAAACAGCGCTCGGAGCAGCGTTGGGCGGCCTCATCGGATTTGCGTTTGTGCGTGACATAGTTGCGGACTTGCTGATTGCGGCTGTCGGCTTCGCCCTCGCAGTCGCGCAACTCGCGTGGCGATATCGCCGGAAGGGCGAGGCGGACCAGCAGATCGCTGCGAGCTGAGCGCTCTGGCGCGTAGGTCCCAATCGCGCGTCATCAGTGCATCCACCTCGATGACGTCGTTAGGCGCGCCGAAGTCGACCAGCGCTCGGCAGAGCCTCTGGACGTTCCTCGTGGTTCGTCGATACAGGAAGTCAACGTCGCCCGTTGCGCGCACGACCCCGTGGATGCCGAGGGCATTAGAAGCCATCGACTAGGCCCAACCGGAGGCAAAATATCCGCGCGTCGTCGGTGGCAAGCGAGCGTGCCCGCCTGAAGATGTCGGCGGAGTCCCAGGCTACGAGAATTTCGTTCTTGCGATCCGCGATCCCGAGCACGAAGAGCACGCGAGCATGCTCGATGGCTAGGGAACGGCCCATCCGCTCAATCTCAGCCGCGCCGCGCCGCCTTCCTCGGCCGCCCACCCTTCCTTCCATTCGCCCGCGACGCCGCAGCCTTGAGACGACTCGTAGCCCGGCCGGCAAGGCGGGCAAGCTCACGGCGTTGTTGCGAGCGCCCCAGCGCGGACAGCAGGAGACCCGGCACGCTGAGATCAATGTCTAACGCCTCCCAATGGAGGCCACTCCCGCCAGGACTCACCTCCACCGCCGCCAGCTGCTCCGGGCGCGCCTTGGCCAGGGCCGGGATCGCATCAGCCGGGAAGCCGAACACATATCCCAGCGTGAGCTCCAGCATGACGCGCCTCGTTCCGCGGTCGTAGAACGCCGAGATGGCACGCCGCCCAGTGCGACGCGCACGAGCTTCTCGCGCGCGCGCGGCAGGAATCTGAGCCAGGATCGCTGCCTTCGATGTCCGCCGTTCGCTAGTCATGGTACTTCCTCCAGCACTCCAGAAGAAACGCAGTATGGCGCTCCACGAGACGGAATGCGGCGGTAATGTCCGCGGTTCGCATCCCCGCGACGGACCGAATAGTCTGCGCGGTCGGCCCCACGGCCAGCTCGATGACGACCTCGCCGCCGGCGTTCCACACATGGACGTGCGGCGGCTCGTGTTCGCGCGGCGGCAGATAGATGAGGACGCGGAACCGTCCTTCCCGGAGCACGGTCGGCACCTGTGAACATAACCCAACTGCTAGGTTTGCGCAATGGGGCGTGCCTGCCTGGCGCCGAGTTCCAGTCGACGCGCCGGCCGTGTCGGACGATGCGCAACATCGATGCGCCGTCAGACCCCCAAGTCTCACGATGTCTCAACGCGCGCCCGGATGACCTTTCGCTTGTGTCCAGAGATGATGTCGAGCATGCATCCAAGTCTACCAGCGACATCGGCCTAACGTGACCGATTCAATGGTCGTCGCCCTCCGAGAATGCGACGATGGCGTCCACCCCCCATACCAGGCCGCCATCCAACGAGCACGCAGACTCTCGCCTTCGACGAACGGCATGGTGTAGTACGGCACACCGTTCGTGTCGCTGGCGTTGAGCACCGGTACGATGTTCGCTTGCTGGAGCGACGCGGCCACTCTGATCTCGCGCTCGAATCGCTCGGCACTCAGTCCCGCGGCCAGCTCGGTCGAGAGGACTTTCACCACGACGCGGCGGCCGAGTCGCCGCTCTTCGGCAACGAAGACGCGGGACATGCCGCCGCCGCCCAACTCGCGGTCGAGCGTGTATGCGCTACCCAGACTCGATTGGAGTTGGTCGCGGAAGGTCATTGAGGGACGTGACGGACAGGCGGCGCTGCGGACAGGCACAATCTAGCGATTGCTGGTCGCGTCTGACGTTGGTGGCAGAGAATGGGAAGGACGACCCTCCACGGCGTTAGGCATCATTTGGCGAGCGGCGTCGACACGCCGAGCTTGAACCCGTCGAGGTCCTTGAAATGGAACATCCGCACGCCCCACGGGCGATCGGCCGGCTCATCGAGGAGCGTCCCTGCCCCGGCAGCCTTGATCCGTGCCGCGGCGGAGTCGACGTCGGCGCGACCTTCCACGTTGAGCTGGAGGTAGAGTCCCTGCCCCTTGATCCGGTCCCAGCCGAGCTTGCCATCATCCTGGTTCAGGATGATGCGAACGTGGCCGGCGACCATGGCGGCGCCGACAAGCTTCCCATCGCGCTCGAACTTGTTCTCCACCGCGAACCCCAGGACATCATGGTACCAGCGGATGGATGCCTGGACGTCCTTGCAGGTGAGCGAGCAGCCCATCGTGGTTGCACGAAGTGTGGAGGCGGGAGCGGTCGTGGTCATGGAGATCCTGTGATGGAGGTGTGTGGAAACGGGTCGAATGATAATATCGAACCCGTGGCGCCGTTTTCCAAAAGTCACAGGAGCACGAGACATGAGTACGCTCAGAACGGTCGTGTTGTCCATCAGTCTTGGAGTTGCTTCGTCCCTGCCCGCCGCGGCGCAGGTCGATTCCACGTGGACCCAACCCTTTCCGCCGTTCCATATCGCCGGGAACCTCTATTACGTCGGCACCAGAGCCCTCGCCAGCTATCTCGTCACGTCGCCTAACGGGCTGATCCTGATCAACAGCGATCTCGAGCAAAACGTCCGGCAAATCAAAGCGAGCATCGAGCAGCTCGGCTTCAAGTTCAGCGACGTCAAGATTCTCTTGATCAGCCACGCACACTTCGACCACGACGCCGGCAGCGCCAGGATCAAAGCGCTCACCGGCGCCAAGTACATGGTGATGGACGCCGA
>DATEHK010000129.1:0-5171 GCA_035279625.1 Gemmatimonadaceae bacterium
CGACGAGCGATTCCGGCGAGTACGCCGCGCCGCGCGACTCGCCTAACACGGCGAGCAGGCGCGCCCGGGCGTCGGGCGCGGAGGCCAGCGCGGCGCCCATCGACGCATCCGCACGGCCGGTGGCGCGCCGCCAGCAGTCGAGCGCGGTACTCAACCGCCGCGACACATCGTTGTACCGATGGAGCGCCGCGCCGGTTTTTTCGGCCTGCACCCCGCTCGCCCCCACGACGAACGACACGCCGCCTGGAAGCGGGATCGCGCGTTCGAACGTGACCGGACAGAACCGGTACTGCACGATTGCGCCCGGGCGCGCCGAGAGAATCGCGGTGTGGTCTTCGCTTCCGCCAAAGGTTCCCACGCCGGCGTTGCCGACGAGCGCGCCGAAGTCGAGACCGTTCTCGACCGCGCCCAGGTAGCCGGCGAGATCGTCGGTTGACCGAATCGCCTCCCGGTACGCCGGCCGCGACTCGAGATCGTTGGCCGCGCCTAACGCAAGAAAGATGGCGACGACGAGCGCGCTCGAGCTACTCACGCCGGACGCGTGCGGGATGCCGCTCCAGAACACGATGTCGGCGCCGCGCACCCGCGCGCCGAAGTTGGACGCGATGCGGCGGGCGACGGTGATCGGATAGTTCGCCCACGTCCCCGGACGCGCCGCGACGTCCGGCGCCATGTCGAAGTCGGCGGTCGCGCCCGACTTCGCGTCGCGCACGCGCACCAGGCTTGCGTTAGCCTCGTCCGGGGCCCGCGGTCGCGCGAGCACGCAGATCCCGCGGTCCACCGCGCAGAGCAGGCTGCGGCCGCCGCCGTAGTCGGTGTGCTTGCCCAACACTTCGATGCGGCCGGGAACCCAGAACGCACTAGGCGCCGTCCGTGACCGCGGTGAGCCGATCGCCGCCAGCTCCCGCTCGAGCAGGTCGAACGTCGCCTGTCGCGACATCGTCTCCACTGCGCTCACGGCGACCCGTGCTCCTCCGGTGTTGAACGGCGTCCCGATTCCATGTCCACAAACGATACCGAGCGCGGCACGCGCGCGCACCCGGCACGGCGCAGATGTCCGACAGCATCGCGCCGGCGTTCCAACGAAACGAGCTCGTCCAGCCTGCGCCGGGCGCAATGTCATACATGATGTCGAGCGACTCGTACGTCGGTCCGCTGTACTGCAAGGGCGGTCGCCACCTCATGTTCTATTTTCCGAGGACGGACAGGCTCGCGTAGGGCGGAGGGTTCCAAGACTCCCCGATCATCGTGCACCAGGACTAAACGGAGCCGATTACGACGTTCGTGGTTCCGGTGCCGACTTACCCTGACGGCTCGGCTGCCGCGAGGAAGGGGCACTGACGCGTCGAGGACTTCTCCCCGGTGCCGCGCGTTAGGCGAAGAAACAGTACAGGTTCGTCTTCCGCTGCCGGAAGGAGCGGGTGTATCTTGGGGCTGCCGCAATCAGGCGGCGTCAGCCAAGGACGCGCATGCCGAAAGCCGGGCACCCAGGTTCCGAGGCGCTGCCCTCCCCAGCCCACGTTCACGTACTCGGCGCGGGACCCGTGGGCCTCGCCGCGGCAGCGCTGCTCCAGTCGAACGACCGATTCTCAGTCCATCTCTACGAGAAGCGGCGCGAGTATACGCGCACCCGCATGGTGCAGCTCGCGCCGTATCTCGTGGCCGACTCGATCGCCAGCTACTGCACCGACTACATCGATGGGGAAAGTATCGAAGCCATCTTCGAGCCGGACGAGCTCGCGGAGGGCCTCGCGTTCCGTCAGTCCATCCCATCCGATTTCATGGAGCTGCTGCGGGGATGGACCGCTGGCTTCTGCCCGCTCAACGAGATCGAGCGCTCGTTGAGCACGCTCATCGATTCGCGCCGCACGCATCCGGTGGAGCGCAGGTTCGGCGCCGTCACGGCGCAGGACGCGATGACGATGCTCGAATCGGGAGACGTGCTGATCGACTGCACGGGCACCAACTCCCTGCTCCGCGAATCGCTTGCGCCTAACGCAGGCTCCGCGGATGCGGGCACGAATACGTTCAAGCTCCGGCTGGAATACGCGATCGTCGTCACGTTCCTCTACGGCCAGGCCTACGACTGCAACGAGTATTGCAAGTATTACAAGAACATCGACAACGCGTACTACAAGTTCATTCCGGCTGTCAAGCGCACGTACTACGACGGCCACGTCACGCACGTGACGGGAATCGTCAACATCAGCGCGGAGGACTACGAGCGGATGCCGCCGCGGTTCGATGGCGAGTGGCTTCGCGGCAACTTTCCGCAGGTCGCGCAGTCGATGGACCGCTTCATCGCCAAGGTGAAAACGGAAACCAACGGCGAGATCGTGGGCGACCTCGACATCATCCGCATCCCGCTCGACTTGTATCGGGCTCGCAATTCGACGAGTCTCGGGCTGCGGCGCGCGGCAAACGGCGAGCACTCATTCGCCCGCTCGCCGGTGTTCCTGGTCGGCGATGCGGCCATGGGCTCACCCTACTTCCAGTCGATATCGCTCGGCTTCGAGTGCGCGATGTTCCTGGCCGGGTTGCTGTCGCAGAGGGACGTGCCGCTCACGGACGTGTTGGCGCGCTACGAGCTGTTCACGTACAAGCAGTGGCTGCGCGTGCTCATGCGCTCCAAGATGATCAAGCACAACAAGGACTTGTTCGAGTGCGTCGGCGACACGTTCACGCTGCTGGAGCAGCTGCACATCTATTGACCCTGGCCGCCTACCGAGCCGGCGACGCGGCGTTAGGCTGGCGCGACGGGTTCCTTGATTTCCCAGCGCGCGGACTTTCGCTTGGTGCGCGGCGGTACGAGCGTCGCTTGGCCGGGCTTCCAGTTGGCCGGGCACAGCTCTCCGCACTGGAGCGCCGCCAACACGCGCAGCACCTCGCCGGTGCTCCGGCCCACGCTCAAATCGTTCACGCAGAGCCAGCGGATCTTCCTGTCCTTGTCGAGCAGATAGGTCGCCCTGAGCGGGACCTTGTCGATCGGATCCAGGATGCCTAACTCCTGGGCCAGATACTTGTCGGCGTCGGCGAGCATCGGGAACCCGATGTCGCGCAAGTCCGGGTTCTCGTTGCGCCAGGCGAGGTGCGAGTCGTGGCTGTCACCGCTCACACCGTACACCTTCGCGGCCAGCGCGCGAAACTCGCGGAGCGCGCGGTTGAACTCCACCAGCTCGGTGGGACACACGAACGTGAAATCCCGCGGCCAGAAAAAGACCGCCGTCCACGCGCCCTCCATCTCCTGGGAGCTCACCACGCGAAACTCGCCTCCCGGCTGCGCCGAAACGCACGCCTGGAGGGTGAAATCCGGGAATCGCTCGCCTAACCCGAGCAGTCGCGACATGGCGTTCTCCGATGAGCTCGCGCGCGCCGCCAGTCAGGCGGCGGCGCGAGTGCCCGTGCAACGGCTACATCAACTGCCGTGCGAAATACGTGAACTCCAGAGCCGACGTGTGCGCGCGTTCCTTGAGGTTGGCGCCCGAGCCGTGTCCACCCTCGATCACTTCGTAGAAGAGATACGGGTCGCCCATTGCCGCCATCTTCGCCGCGTACTTGCGCGCGTGTTGCGGTCCCACGCGATCGTCCTTGGTGGTGGTCCAGATCAATGGCTCGGGATACTTCACGCCCTTGCGCAAATTCTGGTACGGCGAGATCGACGCGAGAAAGGCGCGCTCGGTGGGATTCGATACGCTGCCGTACTCGCCCACCCACGATTCGCCGGCGTCGATCTTCTCGAAGCGCAGCATGTCGAGCAGCGGCACCTGGATGTCGATCGCGCCCCAGAGATCGGGATGCTCCGTCATCTCCACACCCATCAGCAGTCCGCCGTTCGATCCGCCCATTATTCCCAAGTGCGGCGTGCTGGTGATCTTGCGCGCGATGAGATCCTCTGCGACCGCCGCAAAGTCATCGTAGATCACCTGTCGATGCGTCTTGAGTCCCGCTTCGTGCCATGCCGGACCGAACTCACCGCCGCCGCGGATGTTCGCCAGCACGAACACGCCGCCGTGTTCCAGCCACAGCTTGCCGATCGTCGCCGAATAGCTGGGCGTCATCGACACTTCGAATCCGCCGTACGCGTTGAGGATCGTCGCGTTCGAACCGTCGAGCTTCATCGCGCGCGGATGCACCACGAAGTACGGCACCTTGGTGCCGTCCTTCGACGTCGCCTCGAATTGCTCGACGGTGTCGCGCGATGCATCGAACTGCGCCGGCAGCGCTTTGAGCGATTCCGCGGTACCGGCCGCGCCATTGGCGATCCACTCGCTGCTCGGCGTTAGGAACCCGGTCACCGAGACGAAGATGTCGTCGCCGTGCACGTCGGCGTCGACGATGCCGGTGGCGAGGTTGTCGGGGAATGGAAGCTGCTTGCGCGACCAGGCACCGCCGGCGCCGCGCGTGAAGAGCGCCACTTGCCCGCGCACGTTGTGCAGTATGGATACGACTAACGCGTTGCGCGTCACGGCAACGCCTCCAACGGATTCACGCGGACCCGGCTCGAACACCGACACCGGCGACAGCCGGTCTGGGTGTGCGTTAGCACTCGCCAGATCGAACGACGCGAGCGATCCCGCCGGGATCGTGGTGCTTCCCTCTTTCCACGGTGCCGAGAGCTGGACGATCACCTGACCATCTACGAGTCCGGTGATCGACGACTTGGCCGGGATCGCCAGGCGCGCGACGCCCCCAGGCCTAACGATATAGGCCTCGGTCTCGAATGTACTGGTCGGCCGGATGATGCCGACGATGCGATGCCCGGCGCCGTCTACGATCGAGAATGGCGACACGCCGTAGCCGCCATCGGTCGCCGCGCCGCGAAAGACTTCCGTCGCCTTGTCGAGCGGTTGACCGCGCACCAGCCGCTTGACGATGTACGGGTAACCCGATGACGTGAGCTCGCCCGGATTCCATTCGCGCGAGACGAGGATGGTGTCCTGTCCCACCCACGCCACGCGCTGCTTGCCGCGCGAGAGCACGAAGCCGCCATCGACGAAACGTCGCGTGCCGAGGTCGAACTCGCGCTCCGTGCTCGCATCTTCGCCGCCATCGGACAGCGAGATGATGCAACGTCGCTCGGCTGGTTCCGCGCACTGCGAACCGTGCCAGACCCAATTCGCGTGTTCGGCTTGCGACAGCGAATCGAGGTCGAGGATCGTGGTCCACTCGGG
>DATEHK010000130.1:0-3597 GCA_035279625.1 Gemmatimonadaceae bacterium
CCGGCGCGCGCGCGAGCCGCTCGATCACGCGGGCGAGCGACACCACGTCGCGGAGGTCGATTACTTCCGCCGGCGAGTGCGAATAGCGGAGCGGCCACCCGATCGGCACGTCCACCGCGCCATAGCGCACGAACTCGCTGCCGTCGTTGCCGCCGTTGGTCGTGCCGACCTGGATCGGAATCCTCGCTCCGCGCGCGAGCGCCACCACGCGGTCGACCTCGGCCGGCGGCGTGGCGCTCGAGTTGTCGAGCGCGCGGACCACGGCGCCCGCGCCTAACGGAGCGTCCGCGAAGCGGTCGCTCTCGAGGGGCGCGTCGGACGAGACGAAGGTGTCGATCGCGTGCACCCGCTTCACGGACGGGCCCCACGTCGCGGCCAGCGCCGCGGCGCCGAACAACCCGGTCTCTTCGCGCACAGAGAATGCGAAGATCACCTTGTGCGTGAGCGCCGCCGGATTGAGTGCCCGCATCGCCAGGAGCTGCGCCGTGCATCCCGTGCGATCGTCCAGCGAGCGCGCCGAGAATCGCGTGGCGCCGAAGCGGGCCGCGCGCTTGGAGCTCGTGACCGTGGTGCCCACGGTGACGCCCTTCGCCGCCAGCGCCGCCGAGTCGAGCCCGAACCACGCGGTGACCTGGGCCGGCTGCTCCGTGCGCGCGCTGTCGCGCGGCACGAAGATGCCGCGCACCATGACGTGCGCCTCTCCGGTGTCGACGTGCGCGATCGCGGTCTGTCCCTCCCAGAGCGACTCGAGGAATCCGCCGCGCCGCTCGAGCGACACGGCGCCATCGGCCGCGATCTTCGTGACCGCCCAACCGACTTCGTCCATGTGCGCGACGAACACCGCGGTATCGCGATCGGGCCCAACGGCGACGATCAGATTGCCCGCGGTGTCGACCGTTGCGTTCGCCGCGGCCCATTCCGGGAGCGCGGCGCGCACGGCGTCGCGCACTTGGGCCTCGTGGCCCGAGACGCCGTACGTGTCCGAGAGCCGGCGCAGCAGCGCGGCGGCATCGGCCAGACTGTCGTGCGGCTCGGACGTTCGTACGGCGGGGACGTCGAGCGCGACGAGCGGCGGGCGCGACGCGATGCCCGCAGCGCGCGCGATGGCCGCCGCATATTGCTCCACGTCGCTCTCGCGAACGCTCTCGACCAACGTGCGCGGATACAGCGCGCGGACCGCCAGCTCGATGGTGGTGCCCACCTGCACGCCGGGGATGGGAGCGAACGGCGTCCGGGTTTCGGTTTGCGCGATCACGGGCGATCCGCCGGGCGCGGCGGCCGGCACGCCGCGGGCCGCCGCGATGATGAACGTGTCGGCTCCGCCTAACGACGCGAGCACCGCGCTCAAGCCCGTCCACCGGAACGCGCTCTGGACGGAGATCACGTAGTCGGTTTCGCCGTGCTCGGGCGCGATGGTGGACGCGGCGGCAACCGCGGCGCAACCCACGCGATCGGCGGCCGCGGGTCCGGCGACGAGATCGGCGTAGACCCACCGTGGCCAGTCGCGCGAGACCGGGTCGAGCATCCCGATGCCTAACGACTTGACGTCGGCGCGGTTCCGGGCGCCGACATCGACCCAGAGGCGGTCGATCGTTGCCGGCGCGTCGCCGGGCGATGCGCCGCGCCAGAGGTGCACGCTGCGGACGCCGATCACGCCGGACACGCCGCCGTGCCGCGTGTGGACGATGATGCGCTGGCCCTCGTGGAACTGCACCCAGAGCGGGTGGCGCGGCAATCCGGCGGGATCGTGCAGGCGGAGGTAGCCGTCGGCGGTGATGCCGCTCACGACGAACCCCGGCTCATCGAGCGCGCACGCGACCACGCGGCGCGGACTCCCGCTCCCGCGGCGCAGCACCAGGTTGCCTAACGCATCGCGCTGCCAGCCTGGGAGCGCGTGCTCGATGATGGCCGTGGCGCTCTGCTCGCGGCCCGGTGCGGCGTCGAGGGCGATCCAGGATGCGACGGCGGGCAGCGTGGTGGTGTCTCCGGACGCGGCGCCCTGGGCGCGTGCAGCCGGCGCCGCGGCGAGGGCGAGGACGGCGGCCACGAGGCCGCTCTGCTCGACCAAGCGCCTAACGAATAGCATCGCAACCCAACGCGTCATCGATGTACCGGGCAAGCTCGTGATCCTCCACGGGTTCGGGAACGAAGGTCAGGCCGCGCGCGCTCGCGCCGCCGGCCCAACTGGCGCCGCCCTGGGCGTCGAGCGACACACGGCCCGACGCCACCGCGTGCACGGCGCGCGGATAGAGCAGGTGCTCCACGCGCAGCACGCGCGCCGCCAGCGACTCGGCTGTGTCGCGGTGCGCGACCGGCACCGGCCACTGCGCGATGATCGCGCCGCGGTCGTACGTCTCGTCCACGAAGTGCGCGGTGACGCCGGTGACGCGCGCGCCCGAGTCGAGCACGGCACGATGAACGCGCGCGCCGTACATCCCCTGGCCGCCGAACGCCGGGAGCAGGGCGGGGTGCACGTTCACGAGGCGGCCGCGAAATGCGCGCACGATGTCGTCGGGGACGAGCCTCACGTAGCCCGCGAGCACGAGGAGGTCGATGTCGAATTCCGACAGGAGCGACGCGAGATGGCTCGCGTGCTCGGGCGACGGCGCCGAGACGCGGGCATCGATGCCTAACGCATTGGCGAGCGCCAGCGCGCCCGCGCGCTCGCGGTCGCACACCACGAGCGCGATGGTCGCCGCCGCGCGCGGTCCCATTGCGCTCAGGTATCTCTGGAGGGCGTCCAGGTTGGACCCGCGCCCCGACGCCAGCACCGCGATCCGCCGCATCCGAGGGATGTTACCGGACCGGCGCGAGCGACGCGAGCACCGCGTCGACCGCTTCGTTGAGGGTGTCGGCGACGCGCGCGCGATCGTGGGCCATGCGCACGTCGTCGTCCGGCGTGCCGGCGCCCGGCACGAGGATTCCGAAGCCGCCCAGGTCCAGGGCGGGCGCGACGTCGCGCCAGCGGTCGCCGATGAACCACGAGCGGTCGAGCGCGAGCTCGAGATCGAGTCCGGCGCGGACGAAGAGCGCGGTGCCGGGCTTGCGGCAGGCACATTCGCCGACGCGCGGATCGTGCGGGCACTCGTACGTGGCATCGACGCGCGCGTGGGCGTGCTCGTGCAGCAATTCGGCCACGCGATCGCGGACCTGGGCGTAGTCGTCCTGGCGCAACAGACCACGTCCGATCCCGGATTGATTGGTGACGATGACCACGGGAATGCCCGCCGCGTTGAGGCGCGCGATGGCCTTGGCGGCGCCGGGGATGAGGATCACATCGCGGGCGCGGCTCACGTAGCCCGTGTCGACGTTCACCGTGCCATCGCGGTCGAGGAACACGGCCGGCCGCATCGTTAGGCGAGGGCCGCGAGCACGGCGGCGGCCAGCGCGTCGTCCGACTCGGCCGGCACGGAGCGCAGGTCGAGGAGCAGGCGGCCGTCGGCGATGCGCCCGATGACGGCGACGCGTCCGGGCCCCGCGGCGCGCAGGCGCGCCTCGTGGCCCTTCGCGTCGCCGCCTAACGCAACGGCCGCCGACGGAATCCGCGTGGTGGGGAACGCGCCGCCGCCGGCGCTGGCGTCCGTGTCGACCACGGTC
>DATEHK010000131.1:0-3984 GCA_035279625.1 Gemmatimonadaceae bacterium
TGCCGCAGCGCGACACCGTGATTGGCGGCGTGCGCACAGTGATCGGCCAGAGCGCGTATCCGACGTGGCTCTTGAGCCTCATCTACGATCGCGAATGGAAGCCCGTCGCGACGAATGTCGACGGCGTGCGATTCGAGACCTTCACCACGCCCGCGTTTCATTTCTCGCACGATTCGCTCGCGAGCGCGCTACGCCCGATCGACAGCGTTCTTCATGCACGCTTCGGCGGCCCAACACCGCCTTACATCGCTGCCGTCGAGGACCGGGCGGTGGGTCCGCGCGGATTCTCCGTGCGCATGGCCGACGCCGTCATTTCCGGCACCAAAGCCGACGCGTTGGTCGAGTTAGGCATTCGCGGCCCGTCGTTCGTGCTCGCGCACGAGGTGTCGCACGCGTGGACCATGAACGCCACCGGCCCGGCGGCCAACATGCTCCGCGAAGGGTGGGCCACCTACGCCGAAGCGACGTTGTTAGGCGCAGAGTACGGACCGGCCGAGGAGCACGATTTCTGGAATCGGCTGCGCAACGGCTACATGCTGGGTTCCGAGAGCCGCATCAGCATCCTCGGCAACCCCGACAATGGCAGCGTGCACTATTCCAAGGGCTCGTGGATTCTCCACATGTTCGATCTGATGCTCGGGCACGCCGCGTTCGACGAAGGCATTCGTGCCTACGTACAGCGCCAGGCCGATGGCAAGGCCGCCGGCTATCAGGAGCTCATCGACGACATGTCGCACGCCGCGCACCGCGATCTCACGTCGTTCGCGATGCCGTGGTTCACCGAGAAACTGATTCCCGATGTCCATGCAGAGGTGAGCGGCGGCCGGCTCATTCTCTCGCAGGTGCAGGCCACGCCGCCCTACGATCTGCCGCTCGACATTGCGCTCACCACCGCGACGGACACCACGCTGCGCCGCACCGTCCGCCTAACCAAACGCGCCGACACCGTCGCGCTCGGCACCGCGGACTCGGTGGTGGCGGTGCACGTCGATCCGGACGATCACCTGCTGCTCCAACGCCACTGGGGTGAGCGCGTACATCTCGAGTTGCCGGTGTCTCAGGCGGCGGGCGACACGGCCGTCGCGATCGTCGGCGATTTCACGCTCGACTCCGTGCCGGCGACGCGCCAAGGCGACAAGTGGGTGGTCGATCTGCCGCTCACCGAGGGACGATACGTGTACAGTTGGCAAATCAACGGGAAGCCGCGCTCGGTCCTCAAGGGCGGGAACGCGGGCACGGATGGCGACCCGGCGACGACCGGCGCGCTCGAGGTCAAAGCGCTCGTGCCGCTCGCCGATGGCCTACCGAAGGGAGGCATGCCGCTCAAATGATGGACTCACGCGCGCGAACGCCGGCGTTCACGGCCGTCGCCATTGCCGTTCTGTTAGGCGCACGTCAAAGCATGGCGTCCGCGCAGGCGCCGGCGTGGCCCGATACGGCGTGGCGCGCCATCGGCCCCGCGGCGTTCGGCGGCCGTGTGGATGACATCGAGGCGGTGCCCGACGATCCGCGCATCATCTTCGTGGGCGCCGCCAGCGGCGGCGTATTTCGCAGCCGCGACAACGGCGTCACCTGGGAACCCGTGTTCGACAGGTCGGGCGCCGATCTCTCGATCGGCGACATCGCGATCGCGCCGAGCGATCCGAACATCGTGTGGGTGGGCACGGGAGAGGCGAACAATCGGCAGACGTCCACGTGGGGCAACGGCGTGTACCGGTCGCTCGACGGCGGCACGACGTGGCAGTCGATGGGGCTGCGCGAAACGCAGAGCATCGGCCGCGTGGTGATCGATCCGCACGACGCGAACACCGTGTTCGTCGCGGCGGCCGGCCACCTGTTCGGGCCTAACGAAGAACGTGGACTGTATCGCACCAAAGATGGCGGCACCACCTGGAAGAAAGTGCTCGGCGTGGACGCGAACACCGGCGTGATCGATGTCGCGATGGCGGCGGATGGCCACACCTTGTTCGCCGCGACGTACGAGCGTCGTCGGCGCGCATTCGGCTTCGTGGGCGGCGGACCCGGTAGTGGTCTCTGGCGTTCGCTCGATGGCGGCGATACGTGGGCGCGCGTGACCAACGGCTTGCCCACCGGCAACGTCGGCCGCATTGGCATCGCGATCGCACCGAACAATCAGCACATCGTGTACGCGGTGGTCGAGCATCGTGCCGGCGGCGTGTTTCGCTCCACCGACGACGGCGTCACCTGGACGCGCCAAAACCGGTTAGTCGAGCGCGGAAACTACTACGGCCAGATTCGCGTCGACCCGAAGAACTCCGACCACGTGTGGGTGCTGCTCACGAGCGTGCACGTGTCCATCGATGGCGGCAAGACGTTCACGAGCGACTCCGTGAACTTACGCGTGCATCCGGACAACCACGCGCTGTGGATCGATCCACATCAGCCCGAGCACATGATGTTGGGCAACGACGGCGGCGTGTACTTCACGTACGATGGCGCGCGTCACTGGGACTACATCAACAACATTCCCATTGGCCAACTGTACGACATCGCCGTTGACCATCGTGAACCGTACTGGATATACGGTGGATTGCAGGACCTGGGCACCTTCACCTTTCCGAGCGGCACGCATTCGCGCGGCGCGCTCACGGACGTCGGCGTCACGTTCCTCGAGTACGGCGACGGCTTCCAGGTTGCCGTGGATCCCACGGATCCTCGCTTCGTCTACACGAACTCCCAGAACGGACGCGGCTACGTGGTGGACCTGGCCACGCGCGAGGAGCGGCGCATCACGCCCGTGTCGACCGATACGGCGGACAGGTACCGCTTCAACTGGAACACCGCGATTCTGGTTTCGCCTAACGATCCGCACACCTACTACTACGGTGCCAACAAGCTGCTGGCGACGACCGACCGCGGCACCACCTGGAAAGTGTTGAGTCCGGATCTCACGCGGAACGACAAGACCGTGAAAAAGGCCAGCCTGGGCGACGGGATCCCGCTTCGCGACAGCACCACGCCGTCCCGCGATGATGGCACCGGCGCATTTGGCAACATCACGACGATCAGCGAATCGCCGCGCGCAGCGGGCACCATCTACGTGGGCACGGACGATGGCAACGTCCAGATGACCACCGATGGCGGCGCGCACTGGACCAACCTCACGCCGCGATTTCACCTCCGCGCACCGCGCTGGGTGAGCGCGGTGCGCGCGTCGCGATTCGATGCGCGCAGGGCGTACGTCACGTTCGACGGTCACTACGACGACGACCGCACGCCCTACGTCTTCAAGACCACGGATGGAGGCGCCACGTGGACATCGATCGCAGGCGATTTGCCGCCCGCGACGCCGGTCAAGACGCTAACCGAAGATCCGCGCAATCCCGACGTGCTCTTTGCCGGCACGGAGTTCGGCCTCTACTGGTCGTTCGACGGCGGCCGCCACTGGAAATTTCCCGGCGGCTCGCTGCCGCGGGTGATGGTCGATCGCATTCTCGTCGACGACAGCACCAACGATCTGATACTTGGCACCTACGGCCGAAGTGTCATCATACTCGACGACATTCGTGCGCTCGAGGATTCCGCGTATGCAATGCAGAATGCGCGGCTCTTTCCGATGCGCACGGCAACCGAGTTCTACCAGTGGCGCGATCAGCCGCTGTCGGGGCTGCGCCAGTTTCTCGCGCCTAACACTCCGGTGGGAGCGCTGATCACCTATCGCTTGCCCGATTCCGTCGGCGCGGGCGCCGCGCGTGACACCGCGGTGCGCATTCAGATCGCCGATGCGGCCGGTGATACCGTGCGCGATCTGACCGGCCCAGGCGGCGCTGGACTGCATCGCGTGCTCTGGGACCTGCATGCGCAGTATGCGTTCGCGCCGACACCAGACGACTCGGGTTTCTACGGTGCGCCGCGGCCGCCCTACGTGCCGCCGGGCGACTACACGGTGAAGCTCTTTGCCGATGGCGCGACGATCACGCAGATCGTGCACGTCCAGCGCGACACGGCGGCAGCGTCCACGCC
>DATEHK010000132.1:0-18524 GCA_035279625.1 Gemmatimonadaceae bacterium
AATGGATACTGCACGAGCTCTCTCACCTTCCGGCCGCCCGTCTCCGCGGGATAGAAGCGCAACCGCGGCAGTACGTTCTTGATCGACGACGTGAACAGGTCGTTGCTCGACTTGAGCACCTTGAACGTGCTCATGTCCGCCCTGCCTAACGTGTCGATCACGAACTGCACCAGCACGTCGCCCTCGACGCCGGCGCTCTCGAGCATGCTCGGATAGGTCGGCCGCGGATTGTCTTCCTTGGCCAACGCCGGCTTCTCGACCTGAAACTCGAAGTACGTTTGGTCCGGATTCACCGGCCCCTTGCCGCCGACGACACCCTTGGCGACACCGCCTTCGACGCCCTTGCCGGAGAAGTCGGCTTCGTTCGTCACCGCCTTCGACAAGTCGACATCCGGAATCTTCGTCGGGATGTTGATCGGCGCAGTCAGCACCTGGAAGCCTTTGGGAGGCGGTGGCGTAACCGTGGTCTGCGGAGGTGGCGGCTTCGGCGGCTCTGGTTTCGGCGGTGGCGGCTTGGTCTGCACGAACTTCACGTCTTCTTGGCGGTGCTCCTTTTCACTTCTGAGCCCCGCGTTCAACGTGACGGCGACAGCAAGCCCGATGACCCCCGCGTGCAAGATGACGCTCGCGATGACACCGCCTGGGTTCCTGTCGCGCTTGGGTTTGGACTCGAGCAGGGTAGTGAACATGCCCGGTCACACTCCGCTGTGAAGGGTTCCACACCAGTCCGTAACGCTCCGTCAACTTACCGGCGGCCTATGAGGCCGTAATGCTCGGGACATTAAGAAACAGTGAAGGCGTTGTTAGTTTTCCAACACGTCTCCACGGCCACGTCACGACCGCATCGAGGACGCTACGCCGCGGCTGGACCTTCGGCGCCCTCTCGCAAAACGCGGTCCGGCTCCTCGTCCGACACCGGAAGTGTCACGGTGAACGTGCTTCCGCGCCCGTAGCGCGATCGCACCGAGATCGAACCGCCGTGCGCTTCCGCGATCCACTGACTGATCGCCAGCCCCAGGCCGAATCCCGATCGCTCCGTGCCGCGCGACCGCGCGCGATCCGCGCGGTAGAAGCGCTCGAAGATGTGCGGCAGATCGGACGCGGAGATGCCGATGCCGCTGTCGCGCACCGCGAACGCCGCCGTGTGCTCGTACGACGTGAGCGAGATGTCCACGCTGCCGCCGCGCGGCGTGTACTTGATCGCGTTGGTCGTGAGGTTGAGAAAGAGCTGGCGCAACCGCGCACGATCGCCGAACACTGCCACGCGCGCGGGCTCGGCCATCGTCACCGTTAGGCCTGCAGGCTCGGACAGAATCGTGGCGGTTTCGTACACCTCGCGCGCCAACGGCTCCAGCTCCACGCGTTCGCGGTGCAAGTCGAAGCGGCCTTCGTCGGCGCGCGCCAGCGTGAGCAGACTCTCCACCAGATCCGCCATGCGCGTCGTCTCGTGCAGCGCTTCCTCGAGCGCCACCATCCGCTCGGCGCGTGTCGAGGCGCCGCTCATCGAACGCTCGACGTCCGCGCGCAACACGGCCAGCGGCGTCTTGAGCTCGTGGCTCGCGTCGGCGGTGAATCGGCGGAGCGCCGAGAACGATATCTCGAGCCGCTCCATCATTTCGTTGAGCGTGATGCCGAGGCGGGCCATCTCCTCGTTGGACTCGTCGATCGGCAGACGGCGGTGAAGGCTCCGACCATCGGTGATGGCCTTCACCTCGTTGATCATCTGACCCACCGGCTGGAACGCGCGGCCCGCGATCATGTACGCGAGACCCACCGACGCCATGAGCAGCAGCGGCGCAACCGCGAGAATCGTTCCGAGCAGCTCGCGCACCGCGATGTCGGTGGAGCGCACCGACTCGGCCGCCACGACGCGCTGTACGTTAGGCACGTCCATGTTCTCGTTCACGGCAACGAGCACCAGGCGGTCGCCGCCCACGTCGAGCAGCTCGCCGTGTCCGCCCGGCTTCACCGAGATCGCCTCGCGCTGCAGCGTCGCGCGATCGTCTTCCGACAGCTGGAGGACGGCGAACGAACCGTAGAGCATCCGCCCGCTCTGGTCGAGCACGAGCACGTAGCCTTCCATGCCCTCGAGCAGCGTGCGGAGCGCGGGCGAGATCGTTGGGCCGACCAACGTATCGCGCAGCACCGTCACTTGCTGGCCGGAGGAGCTCGCCTGTTCGATGATGGTCGACGCGAGGTTCGCCTGCGCGAGCACGTGGCGGGAGAGTTCATCGTACGAGCCCGCCCGGCGCGCGGTCCATAACGCGACGGCGAATGCCACCATCGTTCCGATCATGGCGCCGGCGTAGCCGATGGTGAGCCGGGCCCGGATGCTTCTCACCGCGTTCCTCCGCGTATCACTCGCGAATCACGTAGCCCACGCCGCGCACGGTGTGGATCAACTTCACCGATGCGTTGGCGTCGACTTTCTTGCGCAGGTGATTGATCACCACGTCGACAATGTTCGTTCCCGGATCGAAGTGGTATCCCCACGCATATTCGGTGATGAGCGTTCGGCTCATCACGCGCCCTTTGTGCCGCATCAGGTACTCCAGCACCGTGTATTCCTTGGGCGTGAGTTCGAGATCGCGGCCCGCGCGCTGTACGGTGCGCGTGTTCTTGTCGAGCTCGAGATCGCTTACGTGGAGCTTGGGCTCGGCGATGGCTAACGGGCGGCGGCTCAGCGCTTCGACGCGCGCCAGGAATTCTTCGAACGCGAACGGCTTGGTGACGTAGTCGTCGGCGCCGGCACGCAGCGCCTGCACCTTCGCATCTACCGCGTCTTGCGCCGTGAGCACGAGCACCGGGCGCTGAAACCCGCGGGCGCGCAGGTTCTGCAGCACTTCCATACCCGATCGGCCCGGCAGCCGCATATCCAGCACGATGAGATCATACGCATCGGAATGGGCCCTCTGTTCGCCCTCTTCTCCGTCGGGCACGAGGTCGACGCCCCAGCGTTGCTCCTCGAGCCCGCGCTTGACGTACTGCCCAACGGTTGGGTCGTCCTCGATCACCAGAATCTTCATTGCTGCCGTCGCTCACGATTCCTTATCCCGCGGCCGGGCGATGAAAACCGTATTCGCGAATCTTGCGATACAGCGTCTTGGGCGAAATGCCCAGGATCTCCGCCGCCTTTCCCTGGTGCCAGTTGACGTGGCTCAACACGCTCTCGATATGCCGCCGCTCCACGTCGTCGAGCGGCACGAGCGGCTCGGCCGAGCGGCTGGCGCCCGACGCGCCGCTGCCTAACGGAAGGTCCGACGCGTGCACCACGCCGTTGGTCGCCAGCAACACCGCCCGTTCCATCACGTTGCGCAGCTCGCGCACGTTGCCCGGCCACTGATAGGTCTGCATCGCCTCCAGCGCATCCGGCGCGAGAGTTGGCGCCGATGGGCCGCCGAACTGCTGCAGAAAATGGTTCGCGAGCAGCGGCACGTCCACCGTGCGCTCGCGGAGCGGCGGCAGCGTGATACTGATCGTATTGATGCGATAGTACAGGTCGCTGCGAAACGTTCCGTCGGCGACGCGCTGCGCCAAATCCTGGTTGCTCGCCGCCACCACGCGCAAATCCGTGTGCACCTTCTGCGTCCCGCCGACACGATAAAAGCTACCCAGCTCCAGCGCGCGTAAGAGCTTCCCTTGCAGCCGCTGATCCAACGCGCCGATTTCATCCATGAAGATGGTGCCGCCCGAGGCGAGCTCGAAGAGTCCGAGCTTCCGCGTCACCGCGCCCGCGAACGCGCCGCGCTCGTGCCCGAACAATTCGCTCTCCAGCGAATCGTCGGGAATCGCCGCGCAATTCACATCGACTAACGGGCCGGCCGCGCGATGCGACAATCGGTGCAGCGCGTGCGCGATGAGCTCCTTGCCTGTGCCCGACTCACCGGACACCAGCACGGCCGACGGACTTTTCGCCACGCGGTCGACCAACGCCAGCACCGCCTGCATCGGCGCGTACTGCGTGACGACCTCGGGCACCGAGTCGGCCCGCGCCAGACGCGATTGCAGGAGCGTATTCTCGAGCGACAATTGCCGCTTCTCCCACGCACGTCGCACGAGCACTTCGATCTCGGCCATCCGATACGGCTTACTCAGATAATCGTATGCGCCGAGTTTCATGGCGCTGATCGCCGTTTCGATCGTTCCATTGCCGGTGATGATGATCACCTCGGGCGGTGAGGAATCCTCGCGCACCTGGCGCAACACCTCGAGCCCATCCAGCTCCGGCATCACGATGTCGAGCAGGGCGACGTCGAACGACTCCGCACGGAGCGCGTCCAACGCCGACCTGCCATCGGTGAAGGTGCGAACCTCGTGACCGCGCCCAACGAGGAACTTCTCGAGCAAGGCGCCGAGATTCGCCTCGTCTTCCGCGATCAACACTTTGATCTGCGCGTCGCTTCTCATGTCGTCTTCCCCCTGCCCTGGCCGTCCGTCGTCGGTGCGTTCCGGCCCGCCGGCAAGTAGACACGAAACGTGCTCCCATTCCCAAGCTGGCTGTCCACTTCGATGCGACCTCCGTGATCCGCCACGATGCCGTAGCAGATCGACAAGCCGAGACCGGTGCCCCGGCCCGGCGACTTGGTGGTATAGAACGGCTCGAACAGCCGGCCCAACTCGCTGCCGGCGATGCCGTGTCCCTGGTCCTCGACCTCGATCACCACGCCTAACTCAGGCGCGTCGCCGTTGCGGCTGCGGATCACGACGCGGCCCGTGCCTTCCATGGCGTCGCTCGCGTTGAGGAGCAGCGCCATCAGCACCTGCGCCAGTTGCTCGCGGCTGCCGAACAGCGGCTTGTCGATGGCCGCCTCCAACGAGGCCTCCACCTTCACGTGCTTGAAACGCGGATGATGCTTGAGCAGGAAGAGCGTGTGCTCGACGACTTCGTTCGGGTCCACCGGCTCGCGCGCATCGCCCCGCGGCCGGCTGAAATCGAGCAGGCCGTCCACGATGCGCTTGCTGCGGTGCACTTCGTGGTCGATGATGTGCGTGTATTCGGCGATCGAATCGTGGAGCGGCGCCGGGACGCCGCTCTCGTTGAGCTGCAACGCCAGACTCTCGGCGCACGCGGCGATCGTCGCCAGCGGATTGTTGATCTCGTGCATCACGCCGGCCGACAGTTGGCCTAACGCCGCCAGCCGCTGGGCTTCGGCCACCCGCTCGTGAGCGCGCTTCCATTCGGTGATGTCTTCACCGATGGTGATGACGTGCGTCACGGCGGCATCGTTGATGCGCATCGGAATCTTCGACACGCGATACGTCCGCAACTCACCGGCGGCATTCGAGTGCATCTCGAACTGCTTCATCGTCCCGGTGCGGAACACTTCGTCGAACTCCTGGCGCAGCATGTCCGCCGGCTGCCGGCGCAGGATCTCGAAAATCGTCCTGCCTAACGCTTCCTCGCGCAGCACGCCCTGGAGACCCGTCTCGCGCTTGCGGTTCCACGCGTGTACGCGGTATTCGCGGTCCACCACGTACAGGCCCACCGGCAGCGAATCGACGATGCGCTCGATGAAGCGCCGCTGCTCGTCGATCTGCCGCGTCCGGTCCACCATCGCTTCCGCCGCGCGACGCGCGTTCTCATCCGCCGCCAGCGCCGACCCAACCAGGTAGCCCGCCGTGGTGAGCACGGTGCACTCGAGCTCCGACATCGCCTTGCGCCGCGAGGTGACGAGCACGCCACGCTCGATTTTGTCGTCCGTGACGCCGAGCGATGTCAGAGCGATCGAAGGTGCGCGTCCCGATTTCGTGCCGTACGGCACTGGAAGATCCGCAGTCGTCAGCTCGACCGAGCCGCCGGGAGCACGCGCGAGACGCTCCGCGCCGTCATCGCTCCCATCGTCGGCCATTCGCCACAGAGCGCACTCATCCAAGTCGAGACCTTGGCGAAGGATCTCGAGCAGGTCATCCAGGGGATCTGCAAGCGCTGACGCCGCGCCGCTCGCCAGCCGCTCCGCGAGCGAGGTGATGAGCAGCAGAAGATCATTGCACGACTTGTCGACCGGAGCATCCGACGGCGCCACACGCTGTTGACGAGGCACGGATCCTCAAAGGGTAGGACTTACTAACGTAAGCCCATGACCCGCCGGTGGACAAGATGACCGAAGGCAATAAGTCCGGTTTTTTTTGGCTGCTAATCTGGCAGTCGGGTTCGCCTGGGGGTCAAGCCGTCGCGGCGATCTGCGTCATGATCTCGTCGTTCGTTCGCTTCTGACTCGGATTTTCTTCGATGTGGCGCCACGCGATGCGTCCGTCGGTGCCGATGAGGAAATACGCACGCTCGGAGTAGAATCGATCCGGAATCAAAACGCCGTATGCGCGCGAGATGTCGCGCTTGAAGTCGCTCACGAGATCGACGCGCATGTTGTGCTTTGCCTTGAACTCGCGCAGGGTCGCCACGGAGTCGACGCTAACGGGAAGGATCACGACGTCTTTATCCAGGAATTGATCGAAGTCGTCGCTCATGTCGCACAGCTCCGCCGTGCACGTGCTCGTAAAGGCGAGCGGGAAGAACGCGATGAGCACGCGCTTCTTGCCGCGGAACGACGACAAGGTGACGGGCGATCCGGCCGTCGAGTCAGCAGTGAAGTCGGGCGCGACGTCGCCGACCGCCGGACTCTTGCGCGCGGCGGTTGATTGAGCGGATGCGGACATCGGTACGATTCTCCGTTGGTCGAGTGCGCGCAAACTAGGGCGCCGCGTACCCACCGGCAACTGGAGCGCGAGGCTTACGGTGCTTCGCGGCGCGGCGGTTCGCGCTGCGCCTCGCGGCGCGGTTCCCCCTTCGCTGAAGCGCTGGCTGGCGGCCGAATGAGCTCTTCGGCCGCGAGCAAGCTGCGCGACAACTCGGCCATCGTCATGTTGCGACTCTGACTCGTGCGCTGCAACACCTTGTATGCGGCGCTCTCGGTGATCGAGTCGCGCTCCATGAGAATTCCCTTAGCGCGCTCGATGACTTTGCGATCCTCGAGGCGTTTGCGCAGATCGTCCGACTCGTTTCGTTGCCGCAGCCACTCGTCGTGTCGCGCTTCGGCGATTGCGATCGCGCCGCTCAGTTGGGCAGCCGTGACCGGCTTGACTAAGTAGTGAAACACCGGCATGGTCGCCGCTAATCCGAGTGTCTCCGCATCGCTGTACGCGGTGACAATGATGATCGGCACCGGACGGTCGCGATGGATGCGTTCCGCTGCTTCCAGCCCCGTTAGGTGCGGCATACGCACGTCGAGCAGCACGAGGTCGGGACTGAGCGTGCGCGCCATGGATACCGCGGTTGCGCCATCCGCGGCAATGCCAATCACGCTGTGGCCGAGCGAGCGAAGGTCTTGCTCGAGGCCCAGCGCGGTGACGCTCTCGTCCTCAGCGATCAAGATTCGTAGCGGCGATGGCAATGGTGGCTCCGTCGTGGCATCTTGAGTTCATGTGAGGCCTGCAAGAGGCGGACCCTCGGATCGAGGTAGTCCGTCTTTGCCGGTCATCGCGTCGACCAGCGAGCTTCGACATGTCCGAAACGCGAATCGTCGTCGTGGGGCCAGCGAATCCGCGTGCACGCGCCGCATCGGCGGCGCGTGCTGCGGCGCGCGCACTCGAGCGGTTGGAGTTCCGCGTCGACCACACGACGACCACGGATGCCGTCGAGGCAGTGGACGAGCACGTGGAGGCGGTGGTCGTCGCGGCCACACAATCAATTGTGCTTCCGATCGCGCGGCGGCTCAAGGCCCGATTCCAGATGCCGATGCTCCCGATCGTGGCGCTCACGGCGGCGCCGCGCCATCGGCCTAACGGAGCTGCGCCCGACGTCTGGCTTCGTGCATCGACGCCGGCCGCCGAGGTCGCGGATCGCGTGGAAGAATTGGTTCGCATTCGGCACGCCGAGCGCGAGATGGCGCGCTTGAGCACCACGCTCGCCGAGCTCGCGGCCGAAAATGGACGACTGTACGAACGCGCGCGACGCGACGCCGAGGCCACCGCGTTGTTGCTGCGCGAACTGCAGCATCGAGTGCGCAACAATCTGGCGGCGATTCAGGCGCTGCTCGTGCTCGAGCGGCATCGCGTTCCGCCCCGCGAGCTGCCGGAGGCGCTCGACGTCGCGATCGCGCGATTGCGCAGCATGGCCGCACTCCAGGATTCGCTGCTGCCCCACGCCAGTGAAGTGGAGCTGGCCTCGCTCGCGCGCGCGGTGGCGAACGGCGCGCTCGACGTGTTCGGCGCCGGCGATCGCGTGCGATGCGACGTGATCGGCGGTGCCACGCTGCCCGCTCGGAGCGCGAGCGCCGTGGCGATCGTGCTCAACGAATTGATCACTAACGCGCTCAAGCACGCTGACGCGCGCACCGTGGACGTCACGATTCGCCAGGTTGCGAACGCAGTGGAGTTGGACGTGACCGACGACGGCCGCGGCATGCCGACCAAATCCGAAGGCGGCAGCGGCCTCGTGATCGTCCGTGCGGTGGTGCAGAACGAATTGGGCGGGTCGTTGTCCTACGTGCCGGCGACGCGCGGCACACGGGCGCGTATCGCGATTCCGGCGGCATCGGCCGGCAGCGGCGACTCGGGCGACGCGGTGCTCGGCGCGCGCGCCGGTTGAGCGCGCGACATGTCCATGTCGGCGGGCGGGCTCGACGCGACCAGCACGGCGGTCGCGGCGAGCACGGCCGCCGCGGCGATGAGCTCGAGCGCCGCGGACCGGCGGAGCCGGCGGGCCGCGACGTCTGTGCCTAACGCCGGGCGCATGATGCGCCAATTGATCGCGCCCAGACACAGCACGGTGGCAACCAGTGCCAGCTTGATGAGCAGCGTGCGCCCGTAGTCGCTGGCGACGAACGCGTGCCAGCTGCCGAGATGGAGCCACGCCGCCACGACGCCGGTGATCCCGACCACGGCCGCCGACACGAGCGCGACCGGTGAGAACGCGTTGATGAAGTCCGCCGCCGCCGCGCCCCGCTCCGCGTCGGGCTGCGCGAGGCACGCCGGCATGGCCACGATCGCCACGCTCAAGAGCGTGCCTAACCAAGAGCCCGCGGCCAGAATGTGGAGCGCATCGGACGACACCGCGAGCACACGCAGATGTGTCGCGGATGCCGCGTGTCCGCTGAACGAGAACGAGAGCGCGAGCACGAGGGCCGCGGCACCGGCAATGCGCCAGCGCGCGGCGTCGCCCTTCACGGCTGCCGCCATCGCCACGATCGCGCCCGCCACCTCGAACAGCCACGCCCATCCCCACACGGTCGTCGTGAGAATGCCACGCACATCGACAGGCATCGGCGGGTTGCCGCGGAGCGCTGCAACCTGCGCGGCCAGTCGGCACGCAGCGTGGATCACGAGGAGCGCGGCCGCCACACGCAACACCGCAGCCGCCTGCGTGCTCACGCGCCGCGCCAGGTCCGGACGACCGGCTGCGGCGCGCGGCGTGATCCATCGCGCCAGCACCACCGCCCCGACTAACGCAAGCATCGCCACGAAGCCGAGCCATCGTATCGCAACATAGAGCGGCGACCCCACGTCGAAGCTCTGGGCTTCGCTCGTGTCCATGGCCATCGAGTCCGTCGCGTGCGATTCGGTATCGGGCGCGGCGACACGCACGGTCGTAGGTGCCACCGCGGCGCGCTCGGCGATCCTGAACGTGAACGCGCCGTGCACCGGGTGACCATCGTCAGACGTCGTGCGCCAGCGAACCGTGTACCTGCCGGGCGCGAGCGAGGCGCTGAGGCCGATCTCGAGCGTGTGCTTGGGAATCTGCACGAGGCGCGGCGCGCCCGAATTCACGCGCGCACCCGCGGCGTTCACGACGTCGATGTGCGTTGCGCCGAGTTGCGGATCCTCGCTGAACGACAAGCCGATCGCTGTAGGCGCCGCATCGAGCGTCGAGCCGGCCGGCGGCGCGCTCGAGACAAGAACGAGATGCGCGAATGCTTCGCGCGGGATCGCCAATCCGGCGACGAGCACGGCGACGAACGGCACGATGCGAAGGAAACGCGATCGCCGGTTGGTCGATCGATTCAGCGGAGTTCCTCCGCGTGGCGCGTGAGCGGAGACGGACTGCACAAAAGGCCCGGCGGCAGTGCATCCGCCAGGCCTTGGTGATCGGCGATGGAGCGTGCGAGGTTCGAACTCGCGACCTTTCGGTTGCAAACCGAATGCTCTCCCAGCTGAGCTAACGCCCCGATGCCCGGGAAAGATAAAATCACCGGCGCAGAGCGGCCAGAGCGTGCTTCCACCGCCGGATCGAGGATTCTACGTTTCTCCACGTCCCCCGCAGGAGCAGGCGATGAGCACCCAGTCCACCGACACGAGCGCGGCGACACAACACCTCACCGTGCGGTGCCCCTTCTGTCGCACGTGGAACCGCGTCGCGGCGTCTCGTGTGAGCGACCGCCCCAAATGCGGCAATTGCGCGAAGCCGCTGCTCCTCGATCGGCCGCTGGCAATCGACGACGAATCGTTTCAGCGGACGATTACCGAGACCGACGTGCCGGTGCTGGTGGACTTCTACGCCGATTGGTGCGGCCCGTGCAAAATGATGGCGCCGCTGCTGGATGAAGTCGCGGCGAGCCACCAGGGCACGCTGCTGGTGACGAAGCTCAACACGGATCTCGCCCCGCGCACATCGCAGGAGTACAACGTCCGCGGCATTCCAACCACGATTCTCTTCCGCGGCGGCCGGGAGGTGGCGCGGGAGGTTGGTGCCGTCCCCAAGGGGCGCCTCGAGGCGCTCGCCGCGCGTTGACCCACAGTACCATGCCGAACGCGACGCAACGCTTCGCCTAACGACATGGCGCTCCGCGCCGAGATCGTCGACACTGCCGAGGGATTGTTCTGTTTTCTTTGGATCTTCCGGGAATTGCGGGAATGCGGCGACGTCGCTCGAATCGGGGTCATGCGTGCTAGACGAGCGCGCCGTGGGATGCGGCCCACATCGTGGGGCAGGCATCGACACCGCTGTTCTGTTTTTCCAAACAACAAGCTGCTCTCACCACGGTGATCGCACTGAGCCTCGCGCCGCCGAGCGATCCCTCAGTTTCCTTTTCGTTATCCTTTGAACCAGAGCGAGGAAGCCCTCCACGCGGGACGGCGATCAGCCTCGAATCAGCACTCCGCTGGAAGCGCGACATGAGGGCTCGCGATGGCGCGCGTGGAGGGCTTCCTCGCTCTGGTTCAAAGGATAACGAAAAGGAAACTGAGGGATCGCTCGGCTGCGCGGAACCGCGCGGCTGCTCGTGGCGAGATGAGCGTTGTTGTTTGTGAAAAACAAAACGGCCTGATGGTCACGACCGATGCGCGTGCCAGGCCGCGGCGCGATCGATTCGATCCGGCAGTGTTCGCCGTGTCCGCGTGCAGTGGCGTAGTCACTCGGCCCCCGCCTTTACTCACCCGCGCGGAGCGATCCGGCCGACTGTCACGCCGAATCCCTTAATTCCTGAAACACCCCGGCGGAAACTACGGAACCTGCGGCCCACACGGCTGCGGTGGCGAGCTCGCTCAAGTGGTACGCCCCCCTTTCCATCAAAGCAATCTTCGGAGCGCGAAAAAGGCCGCCGTTCGGCGAGCCCTTTGCTTCGGCGCGCGGCGGCAACTACTCGTGCGCCGGCAGCGGCTCCATCGTATCAGGATTCACCGGCACCTGCACCTCGTCGCGATAGGGCGACGTCATCATCGTCACGCGCAGGCGCGGGAAGGCATCCATGAACGCCCGATAGCTCAATCCCCACAGGCCGAGGAAGCCGAGCGTGATGCCGATCTCCCAGATGCCGAACAGGAAGTGCGGCGAATCCGAGTGCAGCGACGGGTATACCTCGATGTAGCGCAGGAACCAGATGCCCACCACGCTGCTCAGCGCGAACAGAAAGAACGTGGGCAAATACACCTTGGCGGCGCGCGACAGCAGCCCGAAGAACGGGATCACGAACACGAGGAACACGATCGCGAGGGTCGCCCATTCCCACGGCGGTACGAGGCGGCCGTGGAACCAGTGCGTCTCTTCCGGCACGTTGCCGTACCAGATCACCAGGTACTGGGCAAACGTGAGGTAGCCCCAGAACGCCGTGAACGCGAAGCCTAACTTGCCGAGGTCGTGGAAGTGGTGTTCGGTGATGAGATCGTCGGCGGCGAGGTGCTTGCGCCACCACATCACCAGCAGCGACCACGACATGATCGCGGCGAGCCACGCCCCCATGTAGAACCACCAGCCGTACATCGTGCTCTGGAAGAACATGTCGAGCGACATCGACAGGTCCCACGAGTGCATCAGATAGAAGAAGTTGAAGAGCAGGCACAGCACGACTGCCAACCGCCCCTGCATCGAGTGCGTCGAGTGGATCTCGCGGCGCTCCTCGCCGAAGCCGCGGCGCATGCGGTCGCGAATGCCCTTCGCCCACGCCGCGCCCGAATCGTTAGGCAGGAGCCCGACGTCCAGTCGTACGCACTTGTAGATGTACCAGATGCTGAGCACGGTGAGAATCAGGAACATCCCGATCTCGCGCGCCACGAAAAACCCTCGGCTCAGCCAGAATTGCTTTTCCGGGATCGGCGCTTCACCCGAGAACCACGGGAAGATGTGCGAGCCGCCCAACATGATCAGCACGAGCAACAGGAGCGCCACAGGCAGGAAGGCCACGTAGCCCTCGATCATCCGCACGATCGTGCGCGACCACCGCGCCGTGGTGATCCGCTGCACGGCCACCACGATCACGCCGGCCTGCGACACGCTGGCGAAGAACAGCCAGTTGAAGTGCAGCGCCTGCCACACGCGGTCCTGATTGGTGAACGCGCCGATGAGGAACACGATGGCGCCGATCGCGGCGAACAGCGTGCTCACGGTGGTCACCCAACGCGGCATCGGCTTGGACGTGAGCCGGACCAACTCCTCCCGGCTGGGCATGTCTCGATCGGTGTGCGCGTGCGTACTCACGGGCGTGCTCCCTTGGGTGCGGCTTGCGGCTTGGCAGTGCTAACGCTGTCGGACGGCGCGGGCGATTGCGCGGGCAGCGCCGCCGTGTCTTCGAGCTCCGACATGAACGCCGCCATGTCCTGTGGACGGTACGGAGCGGGGCGCGTCGGGGCGGTGCGCGTATAGCCCGGCACCGAGCGTCCGTTCTGTCCAGGGAACCCGGCCGGCGACGTGTCGGCGACGACGCCCGGAATCTTTCCCTGCAGCGCGCGCACGTAGTTCACGACGTCCCAGCGATCCATGTCTTCGATGCGGTCGTACGTCGGCATCAATCCGCGTCCGTTGCGGATCATGCCGTAGATGTAGCCGTCGGTGCGGTTCTTCGTGATGTCGATGTGCAAGTCCGGCGCCGGCACACCGTACTTCTCGGCGGTCCCGTTGCCCCGCCCCGCCACGCCGTGGCACACCGCGCAGTTGATCTGGAAATACTTGCGGCCATTGTCTAACGACGCCGGCGTCGGCGCGTGCGGATTCTGCAAATTGGACATCGAGTCGATCGTGCCCGGCAGCTGCTGGTACGACACGACGTACGCGGGTTCGGGATTGCCGGTGATCGGCACCGAATACGCGGGCGAGCCCCGCATCGGCGTCACGGTGTCGCCCGCGTATTGCCACTGCCACGGCTTGATCTTCGGCTGCTGCTTGAAATCCGTGAACCACTCGCAGCCCGTGGCGGCCATCGTCACCGCCAGGATCGCGGCGACGCGGCAGGTGCCTAACGCTTTACTGTTCACCGCGCACCTCCACCGCCCCGTGCGTCGTGAGCGCGTTCTTGACGTCGGCCTGCCGGTCGGGCGGGCACTGCACCCACACCCCGAAGTTGGCGTCGCTGAATCGCTCGTCGTAACCCACGGTCATCGTGATGCGCGGAATACGCGAGACGATGAACAAGCCCAACACGGTAGCGAGCGACCCGATGAGCACCATGAGCTCGAAGCTGATGATCGTGTACGGGACCCAGGACGGTACCACCTTCCCGCCCACGACCAGCGGCCAGTAGTCCGAAATCCAGATCGGAATCCAGTAGCCGAACGTCGCGCCCAACAGTCCGCCGATGAGCGTGTACCGCCTAACGATGCTCGGCCCCGTGTGCAGGATGTGCTCGAGCTCGTGGCGCGGCGCGGGCGAATACACGCGAATGTCGCCGGCCTTGAGCTTCTGGACCGCTTGCACTGCGTCGACCGTCGAGTCGAGCTCGCGAAATACTCCGACGATACCTTCCATCAGTCGCGCTCCCCCGGAGTCTCCGGCTCGTACTCCAGGTGCATGCCTGTCACCTCGATGCCCTCCACCGCGCGCGCCAATTTGAGCGGCGGCGGGATGATTTCCTTGATCTCGGCGATGGCGACCACCGGGAAGTTCTTGATGAAGAGCAGGAACCACATCGAGAACCAACCGAAGCTCCCCAGCAGAATGCACCAGTCGACGTAGGTCGGCGCGTACCGGGTCCACTGCCACGGCTCGAATTCATGCGAGAGCGACGGATCGAAAATCACGAACCGCTCGAACCACATGCCGAGGTTGATGAACAGCGACAGCGTGAACAGCCACGTCGTGTTCCGACGCAGTTTCTGGAAGAACAGCGTGAGCGGGAGAATGGTGTTGCACGTCAGCATGATCCACGCGGCCCACCACCACTGGCCGAACACCCGATTGTACCAGAACGAGTGCTCGATCTCGTTCCCGCCGTACCACCCAATGAAGAACTCGGTGATGTACGCGGTAGCCACCACGAGCGCGGTGAACAGGCACAGCTTCGCGGCCGCGTCGAGGTGGTTGAGCGTGACGTAGTGCTTGAGGTTGAACCACCGCCGGATCGGGATGATGATCGTGAACACCATGCCGATGCCGGAGAAGATCGCGCCGGCCACGAAGTACGGCGCGAACAACGTCGCGTGCCAACCCGGCGTGTTCGCCATCGCGAAGTCGAACGACACCGTCGAGTGCACCGACAGCACCAGCGGCGTCGAGAACGCGGCCAGGAACAGGTACGCCCGCGCGAAGTGCCGCCACTCGATGTCGGAGTTGCGCCACCCGAACGAGAGCACGCCGTAGATCCGCTTGCGGAGTGGATCGCGCTCGCGGTCCCGTAAGGCGGCGAAGTCGGGCAGCAGTCCCAGATAGAGGAACGTCGCCGAGACGGTCAGGTACGTGAGAATGGCGAAGACGTCCCAGACTAACGGACTCTTGAACTGCGGCCAGATGAGGCGCCAGTTCGGATACGGAATCAGCCAGAAAAACTTCCACGGCCGCCCGAGGTGCAGAATCGGGAACAGGCCCGCGGTCATGATCGCGAACACGGTCATCGCTTCGGCGCACCGGTAAATCGTGGTGCGGAATCCGGCGCGGAACAGATACAAGATCGCGGAGATCAGCGTGCCGGCGTGTCCGATACCGACCCAGAACACGAAGGTGACGATGTAGACGCCCCACATGACCGGTGGCGAATAGCCGGCCACGCCGAGTCCCATGTAGACCTGCCACATCCAGGCGCCGAGCCCGATGAGCAGACAGGCCACGGCAACCAGCAGCCCGGCGAGCCACGCCTTGGTCGGGTTGAGCGTGCGGCGGATCTCGTCGGTGACCTGTCCGTAGGTCTGGACCGACGGAAGCTGGATGTTCGCCTCCGGTAAGTTAGGCCCGGTATCCGCGCGCGGTCGTGCGACTGTCGCCATGTGCTATGCTCCCGCCGGCGCGCTCTGACCGGGCGCCGGGTGATTGACCTTCTTCAGGTAGACCACGGCCGGGAACGTGTTGAGCAGCTCCTGGAACACGTGATAGCCGCGCCGGTCCTGTGCTAACGTTGCCACAGTCCATTGTTCGTCGGCGGCGTCGCCAAACGTGATCGCCTTGGACGGACACGCCTGCGCGCACGACGTCGTGAATTCGTCTGGCCTAACTTCGCGATTCTCCAGGTTCGCGCGGTGCTCGGCCTCGCGAATGCGCTGCACGCAGAACGTGCACTTCTCCATCACGCCCTTGCCGCGCACCGTCACGTCCGGATTGAGCTGCCAATTCATCCTCTCGGGCCAGGCGTACTGCGGCCGGTGCGGCTCACCGTAACCGAACCAGTTGAAGTAACGGACCTTGTACGGGCAGTTGTTGGAGCAATAGCGCGTGCCCACACACCGGTTGTAGACCTGCACGTTCAATCCGTCCGGCGAGTGGTACGTCGCGTACACCGGACACACCGGCTCGCACGGCGCATTGCCGCAGTGCTGGCACAGCATCGGGACGAAGCGCGCCTCGAACTCGCCGCCGTCTTCGCCGCCCTCCCAATAGCGCTCGAGACGAATCCAGTTCATCTCGCGGCCCTTGAGGATGTTGCCGCCCGGCACGCCGTGGAGGAACGCCGTGTGGACCTGCTGATACGGCGCGCCGACGATCGGAATGTTGTTTTCGGCGTAGCAGGCGGTGACGCACGCCTGGCACCCCGTGCAGCGGGCCAGGTCGATCGTCATTGCCCAACGACGCTTCGCCATCTGGCTCCAATTCTTGGGGTCGTACATCCCCATTTCTTTCGTCTTGATCGAAGACTGAATGGCGCCTTGCGCGTCCGCGGCGACCGGCGAGCGCAGTCCGGGCAGATAGTCGTGCGACGCATCGCCCGGCATCTTCTCGCGCTTTTCTTCCTTGGGCGGCGCCTCGAGCTCGGCCGCGCTCATCGCGAGCGCGATGCCGCGATTGTACTGGCGCGACGAGCCCTCGACCGTCACCACCTGGGTGAACTGGCCCGTCCTGGCGACCGACACCTTGGTGGATGCCCAACGGAAGCCGCCCGACGCGGGATCGTAGCTGGCCGGGAGCAGATCGCCGGCGTTGAACCCGACGTGCGCCGCGTAGCGGCCGTACGCCGTGTGGCCCTGGCCGAACGCGATCGCCACCGTCTCGGCCTGGATCCCCATGTACACGTAGGCCGGCAGCTCGAGCGTTCCGTTAGGCGACTCGATGCGCAGGATGTCGCCCGAATCGATGCCCAACTTGGCAGCCGTCCGCTCGTTGATCTCGACCCACGATTGCCAGAAGATCTTGGTGACCGGGTCGGGGAATTCCTGCAGCCACGGCTTGTTGGCGCCGCTGCCGTCGCCTAACGACGGCGACGGATACACCACCAGGAAGAAGTCCCCGCTGCCGGCGGCCGCCGCCGCTGGCGCCGCAGGCGCGCCACTGCGCGCGGGCGCGGCGCGATGCGGCAGCGTTCCCGACCCAACGCCCTTCTGCAGCGTCGCGGTGAACGCCGCCGTGCCGCCCGGGTAGTGCTCGATCAACCACCGCATGTAGTTCGGCGCCCCGAACTGCGCCGCCGCCTTCGCATTCGACTTGGCTGCATCCAGAAGTACGTCCGCCGTCTGACGCGTGTGGAACACCGGATCCATGCCCGGCTGCTGCAGCGTGATCACGTCCGGTACCGGTTGCGCATCGCCCCACGATTCAATGGGGTGATGGTCCGGCAGCAGCAGATCGCAGAGCTCCGTCGTCTCGTCCGGATAGCACGAGAAGCTCACCTTGAACGGCACCTTGGCGAAGGCCTCGGCCACCTTCGCGGACTTGGGGCTCGTGAACACCGGATTCACGCCGCGCCACATCGCGAGCGGCACGTCGCCGGCGCGCATGCGCTCGATGGCCGCCGCGACCTCGCCGTCCGACGAGATTCCCTCCAGGCTCGACACCGGCCGCGACGGCAGCACCGTGACGCCCACGTTGCCTAACGACTTGTTCCACTCGTTCACCGCGTGCACCAGCTCGGTGCCGCCGCCGTTCATCCCGCTCGCGAGCAACAGGCTGGGTTTCGCGTTCTGGATTTCCTGCTGCAGCGCCTGCAACACGGTCTGTGGAACGCCGCTGGCCTGCGTCGCGTCGGCCATCGACCCCGAGCCGCGCAGCGCGTTCACGACCGCCAGCTCGCTGCCAGGGCGGCATCCGATCCACGTGTCCGCGTTGCAGCCGGTGAGCGAACGCCGCGGTCCCACGTACACGAAACGCGGTGCGCCGGTGAGCTTCGCGCGCGCGTCGGCAAAGTCGAGTTGATGCGCGACGCCCGCGCCCCACGTCTCGAGGAAATCGGCGCCGAACGACACGATCAACGACGCCGCGCCGAACGCGAGCGACGGCCACGCGACACCGTACGACTGACGATTCGCGTCGATGGCGCCGTGATCGGCCAGCGGGTCGTGGCTCAAGTGCGGCGGCATCCCGTACGCCGCCAACCATTGATCGAGGAACGCCGGGAAGCTGCCCGACTCGTGCTTGTTGATGAACACGGCCCTGGGCGCCGCGCCCGACGACTGCGCCGCCGCCAGCTTTTCCGTTAGGACTTTGAGCGCCTCGTCCCACGTCGACGGAACGAGCGCGTTGCCCTTCCGAATGCGCGGTCCCTTGTAGCGATCGGGATTGTAGAGGCCCTGCACCGCCGCCTGTCCGCGCGCGCACAGCGCGCCGCGATTCAGCGGGTGATCCGGATTGCCCTCGAGCTTGAACGTCCGGCCGTCACGCGTCTCCAACAACACGCCGCACGACGCCGAGCATTCCCGGCAGGTGGACGCGTAGTAGTTCGAGACCATCGGGACGGTCTCGTCCGGAT
>DATEHK010000133.1:0-3011 GCA_035279625.1 Gemmatimonadaceae bacterium
TCGAACCAGTCGGCCAGCAGCTCGAGCGTGCCGTGGCGCTCGAGCACGTAGGCGGTGCGGAAGTCTGGCCCGTACTCGCCGATCAGGCCGCGCCACGCGTCCGGAACGGGTTCGGGTTCGGGTTCGGCTGCGCGGCGCAGCGTGTCGCCGTCTACGACAATGCTGCTGTCGCCGGCGCGGATCACTCGGGTCCCGAAGGACAATCTGCCGTCGGCGACGAGCGTGTCGCCCAGAAGGTGCAAGTCGGCGCGCACGCCGCCCTGTGCGCGCTCGAAGTACAGGTGCCCCATGGTGTGCACGAGATCGACGGCGTCATCGCCGTGCGGATAGTGGCCGGCGAGTGATTGCGCGAGCGGCGCCGGGACATCGGTGCTGGTGTCGATGGGCGGCGGCGTGTTGCCGTGACGCGCGGCGAGCATGATGCGCAGCGCGAGCGAGGCAACGCGCTGCGTGACCGCCGTCGCGCCATCCACGGTGGTGATCGCGACGACGCCGAGCTTGTCGTTGGGGAGCGCCGCAATTGTGCTGGAGAAGCCGCCGATCGCGCCCTGCTGCTCGAGCTCTTCCCGGCCGTCGAGTTGCGTTAGGCGGAAGCCCAGGGCGATGCGGGCAGTATTTGCGGGTGTGGACGTGCGGAGCATCCGGGCGATGGCGCCGGGCTCGAGCACACGGTTGTTCGCGGCGCGCCCGTCGGCGAAGATGGCGCTCAGGAGCCGCGCCAGATCCGCGGTGGTAGCGTAGAGATTCTCGGCCGGGGCGATGCCAACGTCGAACGTGGGGGCAGGGAGGTCGCGCGGGTCGTACGTCCACATTGCGCCGCGCGCCAGGTGGAGCGCCACGTTGCTATCGCGCGCGAACGTGGCGTGCGACATGCCTAACGGATGGAGCACCGCGCCGTCGACGTAGCGGGCGAACGGCTGGTGCTGCGTGGCCTCGAGCACGTATCCGGCGAGCGTGATCCCCGCATCCGACGGATCTCGGGCCCGGCCGGATTCGGCGAGCGGCGGCGACGCGCTGAGGCTCCGCACAATGACGGATAGCGCCGGCGGACGAGCATCGTCGAGACCGCCCACGGGAGGCTCGCGGTCGAGCGCGGCCCGGCCCGCCATGAGCGTGCGCAGCGTGACCGGCGTCCCCGTATCCAAGTGCAGACCAGGGACGTAGCGTTCGATCGGAGCGTCGAGATCGAGTGCGCCGTGTTCGACGAGCTGCATCACGGCCAAATCCGTGACGATCTGGGATACGGCACCCACCCGATACACGGTGGCGGGCGTCGGCTCAACCGTGTCGGCGCCTCGCGTCGAGCCATAATCCTTGGACCATACCACGCGCTGATCGTCGATCACCGCGATCGTGAACGCGGGAAGATCCTTCTGCCGCATCTCGTGCGTGATGAACGCGTCGAGTTCGGCCACGCGTGGCGTCCTCCTGCCTGCGTTAGGCTGAGCGGGCGCGAGGCAGAGCAGGCACAGGGCAAGACCGTAGAGCCGCTGCGAGCCGAGTAGCATGCGCGGAGCTTGAAGGCGGAACCGAAGGTGCGGTGCGTGCGGGTGCACCGGAGCGTGCGGCGCCCCGAGACGGGCACCGGCTGACGAATCTACGGCACCGACCGGTGCGGCGTCGATAGCGCGCCGCCGCTGGGCGAGATGATCGGGATGACGAGGACCGACGCCGTGTTCGACGCGCTGCCGCTTTGCGCGGTAATGGTCGCCGTGCCGCCGCCGATCGCCACGACGAGGCCGGTCGATGAGACCGTCGCGACCGCGGTGTTGTTGCTGCTCCACGTGACCGGCGCGTCGGGAATCACGTTGCCCGAGGCATCCTTCGCCGTGGCCGAGAGGGCGACGCTGCCGCCGATGGCGAGCGTGTTGAGCGGCGGATTGACGGTGATCGTGGCCGCCGGCGGCGGGATCACGACGACGATCGCTGTCCCCGGCTTGCCTTCGCTGGTGGCGGTGATCGTGGCCGATCCGGCCGCGACACCGGTCACGAATCCGTTGGCGTCGACGTTGGCAACGTTAGGCAGGTTGCTCGACCACGTGAACGTCCGATTGGCGAGCGGGTTGTGTTGGGCATCGAAGGCGGTGGCCGTCAACTGCACGGTGCCCGTCCGCACGATCGTATCGAGCGCCGGTGAAACGGACACCGATGACACCGGCGGGGGCAGCACGTTGATCGTCGCGATGGCCGATGCGCCGCCGGCGCTCGCGGCGATCTGCACCTGTCCGGCGGCGACGCCCGTGACCACGCCGGCCTCGGAGACGGTCGCGATTGATGGATTGCCGGTGTTCCAGAACACGTGCTGTCCGGACACGACCTGCCCGGCCGGACTCATCACGGTGGCCTGCAGCGTCACCGATGCGCCGACGGCGACGCTGTCCGTGTCGGGCGACACGGTGATGGAGCCGACCGATCCATTGTTAGGCGACGTGCTCGAGCTGCACGAAGCGAGCGCGGCGATGCCGAGCGCGAGAGTGATGGACCGGCGAAGGCCGGCGGGACAGCATGGACGAGTCATGGCGGCGAGTTGATCGTTCGGGCTCGCCGGGCGCGCTGGTCGTGGCGCGCCGGCGGTACAGGTGGTGGGACGCTGCAAGGCACGCGCCGCGGGCAACGGGTCTTGCATCACACCACGAAACGTGTCGATGATTTGTCTCAGAATGCCCTAATTCCTCGATGGTGGAGGCGCTGATGTCTCATCGATTGTATCGAGCCGCTGCCATGCGGAGTGTGATGTGCGGCACGTTCGTGCTCGCCGTACCGGCGGTCGTCGCGCAGGGCCAACAGCCGCGCACTCCGTCACCACAGATTCGCGAAGCGTCCCGCCTCGATCTCGACGGTCAGACGATGAAAGCGCGCGTGATTCTCCGGCAGGTGCTCGACACGATTTCGGATCCGGCGGCCAAGGCAGATGCCCAACGCGCGATGGCGATGTCGTTCGCCTTTGCCGGCGACTGCGCGAACACGACGAAGTACGAATCGCTCGTGATCGACTACTGGCGCTCTCGCGA
>DATEHK010000134.1:0-16475 GCA_035279625.1 Gemmatimonadaceae bacterium
GAAGCCCTCCACGCGGGATCGCGATCAGCCCAAAGCAGAACTTCTATCGAAGCGCGACATGAGGGCTCACGATGGCGCCCGTGGAGGGCTTCCTCGCTCTGTCACAGGGATAACGAAAAGGAAACTGAAGGATCGCTCGGCTGCGCGGAACTGCGCGCGGCTGCTCGTGGCGAGATGAGCGTTGTTCTTTTTGAAAAACAAAGCGGCCACACGGTCACCGACCGATGCGCGTGCCAGGCCTCGGATCCATCGCTTCGATCCGGCAGTGTTCGCCGTTGTCCGCGTGCAATCTCGTAGGCACTCGGCTCTCGCCGTTACTCACGCACGCGCAGCGATCCCGCCGATTGTCGCGCCGCTTCCCGAAATTCCCGGAAGATCCGTTTTTTGAGGTCTTCAGGGAATTCCCGGAAAAAGAAAAGAAACACGACCAGCGCCTGCGAGCTCGCCCCAGCGGCGAGCGATGCGCAGTTATCCGCAGTTTCCGCCGTTTCCATAGGAACAGAGCGGGGAAACCTTTCCACGAGCGTGCTGACAAGTTGCTACTTCACCGCGTCGTTTCTTTTGCTTTGCCTAACGCGTTGCGGTCATGTCGTGTCCGCCGGTGTCCGGCCTGGTCCGCTATCACCTCGTGGAACCTTCCCACTGCACCGGAGGGGCGCACGAGCGATGAACCAAGCAGGGTCTCTCTCACCGTTCCGCTGCGACTCTCCTCAGGGGTCCACGAGGCGATAGCGGAACACCCGGACACGAACAGACACGGCACAACGCTTCTTTGCGAAAAAGGCCGCGTCAGCCTTTCCCAGAAATCCCTGACGAACCGTTTCTTGAAAGACAAGAACGACCAGCTGGTCACCGACCGATGCGCACGCCACTTTACAAACTTCCCCGAAGAGCCGCTTAAGAAAACGGACACGGTCCTGACCACTGTCGATGCGCCCGCAGTGCGCAGCCGAGCGATCAGACGTGATCCGTGCAGTCATCAGATTTGATCCGAGCCAACAGAGCGAGGAAGGTCTCCACGAGAGTGCCCCGAGCGCTTGCCTCGTCGCCTGCGCGGCCCCACTTTCATACCCGGCCCCTCGGGCGCGTGTGGTTCCGCGCCCTCACGTAAACGCCACCACCCCCACGAGAGATCCATGCCCGACGGCGATCAACTCGCGTCTTGGAAATCCGGCTCCAAGACGAACGCGGTACAACATGCATTCGTGAACGCGCGGATCGTGGACATCAATCGCCGCGCGATCTCGAAGTTGCTCACGCCGACGCTCGATGCGCTCAAGACGGCCGAGCCGTCGTTGCGTAAGGCGTCTCGGCAGCAGCTCCAGGATGCATTCACGCAGATGACCGCGCGCCTGCAGTCGGCGCCGCTCACGATCAATCTCGAGGCGCCGCGCTGGTTCATGACGCCTAACAATTACGACACGTACACGCAGATGTACGAGCGCGCGGTGACCGGCGGACAGATGCAGCTGGCCGACTCGGCGCTCAACCCGGCGTCGTTCCGCGTGGCCGCCGACGATGCGGCGACCTTCCCCAAGAGCGCCGTCGATGCGGACTTCAAGATGCAGGGGTTAGGCGGGCAGTGGCAGAAATACGACATCAAGGTGCAAGCGTCGCAGCAACCGGCACGCGGCCTGTCGCCGAAGGGTCGCGGCTTCGGCGACGCCGTACAGAAAATGGCGCCCGGCGCGCTGAACAAGACGGCCGCGGGCAAGTACACGGCGACCAATCCGCAATTCGATCCGAAAACCAAGCAGATTTTCGCGGCCTTGAACTATGGGCGTCGGCCGCACGGGGCGACCACACGCTACGGACACAGCTATCTGGTGCTGAACGACAAGTTCAAGCGCGACGCGCTCTACTTCGGCGGCGACACGTTCGGCAACATCGCCGGCAACGCCCACGTGAGCGCCGAGGATCAGATTTCGTACGACGCGTTAGGCGCGGTGTTCCTCAAGGCCGCGGCCGCGATGCGCACCGACCTGCTGAACAGCTGCCTGCGCGGCGCGCAGCTCGCCGACACGGACAAGGAAGCGCTGCTGCTCGAAGCGCATCTGTTCGAGCCGCTCGCGTTTCGAGGCGGCGCGACGACGCTCTGCGTGTCGGCCAGGGACGACGTGCCACAAGCTGCGGGCGGAAAAGCAAAGTTGACGGGCGCTGACTGGACGACCATCCAGACAAACGCGCGCGCGTTCGCGAGCAAGCACGGACTGAAGCTGCAATTCATCGAGTGAGCTCACGGGGCGCGCATGAGCACGACGGCGTTCAGCTCGGAGACCGGACGCACCTATCGGTTAGGACAGCTGATCGGCAAGGGCGGATTCGGCGAGGTGTATCTCGCGACGACCACCCTCGCGTCGGGCGCCGAGTTCAAGGTGTGCATCAAGATCAGCGGCAACCTCGCGGGCTGGCTGCGCGAGGCGTACTTCGCCGAGCTCCTCGCGAAGCAGGAGCGCGCCTTGCGCGTCGTCGATCGGTTTGCCGAATTCGTGGATGGCGAGATGCGCTACTGTCTCGCCATGGAATACGCGGAGCACGGCGACCTGGGTGCATGGTTGGAGCGCGTGGGGGCGCAATCGGAGCGGTACGTGCGCCGGGAAATCGCGGCGATCCTGAGCGTGCTCGATGCGCTGCACCGCGGACAGGCGCTGCACCGCGACCTCACGCCGTTCAACGTCTTCGTGTGTGAGGGCGAGCACCTGAAGTTAGGCGACTTCGGCATCGCGGCGCACCAGGTGAATCGGCGCGGCGTCACCGCCGACGCGTTCAATCGCATGCACGCGCCTACCGAAATCGCGTGGGGCCGCGTGAGGCGGTGGCAGAAGCGCGACGACATCTATCAAATCGGTCTCTTGACCGTGATGCTGTTGCGCGGCACCGTCTCGAGCGCCGTGCGCGGGAAGGAGGTGCGCACGCTTCCCTGCACCGATCACTTGAAGGAAGTGATTCACCGCTGCCTCGGCTCGCGCGGACAACGTTACGGGGCGGCGAGCGAGTTGATCGAAGCGCTGCGGCACCGTCCCAAACAGCCGAAGATCGGTCGCGTGAGCAGCCTGGCCGGGAAGCGCGTTTCGTTCACCGGATTTCTGGTGCGGCCGCGATCGGCGGCGATCGCCGCCGCGAAGAAAGCGCGCGCCATGGTCCAATCCAAGCCCGGCCGTTCCACCGACATTCTGGTGCGCGGTCGGCCTAACGCATTGCAAATCGCCGGCAAGGACGGCGGGTCCAAGCTCATCGAGGTGCGGCGCCTCGCGAGCAAGGGGCATAAGGTGACGGTGATCGGCGAGCGGCAGTTCTGGAAGCTGGTCGAGCCGAGGGCACGCAAGCGTCAACGGTGATGGCACGGCCGCGCGTATCTTGAACATCATCCCACGCACAGTCTTTTTCAGAGGATGTCATGCACCCTCGATTCGTCCTATGCAGCACCGTGGCCGCCCTCGTCGTCTCGGCGTTTGCGTTAGGCACGCGGGCCGATGCCGGCGTCCGCGCGGCGCCGGAGGCGCGCCCAGCGCTCAGCGCCACCGACTCGCAGGAGATCGCGCTCGGCGCCGCGCTCGCGAAGCAGTTCGACAGCACGCGCGGCATCCAGCCCACGCCCGAATCGGATCGCATCCAGGCGTACCTGCAAGGGATCGCGGACTCGCTTGGCCGATACACCAAACGCACGCTACCGTGGACCATCCATTTCGATCCGCACCCGGGCATCAAGAGCGGCTTCGCGCTGCCCGGCGGCCACATCGTGATCTGGGGCGGCATCCTGTCGTACATGGGCACGGAGGATGAAGCGGCGGCGGTGATCGCGCACGAGATCGAGCACATCGACAACGGCCAGGTGTCGCGGCGCATCGACAGTCTGGTGACCAACGAGCACCGCGACGTGTCCAACGCGTCGCAGTGGCGCTGGGGCGAGTTCGGCGCCAGCTACGGGCCGGTGCTCGAGTACCGCTGCGATTCGTTAGGCGCGGAGATCGCCGTCAAAGCGGGCTACTCACCCTACGCCTACAAGACGATGATGGAGAGCTTCATCGCGCTCGGCAAAGTCCACGCGCCTAACGCGACGCCGGCCAAGGAGCTCACGGACCGGATCGACCAGATCCAGCGCGAGATCGCCGAGGAGCACTGGGAGTCGCTCACCAAGACGCGGCGCCTGCGCCTGCCGGGCAGCGGCGGGTGATCGCGCGACGGCGCGCCTAGCGACTCACGTCCCCGGCCGCTTGATCGAGGCGAACACGCTCTCCGGATACCACGCCGGCCGCGTCGGCCGGTCGGCCACCGCTTTCACGATGTCGAAGTAGACCGCGTCGAACGCCACCGCCGTCTCGAAATTCACCGGCTGCGCCACGTCGTCCGATGGCCGGTGATACCGCGTGGTGAGCCACGTGCTGATCACCGAATCGCTCGGCGAGTCCTTGGTGTAGCCCGCCTTGAACGCAAGCGCCGGAATCCCGCGCTGAATGAAACTGTATTGATCGCTGCGGATGAACCGCACCTGCTCGGGCTCCGGATCCTCGAGGTTCTTCAGGTGATGCGCCTCGAGCACCGGCACAATGTCCTTGCCTAAATCGGACTCGTTCCAGCCGTAGGCGAACACGCCGGTGAGCGGGATAATCGGCAGATACATGTCCGTGTTGAGATCGGCCACGATCCCCGAGGCCGGCACCGTGGGATGCAGCGCGAAGTACGCCGATCCCAGCTCGCCCTCTTCTTCGCCCGTCACCGCGAGAAAGATGATCGAGCGACGCGGCCTCACGTGGTGCTCGTTGAACGCCCGCGCCGTCTCGAGCAGCGTCGCGATGCCCGACGCATTGTCCATCGCGCCGTTGTAGATGCTGTCGCCGTTCACCGGCCGGCCGACGCCGAGATGATCCAGGTGCGCGGTCACGATGAGATACTGGTCTCGCAGGGATGCATCGCCGCCGCGCAAAATTCCCACCACGTTAGGCGCGTCCAACGGCGTACGCTCGAGGCCAAGATGCACGCGCAGGTGCGGCGCCAGCTGCACAGTGGGCAAATCCTGCTTGGCTTCCGAGAGCGCAAACAACTCCGCATACGTGTGGCCTGACCCGGCGAACACCGACTCCGCGTCCGCCGCCGCGACCGTGACCAGTATGCCGTGCTCGAGCGAATCCTGCGCGAGACCCATCACCGGCCGGTCGCCCGGACGGGGCGGCGGCCGGTTTGCGTTAGGCGCGGGCGGGTCGGCGATCGCGATGCCCGCGACCGCGCCGCGCTTCTCCAGCTCCTTCCATCGGGACGCACGGCCGTGCGCGAACAACGTCGCGTTGAGCCCCCGCGGCATGCGGTCCAGATAGACGGCCACCTTGCCGTGCAGGTCGACACCCGCCAGGTCGTCGTGCACCCCAGGCAGCGCCAGTCCGTACCCCACGAACACCATCGAACCCTCTGCGTTAGGCAAAGACGATGGCGTGACGCGCACGCGGAACGGCAGCGTGTCGGTCTTGTCGCCCGACACGAGCACCACGCTCGAGCTCTCGGGCACGACGCGCGCCTCGGCCAGGTGCACGGTCTGGAAGTATCCATCGGTGCCGCCGGGCGCCAACCCCGCCGCCTGGAACTGGCCCGCCACGTAGTGCGCGGCTTCCACGTAGTCGGCGGTCCCCGTGCGACGGCCGAGCATGCTGTCGTCGGCGATCACTGTGATGTCGTGCCACCAGCGAGCCGCGGCCGCAGGCGGCGTTTGTTGGGCGCGGATCGACGGAACCGCCGTGGCGAGCGCCGCGACGGCGAGCAACACGCGAGTGAACCGGCGCTGAGGTGTCATGTGGCGATGGTTTCGAGTAAGTTCGGTCGACTCAAGATAGCAAACGCACGACACACGCGCGTCGATGACCACCGCGTAAGATCCGGCGAGGCGAGACATGTCGAGAATCCATCTCACGACCGCGTCGATAGGGGCCGCCTGTCTCGCGGCAATCGCGTGGGTGGCCATCGCGCTCACGCCCGGCGGCGCTGCCGGCGCGCACGTCGCACCGGTCGCAGCCGGCGACGACGGCGACTGGACAATGCCCGGAAAGGACTACGCGTCCACACGCTACAGCGACCTGTCGCAAATCACGCCCGCCAACGCCGCCCATCTCCATCCCGTGTGGTCGTTTTCCACCGGCGTGCTGGGCGGCCACGAAGGACAGCCGCTCGTGGTGCACAACACGATGTACGTGGTGACCCCGTACCCGAACACGTTGTACGCGTTCGACCTCACGCAGCCCGACTACCCGCTCGAGTGGAAGTACCGCCCCGACGTCTCGCCTAACGCAGTCGGCGTCGCCTGCTGCGACGCGGTGAATCGCGGCGCGTTCTACGCCAACGGAAAAATCGTGTACAACCTGCTCGATGGCCACACCGTGGCCGTCGACGCCGCGACCGGCAAGCAGCTCTGGGAAACGACCATCGCCGACATGTCCCACGGCGAAACCACGACGATGGCGCCGTTCGTCGTAAAGGATCGTGTGCTGGTCGGCGCATCGGGCGGCGAATTCGGCATCCACGGGTGGGTGAAAGGACTCGACCTCGCGACCGGCCGCCTCGCATGGACGGGATACAACATCGGATCCGACAGCGAGCTCCTCGCCAAACCCGGCGTGTTCAAACCATTCTACGATCGCGGCGCGAACCTGGGCGTCACCACGTGGCCCAAGGACGCGTGGCGGATCGGCGGCGCGCCGGTGTGGGGTTGGATGTCGTACGACTCGACGCTCGACCTCGTGTACTACGGCAGCGGCAATCCCGCGCCGTACAATCCGGAGCAGCGGGCCGGAGACAACAAGTGGACGACGAGCGTGATGGCGCGACGCCCCGAGGACGGTTCGCTCGTTTGGGCGTATCAGTTCACGCCGCACGATAGTTGGGACTTCGATGCAACCGCGGAGATGGTTCTCGCCGATCTGCGCATCGATGGCCGGCTGCGCAAGGTTCTTGTCCACTTCGACAAGAACGGCTTCGCGTACACCATCGACCGCGCGACGGGACAGGTCCTGGTCGCCCAACCGTTCGTTCAGGAGAACTGGGCGAAACGCATCGACCTCACCACCGGCCGACCCGTGGTCGACTCGAGCAAGCTGACGGGTGTCTCGCGCGGCAACGTCAAAGACATTTGCCCAACGCTGGAGGGAGGCAAGAGTCCTAACGCACCGGTCGCGTATTCGCCCCGCACGCACCTGTTCTATGTGTCCACGAGCAACATGTGCATGGACTATCAAGCCACACCGGCCGCGCACATTCGCGGTACGCCGTATATCGGCGCCAACTCGCCGTACTATCCCGGCGCCGGCGGTTACATGGGTGCGTTCGAGGCGTGGGACGCCGCCCAAGGGCGAAAGGTGTGGGAGATCAAGGAACGCTTCCCGGTATGGAGCGGAGTGGTCGCGACGGCGGGCGATGTCGTGTTCTACGGCACGCTCGACGGCTCTCTCCGCGCCGCCGATGCCCGCACGGGAAAGGTCCTTTGGAGTTTCAAGGTGGGGTCTGGTGTCGTGGGAAACCCGATCACTTATCGCGGACCCGATGGGAAGCAATACGTGGCGGTCTATGCCGGCATCGGCGGCGATTGGTTCCTGCTCGCCGGCGATGTCCGTTCCGATGATCCGGCCGACGTCAGGCCGCCGGCCGACTTCGCGCGCGAGCTGGCGCGACACACGAGCCAGGGCGGACTCGTGTGGATCTTCGGATTGTAGTCACACGTTCGTTAGGCGAACGGAAGGAGGCGAACCGATGACGCAGATGACCATACGCCGAGCTTCGCTCACGGTGATCGCTTTCACGCTGGCAGCGGCGTGTCGAGGAGCCAAATCCGATTCGGCGGCCGCGCACCAGGACGCACCGCTTGCGATCGCGTACCCCTCACACATTTCGGCCGGCGGCGCCGCGCCGCACGGCTCGACGCTCACCAATCCTTATGCCGGCGACACGGCCGCGGCGACGGCCGGCGCCGCGCTCTTCACGGCGATGAACTGCGATGGGTGTCACGGTGGCGGAGCGAGCGGTTGGGTTGGGCCCAGTCTTGCCGACGGGCGATGGCGGTACGGCGGTGCACCCGGCGAGGTCTTCACGTCAATTTACTACGGGCGCCGCTACGGAATGCCGGCGTTCGGTGGCCTCATGCCTTCAAGCGGCATCTGGAAGATCGTCACGTACCTGCAATCCCTCCAGCCGCCTAACGACGTACCCACGGAGTCGTGGAAATAAGCTTTCGAGGCCGTGTGCATTTCATTGTAGACATCGAGCGTGAGGACGACGGTCGCTGGCTTGCGGAGGTTTGCCGAGCGCCGCCGGCAATGGCGCCGGCGCCGCGGCGGCGCTTTGCGCGACGAGCGAAGGCGCCACGAGCACGACGCCGAGACCCACCAAGGATATCCGATGCATACGCACCTCGAGGAAACGGTGACGTATCGGGGCGCGCGTCGCCCAACGGCGGCGCCGCCGTCAGATACTCGTTAGGAACATGGTGGTGACACGGCGGCACCGCCAGATTGTTAGGCCACCGCTGCCGCGCGTTGGGGCATCAGCCCGACCGCCGCCACTCGCGCGCGGCGTCGAGCAGGCCCGCGAACAATCGCCGCATGTGCCAGTCCGCGTGGGTCAGATCCTCGGGATGCCACTGCACGCCGAACACGAACGCGTCGTCGCTCGACTCGAGCCCTTCGACCAACCCGTCCGGCGCGTGCGCGCTCGCGACCAACGAGGGCGCCACGCCCTTGATGCCTTGATGATGCATGCTGTTCACCATGGCACCCCGTTCCTCGAGCAGCGCCGCGAGCCGCGACGCCGGCGCGACCGCCACCTCGTGCACCAATTGATCGCGCGGATTCTGCCCGCCGTGCGGGAAGTAGTCGTGCTTGATCGCCCCGGTCATCTCGGTGGCGACATCCTGATACAACGTCCCCCCCGCCGCCACATTGATCAGCTGGACCCCTCGGCAAATGCCTAACACAGGCTTCGCATCGTCGAGAGCCCACCGCGTGAGCATCACTTCCGCCCGATCGCGATCGATGTCCGTCCGCCCGCACCCAGCGAGCCGCGTCGCGCCGTACGTCCCAGGATCGATGTCGACGCCGCCCGGCAGCAGCAGCCCATCCAACTGCTCGTAAATCCGCCGCGTGGTATCCTGATCATCCGGCATCAGCGGAATGATCCACGGCACCCCTCCCGACTCGGCCAAGGCCTGCACGTACCGCTGGCTCATGACCCAGCACCGAGGAAGCTCGTCGGGCACGGCTTCCAGGGTTTGGGTGGTGATGCCGATTATGGGGCGAGATGCGGGCAATGCTGTAATCTCCTTGGGGAAGCGCTACGCTTGGGGAAGCGCTAACGCTTGGGGAAAAGGGAAAAGTGAACTGCGGTTCGTGGCGAGGTGGTCTGGTTTCCCCGTTCCCCAAGCGTAGCGCTTCCCTATTCCCTGCCTCTAATCTATCCCCTCAGCCGTCTCTCTCACCAACTGATCGACAACGTCCTTCAATTCGCCCGTCTTCTTGTAGGTCGCCAATTGGCGATCGGCACTCGTGCCGTTGGCGAGGATCGTGTACGCGTACTCCACCTCGGCGCGCGTCCCCAAGTCGTCGACCACGTCGTCGATGAACCAGCCAACCAACTCACGAATGAGATCGGAGGCCGGCAACTCTTCGCGCTTGCCGAAATCTATGAGCTTGCCGCCCAGGCCATAGCGCACCGCACGCCATTTATTCTCCTCGATCAGGGAGAGCGGATAGACGCGGAACGTCAGGTTGTCGCGGCGGAGCTTCCAGAGCTTGGCGATGATCGCCTGCAGAATCGCGGCCACGCACACCGCTTCGTCGACGCGTGTGCACACGTCGCAGATGCGGAACTCGAGGGTCGGATAGCTCCAGTTAGGCCGAACGTCCCACCAGATCTTGGAGCCGTCGGGGATGCAGTGCGTGCGGACGAGCGCGTCGAGCACCGCCTCGTAGTCGGACCAGGCGTGCATCTCGGGCGGAATGCCGGTGCGCGGGAAGTTCCGGAAGATGACGCTGCGGTACGATTTGAGACCCGTGTTTCTCCCCATCCAGAAGGGCGAGCTGGTCGACAGACACAACACGTGCGGGATGAAGTAGCGCGCCACGTTCATCGCGTCGATGAGGAAGTCGCGGTCCTCGATGCCGATGTGGACGTGCGTACCGAAGATGAGCAGTTGTTGGGCGAGATCCTGGAGGTCCTGCTTGACGCCCATGTACCGCTCGAGCGGCGTGATCTCTTGCGTGAGCCAACTGGAGAACGGGTGCGTGCCGGCGGCGGCGATCTTGAGCCCTTTGCGCGCGGCGAGCTGCATCACGGTGCCGCGCAGGCGCACGAGCTCGGAGCGAACTTCGGCCGGCGTTCGGCAGACCCTGGTGCCGATCTCTACCATCGATTGGTGCAGCTCCGGCTTCACCTCTTCCATCACCAGGTGGTCGCCGGCGAGGATCTCGGTGATGTACGAGCGAAGCTCGCGCGTCTCCGGGTCGATGATCTGGTATTCTTCCTCCACGCCTAACGTAAGCGACGGCTGCTGCATGGCTCCTCCCTTAGTGCCTAACGGCGAGCGGCGACGAACGTCGGGACGGTCGACCCGCCGCCCGCAGTCACATTGAGCAGCGATGTGGTGCCCAGTCGCGTGAGACAGCCCTCCACGTAGCGGCCGTGCGCGACGAACGGCGCCAGGTCCACCATGCGGTCCGTTATCCGCACGGATCCATCGACGAAGCTCGGGTACGGCTCGGTGGGTAGCCGGATACGGCGCTGTACGATGTGCGGCGACGCGAGGGCCGTCCGCAGCGCATCGGTCCACGTGTCGTCGTCCACTTCCCAGCCCAACACGATGCCCTTTCCCCCGTATTCGTCGTTGGGCTTGAGTACGAGCTCCTCGCGGTTCTCGGCGATCCACGGCAACAAGTCAATGCGGTCGCCCTGAAACTCCGTGCTGCGCTCGGCCACGACCCGCGTCCACGGAATGTGGGCGCCGATCGTGTCCCGTTGCCCGGGCGTGAACAAGTGCGCGTTGCGCTCGTCGCTCAGCACGGCAAGACTCGCCTTCTTGTGGAGAATCTTGCAGCGGAACGGATTCACCATGCACGCGGCACCGTCTCGCACGGCGCGGATCACCGGGTGCTCGATCCCGCCGCGCGCCACGAGCTCGCTGATAAGCACACGCTTGTAGATGAGCGTGATGTGAAAGTCGCCCGCGCGGAGCTTGCCGTCCGCGTACTCCACCTCGCGCGGATCGGCAATCACGCACGGGATGCCTAACCCGTGAAAGTAGCGCTCGAACAGCACGAACTCGTTGTACGTCGGCACCTCGCGCCAATCGAGGATCGCGATGCGCGGCTGTTCCCGCGTACCGCGCCAACTCCGGAACGAGTCGAGCAACGGGAACAGCAGGCCATGCCGAGCGGGGATGGGGCGCAGCTGATACTCGCGGAGGAATTCTCCGACCACCGGGAGGGCGAGGAACGCATCGGACAACGCGTCGCCGTACGCGAGTCCCGCGGGCGTCTCGGCGTTGTACTCCGTGAAATACAACGGGCCGGCGTCGGCATCGTAGAAGGCGTCGAGGCGCGACGTGGGGCTCGCATCGCGAAAGCCGGGATCGAATTGGATGAGGGTACGCTCCCAGTCCTCGAGACCGAACTGGTCGAGCACCGCGTGATCGTGCAGCGCGGCGTGGAGTGCGCGCACAAACGCGGCCAACAGCAGCGCGCACTGTTGCTGCACGAACGCGAATTGCTCGCCTAACAGAAGGCGCGGGCGCAGCACGGTGCAGAGCGCGCGGTCGCCGAAAAAGAGTCCGCGCGACAGCAGTTGCTCGTCCAGCAGCGCCTGACTCTCGGCGGCGACGTCGGGAGTGAGCAGCTCGTGGTACCGTTCTATTGCGTGGCGAAGCGTCATGACGCACAGCGCCCGGCGCGAGGCCTTGCATTAGTCCAGTTGCTTAGCCATATTGAGCCCATGCCCAAACGCCGGACGTATAACGTGCACGAAGCGAAAACACAGCTGTCCAAGCTCCTCAAGCACGTGTCAGAGGGCACGGACGTGTACATCGCGCGCGCCGGCGTACCCGTGGCGCGTCTCGTGCCCGTCACGCTGCCGGAGGGCGAGCGCGTGCTGGGCTCCGAGCGCGGCCGCATTACGTTCGGCGACGATTTCAACGCGCCCCTCCCCGACGATCTCCTCGACGCGTTCGAGTCGTGAGAGTTCTGCTCGACACGCACGTCTGGCTCTGGATGATCGCGGCACCCGAGCGGCTCTCGAAAAAGAGCCGCTCGATTGTCATTGCCGCCGAGAACGAGCTCGTGCTCTCGGCGGCCAGCGCGTGGGAGATCGCAATCAAGTTTGCGTTGGGCACGCTGCATCTGCCGGAGACGCCGGAGTCGTACATTCCGCGTCTCATGGTGCGCACGTCGGTCACCGCGCTCCCGGTGCACGCGCGGCACGCGCTCCACGTGGCCACGCTGCCCACGCATCATCGCGATCCGTTCGACCGGCTGCTCGTGGCGCAGGCGCAGCTGGAAAACCTGCCCATTCTCACCGCCGACACCGCGTTCCGCCGCTACGACGTCAAGACCGTTCGCGCGTAAGGCGTGGCACCATCGGCTGTGCATCTCAGCTTGCCGTTGCGTTAGGCACGCGGCCGGCCGCCAGCAGCCCGTCCCACTTGAGGTCGCGCGCCTGCGGCCGCGGCTCGGTGGCCAGGCGGATCACCAGATTCGCCATGCGCTCCACCACCCACTCGAAGTACGCCGGCGTGAGCGAGTAGATGTCCATGTCCGGCGCCGGATTCATGAAATCGATGGCGTATGGCACGCCGCCGCGCACGGCGAACTCGAGCGAGTTCATGTCGTAGCCCAGCGCCCGGACCAGCGTCAGCGTGTCGCGCACGATGCGTGCGCCTAACGCCGGCGACAGGTGCGCGTGGTCCACGTGGTACTTTCGTTCGCGGGGGTCGTACTTCATGGGCAGCACGTCCTCCTGGCCGATGGCCAGGCAGCGCACGAACTGATCCCACTCGATGAATTCCTGCACGACCATCGTGAGACGCCCCGACGAGTCGTAGTGGTGAATGAGCTCGTCGAGCGAGCGGCAGATGTACACGTCCTTCCACCCGCCGCCGTGGGCGTCCTTGAGCACGCACGGAAGGCCGACGTACTCGACGAGGCCTTTCCAGTCGAGCGGATAGCGCAGGTTGCGCAGGCTCTCGTCGTGCTTGATGCCCGGCACGTACTCTTTGTTAGGCAGGGCCGCCGTCTTGGGGCTCGCTACGCCCAACTTGGTGGCGAGCGTCGCGCCGAAGAACTTGTCGTCGGCGGTCCACATGAAGGGATTGTTGATGACCGTGACGCCCTGGAGCACGGCATACTTGAGGTAGCTCCGGTAGTACGGCACCTCGTGCGAAATGCGGTCGACGATCACCGCGTACGGACACGGCTCGTCCATGCGCACCGCGTCGAGCTGCACGAACTCCGCTTCGACGCCGGCGTTGCGCTGCTTCACGCGATCGATGAATGCCGGCGGCCACGACCATTCCCGCCCAACGAGCAGTCCCACTTTGCGAACCATTGCCCCGCTCCCGTCTTCAGGCGTTGCCGCCAATGTACCGGCGGATCATCTCGCTCCAATAGGGCCAGTCGTGGCACCACCCGTCCCAGATGCGGAGGGCGTGCGGAATATGCTTCGCATCGAGAATGCCGGACAGGTACTCGTTATTGCCGCGGGCCGCGTCGTCCCGGCCCACGGCGAGAATGGTGTCGACACGGCGCAGTGCGGCCAACCGTTCCTCGTCGTGCTCGTGGACGAGGAAGTCGCACGGATTGTTGAAGTAGACCGTGTCATTGGACCATCCGCCCGTCATCTCCTTGATGTCGTACAGTCCGCTGAGTCCGATGGCGCGCCCCACGAGCCCGGGATGGCGAAAGGCGAAATTGATGGCGTGGTATGCGCCGAAGCTCGCGCCCGTGACGATGAGGTACGGGTTGGGATTCTGTCGTGAGAGCGGCAGCACTTCGGTTAGCAGATAGCGTTCGTACTGCTCGTGTCGTGCCGCGCGCTCCCACTGTGGCCGCCATTTCCCGTACCAACTTTCGGCGTCGACGCTGTCGACGCAGATGATCTGGATCCACCCGTTGTCGATCTGGTCGGCGAGCGCACCGATCATGCCGCGGTCTTCCCATTCGAAGAAGCGGCCCATGGATGTGGGGAACACGAGCACGCGCGCGCCGGCGTATCCGAATCGCAAGAGCTCCATGGGGCGGCCGAGTGATGGGCTCGACCACTGGTGGTATTCGCGGTGCACAGGGACGTCTCCGAAAGGTTACGTTACACGACGATGACAGACGGCGAATCGGCGTCCGATCCCGCTGCCCGACCGGTGCGCCCAACGACGCTCACGGGCGCGTTCCGCTTCCATCCCGCGTTCGCATCGCGGTACGTGTCGGCGCCGCACGACGTGCTCGTGCATCTTCCGTTAGGCTACGACACGGATGCGGACAAGCGGTATCCGGTGTTGTACATGCAGGACGGGCAGAATCTGTTCGACGACGCGACGAGTTTTGCCGGCGAGTGGCGGATGGACGAGACGTCCGACGCGCTGGCGCGCGAGGGCGTGATCAGGCAGCCGATCATCGTCGGCATTTACAATGCCGGAGCGTATCGCATCGACGAATACACGCCGACGCGCGATGCCGCCAGGCGTGCGGGAGGAAAAGCGCTGTTGTACGGGCGGATGGTGGTGGAGGAGCTCAAGCCGTTCATCGACGAAACCTACCGCACGCTGCCCGACGCGGCCGACACGGGACTCGGCGGCTCATCGCTGGGCGGCCTCGTGTCGTTGTATCTGGGTCTCATTCATCCCACCGTGTTCGGCACGCTGGCCGTGTTGTCGCCGTCGGTGTGGTGGGACAACCGGTTCATCGTGCGGCGGATCCGGTCGCTGCGCGCGAAGCCGCCGTGCAAGATCTGGCTCAGTACCGGTACGGCGGAGGGTGAGGGGGTGGTGGATGCGGCGCGGCGGGTACGGGGCGCGTTGCAGGCGAAAGGGTGGACGTTAGGCATCGACCTCGCGTATCTCGAGGTGGAGGGGGCGCCACACAACGAGGCGGCGTGGGCCGGGTTAGTCGCGCCGATGCTGCGGTTCCTGTTTTCCGCATAGCGCGGATCCTCGCGTGAGAGACGGGCCAGTCGCCTACTTCGGATACGGCGCACTGTCGAAATAGATGTCGAAGGACTTGATCTTGCCGTTTTCGATGACGAACACTTCCGCGACGTCGCTGGCGAATCGCGTTCCGCCCGGCGGCTCGAGCTCGTAGCGGGTGAGCGCGCACGCGCGCGCGCCGTCGACCACCAGGCCGCGCACTTCTACCGACACGATCATCGAGTAGAAGCGCTTCGTCGTTTGTAGAAAGACGTCCTTCCCGGCGATCTGCCTCACGGGGCTCGTGAAGCTGGTGAACGTGATGTCGTTCGCCAGCGTCGAGGCCCAGTCGCCCTTCTGGCGCAGGCCATCGAAATAGGCCGTCACCGTGTCGCGCGTCGTCATGGGGTGTGCTCCTGTGTCGCGCGGCCGAGTAGGGTGAGAAGCTGCGTCCATCCACGCTCATGGCCGCTGGCCCGCAACGCGTCGGGGAACCGTTCGTGCGTCAGGATGACTTCGGTGGCGTCGGCGCTCACCGTCTTGAACTCGACCGTGACCAGCGTCTCGCCGACGCGGTTCCCCGGCTCTTCCCAGTCCCACGTGAAGGCAAGGCGGACGGGTCGCTGGACCTCGCGGTACACGCCGACCGCGACGTGCGGCGCTCCGTCGGGACCCGTCATGCCTAACCGATAGGCGCCGCCCACGCGGAGGTCGAGCGAGGCGCCGGCGAATGCCCAACCCGGCTCGTCCATGCGCCACCACTGAGCCAGGTCGGCCGGCGTGGTCCAGGCGTCGAACAACCGTTCCCGGCTGGCGCGAATGATTTGCGTGACGCGGACGGCGTTCGCCGTTGTGGTGGTCATGGGTGACGCTCCTTGGCCTCGTGCGGCCGTGATTGTTCGACATACCGTGTGAGCGCGTCTAACCGGCCGGTCCAGAACGCGCGATAGCGCTCGATCCACTCGGCCGCCTCGCGCATGGCCGCCGCATCCAGCTCGCAGCGGCTCACGCGCCCTTCCCGCGCGCGGCGGACGAGTCCAGCACGTTCGAGCACGCGCAGGTGCTTGGAGATCGCGGGGCGGGAGACGCGGAACGGGCGCGCGAGGTCGCCGACCGTGGTGTCGCCGCGCGCGAGTCGCGCGAGGATGGCGCGCCGCGTGGGGTCGGCGAGGGCGCCGAAGGTACGGTCGAGCTGTCGGCCACTGGTAACCATGTAGTTACCAATAAAGCACCATCTCGCTCGACTGTCAATCGGGACGACGTTCAGAGGGAATCGGGAAGCGCTCGCTGACGCTCGCTCGGGGCAGCGCTACGCTGGGGGAAGCGGCGGCGACGCCCCAAG
>DATEHK010000135.1:0-31004 GCA_035279625.1 Gemmatimonadaceae bacterium
GCAGGTGCTCGACACGATTTCGGATCCGGCGGCCAAGGCAGATGCCCAACGCGCGATGGCGATGTCGTTCGCCTTTGCCGGCGACTGCGCGAACACGACGAAGTACGAATCGCTCGTGATCGACTACTGGCGCTCTCGCGAACGGGCGGACCCCGGGAACGCGCACTACCAGGAAGGCGAGATGGCCGACGAGGCGGCGCGCGTGTGCCTCGACGCGAACGAGATCGACACCGCCGAGCGATGGTATCGCAAAGGGTACGCGCTCGGACTGCTCGAGCCGGCGCCGCAGACGCATCGCAAGGCGCTGTGGGATTTCCGCCTCGCGCATGCGTTAGGCAGGATCGCGGCGCGCCGCGGCGACACGGCACAAGCGCACCGGGAGATCGAGGCGGCGCGCCACGCCCTCGACGCGGACACGGCGATGGCGGCGCAGCAGGAGCGATTCTTTCCGTACCTCGTGGGCTACGTCGCGCTCTACACCAACGACCTGCCAACGGCCCAGGCCCAATTCACCAAGGCCATCGCGCTCAAGGGCAACGAGAAGGATCCGTACCTCCGATGCCTGCTGGCGATGACCGACGAACAATTGAACCGGCACGACGATGCGATGGCACAGTACCGCGACGCCTACGACCTGGCCACGGCGCACAATCCGGGGTCGGCGTTCGCGCGGCGGTACGCGCGCGTCAAGCTCGACTTGCCCGATACCACCGACTGAGCACGACGGGTTTCACTGCAAGATGGACCGCGGGTCGACGGCGGTTGCTCGCCTCGCGGGCAGATACGCCGCAATCGCACCGACCACGAGAATGACGACGGCGGCGCCGCCGAGCACCGAGGGCTCGAGCGGCTTCACGTGGAACACGACCGACGACATGACGCGCGCGAACGCTGCCGATCCGACGAGGCCCAAGAGAATGCCGGACAGGGTGACGATGAATCCTTGTTGCAACACGAGCCGCCTGATCGCGCCGCGATCGGCGCCGATCGCCATGCGCACGCCGAATTCGCGCGACCGCAGCTTGACGGCGTAGGCGAGCGCGCCGAACAGGCCTAACGCAGCGAGCAGCATCGCCACGCCGGCGAAGCTGGTGAGAATCACCAGGGTGAACTTCCGTTGCGCGGTGCCGGCGCCGATCGCCTCGGCGAGCGTCATCGGGCGGTACATCACCAGCTGCGGATCGCGCCCGGCGATCGTGCGGCGGACGAGCGGCACCAGGTCGCCCGGCGCGCCCGTCGTGGCGATGATCTGCGTGAGCGCCCAATTGCGATCGCCGGCGAATTGTGCGTGCGCGTGATACACGATGGGTTGTTGCTCACCCTCGGCGTTCGTCGAGACGTCGGGCACGACGCCGATCACTTCCCAATCGAATCCGCCGGTGCGCAGGGTCTGCCCGATCGGATCCGCACCCGGGAACAGTCGCGCGGCGGCAAGCGAGCTGATCACGGCACGCTTGGGCGTGCCGATCCCATCGCGCGCGTCGAATGCGCGCCCTTCGACGATGCGAATGCCGGCGGCGGCAAAGTAGTCGCCCGAGACGACGCGCTGCTGGGCGCCGACATTCGCGTCCTTCTTGCCAGCGTTAGGCCCGGTGAGCGCGCGCGTGCCCCAATCATGGTACTCGCCCGTCGCCGGCAATTTCGAGATGCCGCCGGCGGCGCGCACACCCGGCAGGTGCGCGAGCTGCGCGGCGATGGCGTCGTAGAAGACGGCACGTGCGGTGGAGTCGTATCGCGTGTCGGGCAGATGGAGCTCGAACACCAACGTGTGATCGGTGTCGACGCCCAAGTCGAGCGAGCGGATGCGATGGAAGCTGACGAGCAGCAGTCCGGCGCCCACCATGAGAATGAATGCGAGCCCGACCTGCGCGGTGACCAGCACGCTGCGCAGGCGGTTGTGTCCGCGGCTGCCGGCGAGTGCGCGGTCCTCGCCGCGCAGCGCATCGATCGGATCGGTGCGCGCCGCGCGCAACGCGGGCGTGAGGCCGAACAGCACCGCGCAGGCCGACGTGATCACGATCGAGAACGCGAGGAGCCGCGGGTCGAGCGTGAGCGTCGACAGGCGCGGCACCGATCCGGCGCCGAGCCTGACGATGCCCGTCATCGCCACGCGGGCGACGACCAAGCCGAGGGCGTCGCCGGCGAGGGCGAGGACGAGGCTCTCGATCAGGATCTGCCGCAACAACCGCGTTCGCCGCGCGCCTAACGCCGACCGCAAGGCGAACTCGTGGGCGCGCGCCGAAGCGCGGACGAGGAGCAGCGTGGCGACGTTGACGCAGACCAGCAGCAGCACGAGCCCGACGGCGCCGAGCACGAGCTCGAGCGCGCGGCTGGCGGGGCCGACCATGTCCCGCTTGAGCGAATACAGTCGCGCGGCGGCGTGCGAGGCGTCCGGGTACTCCTTGCCTAACGCTATGCCCAACGCGTCGAGCTCGGCTTGGGCTCGGGCGATGGGCGTCTCGGGGCGGAGCCGGCCCAGCACCGTGAGGTAGTGGTTGTCGACGTTGCCCGGATCGCGGCCCGGCGTGAGATCCATCGGCACATAGGCATCGGCGCCGGGCCGCAGCGGATCCACGAATCCATTTGGCATCACGCCGACCACCGTATACGGCCGGCCGTCCATCACGAGCTCGGCGCCTAACGCAGTGCGGTCCGAGTGAAAGCGATCGGCCCACAAGCGATGGCTCAGAATCACCGACGGAGCCGCGATCTCTTCCTCGGAGGAGAACTCGCGTCCGATCGCCGGCGGCCGGCGGAGCGCCGCGAAATAGCCGGCGGTAATCTGGAGGACGTGGATGCGCTCGGGCTGCCCATCGCGGCTGATGTCGGCGCCCTTGTCGTCGTAGGTGTAGCCGGCCACGAGCTGCTCGAAGGACGACAATCGCTCGCGGTACGCCAGGAACATGGTCGGCGACACGAAGTTGTGCGGCGACGGATCCCCGGTGTAGCCCTCGTACAGGCGCACGAGCTGGCCGGGCTCCTGGTAGGGCAGGGGCTCCACGAGCGTCGCGTCGACGGCGCTGAAGATCGCCGTGGTCCCGCCGATGCCCAACGCGAGCGTGACAATGACGACGAGTGCGAACGCGGGCGAGCGGGCGAGGGTGCGCACGCCGAACGCGACATCGCGCAGCGTGTCATCGAACACGCGCGTGCCGCGCGCGTCGCGCACGTCTTCTTTGGTGCGTTCGATGCCGCCTAACGCAATGAGGCCGCGGCGGCGTGCCGCGTGCGGCGCGACCCCGCGGCGCCGCTGGTGCTCGGCTTCCATGTCCACGTGGAAGCGCAGCTCTTCCTCGAGCTCGCGTTCCTCGCGGCCGCGCCACAGAATGCTGGCGAGCCGCGCGCCCAAATCGGAGAGGAATCTCATGCGGTCCCCGGCGCGAGTCGCGCATTGAGGATGCCGTTCACGGCGCCGGATGCGCGCCGCCACACGGCCCGCTCGGATTCGAGTTGCTTCTCCCCGGCGGCCGTGAGCGCGTAGTAGCGCGCGCGGCGGTTGTTCTCGGTGGTTCGCCACGCGGACGTGATCCATCCGCGGCGCCGCATGCGCACGAGGGCCGGATACAGCGACCCTTGGGTGACGAGAAACACGTCGTTGGACAACTGCTCGATCCGCTGCGCGATGCCCCAGCCGTGCATGGGCTCGAGCGCGAGCGTTTTGAGGACGAGCATTTCGAGCGTTCCTTGAACCAAATCCGTCCGTGCGTCCGGCATTGCCTATTTCCTTCAGGTGAACTGAAGGAAATAGGTAATGCCGCACCTTCAGATAATCAACAGGAGCAGCCGAAGCGCGCGCTGGCGCGCTTCGGGACACGGGAACGGCGAACGGGGCACCGTTCCCTGTTCCCCAAGCGAGCGCGAGCGAGCGCTTCCCGCGTCCCCGCTTGTCAAAACTCGGGAAGTCGAGTCCCCCGGCCCGGCCTGTGCAACAAAATGAAGGGAACGGCCCGACGCGCCAGGTCGTTGGACACACACGACAGCGGACCGGCCGATGCGCCCGCGCGCGGCGGCCGGCGCCTAACGGCGACTCATACCCTTTCGGGACACACACATGGCGACGACGCTCGAACGCCCCGCGGAACGGTCCGGCACGTTTGCGATTGGCGGCGACATGCCGGTGCATCGTCTCGGGTTCGGCAGCATGCAGCTCACCGGCCCGGGCATCTGGGGCGACCCCAAGGATCCCGCCGAGGCGGTGCGCGTGCTCAAGCGCGCGGTCGAGCTCGGCGTCACTCTCATCGATACGGCGGATTCGTACGGCCCGTACGTGGCCGAAGACTTCATCAAAAAGGCGCTGTACCCGTACCCAGATGACCTGGTGATCGCGACGAAGGCGGGACTCACGCGGGGCGGCCCGGGCGACTGGAGTCCGGTGGGCCGGCCGGAATACTTGCGGCAGGAAGCAGAGATGAGCCTGCGCCGGTTAGGCCTGGAGCGGATCGACCTCTTTCAATTGCATCGCATCGATCCCCAAGTTCCATTGGCGGATCAGGTGGGCGAGCTGGCGTCGCTCCAAAAGGAAGGCAAGATCCGTCACATCGGATTGTCGGAGGTGACAGTCGACGAGCTGAAGCAAGCGCAGCGATACGCGACGATCGTGACGGTGCAGAACAAATACAACCTGGCCGAGCGCACCGCGGAGGCGCTGCTGGACCACGCGACCAGGCACGGCATCGGATTCATTCCGTGGTTCCCGCTCGCGACCGGTGCGCTGGCGAAAGACGGTAGCGTGCTACAACAACTGGCGAAGAAACTGAGCGCGACGCCATCGCAGTTGGCGCTCGCGTGGCTCTTGCGCCGTTCGCCGGTGATGCTGCCCATTCCCGGCACGTCGAAGGTGAAGCACCTGGAAGACAACATGAAGGCGGCGACGCTCGCGTTGTCCGACGAGGACTTCGAGGCATTGGCGAAGGCGGCATCGTAGACCAAAGCCGCTTGCGGCGGCGCGTGCGCGCGGAGAGAGTTCGGACTGACTCGTTATTCGGTCCGACTCTTCTCGCACCCGCGCCGTCCATGACACTCCGTCGTTCTCGCGTCCGCGCCGTCGCCGGTACCTGCCTAACGATATGCGGCGTGCTCGTCGCGGCGCCGCACGCGGCGGCGCAAGCGGCCACGTCGCTCTACATGCCGCGGTCGATCAAGAAGGTCTACGCCGAGCACACCCACCTCATGGATGGCCGTCCGGGACCCGCGTACTGGGAGAATCACGCGCGGTACACGATGACGGTGACGGCGATGCCGCCCGATCGCACTGTCCGCGGCACCGAACAGATCGTGTACATGAACAACAGTCCGGACACGCTGCGTGCGCTCGTGATCCGGTTGTTCCTCAACGTGCACAAGCCCGGTGCGCCGCGCGCCGGCGGAACCACCGAGGACTACCTCACGAGCGGGGTGCACATCGACACGTTCGCCGTGAACGGCGCCGCCACGCCGTGGCACAACAGTCCGCGCTTCTTTACGTGGCAGCCGGTACGGTTAGGCACGCCGCTCGCGCCGCACGACTCGGTGCGTCTCCGCTTCGACTGGCACTACGAAATCTCCACGCGCGCCGGCCGCGAAGGGATGCTCGATTCGACCACGTACTACCTGGCCTACTTTTATCCGCGTGTGTCGGTGTACGACGACTACAACGGCTGGGATACGATGGACTTCACGGACGAGCAGGAGTTCTACAGCGACTTCAACGACTACGATGTGACGCTCGACGTCCCGCCTAACTACGTGGTGTGGGGCACGGGCACGCTCGTCGATCCGTCGGCCAATTTGCAGCCGGACGCGCTCGCGCGGTTTCAGTCGTCGTTCACGTCCGATCAAACGGTGCACGTCGCGTCGGGCGCCGACCTGGCGGCGGGGAAGATCACCACGCAGCAGCCGGTGAATCATTGGCACTTCGCGGCGCGCGACGTACCCGACATGGCGTTCGCGGTGAGCAATCACTACGACTGGGACGCGGCGAGCGTGCTGGTGGACGACGCGGCACACCGTCGCGCGAGCGTCCAAGCGGCCTACAACGACACGGCGGCCGACTACCATCACATGGTCGACTTCGCGCACCACGCGCTCGAGTGGTTGTCGCACCACTGGCCGGGCGTGCCCTATCCGTACGAGAAGAGCACGGTAGTGCAGGGCTCGGCGGACATGGAGTACCCGATGATGGTGAACGACGGGTCGACGCCGGACACGATCTTCTCGCGGTTCGTGGTGGAGCACGAGATCGCGCACACGTATTTCCCGTTTTACATGGGGATCAACGAAAGCCGGTACGCGTTCATGGACGAAGGGTGGGCGACGACGTTCGAGAACTTGATCGGGACAGCCGACCTTGGTTCGGCGCGCGCGACGGAGTTCTTCAAGCAGTTCCGGATCGCGCAGTGGATCGCCGACCCGTCGCCGCTCGAGGATCTGCCGATCGTGACGCCCGAGGATGTGTTGAAGGGCGTGGCCTACGGCAACAACGCGTACGGAAAGCCAGCGTTAGGCTACCTGGCGCTCAAGCGGATGTTGGGCGACGACGGGTTCCGGAAAGCGCTGCACGCGTTCATCGACCGGTGGCACGGCAAGCATCCGACGCCATGGGACATGTTCTACACGTTCAACGATGCGTCGGGGCAGAACCTGGACTGGTTCTGGAATAGCTGGTTCTTCAGCAATTCGTACATCGATCTCGCGATCACCGGCGCACGCCGCGGCGCGAACGGGTACGCGGTGTCGCTCGACAACATCGGCGGGATGCCGGCGCCGGTCGATCTGCTCGTCCAGTATTCGGACGCGAGCGTGGATACGGTGCACGAGACGTCGGGCATCTGGCGGGCGAACCTGCACCATACCACGGTGACGGTGCCGGCCAGGAAGGCCATCGCGTCGATCGTGCTCGATCACGGGATCTGGATGGACGCGGACACGACCAACGATCGGTGGACGGCCACGCGTTAGGCTACTTGAGCCGCGGTTTGGTGGTCCGCGGCGCTTTTGCGCACTCGGGCCACGTGGTTGGGAAGCGCCGGAACCGGAACGCCGCGTTGCGCCCGGCGTTAGGCGGTGGCGCTTGGGCGGCCAGGCGCGCCGCGACGGCGGCGATGTCGATCCGGTCCCGCTTGATCATCGTCGGATCTTCGGACGCCAGGTACGCGAGCATCGCGGTCAACGTCGCGTTGGACTTGAGATCGTCGTACACGATCTTGTCCGGCGTGTCGCGGTTGGTGTGCCAGGTGTAGTTGCCGTAGTCCCACGGCAGCGCGCCTAACCCAAACGCCGGCGCGCCCGAGCACGAGAACGAATAGTCGTCGCTGCCGCCCCCGGCGGGGAATCCGGCGCCGCCGAATTGAATCTGGTTGCGCAGCTCGAGCGGAATCTGGTCGAGCCAGCGTGCGATGTGCGCGGCCGCGTCCGGAAGACCCGCGCCGCTCAAGCGCACGATGCGGCCGGTGCCGTTGTCCTGATTGAACAGCGCCTGCAGTCCCGTGAGGACTTCGGGGTGGTCTTCGGTGAACGCCTTCGAGCCCACCTCGCCTTCCTCTTCGCCGCTCCAGTGTCCAGCGAGAATCGTGCGCTTGGGATGCGGATACACCTTCGACAGAATGCGCATCGCCTCCATCATCGTGAGCGTGCCGGTGCCGTTGTCGGTCGCGCCCGAGGAGCCATCCCACGAATCGAAATGCGCCGACAGCACGACGTACTCATCGGGATGCTCGGTGCCATTGATCTCGGCGATGGTGTTGTAGACCGGCTGCTCGCCTAACAACTGGGCATCGAGGTTGAGCCGCACCATCGGATGCTGGTTGTTCTCCGTGAGGCGGAACACGAGCCCGTAGTCCTCGCAGCTGAGCGCGACGGCGGGCGCCTTCGTGTCGTAGGTCTCGAACACTTCGATCGTGCCCCATCCGTCCTTGGGACGCGACGTGAGGATGCCGGCCGCACCGGCGTCCTCGAGTCGCAGTCCGAGCTCGCCGGTACCGAGCGCCAGGCTCATGCCGGTGCCGCGCACGTTGCGGCCGCCCCACTCGCGGCGCAGCGAATCGCGCAGGCTGTCCATGCGCGCGGCCGAGGCCGGCAGCGCGTTGGTCTCCCAGTCTTCGGTGGGCCGGCACGTGGGCTGCGGCGCCGACACGAGAATGAACTTGCCCTTTACGTTAGGCAGCCACTGCACGAACGCCGTGCTGTCGGCGAAGTGGGGCAGGATGATCGTCGACGCCGTGAGATCCTTCTTGTTCGTGCCCGGGCTGTAGCCCAGCATCGTCCCCTCGAGCGATCGCACGCGCGGCGCGATCAGGTCGATGTGCGAGTAGCCGCGACGCCAACCGCGCCACGTGCCGTATTGCTCGTTGCGCGCCGGAATCCCCCAGCTCGTGTACGTGTGCACGAGCCAATCGTTCGCGCGCTTCAAGTCGGGCGTCCCCGTGAGACGCGGGCCGAGCGAGTCGAACAGTTGGTTGGACAGGTGCTCCGTCTCCGAGCTGTCCATGCCGATCGCCCAGATGCGCTTGATGATCGGGTCATCGCTCTGAAACGTTTGCGCTGTGGCGATGTGTGGCGCAGCGGCGCAGAGCAGCGCGCCGGCGAGGAGCACGGACGGTCGCATGAGACGGTCGGCTGAGGTCGATGTAAGCGGCTGGATATCGGGCGGTCAGAATATCGCCAGTGGACCAGAGACACGATATGGGCAGCGGCCGGTGCGCTGGCGCAGCCGTGGTACGCGGCGCAACTTATCGCCTGTCTCTGCAGTAGTGTCCTCGCGTCGTTTCGCCCCCTTCACCGCGCCTCGTCATGCCTCGCTTTCATCCTCTCGCCGGGCTTCGATACGGTTTGCCGGTCCTCGCCCTCGTCGCCGTCGCCTCGCAGGCTCACACCCAGGGTGGTACGCGCATGTTGCGCTCGCCCACGGTGAGCACCACGGAGATCGCCTTCGCGTACGCGGGGGACATCTGGGTGGTGCCGCGCGCGGGCGGCGCCGCCGTTCGCCTAACGAGCACGCCGGGTGATGCGAGCAACCCGTACTTCTCGCCCGACGGCAAATGGATCGCGTTCAGCGGCAACTACGGCGGCAACACGGACGTGTACGTGATGCCGGCCGAGGGCGGCGAGCCCAAGCGCCTCACCTGGCACCCGGCGCAGGACCTGGTCCAGGGATGGACGCCGGACGGCAAGTCGATCGTGTTCTCGTCGACGCAGGGGTCCAACCTGCCGTCGCCCGAACCACGGTGGTTCACGGTGCCGGCCGAAGGCGGCATCGTGACGGCGATGCCGATGTACCGCGCGTATCAGGGGCATATCTCGCCCGACGGCGCTCACATCGCCTATCGGATGAACAACGCATGGGACGAAGAGCGGCGCAACTATCGCGGCGGCCAAAACCGTCCGATCTGGATACTCGATACCAAGACGCTCGACGTCGACACCATCCCGCGGCCTAACTCAAAAGAGATGTATCCGGTGTGGGTGGGGAATACCACGGTGTATTTCCTATCGGACCGCGATGGCGTGTCGAACATCTGGTCGTACGACATGGGATCCAAGCAGGTCAAGCAGATCACGAACTTTTCCGATTTCGACGTGAAGACGCTCGACGCCGGCGCGGGCGCGGTGGTGTTCGAGCAGGGCGGCTACGTGCACGAGCTCGATCCCGCGAGCGGCAAGGAGCACATCGTGCCGATCACGGCCGTCGGCGACTTCGCCTGGATGATGCCGCAGTGGAAGGAAGTGTCACGCTACATCGCGAACATCGCGCTGTCGCCCACGGGCAAGCGCGCGGCCATCGAGGCCCGCGGCGAAATCTTCACGGTGCCGGCCGAGAAGGGCGACGTGCGCAATCTCACGCAGTCGAGCGGTTCGGCGGAGCGCGATCCGGCGTGGTCGCCCGACGGTAAATGGGTGTCGTACTTCAGCGACAAGTCGGGCGAGTATCAGTTAGTCATCGCGTCCGCCGACGGCAGCGCGCCGTCGCGGACGATCACGCTCGAGCACCCGACGCATTACTACACGCCGAGCTGGTCGCCCGATGGCAAACGCATCGTGTTCCAGGACACGAATCTCCGCTTGTGGGTCGTGGACGTGGCGACGGGGAAGGCCACCGACATCGGCGGCGACGAATGGATGGTGCCGGAGCGCTCGCTCAATCCCACGTGGAGCCCCGATTCGCGATGGATCGCTTACGTTAGGCGTCTCAAGTCGCTCTATCGCGCGATCTTCGTGTACGATGTGAACACGGGACAGACGCATCAGATCACCGATGGATTGGCCGACGCGACGTGGCCGGTGTGGGACGCGAGCGGCAAGTATCTCTGGTTCTTCGCGTCCACCGATCTCGCACTCGGCTCCGGTTGGTTGGACATGTCGAGCTACGGACACACGGAAACCAAGGCGCTCTATCTCGCCGTGTTGTCCAAGACCGATCCGTCGCCGCTGCTGCCGGAGAGCGACGAGGACATGGGTGTGCCGCAGGAGCAGACGCCGGGCATGCCGCCCTTGCCGCCGCGTCAACGGCCGCAGCGTCCGGCGCGCACCGACAGCACCGCCGACACGAGCACGGCGCATCGCATTCCCGCTGATTCGCTCAAGGCGATGCTGGCGCCGCGGCGTCACGTCGAGATCGATTTCGACGGATTGTCGCAGCGCGTGGTGGCGGTGTCGGAGATCGCCGAGCGCGACTACGCCGAATTGCGGAGCGGCGTCCCAGGCACCGTGTTCTTCACCGAAAACCTTCCGGAGACCGGAACCACGGAAGAACGATTCAGCGGCGCTACCGTGCACCGGTACGATCTCACGGAGCGGAAGGCGATCGCCTTCGTGCAGAACGTGGCCGACTACTTCGTGAGCGCCGACGGCAAGAAGTTGTTGTACCGGAGTCCGGGTCCGGAGGGCGGGCTCTATCTCGTCGACGCGACGTCGAAGGATCCGCCGCCGGCGGGACGGGGGAAGCTCAATGCCCAACTGCGCATGCTGGTCGATCCGACGGCGGAGTTCAAGCAGATCTTCGACGAAGGGTGGCGCAACCAGCGCGACTACCTCTACGTGAAGAATCTGCAGGGCACCGATTGGGTGAGGGACAAGCAGATGTACGGCCAGTTGCTGCCGTACGTGAAGCATCGCGATGATCTCAACTATCTGTTGGACATGATGGGCTCGGAGATCGCGATCGGCCACTCGTTCGTGCGCGGCGGCGACATGCCGGGCGACCAGCAGCCGCCGGTCGGTCTGTTAGGCGCAGACTTCAAGGTGGAGAACGGCCGCTACAGGATCACGCAGATCTACGGCACGGACAGTTGGAATCCGGATCTGCACGCACCGCTCACCGCGCCCGGTGTGAACGTGCACGTGGGCGACTACGTGCTCGCGGTGAACGGACAGGAATTGCGCGCGCCGGACAACCTGTATCGCCTCTTCGACGGCACCGCGAATCACCAAACGATGATCACCGTCAACGAGCGCCCCACCATGGATGGCGCCCGGCGCGTGACGGTGATTCCGGTAGCGAACGACGGCGGGCTGCGCGCGCGGGCGTGGGTCGAGCGCAACCGGCACCTCGTCGATTCGCTGTCCCACGGCCAATTGGCCTACGTGCACTTGCCTAACACTGCTCAGGGCGGGTACTCGAGCTTCAACCGCTACTATTTCGCGCAGCAGGACAGAAAAGGCGCGATCATCGACGAGCGGTACAACGGCGGCGGCTCGGCGGCCGACTACATCATTGATGTGCTGCAGCGCACGTTCGACGGGTACTTCAACAATCCCGTGGGCGATCGGTATCCGTTCACGAGCCCGGCTGCCGGCATCTGGGGGCCGAAGGTGATGATCATCAACGAGATGTCGGGCTCGGGCGGCGACCTCATGCCGTACATGTTCAAGCTGCGCAAGGTTGGGCAGCTGGTGGGCGAACGCACCTGGGGCGGACTGGTGGGCATTTGGGACACGCCGCTCTTCGTGGACGGCGGCATCATGTACGCGCCGCGCGGCGGATTCTTCGCACTCGACGACAAGTGGGCGGTCGAGAACGAAGGCATTTCGCCCAACATCGAAGTGGAGGATTGGCCGAAAGACATCGCGGCGGGACACGACGCACAGCTGGAGCGCGCGGTGGCCGAGGCGATGCAGGAACTGGCGGCGCATCCGGTGGAACGTGCCACACACGAGCCGCCGCCGCCGATGTGGGGCAAGCGCGTGAAGCCGATCACGCCGTAGGGCGCCTAACGCAGCCGCCGCCGCCGATCCGGTGCGTCGCACCGGACCGGCGGCGACGGCTGTGTCACTCGATCACATCCGTGTCATACAGGTGATCGAGCGGTTCGTGGACGTGCGCGAGATTGGGCGACACGACGCACACGTGGCGCAGCGCGGTACCCCACTGCCGCTCCCACAGGTCGAGTGCATGCTGAACGGCGTTCGCGCGCGTGGAATCGTTGATCCGGATCGGCTGAAAGTCCCAGTCGGGCGGTGCATTCCCTGAGTAGCCGTTGATCGTCGGCACTCGCCGATCGAGGCCCGCCCACCCGCCGTCGACCTGATGGTCCCATGTCAAACGACCGCCGTTGAGCGGCGCGAAGAGCACGGCGCCGCACGATGGGCCGATCATGGCCTCGACCCGAATGCGATTGGCGCGCGCAGCGGCCTCATTGTAGGCCTCGACGCTTTGGCCCTGCTCGAATAAGAAGACGAGCGCCGCCAAACCCGCCACGACTCGGCGGCGTGCGGTGCGAGCGCTCTGAAAGAGGAGTGCAACGCCGATCGCGGCGGGAACGAGCAGGATGCGACCGACGCGCGAGAGGGCGCGCAGCGCGCGTGCACCCGGAATCCAGTAAAAGATGAGCGGCCACGCGGTGTGCCCACTCGGGAACACGGTGGTCGCGAGCGTGAGCGGCGGCGGCCGGAGCGAGCAGTGCGCGAGCACGGTTGCGCCGAAAGCGGATCATCGGAAGGTCAACGACGCAGTGCCGTTCGTCACCACGGTCGAGCACGCCTTGCCGTGTCCGGCTACCGGCTCCATCCTCCTTGTGCCTCTCACCACCCACGTCGATGAAAAAGTTCGCTGTCGTCCTGTGCATTGCCGCTCTTGTCGCGTGCTCCACGTCCGCGTCCGCTCAAGCGCCCAACAGCGCCGATGTCGCGCGATGGAAACAGGAAGCCCAACGCGTCACGATCGTTCGTGACACCTGGGGTATCCCGCACGTGTACGGCCACACCGATGCAGACGCGGTGTTCGGGATGATCTACGCGCAGTCGGAAGACGACTTCAATCGCGTCGAAACGAACTACATCAACGCGATGGGCCGCTTGGCCGAAGCCGAAGGCGAGAGCGCGATTTTCCAGGATCTGCGCATGAAGTTGTTCATCAATCCCGACACACTGCGCGCGAAGTACGCGGCGAGCCCGGCGTGGCTCAAGACGCTGATGAACGCGTGGGCGGGCGGACTCAACTACTATCTGTACACGCATCCGGCGGTGAAGCCGCGCGTGATCACGCATTTCGAGCCGTGGATGGCGTTGTCGTTCAGCGAGGGCAGCATCGGCGGCGACATCGAAGACGTGAGTATCAAACAGCTCGCGGCGTTCTACGGCAACGGCGCGAACGATCAAGCGCACGACGTGAGCGACGGCGAGCCGCCGGAGCCGGGCGGGTCTAACGGAATGGCGGTTGCGCCGTCCAACACCCTCGACCATCACGCGCTGCTGCTCATCAATCCGCACACGTCGTTCTTCTTCCGTGCCGAGCTGCAGATGGTGAGCGACGAGGGACTCGACGCGTACGGCGCGGTGACGTGGGGCCAGTTCTTCGTCTATCAGGGTTGGAACACGCGCGTCGGGTGGATGCACACGAGCAGCAACGCGGACGACAAGGACGAGTACCTGGAGACGGTCTCGCAGAAGGGCGGCCGCTACTACTATCTGTACGGCGGCAAGGAATACCCGATGATCACGTCGCGTGTCACCGTGTCGTTCAAGACGGACACCGGCATGGCGAAGAAAGTGTTCACGGTCTACAAGACGCGACACGGTCCGATCGTTAGGAAGATCGGCGACAAGTGGGTGAGTATGGACCTGATGAACGAGCCGGAGAAGGCGCTCATCCAGTCGTATACGCGGACGAAAGCGCTCAACTACAAGGCGTTCCGTCAGACGATGGAGCTGCACACCAACTCGACCAACAATACGATCTACGCCGACGCCGATGGCGACATCGCGTACTTCCATGCGAACTTCATCCCGCGTCGCAATCCGAAGTTCGATTGGACGAAGCCTGTAGACGGCAGCGACACGGCCACCGATTGGCACGGCGTGTTGTCCATCGATCAGACGCCGCACCTGCTGAACCCGGCGAGCGGGTGGCTCTACAACAGCAACAACTGGCCGTGGTCGGCCGCCGGGCCGAGCAGTCCCAAGCGTTCCGACTATCCGGCGTACGTCGAGACGGGCGGCGAGTCGTTCCGCGGGCTGCACGCGATTCGCGTGTTGGAACATCGAAAGGACTTCGCGATCGACACGCTCATCAAGGCGGCATACGACCCGTACCTCACGGGATTCGCGGCGCTGCTGCCTCCGTTAGTCACGGCGTATGACAACCTGAGCGCGTCCGATTCGCTCAAGGCGAAGCTCGCGCCGCAAATGGACGTGCTCAAAGCATGGGACTATCGATGGTCGACCACGTCGGTGCCGACGTCGCTGGCCGTGTACTGGGGTATCGCGCTCAGCAATCTGGTGACGCGTGAAGCGCACGACGCGAACGCGCGCGTCGACGACTACATGGTGAGCGGCGCGTCGGATGGTGCGCGCCTGCAAGCGTTAGTCGACGCGAGCGACAGCCTCACGGCGCAGTTCGGCTCGTGGAAGACGCCGTGGGGCGAGATCAACCGGTATCAGCGGAACACCGGCGACATCGTGCAGCACTTCAACGACGCGGCGCCGAGCATTCCCGTCGGGTTCACGTGGTCGCGCTGGGGCTCGCTGGCCGCGTTTTCGGCGCGCCCCTATCCGGGCACCAAGAAGTGGTACGGGACGAGCGGGAACAGTTTCGTAGCGGTGGTGGAATTCGGCGACAGCGTTCGCGCGAAGGCGATCACGGCGGGCGGCGAGAGCGGCGATCCATCGTCGCCGCACTTTGGCGACCAGGCGGAGCGGTACGCGACCGGGGCGTTGCGGCCGGTGTATTTCTCTAAAGACCAACTCCGGGGGCACATCGAAAAGCAATACCATCCCGGAGAGGGAAGCGCGCGCTAACGCGCGCTGAGAAGCGCTGGCGCTACGGGAGGAGGGAAGGGGGCGGAGGCGAGACTGAACCGAGGTCGTTAGGCACGTGCCCCGCGGGAAGCCTGATGTCAGCTGTAGCCCCGGGCCATCGACACGGCGAGGATCACCATCAGGATCACGATCGCGGTTTGCGTGTAGCTGATCAGGGAAATGCGGTGCGAAGGGCGTGCGATCGTAGGGAAGCTGATGGTTCCGCGGGCCGTGGACACGCGCCAGCGGATCAGGGTGACCATCGGCCACAGCTCCAGCAACAAAATCAAAACGAGGCCCGCCATCTTCGCGATGAAGTACCGGTTATGGGCGTAGTACAGCGCGGGTTTTTCAGTCGCGCCTAACAGACGCCAGAGGCCCGATGCGATCCAGAGAATCGCGGCGATGCCCCACCAGCTGTCGGCGGTGAAGCCGCGACGCAAGGCGGCGACGGTGTCGGGTGGGGCGCCGAAGGACCGGGCGCGCGACCAGATCGCGCCCAGTCCGATGCCGAGGGCCAGCAGGTGAACGACGGCGAGTGAGATTCGCACGATCAGGTTCGATCAGGTTCGATCAGGTTCGATCAGGTTCGATGGGATTCGATCAGGTCGGTCACGGTCTCTTCTTGGTCAATGTGCCAAGAATACCCAAGCTTAGCGAGCCGTCCCGCTCAATGTGGAACGTCATCTGATCGGCAAGTCCGTGACGCGGATCGTGTAACACCAAGCTGTCGGCGCGTACTTCGTACGTCATTCCGCCCGCGGGCTCGCCCTGCATCGCGGTCACCTTTCCGTGCGAGAGCTCCAACGCAAATTCGCCGCTCGCGCTGTTGTAGTACTTGCCGTCGAGGGAGTTGGACGAACACGCGGCGGCCCCGAGCGTCAGGGTGAGCGCAAGCGCTGTGACTGCGTGATGGGTGCGACGCATGGCGATCCTCCGTGCGAGTGAAACGGAAAGGGCGGCGAGCACTGCGGTTGTCTTGCTATGCGTGCAAGAGGGCGCAATCCGGTCATTCGACGGTTGGTGCGCACTGCCGGGTGCCGGGCAGCGGCGATACGTTGAAGTGATGGGAGTACCCGAGCTCATGAATCCGGTTTTCGAGGCGACAATCGGTCGCCCGACGCGGAGTTGACGGTGCGCGTCGTGTCGCTGCTCGCCAGCGGAACCGAAATCGTCTGCGCACTGGACGCGGGCGAGATGCTCGTGGGTCGTTCGCACGAGTGCGACAATCCCGAGTGGGTTCGGTCGCTGCCGGCGTGCAGCACGCCGGCGTTCGACGTGTCCGGCTCGAGCCGCTCGATCGACGCCGAGGTCAAGCGTCGCATGCACGCGGGCGAGCCCCTCTATGAGATCCACACGCGCCTGATCCGCGAGCTCGAGCCGGACGTGGTGATCGCGCAGACCCACTGCGAGGTGTGCGCCGTTACGCCTAACGACGTCGAGCGCGACGGCGGCTGCCTGAATCCGGAGCAGATGCTCGCGCTGTCGGCGTTTTCGGTGGACGACATCGCCGGCAGCATCCTCGCGGTGGCCGAGCGACTCGGCATCCCGGAGCGGGGTCGCCGGCTGGTGGCATCCGAGCGCGCGCGATTCGAGGCGGTGCGCACCGCGACGGCGCACCGCACTCGGCCTAACGTCGCGCTGCTCGAATGGACCGACCCGCTCTTCGCGATGGGCAATTGGATGCCCGAAGTGGTCACCATTGCCGGCGGGACGCCGCTCCTCGCGCACCCCGGCGACTATTCCATGGCCACGACGTTCGACTGCGTGCGCGAGGCCGATCCCGATTTCGTGATCGTGGCGCCGTGCGGATTTCCGCTCGACCGCGCGCTCGCCGAGCGTGACGTGCTCGCGTCGTATCCGGGGTGGAGCGATCTTCGCGCGGTGCGCGAGGGCGCTGTGGCCATCGCGGATGGAAACCGGTTCTTCAATCGCTCGGGCATGACGGTGTCGCGCACCGCCGAGATGGTGGCCGAGATGCTGCACGGTGTGTGCATCGGCGAATCATCACACGGGACGTGGTGGCGCTGGCTGGATCGCGACGCGTCGTGAAGAAGGTCCTGCTCTCCTGGAGCAGCGGGAAGGACAGCGCGTGGACGTTGCACATCTTGCGTCAGCGCACCGACGTCGTGGTGACGGCGCTCCTCACGACCTTCAACGCAACCGCCGATCGCGTGGCGATGCACGCCGTGCGTCGCGACCTGGTGCGCGCGCAGGCCGAGCGCGCGGGATTGCCGCTCTGGGAAGTCGACCTCCCGTGGCCGTGCTCGAACGACGAGTACGAGTTGCGCATGCGAGCCGCGTGCGATCGCGCGGTGGCGAATGGCATCACGGCGGTCGCATTCGGCGATCTTTTTCTGCAAGACGTGCGCGCCTATCGCGAGCGTCAGCTCGCGGGTACCGGACTCGAGCCCTTGTTCCCGTTGTGGGGCTCACCGACCGACGCGCTGGCGCGGGAGATGATTGCCGCCGGAGTGAAAGCACGCATTACCTGTGTGGATCCGGCGCAGGTGCCGCCTGCGTTAGTCCGTCGCGAATTCGATGCGGCGATGTTGGACGCGTTGCCGCGCTACGCGGATCCGTGCGGCGAGAACGGTGAATTCCACACGTTCGTCTACGGCGCGCCGGTGTTCGACCGCGCGATCGACGTGGAAGGCGGCATCATCGTCGAGCGCGACGGGTTCGCGTTCGCGGATGTCGTCCGTAAGGCGGGGTCATCCGTGATGACGGAAGCGTGACGCCAGGCGGTCTCGTTAGGCGCCGGCGGCGACCCCGGAGAGGGTTGCCGCCGGCGCGCGTGCATAGGCGGCTCGCGCGTCCTCCTCGGAGTCGAAAGTCGCGGTGGGCATCTCGCGACCGGTGACAGCAAGCGGCACGCTTTCGCCCGCGAACGGATCGGGCGTGAGCACGAGACGGTCATCTAAGAGTCGAGCGGATCCGCCGCGCTCGTCGATTTGCACGTCGGTCCACCCGTTGCAGAAGACCAGCGACAGCAAATCACCGGTGCGGACCCACCGATAGTCGCGCAGCAAGGCGTCGAGCGTCGCGGGCGCGGCGGCGCGGAGATGCTGCGCGCGCAAGGTCTCCATCTCGTCGAAGAAGAATTGCCACGCGGTGTCGTCGCGACAACGACGATAGATGTGCAGCGCGTGCTGCGCGACCAGCGCGGCAGCGTAAGGCGACTCGGCCAATCGGGCGACGCCGCGCGGCCAGATGCCGCGGCGCACCGATTCGGGCGCGCTGATGAAGTCGAGCAGCGCGCCGTTGGTCGCATCGACCAGCGGTGCTGAGTCCACGTCCAGCCAGCCGTCGTCGTGGTGCTCTAGGGCAAAGAGGATCTCGTCGCGTCGCGGCGAGCGCGCGAGGTCGTCGTATTGCCACCGACGCATGATGCGCGCGGCGAGCGCCGCATGATCGGGCTGCGTGATGAGCAACACGCTCGCGCCACGCTGATGAATGATCATGCGATGGTGCCGCGCCCGACGTGACGGAACGACACCGCGCGCGCGGACGTTGCACCGGTAGGCGCATCGTGTGGAGCGCGCGTCATGTCATCGTCGATCGATCGCATTGCCGTAACCTATATTGGCGGCCCGACGGCGCGCCTCGATGTCGCGGGGCTGCGACTGCTTACCGACCCGACGTTCGACGCCGGCGGCGTCTACGAGGGACCGACCAGCACGCTCACCAAACTTGCGGGGCCGGCGCTCGGTGTGGCCGCCGTGGGTGTGGTGGATGCGGTGCTGTTGAGCCACGATCACCACTTCGACAATCTGGATCGCGCCGGACGATCCATGCTGGCCGGCATGCGCACGGTGATCACGACTCCGTTAGGCGCGGGCCGGATTGGCGTCGGCGCGGTCGGGCTCGAGGCGTGGCAGTCAATCGATCTTCCAACACCGGACGGCGGCGTGCTGCGCATCGCGGGGACGCCGGCGCGCCACGGTCCAGCCGGCGGTGATCGCGGTCCGGTTACCGGCTTCGTGCTCACGCGTGGCGACCCGGGGAAGGCCGTCTACGTGTCGGGCGACACCGTGTGGTACGAGGGAGTGGCCGAAGTCATACGACGCTTCGACGTGGGAATCGCGGTGCTGTTCATGGGCGCGGCGCGCGTGGCAGCTGCGGGGCCGGCCGCCATCACCATGACCGCGGAGGACGCCGTTCAGTTCGCTTGTGCGTGCCCGAGCGCCACCATCGTTCCGCTCCACTTCGAGGACTGGGCCCACTTTACCGAGCACCGCGACGCGATTCAGCGCGCGTTCGACGAGGCCGGTCTTGGCACGCGTCTTCGCTGGCCCGAGCGGGGCGGCACCATAACGGTGGGAATGGACAACCAAACGCCGAACGAGTGAGCGCGGTATTTGGTGTAGCGATCCTTGGCTCTGCGCGGATGCCGAGGGCGTGCACCGGTCGTACGTCTGGCCGGTGCCCGAAGGGCCGCGCGCTCTCACCTGGAGAACTCCTGTGTCAGGCACGCCTGTGTTCAGTCGCCCGGTTTCTCGGAGTATTCATCGCGTTGCACTCGTCACGCTCGGTCTGATGTTCGCTGCATCGATCGATGGCGTGGCGCTGCGCGCGCAAGGCATACCGCAGAGTGGGCAAAACGGTTCGTCCATGCGCCAAGGTCAGCGCATGGGTATGCGGATGGGGATGGCGATGCGCCGGCACCGGGGGATGATGGCGATGATGTCCGACCCGGCAGCTCGGCTTCTGGATGAGCAGTCGATGCTGCAACTGAGCGGCGCGCAGGTATCGCAGCTCATCACGTTGCACGAGTCCACGCGCAGGGAAGTGAAGGCAGTGACCGACCAAGTCCGCGCTCAGATGCCGCGTCCGCAGGGCCAGAACCAGGGGCAGGGACAGGCGCAGGGTCAACGGCCGCAGCTGACGCAGGCGCAGCGCGACAATCTGGCGACACTGATGGATTCGCTGCGCACCATTCGCTGGCGTGCGACGAGCGCGGCCGATTCCGTGTTGACCACGGATCAGCGGCACGCGGCGATGCGCCTGGAGATGGCGCGCCGGAACCGGATGCATCATGGTTCCGGTCGCGGCCGCGGGTTTGGTGGGGCCGGCATGCGGCGGATGGGGCCGGGCGGCCGCGGCGGTCCGGGCGGCATGCGCGGGATGCGCACGCCCAACGACAGCGGGCCGGGCGACGAATAAGCCGCCGGCGCTTGTGTTAGGCGCTCACGGCGCGGAAGGCGGCGCAGGTATCGTGTCCGCCGAATCCGAACGCATTGTTGAGTGCAACGCGGATCGGCCGCCTCACGGGGGCGCCTAACGCAAACGCCAGATCGCACTTCGGATCGCGCGCCGTCACGTTGATCGTGGGCGGCACCACGCCCTGCGCGATCGCCAACACGCTCCAAATCGCTTCCACGGCGCCAGCGGCGCCGAGCAGGTGGCCGGTCATGCTCTTGGTCGACGTGGCCACCAGGGCGTCGGCGTGCGTCCCGAACAGGATGCGCACGGCGCGCGATTCGGCCTCGTCGCCTAACGGCGTCGACGTCGCGTGCATGTTGATGGTATCGACCTCGGTCGCGGCGATGCCGCTGTCGTCGAGCGCCCGTTGCATCGCCAGGCGAACGCCGGTGCCCTCGGGATCGGGCGCCGTCATGTGATGCGCGTCGGCCGCCGCGCCAACCGCGCACAACTCGGCGTAGATGCGCGCGCCCCGGTGCCGCGCGTGCTCGAGCGACTCGACTACCAGCACGCCGGCGCCCTCGCCGAGCACGAACCCGTCGCGCGAGACGTCGAAGGGACGGCTGGCCGTTTGCGGGCTGTCGTTGCGCGTCGAGAGCGCGCGCATCGCGTCGAAGCCGCCGATGCCTAACGCACAGACCGCCGCTTCGCTGCCGCCGGCGAGCGCGAGATCGGTGTGGCCCAACTGGATGGCCGCCAACGCGTCGGCGAGGGCGTGGTTGCCGGTGGCGCACGCCGACGACACCGCGTGGCCGGGTCCGCGGAATCCGTAGCGCATCGCGATGAGTCCCGACGCCATGTTCGGGATCATCATCGGAATGAAGAACGGCGAGAGCCGGCGGGGGCCGCTGCGCGCGAACGTCAGGGCCTGTGCTTCGAACGTCTCGATGCCGCCAATGCCGGTGCCCAAGAAAACGCCCACCCGATCGCGCTCGTCGGACGCCATGTCGGCGGGGACGAGTCCCGCGTCGCGCACCGCTTCATCGGCAGCTACGAGCGCGAATTGCGAATAGCGGTCGGTGCGGCCGGCGAGCTTGCGGTCGAGATGCGCGGTAGGATCGAACGCCTTCACTTCGCACGCGAAGCGCGTTGCGAGCGCGGACGCATCGAAGCGCGTGATCGGCGCCGCGCCGCTCACGCCGCGAAGCAAGGCATCCCATGATTCCTGGACGGTGTTGCCGACCGGCGTGATGGCACCCATTCCGGTCACAACCACGCGGCGCGTGCCCGCGGCACTTCGGGAAGGAGTCGACGCTCGCTCGCTCATGGGCGGAGGCAGTGACTGGGGGACGACGTGTCCGACGCGCTGCGGACCGCCTGAAGCCGAAATTCAGAGTGCGTCGCGAGACGGACGCTGCCTTGGCGTGCACGGATTCCGTGAACGATGCGCGAGCGGTGCGGTGGATGCAACAGGCCTGTGACCCGCGCAAGGCTGGCGAGGTGTGCTGGTGCTCGGCATCATTGGGAAGTTCGGTACTCAGTCGGGCGCGTGGATGGCGAGGCGCCCGCCCGCACCATGGAGATTGGTATGCAAAAGAAATCTGCAGCGAACGGTGTGCTGCTTCTCGTCGGTACAATGAAGGGCGCGTTCCTGTTTCGTGCATCGGAATCGCGCGCGAAGTGGACGATGTCGGGTCCGTATTTTCGCGGTGAGCCCGTCTATGCGATGGCGTTCGACGGACGAGCGAGACGGCATCGCTTGTGGGCGGGAACGGGCAACCCGTTCTTCGGATCGTCGCTTCGATCGAGCGATGATTTCGGCGCGACGTGGAGCGATCGCGAGGAGCATGCGATCAAGTTTCCCGCCGCATCAGGTCTCGCGCTCAAACAGATCTGGCAGATTCGCCCCGGACCGGCGGATGATCCGGACTCGATGTATTGCGGTGTCGAGCCATCGGCGCTGTTCGTCTCGCGCGACGCGGGGAAAACGTGGACGGCGAACGCCGGATTGCTGGGCCACGAGCATCGTCCGAAGTGGACGCCGGGAGGCGGCGGCATGTGCCTGCACACCATCGTGCCTTCGCCGGACGGGCGCATCGGCGTGGCCATGTCGACTGGCGGATTCTATCGATCGGACGACGGCGGACGGAGTTGGCGCGCGCGCAATGTGGGCGTGCGCGCCGAGTTTTTGCCGGACAAGTATCCGGAGTTCGGTCAGTGCGTGCACAAGGTGGTGCAGCATCCGGCGCGTCCCGAACGCTTGTTCTTGCAGAACCACTGGGGTCTCTATCGCAGCGACGATTGGGGTGAGACGTGGCAGGACATCGCGAACGGGGTTCCCTCCGATTTCGGATTTGCGATGGCAATTCATCCGCACGATCCCGACACGGCCTACATCGTGCCGCTCGAATCGGATGGATTCCGCTGCGTGCCTGAGGCCAAGCTGCGTGTGTATCGGACGCGCGACGCGGGCAAATCGTGGAAGGCGATGGCGCGCGGGTTGCCGCAGGAGGGTGCGTACGAGAGTGTTTTGCGCGACGGCCTCGACACGGACGCGAGCGATCCTGCCGGCGTGTATTTCGGAACGCGGAGCGGGAAGGTATTTGCCTCGCGAGACGATGGAGCATCGTGGGACATCGTGGCCGAGGCGCTGCCGTCGGTGGTGTGCGTGAAGGCGGCGGTGGTGACGGCGGCGCGCAAGTCGGTGTCCAAGTCGGTGTCCAAGTCGGTGTCCAAGGCGGCGCGGCAGGCGGGCGCGTCGCGTGGCGCGCGCGGGAGCGGACGGCGTCCGGTGCGAGGCGCGCGATAGATGCCGGTGGTCGTCGAGATTCCTGGTCCGCTGCAGCCGTTCGCGGGAGGGCGTGCGACGGTGGAGGTGCAGGAGTCGTGCGCCACGGTCGGCGACGCGCTGCTTGCGTTAGGCGAAGAATATCCCGGTGTTCGCGACCGGGTGCTGACGGAGCAGGGCGACGTGCGGCAGCATCTCAACGTGTTCGTGGACGAAGACAACGTGCGGTTCGTGCGCGGGCTGGCGACGCCGGTGTCGGACGGAAGCCGGGTGACGATTTTGCCGGCGGTGAGCGGCGGGTGACGTCCGGACCAGAGGAGGAGGTATTCGTGAGCCGAGGTGAGCGGAGGATTCGGACGCAGATCACGGTAGCGGGCATCGTGCTGTTGATCGCGGCGGCGATCTGGATTTTCGCGCTCGCGCATCCGATGCACTGATCCGTCGCCGCAATGGTCTAACGACCGGAGCATCACGACATGGCCAAGACACGAAAGGCGAAGCGCGTGCCAGGCAAGGGTCGGGCGCGCAAGATGGCGCGGTCGTCGCCGGGTGCACGCGCGCGCAAAGCGCCGGCGAAGCGGCGATCCCATGGTGGCGCGCCCGCGCGCGATGCGGTGCTGCGCGAGCAGCTGGTGGCGGCGCTGCGCGGCGGGCACGCGCACGCGACGTACGAGGACGTGGTGCAGGACGTGCCGGCGGCGCTGCGCGGGCAGCGTCCTAACGGAGCGCCCTATTCGCCGTGGATGCTGCTCGAGCACATTCGCATTGCGATGTGGGACATTCTGGAGTTCAGCCGCAATCCGTCGTACGTGTCGCCGGCGTGGCCCGATGGCTACTGGCCGGCGGATCCGGTTCCGCCCAACGGGCACGCGTGGGATGACAGCGTGGCGCGGTATCACGCGGACCGTGAGGCCTTCGAGCGGCTGGTGCGGGATCCGGCGAGCGATCTGTTCACGCCGTTCGCGCACGGCAGCGGGCAGACGCTGCTGCGCGAGGTGATGGTCGCGGCGACGCATACCTCGTACCATCTGGGCGAGCTGGTCGTGCTGCGGCGGTTACTCGGCGCGTGGCCGGCGTAGGGCGCACGGCGGGGGCGCCGCGGCGGTGATAGAAGCCTAACCTGAGCGTTAGAGTCGTCGTTGGGCGGGGCGGGTGACGCGGTCGACTCTTGCGTCGTCCCGGCTTGGCGTGCAAGTTGTGTGTCGCGCCGCGATGCCGCGGTGCGTTTCCGCCCGCATGGAGCGTGCATCGTGAAGGTCGCCGGATCCGCGGCATCCCCGCCGCGCCGTGGTGCGTTGCCTAACGCGCATCGTTGGATCGCCGTGCTCGGTCTCCCCCTCGCCCTTGTCTGGGCCGTTCCGTCCGCCGCCGCCCAACGCAGCATCAGCCTGGCGAGCATCACGCACCGCGACTCGCTCGACAACGGGATGCGCGTGATCGTGGTGGAGAATCACTCGCTGCCGTTGGCGACGGTCGACGTGGTCGTGAAGACGGGCGCCATGTCGCAGGACAGCACCGACGAAGGCGTGCCGCACCTGTTCGAGCACATGCTGTTCGCGGAATATCGCGGCACCGAGGACGCCTCGTTCGCGTCGGACGCCAGCGAGTTGGATGCATCGTACAACGGCGAGACCAACGAGGAGCGGGTGTCCTACTACCTGACGCTGCCCTCGAAGAACGTCGACAAGGGGATCGACATCCTCGCCGGGTTGCTGCGAAACGCGCACTTCGAGCGCGACGAGTTGAACAAGGAACGGATGGTCGTACTCGACGAGCTGAGACGCGACGTGTCCGATCCGCGCACGATGCTGGACCTCGCGGTGTCGAGGCTGCTCTGGGGAATCGGGTGGGCGCAGAAGAACACGATGGGCTCGGCCATGCCGCTGTTCTCGGCCACGCCGCAACGTCTCGACGAGATCTTCCACCAGTACTACGTGCCTAACAATGCGGCGCTCGTGGTGACCGGCGACGTCAACGCCCCCAAGGTGCTGGAGTGGGCACGGTCGCACTTCGGCGGGTGGAAGCGCCGGGCCGATCCGTACGTCGCGCATCCCGTGCCCCCGGTCGCGGCGCTCAAATCGTCTCTCGACACGGTGATCACGGGTGACGTGCACAACGTGCGCATCATGGTGCAGTGGCAGGGTCCGAGCGTACACGTGGAGCAGGGCGACTCCTATGCCGCCGACGTGTTGTCGCAACTCGTGAACGATGACGAGTCCGACTTTCAAAAGCAGCTCGTGGAGTCCGGTCTGTTCCAGAGCGCGAGCATCGGCTACACGACGCAGGCGCACGTGGGGCCGATCGAATTCGACGGCGTGACGACCATGGATCATCTCGCGGCCGCGCTGACGGTGTTGCAGACCGAGCTCATGATGATGAATAACGAGTCGTACTTCACGCCCGAGGCGCTCGCGGTGGCGGCCAAGCAGCGGCGGATCGCGCAGTCGTTCGATCTCGAGCTCGGGCCGGGGCTGGCCTTTGATTATGCCGATTGGTGGGCGACCAGCGGCCTCGACTACTGGATGACGTACGGCGACAGCCTGGCGACGCGCACGCCGACTGATCTGCAGCGATACGCGCAGAAGTATTTCGTTGGGCGTCCGTTCGTGATCGGCGTGCTGGTGCGTCCCGAAGAGGCGAACGCGGCGCGGGAGATGCTCGCCGAATACCTTCAGATGTCGGAGAACCAATGAGCCGCCGCGCGCAGCATGGGTTAGGCATCGGCGCCCTGGTGCTCGGGGCGGCCGTCACCGGCATCGCGAGCGGGTGCGCGAGCGCCCACCCCGAGCGACAGCTCGAGGTGGCGACGCAGACCGGCCGGCTCGTTCCGTTAGACAGTGTCACCGTGTCCTACACGGTGGGCGACGTGCGCGTCATCCAACGGCCCAACTATGCGAACGACGTCGTGGCGGTGCACCTCTACTTGTTGGGCGGCCGGCGCCAGCTGACACCGTCAACCCAAGGCATCGAAACGTTGTTGCTGCGGACGTCCAAGTACGGGACGGCGAAATACCCGGGTGACTCGGTGCGCAAGGTGTGGGCGCGCACGGGCAGCGACTTCCTGTTGAGTCCGGAGGACGACTGGACCGTGGTCGGCTTCCGCGCCGTGACATCCGAGTTCGATTCGAGTTGGAGCGTGTTCGCCGAACGCGTGATGCATCCGGCGCTCGCATCGGCGTCGGTGGCGCTGGTGCGCAGTCAGATGCTCTCTGCGCTGCGGGAGCGCGTCCTCGATCCGGACGGGTACCTCCGGCTGCTCTCGGACAGCGTCGCGTTCTCCGGGCGGCCCTACGGCCTGGATCCGTCCGGCTCGGAAGCTTCGTTAGGCGGGCTCGATTCGGCGGCGCTGGCGACGTACGAACGGACGCAGATGGTCACATCGCGCATGCTGTTGATCGTGGTGGGCAACGTCGATCGCGCGACCATCGAGCGCAACGTGGCAGCGACGCTGGCGACGCTGCCCAAGGGCGAGTATACGTGGTCGCTGCCGCGCGATTCGTCGGCGTCCCCGGTTCCTGTCGTCATGCGGGCGCGCCCAACGGCGACCAACTATCTCCTCGGTGTGTTCCAGGGTCCGCCCGCCTCGGCCAAGGACTACGCCGCGTTTCGTGTGGCGACGGCGATGCTCTCGTCTCTCGTGGGCGACATGGTGCGCGATCAGCATCGCCTGAGTTACGCCGCCGACGCGCCGTATGTCGACCGCGGTATCGCGCAGGGTGGCGTGTACGTGTCGACGTCGGTGCCCACCAAGGTGTTGCCGATGATCAGGGGCGTGATCGACTCGGTCGAGCACATTCCGCCCATGTATTTCGGCATTCACAGTTTCACCGACAGCTTCATCTTCGAGTATCTGGCCGACAACAGCACCGATGACGCGCAGGCCGACTTCCTGGCGCGCGCGCAGTTATACCACGGCGACTACAAGACGGCGACCGACGCCATGGAAGCGTTGCGCCGCGTGAACACGAGCGATGTGCGCGCGGCGGCCAAGCGCTACTTCTCGCACATCCAATTTGTGTACGTCGGCGACACGACGCGCGTCACGCCCAAGGACTTCGCGATCTTCTAGCCGGCATGCGCCGACGTGCCTCAGCGCACGCCGGCGCCGTCGCCCAAGTCGACCTGCCGCACGTTCGTCACGCCCGGCAGCTTCCGGAGATCATCGACGACCGCGGCCGGCAGCGGGGCATCCACGTTCACCACCGCCAGCGCGTCGCCGCCCGCGGCGAGCCGTGCCTGGTGGTACTCGCCGATGTTGATGCCGGCTTCGCCTAACAGCGTGCCGACGCGCCCGATGACGCCCGGCACGTCGCGGTTGCGGAGCACGACGAGCGTGCCGTGCGGCACTACGTCCAGCCGATAGTCGCCGATCCGCACCAGGCGCGGATGGTGTTGGGCCAGCATCGCGCCAGCGACGAGCGTGACGGCGTCGCCCGCGCGCACGCGGACCTCGATCTGGTCGCCGGCGTCGACGTGCGGCTCGCGCTGCGCCTGCGTGACCGTGATGCCGCGGCCCTTGGCCAGCCACGCGGCGTTCACGAAGTTGACGCGCTCCGCGCCTAACGTCGCCCGCAGCACGCCCACCAGCACGCACGGCACCAGCGGGCGCAGGAGCCGCGGCGCGCCGCCGGCCAGCACCACCTCGACCTCGCGCACCGGGGCGTCGGCCAGCGCCGAGGCGATTACGCCTAACGTCCTACCCAGGGTCATGAGCGGCGCCGCGCGGCGCATTTCATCGCCGCCCACCGCCGGCGCATTCACCGCCCGCGACAGATCGCCGTCGGCGAGCGCGCCGCGCACCGCGTCCGCGATCTCGAGCGCCACGTTGCGTTGGGCTTCCGCCGTCGACGCGCCCAGGTGCGGCGTGAGCAGCACCGTGTCCAGCGTCCGCAGCGGATGATCGGCCGGCAGCGGTTCCTGCTCGTAGACGTCGAGCGCCGCGCCCGCCAGGCGCCGGTCGCGCAGCGCCTCGATCAACGCCGATTCCTCGACGATCCCCCCGCGCGCGCAGTTGACGAGCACGGCATCGGGCTTGGCGCGGGCCAACATCGTCCGGTCGATGAGGCCGTGCGTCGCGTCGGTGAGCGGCACGTGGACCGTGATCGCGTCGGCGCGGGCGATCACCTGATCGAGCGGCGCAAGTTCGATCTCGAGCTCCGCTGCGCGCTCGGCCGCGAGATACGGATCGAACGCGACCACGCGCATGCCGAACGCGCGGGCGCGACGAGCGACTTCGCTGCCGATGCGTCCCGCGCCGACCAGGCCTAACGTTTTGCCGTAGAGCTCGGTGCCCGTGAAGTGCTTGCGATCCCAGGCGCCCGCTTTCATCGAGCGGTCGGCCGCCGCGACGCGTCGCACGAGCGCGAGCAGCAGCGCGAACGTGAGCTCGGCCGCGGAAATCGTGTTGCCCGATGGCGCGGTGAGCACCGCGATGCCGCGCTCGGTGGCCGCATCGACATCGATGGTGTCGACGCCGACGCCGGCGCGGCCGATGACGGTGAGGCGGTCGGCACGGGCGAGCGAGTCGCGCGTGATTTTCGTGGCGCTGCGCACGAGCACCGCGTCGACGTTCTCCATCGCGCCGGCGAGGCGGTCGCCCGAGAGGCCAGGCGCATCGACGATCTCGAAACGCGTGTCATTGGTGAGCGGACCTAACGCAGAGCGGTCGATGGCATCGGCCACCAGCACGCGCCAGCGCGCGCTCACGACAGCACCTCGGCGAGTTGGGCGAGTACGGCATCGAGCTCGGCGACGGTGTGGTCGCCCATGTGGCCAATGCGGATCGTCGCGTCCTTGAGCTCGCCGTAGCCGGCGCCGATGGTGAAGCCGCGCGCGGCGAGCGCCGCCGTCACCGCCGGACCGGTGGTGCCGGGCGGCAGCGTGAAGCACGTGACGGTGGGCGACCGGAATCCTGGCGGCGCCAGCACGCCTAACGGGACGCCGCGCTGCGCCATGTCGTCGGCCCACTCCCAACAGCGCTCGGCCATGGCCGCGTGGCGCGCCCACCGCGCCTCGATGCCCTCGGCTGCGATCCGCTCGAGCTGCACTTGCAGCGCGTAGAAGAGCGACAACGCCGGCGTGTTGGGCGTCTGATGCTTCGACAGATATTTGTCGAATTCGATGAGGTCGAAGTAGATGCCGCGACCCTTGGCCTCGCGTGCGCGGGCCAATACCGGCTCCTGCGCCACGCCTAACGCCAGCCCCGGCGGCAGCGCGAGCGCCTTCTGCGATCCCGTGAGCACGAAGTCGAGCGACCAGGCGTCGGTCTCGACCGGCGCGCCGGCGACGCCCGTGACGCTGTCCACCAGCAACACCACGTCGCCCGCGTCGTGCACCACTCGCGCGATGTCGGCGATCGGGTTGAGCACGCCGGTGGCCGTCTCGGAGTGCACCACCGTCACCGCGTCGTACGCCGACCCGCGCAGCGCCTCGGCCACGAGGTCCGGCGCGTGCGCCTCGCCTAACGGAACGCGGAGGGCGTGGGCCTCGAACCCGCACGACTGCGCGATCTGGTAGAAACGCTCGCTGAAGGCGCCGTTGACCAACGACAACACCCGCCGCCTCACGCCGTTGCGCACCGCGGCCTCCATGAGGCCGGTGGCCGACGAGCTCGCAATGTAGACCGGTCGCGCCGTGCGGAATACCGCGCGCAGCGCCGGCTGCATCCCGGCGATCAATGCCTCCATCGGCGCGCCGCGATGGCCGATCATGGGCCGCAGCTGCGCGGCGAGCACCTCGGCCCGCACTTCCGTTGGGCCGGGGAGAAAGAAGCGCCCGAAACGCGGGCGCGTCACGACGATCTGCTCGTCGCTGTCGAGCGTGGTGTGCGTCATGTGGGACTCCCATCGAGCGACCGGCCAGCCAACAGCGTTACGCCGCGGTCGAAGACGGCGCGCGCGAGAGCAGAGGAGGGCGGTGCGCTGCCCAAAGCCAACGGTACCACCGGCGCGAGGGACGGACCGTCAATGACGAGGTCGGCACGGTCGACCACGTCCTTACGCCTAACGACACCCGCGAACGCGACGAACGCGTCCACCGCCGGCCGCGCCTCGAGATCCGTCGCGCCGTCGCCCACCAGCATCGCCGGGCGCGGCACGGCGGGGGTCCACGCCTCGATCACATCGCGCTTGCCGCCCGAGCGCGCGAGCGGCGACTCGGCGTCGAAGCCGCTATACGCGCCGCCGCCATCGAAGCGCACGTCGACCGCGCTCACCCGCTCCTCGGAGACGCCGAGTGCGCGCGCGACGGCGAGCACGGCCGGGCGAAGACCGCCGGACACGATGCGTACGTCGATCCCCGCCGCCACGAGCACGCTCACCACATCCCGTGCGTCGGGGACCAGCGCTGCAATGTACTGCTCGGCGAGCGCGTCGAGATCGCGGCGCGAGGGCCGAGCGAGCGCGAGACGTCGCGCATACACGTCCTCGAGCGGAATGCGGCCGTGCATCGCGGACTCGGTAAGGCGTGCGATCTCGTCCTGGTGCGCGGCCCCCAGCACCTGGATGCCCTCGATGGCGCACAGCGTGGAATCGCAATCGAAGATGACGCAGCGGAAGCGCACGTCTCCCTTGGGTAGGAAGGCCATGTTCGCGGGCGACGGTCCATTCTTAATCTTGGTCGCGGGGCCCGAGGAAACCAGACGCGCGCGACACCTCGGCCGAGGCACTTACCCAGGGACCCGCCCCTCATTAGCGTTCCGCGGTTCCCTCTCCCTCACGCGATGTATCGCACCGGCTCCGCCGGTGACGAAATCGCGGGTCTCGAAGTTATTCCGGCATGACCGCATCCGACTCTGTCATTGTGCGTCGTGTGTTGGACGGTGACACCGAGGCGTTTGCCGTGCTCGTCGAGCGGCATCACGCGC
>DATEHK010000136.1:0-22810 GCA_035279625.1 Gemmatimonadaceae bacterium
CGCGCGTCGCGCCGCAGCCCTTGGCCGCCCCGGCTCCCGTTCGGCCGCCGGCGATCGTGGCGCCCCACGGGTTGGCCGCGCAGCAGCACGCGGAGGCACTGCAGTTCGCCGCCCAGGCGATGACGTACCGCGACTCGCGCCGCGCCGCGCGCGTCGAGCGTTGGCGCTCGAGGCCGCTCGACGAGCGCATCACGGTGTTCCGCCGCAACCTCGCGAGCACCGGCATCGTGATCGGGATGCTGGCCGGTATCAACATGCTCACGTCGCCGGAATTCCCGTGGTTCCTGTTCGCAGCGTTAGGCATGGGCGCGTCGGTGATGAAGCAGTGGAGCGGTCTCTGGGCGGAGGGCGTCACCTGGAAACGCATCTTCAAGAAACCCGATCCCGATGCGGTGCGCAGCGTCGGCTCGGGAGCCGGCGCGTCGGCGGTGCCCGGCCCGGCGCAAGCCGAGCTCGACGCGGCCAGGCTCGCGCCACCAGACGTGCTGGCCGGCCCCCACGGCGACGCCGTTCGTCGCGCGGCCGCCGACCGCGCGACGATCTCGGCCATCATCGGCTCGCTGGGGCAGGCCGATCGCGATCTCATTCCCGATGTCGCGCCGACGGTCGAAGGCCTCGCCCAACGGGCGGCCTCCATTGCGCAGATGCTCCATCACCTCGATCGCGATCTGTCCCCCGGAGCCGTAACACAGCTGGAGCAGCGCATCGTGCAAGTGAAGGACGAACCCGACGGAACCACCGAGCACGAGCGGCGGCTGGCAATGCTCGAGCGCCAACACGAGTCGCTCGTGCAGCTCACGTCCCGTCGCGAGCGGCTGATGGGCCAGCTCGAAAGCGTCGGGATCGCGCTGCAGAACCTCAAGCTCGACCTGCTCAAGCTGCGCGCGTCCGGTGTCCAGTCGGCGATGGGCGAGGTGAACAGTGCCACCGTCGAAGCACGGGCGCTGTCGCGCGACATCGGGCACGTCCTGGAAGCAGCCGACGAGGTGCGCAAGATCTGAGCACCGCGCGGGGGCGACGGCCTAACGCTGTAGCCAGCTGCTCAGAATGGTCCCGATGGTTTCCGGCGCTTCCTCGGGCGTGAAGTGCCTGACGTCCGAGATGATGTCGAGCGACGCGTCCGGGATCGTCGCCTGCAGTCGCTTGGCTAACGCGGGTGGCAAGAACGGATCGTGCGCACCCGACACGATGGCGGTCGGTGCCACGATGTCCTTGAGTCGCTGCTGCAGCGCCACCGTCTCTTCCGCGTCCAGCGCCTCGAGGTGCGATACCAACACGTCGCGACCCGATGTCTCGCAGAACGGACGCACGTAGATGTCGATCGACCGCGCGCCGCTGTCCTCGTGTGCGTAGCCGCGCTCGAGCTCCGAACGCAGAATCGAAAGGATCCACGTCGCAGGCAGGAAACGCGTGAGCGGAAGCGTGGTGCGAGCGAGCTTGAGTTGGCGGGTCGGCCAGTCATCGAAGGCCACGGAGTCGATGAGCGCCAGCCGCGCCACGCGCGTCGGATATCGCACCGCGAGGTACTGCGCGATGCCCCCGCCCAGGTCGTGCCCAACGATCGACGCGTACGAAATCCGCAGCGCGTCCAACAGTCCGATCACCCGTTCGGCGTGCCCCCTGATGCTCAGATCGCGGCCGTTAGGCGGATCGCTGCGCCCGTAGCCCAGGAGATCGAGCACCACCACGCGGTGGCCATCGGGAATGAGCGGCGCGACGTCGCGCCACAGATGCGACGAGGTCGGGAAGCCGTGGATGAGAATCACGGGCTCACCCGCGCCCCTCGTACCGCTGGCGTAGTAGTAGAGGCGGGCGCCTCCTACATCGACGAACTCACCCCGCATGCGCGATCAATCGCCGGCGTCGTGCGCACGGCGGGTCTGCGAGCAGACTGCTTCCCATGGCGTTCGGCGCCGCGGCGCTGCGTTAGGCGTGGACGAGCGCATCGGTGTTCGCCGCGTCGCGCTCGCCGGGCCCCGACGTCCATTCAACGATCCGCCCCGCGATGGCCGACGCCGCCACCGTGTACGGCGATGCCAAATACAGCTGACCCGGCCCCGATCGGCCTGGAAAGTTCCGGTTGATCGCCGAGATGGTCACTTCGTCCTTTGTGCGCGACACGCCGGGGCCCGCGTTGATGCACGCGCCGCACGACGGCTCGACGAAAGTCGCGCCGACCTCCGAGAAGATCCGGTCGTAGCCCCGCTCCTGGCAGTACTCGAACACCTCGCGCGACCCGCACTGGATGAAACACCGCACGTGCTCCGCCACATGCTCGCCGCGCTCGAGCGCCTCGGCGAATACGCGCGCGTACATGTCCATGTCTTCCTTCTTGCCCGCGGTGCACGAGCCGGCGTACGCGATGTCCACGCGCACCTCGCCCGGTAGCTCGTCCACGTAAAGCCCGTTGCCCGGATCACCCGGCAACGCCAACATGGGACGCAGCGTCGATGCGTCGATCTCGATCAGCTTCACGTAGGACGCGTCCGGATCCGATGCGAGTCCCTTGCACAGCGCACGCGCTGCGTCCGCGGTCATTCCGCGTTGGGCAACCAGATACGACACCGTCCGCTCGTCGGGTGCAATGATGCCCGTGAAGGCACCCACCTCCGCTGCCATGTTGGTCATGGTCGCGCGTTCGTCCACGGACAGCGCCTCGACCGCCTCACCGGCGTACTCGATGATCTGACCGATCGCTTCACCGTTCTTGATGTACGGGTGCCGCAGGATCTCGAGCATGAAATCCTTGGCCGTGATGTTAGGCGGCTTCTGCCCGCGCACCACCACCTTGAACGAAGGCGGCACCTCAACGCGCACGTCGTTCGTGATCCACGAGTTGAAAATCGCCGTCGTGCCCACACCAAAGGCAATGCACCCCACCGCGCCCGCGTGCGGCGTGTGCGAGTCGGAGCCGATGATCACCTGGCCGGGTTGCGCGTGCGCCTCGAGAATCTTCGAGTGACAAATCGCCTCCGAACCGGCCGCCGCGAGCGCGCCGTGCAGGTTCAGCCGGTGATCCAACTGTCCGTAGAGCTTGATGCCTTTTTCGGAGGCGAACTCCCGCTGTTTTTTCTCGAGCTGGTTCGCGACGTCGAGCAGACCCATTTGCAAATGCTCGGGCCGCATCACCTGATCGAGGAACGTCAGATGGTCGCGGAAGAAAAACACCGACGATGGATCGTTGACCGGTTCGTTGGGCCCGACCAACTGATCGAAGAAAATCGCCGCCATCGGCGTCACGTATTCGTGGCTGAACCGGATGTCGGTGCGCACGAATCCCTGATCGCCGGGTTTGACGGCCGGAACGCCGATCGCGCCCGTGGCCGGATCCGCCACCCAGTGCCGCGCGAAAACTTTCTCGGCGATAGTCATCGGGCGACGCGGCGTATCGACGGTGGGCACCGTCACTTTGCCCTGCAGCCGCGCGAGATTGTAGTTGAACAGGCCGCCGTATTCGATGATGCCGCGCGAGATGCCGCCCTCGTCCTTCGTGAATTCGGTGAGTGGAATCTCCTCGCCCCGGCGAACGCGCTCGATCAGGCCGAAGTCGGTGGACGTAAACACACCGAGGTTCTGGCAATTCTCCCTGTAAATTCGCTCGATGTTCTCGGCGATGACGAGCCTGAGGCCGGCCACCAGCTCGGCGTATGGCGACTGCTCGCGCGATGAGCCCTTGCCGCGTCGCTTTCCCGAAACCGCCGCGACGAAATGTCCAGCGCGAACAGAGCCGCGCACGATCGGGAACTCATCGCCGGCTTTCAGTCCGAGATATGGGAAATCGCCAAGCGTCTCGTCGAAGTAGTAGCAGATGTACGCGGGCGTGATCTCGTCGGTCGAGATGTTGTCGCGCAGCTTTGGGTGCAGCGCCGAACCCACCGGAGCGTGCGGATCGAAGGGAAGATCCTCACCGGCCAGCTGGCGTTTGATCAGGTCGGGAGACTCGGTCAGGAACAAGACGCGTCCGTCGAAGCGGACGCGATCGGACACCTTGTGAACCGGTCGTGTTAGCAGGCTCTCGATCATGCTCCCGCGCTGAGAGGGTCTTGCCGTCAAGATGACCGTTCGAATACCGGTCCACAAGCCAATTCTGTTCCGGGCATCCAGCCATCACGTTGGCCGGAGACCACAAAACCAGGAACCGCGGCCGATCACGTAAATCGGACGCGGTTTCTCTTTGTGAAACTAGTGCTGGTGCACGCCGCGCACATCGCGCCAGCGATCACGCCGGTCCGAGCGGAGCCCCCTGTAGTCGTGCCGGCGGTCGAAGCGATTGCGCTTGAGCGCGCGATGATCGCGACGAGTGCGCCTCGCGTCGTGCCGCAAATGACGACGGTCGGTACGGAGGCCCACGAGATTGCCCCGACGCCGGTCGCGACGCATGGCGCGCCGGTCGCGCACTAAACTGTGGCCGTCACTCCTGAGATCGCGCCTGTCGTGACGAATGTCTCGAGAGTCGGACCGAAGGTCGCGGCGGTCCGACCGGATGTCGCGCCTATCATGCCGCACTTCCTGCGCCGCCGGCGGAACAACGCCCTGCGCAGAACCTGTGATCGCAAAACCAACCGCCATCGCGGTGCCGAGCGCCACTACTCGTAAGCTCAACATGGTGCCTCCAATCGGGTCTGTCGCGTGCACTTGCACGCGGGATGCTTCGGGAAGGTGGACGTGGTCGGCGAGCCGACGTTAAGGCTTCACACTTTGACACCGAACTGCCCTCTGGCGCGCCCGCAGAAAACTGATATCGTTGAGGCCCGACGGCCGGGCGTCTGGCGCATTGCGCCTTATTGCGTTGTCAATAAACGACTTACCGCATCGACGGAGGCGCCGTGACCGTTCCGACAATGCCAGGGGTGCCAGCGCCTGCCCCAACGCCGGCCGCGGAGCCATTCGACTTTCCGCTCTCCTGGCTTCTCAGCAAAGCGATATCTCCAATACAGTATCGCGCCAGCACGGAAGTCGCTCGCCTAACCGGTTTACCCGCGTCAATGCTGGGGCTTCCGTACTCGTATGCTCCAGCGTTGTCATTGGCGTTTGCTCAACGGCCTGACGGGACGTGGAGCGGCGCCATGTTGACGGTGCCGGCTGCGCGCGCCGAGGAGTTCGAGGGTGTGGGGACGATACCGGCAGTTAGGCGAATGGTGGAGTATGGATGGGATCGCGAGTCGCCGCCGTTGGTGCGGGCGCGTCGCGCGTTGTTTCGGTTGTTGGCTGAGGACGACGATGCGGCGTTGTTGTACGAGCTTGCGCCGCGCGGCGGCGTGGAGCTCGACGTGGTGCGTCACGGGCGCGGGATACTGCGTGAGGCTGCGGCGGCAACGTTGGCGCAGGCTGGATACGAGGGAGATCCGCGGCTTCGGGGAGCGGCTCGTCGCATTGTCGAGCGGATGGACACGTATCTGCGTTCGCCGTTGGCGGAAAAGCCGTTCGTGCGTTTGGGCAATCAGCACGTATTGGCGCCGGAGGCGACGCCGCCGTCGATCTACGCATTGGCGATGCTGGCGTACATGCCGCAATTCCGCAGTGAGAACTACGACATCATGGAGCATTTGTACGCGCATCTATGTCAACCGGCGCCGCGCGCGCTGCCGGCGCGTGCGTTGGGCAAGCGTGTGGTAGCCGAGCCGCATCTTGTGTTAGGCGATCCGTTGTCGCATCGGAGTACCGTCGACGCCGATGTCGCGAGCGCGCTTTTCTGGCTCGAGATATTGGCCCGTTTGGGATTGTTGCGGGCGAACGAGACATGGTCGAGGGTGTTCGATAGGTTTATTGCCGAACGAGACGAAGCGGGGGTATGGCGGTCTGAGCGGCGGGTGCCGGTGGTGCGTTCGAGTGTGCCGTTCGCGTGGGCGAGTTTTCCTCTGGAGTCGCGGCCCTCATCGGAGTCGTTGGCTGTCGAGGTGACATTTCGCCTTGGTGTGATCGCGCGGCATTCCGGACGGCCGATCGAGCTGGTTTGATCGCGTCATCGCACTCGCCCTACTCGAGACACCGTAACTGTTTCGGCCGCCGAACCCGTGCGGAGGATGAGGGTGGAGTTTGAGGCGCCGAATGCGCGGCCGGTTGGGCCGAAGCGAATGGTGTCTCTGCTCGCGGACAGGCGCGAGCGAAGGTCTCCAACAAGGAAGTGACGGAGGACGGTATCGCGATTCACGACGACCGTGACCGCGGGGATTGTCGCGTCTACGATTGCCAGGGCGGCGGCGCCTCGGGTCATGGCCGCATCCCGTGCGGACGAAAGGGCAGCGCGGAGTGTGGTAGTGGCGGCGCGGACGGTGGCACGGTCGCGCGCGTGCGTGACGGGCGGCATGACGACCGCGACCATCGCGCTCAGAATGGTGAGGGAAGCGAGCAGCTCCCACAGGGTATGTGCGTTGCGCATGCTACCTCTTGGAAGTCGACGCGGGGAGATAGCGGTTTAGGCGGGCGGGAGCGTGAGCAAAACGTTGGCGGGCGGCGCAAAACATGGCGTGCGCTGGCGTCGCGCTGCGCACATCGGATACTGTTCGTGGAGCTTTGGTGGTGGGGCAGTGGTGACTTTTTGAGGGGCGCATGACGATTACGATCGAGTACTGCACGGTTTGAAATTACGAGCCGAGGGCCACCAGTTTGGCGGCCGAGCTCAGACAGCTATTTCCGAGCGCGACGATTGACATGCGGCCGTCGCGCGGAGGTCGGTTCGAGGTGAGCGTGGACGACAAGCCGGTCTTCGAGAAGTCGAAGCTGGGTCGTCACGCAAAGCAGGGCGAGGTTGCGGGGTTGATCGAGCGTGCGGCGGGCGGGCGTGGCGCCTGATGCCTTCCCTGGTTCTGTTAGGCGTGGGCTCCGAAAACGTGGCAGGCAAGCGTTTTTTCGCAGTGAGCGCCAGTCGCATTTCCGCCGTAGAGCCCAGTCCCGCCATGCGGACGCCGCTGTCCCGAGTGGTGGACACCGCATGTCGGACGGGGCAGTCGTAGATTATCAAGTTCGCATGATATAACGACTTACGACATGTCGAAACGGCGGTAATCATGGCACTGGGCGTGCAGGCCACCCTTGTTGTGAGACCCGCAGGTTCGGAGGTTCGATGACCCGCCTTGCTTTGATTTTTCTCTTGGCCGTTGCCGCGCCTGTCGCGGCGCAGGCTGTGGAGCAGGGAAAAAGTGGCGACCAAAACGCGGTGGCGCATCGGCCGCCGCCGGGCATGTGTCGTATTTGGATTGACGGCGTCCCGGCGGAGCGACAGCCGGCGCCCACCGATTGCGCGACGGCGATTCGCCGCCGGCCTTCCAACGCGAAGGTCATCTTCGGCGACGAGGTGCGGCCGCAGACAACCGTGCCGCATCTGGTGGAACCGGCGCGACCCACCGAGACAGCGCAGCCTACCGATGCGCGGACTAACGATTCACGCGTCGCCGAGCCTCGGACGAACGAGCCGAAGACAGCGGAGCCATCCGATCCGCACGCGCAGCCGCCGTACGTGGTGCAGCAACCGGTGGCGCATCCGCCAGTGCGGGTGCCACCGCGCACGGTGGTGAAGCCGCACAAGCCGAGCGGGCCGCCGATGGGTCGAATCAGGATCCACTAGCGCAGCGCTTCCATTGAAGTCGCGCTTGCCACAAGCTTCGCTCGTGGCGAGTGACTCCTCTCCAATTCGAAAACCGATCGGCCACGGCCTTCCGCCGGATCACGATGCGTTCGTGGCTGCGGAGCCGTCGACCGGTCGGGTCATCGTGATCGCGCCGACGCGTGCGGCGTGCGAGACGATCGAGATCGCGATCGGCCTTCACCTCGAAACGTTGCTGGAACGCGAGCACGGCGCAGAGATTCGCGAGCTCGCGCGCACGAAGGGATTCGGCATCGTAGCGGGCACGGGGACGGGCAAGACGTTGGCGATCCGCGCGATGGCTGAGACGATCTTGGGCAACGCGCTGAAAGTAGGTGTGGTGAATCGCGAGCGTGAAGCGACGCCCGACACCCCCACCTGGAACGTTGTCATCGTCACCACCGGCATCGCTCGGCGATGGTTCCAGGACGGCGACATTCTGGCGCGCGACACGCTGATCGTCGACGAGATCCATCAGACGTCGGCCGAGCTCGAGCTGTGTCTTGCGTTAGGCAAGCGCGTGGGGTGCCGGTTCATCTGGTTGTCGGCGACCGTCGATCCCAGCTTTTATGCGCGCTACCTGGATTCCTCGGCCGTGTTGGAGACGCAGGCCTTCGATCCCGAGAAGGCGGCGAAGGTGGTCGTGCTCAACCGGCATCCAGTGGATTTCATGGACGAGGGGTTTCTTACACGCGCCCGGCGTGAACGTCGCGGCGTGGGCGTGTTTCTGCCGACGCGTGCAGCGGTGGAAGACGTGGCGGGCATGGTGCGCCGGCGCGCCGGTCGCATCGAGACCGCGTTCTATCATGGCGGCGAACCGATTCGCGTCATTCGACCGTTTCTGGATGGCGAGGTGAGGAAGCCATACTTGCTCGCGATGACGGCGGCGGGTCAGAGCGCGTTGAACGTGAAGGGACTCGACACCGTCGTGATCGACGACACGCGCTTCGCCAATCTCATCGAAAATGGCCGGAACGTCCTCACGCGCGTGCACCTGGGCGCCAACGAGCTCTTGCAGATGGCGGGGCGCGTGCACGGGCGTGTCGAGGGCGGACGCGTTTTCATTCTCAGCGACCGTGATATCGACTTCCGCTCGCTGCATCCGACGGCGCCCGAGTTCCAATTGGCCGGCGACTCGGAGCGGGTGGCGCTCACGTGCGCCGACTTGGGCGTGCGGGCGGACGAGCTCGATCTTCCGGTTCCGTTAGACCGCGTGGCGTATCGGGCGGCGGTGACGCGCCTGGAGGAGCGCGGCATCGTGGAGGCCGGGCGGCTGACGTCGTACGGCAAGGCCGTGGAGGCCTTACCGGTGGAGCGTCCGTGGGCGGAGCTGCTGGTGCACGCGGATGACGACCTGGTGCCGTACATTGCGGTGGCCGCGTCGATCGAGTCGCTGCATCGGATGACGCGCGACGAGCGTGATCTCGAGGGGTTGATCGTGCCGGGCAGCGACCATCTCACGGCGTACAACCTCTATGCGGAGGCCTACCGCCGGCACGGCTCGGTGGGCGACGTGTACGGTTTGCCGCGCCACCTCTTCGCTGCGGCGATCGACGACTGGGCCGAGCGTCGCGGCGCCCTGGTGAAGGCCATCGAAGATGCCGCGTTAGGCATGGCGAGCATCTACCGCGCGCTCGGCCTGCCGTTGCCGGCGCGCATGGCGCCGGCGAGCGATCTGGTGTATGGGCGATTTGCCGATCTGGTCGCGCGCATCATGCCGTTCGATCTCGTGATCGGTGAGCAGACGGCCGACGGTGAAGAGGCGCGGGTATCCAAGGGCAGCGTGTGCGGCAGTTGGGGTGCGGTCGCGGGGGCATTGCGGTATTTCGCCGACCGCAGCGGCACGCCGCGGGCGGCGATCGAAGGTACGCAGATTTCGCTGGACTTGATCCGCCGCTACTCATCGTTAGGCGAAGGCGAGTTGGTGTACGATCCGGCGCGGAAGCGGTCGGCGCTCTCGCTGTCGCGGCGGACGCGGTATCACGGCTTCGAGTTAGGCCGGGAGCGCGAGGCCATCGACAGCTTTCCCGAGTCGCTGGCGGCGCCGGCGCGGCGCGTCCTCGCCGAGGCGTTGGCGCGCGGCGACGCGCGGCATCACGCGGTGCGGCAGAATCGGAACGCGATCGACGAGATCCGGGCCGTCTACCGGCGGTCGGGCGGCCTGACGCCTCGGTTAGGCATGCCCGAGTTGACGGCGCTGTACGAGAGCAAGCTGGCCGGCGTGGCGTCGATGGACGAGTTTCGCGCCGCCAACCTCGCGATCGAGGCCGACGCCATCGTTCCGCCCGCGGAGCGCGCGCGATGGTTGGCGCTGCCGTCGTCGGTGTCCATTCGCGGGTACGATGTTCCGTTGGACTACGATGTCGACGACGACGGCGTGGGTGTGGTCCGCCTGCGGCCGCCTGAAAAGCTGGCCCGCACCCTCACCCCAGCCGAGCTCCCCGAGCTCGGCCGCCCCATCCGGTTTGTCGTGACGCGTGGACAGCGTGGCGCCGTGCGCGCGTCGAGTCTCGAGGAGTTGCAAGTGATGCTCGACCTTCCGTGGTCACCCGGCGAGCGCGACGCTCACGTGCAGCAGCGGCATCGCGGAACGAAGCACGACGTCCATCCGGCGCGCGGCCGTCGTCGGCGTCGTTGACGCACGACGTTAGGCTTCGGCCGGAGCGTCGACGTCGGTGACGTAGCGCTCCTCGCGGAAGGGCACGAACCCGCGGGCGCGATAGTTAGGCAGGGCGTGCGGGCTGTCGAGCGTACAGGTGTGAAGCCACACGCGCCGCGCGCCATCCGACCACGCCTGCCGCACCGCGAGCGTGAGCAGCTGCTTGCCCCAACCTTGCCCGGTTCGCTCGGGGATCAAGCCGAAATACACGATCTCGGTGTCTCCCGATTTCGCGCGACGCAGCTCGAAGTAACCGGCCGGCGCGCCCTCGAGCCACGCGACCCACAGCGACACGCCGGGCGTGGCGAGGTACGCCGCGATGTCCGCGTCGGTCCAGCCGTGTCGATCGCGCCAGTGGTGGTTGCGCCCGACTTCCGAGTACAGGTATCGGAAGAACGACGGTGGACACGATTCCACGCGCACAACTCGAAGTTGCGGATCGAGTTCTGCGTCGCGGAGCGACGCTGGCTCGGTGAGCTCCAAGTACGTACGCGTGACGTTGACTGGGGGCATGACTTCGCGGCGATGGTCCAAGTACGGCGCGAGCCGACAAGATAACGGATTCCGCTATACCGAGGTGGAGGCTGGACCGGCCGGTCCATTATCCACGGTCAGAAAACGGTCAAGGGCGTGTTGTCGATTTGACAACTATAGGGTAACGCCTTGCATATTCGGCACTTGTAACAGAGATTGGCGGCCATTGCGTATAAGACCGGTCGGTCTTATTATCCGTCACCATGAAGGATCGCCGAGTGCAGATCGTGGAAGCCGCGACAGCCGTGATGGGTCGCCAGGGATTCCAGCAAACGTCCATTGAGGACGTGATCCACGAAGCTGGACTCTGTGGCAAGGGGCACTTCTATCACTACTTCAAGTCGAAGGAAGAGCTCGGCTACGCGGTGTTGCTCCATCAGTTCGACGTGTTCGCGGAAAGCGGCCTTGCGGTGCTGCGAGATCCAATGCTGCCGCCGCTGGCTCGGTTAGACGAATTCATCGACTGGATCGTGGAGAGCCACGCCGAGCGCGGTTGCTGCGAGGGTGTGAGCCCGTGCGGCGCGCTGGCAACCGAAATGGCGGAACAGCACGAAGGTTTCCGGAAGCGTGTGGATGCGCTGTTCGAGCGATGGACGGGTCAGCTGCAGGCGCTGTTCTGGGAAGCACGGCCGCAGATGGTAGATGATGTCGATACCGAAGGGTTAGCGAGGTTCATCGTCGCCTCGTTGGAAGGAGCGCTGTTCATGTCGCGCGTGAAGCGCGACGTCGCGGTCCTCGAGGACGTGGCAACAGGTCTCAGGCGTTTCGTGATGTCCCATGTTCGTGTCGACGAGCGGCGCGAGGCACCGCTCGCCATTCGAGAACTGGTGGCGGGCACGGAGCGGTCGGTTGGGAAGGAGAGTGGCCGATGATGACAAGAGAATCGAATCACCAGCGCGCGGAACTGTCGCCTCTGCGCACGCGGCCTACCGAGGTTCCGGCACCGGTGGTCGAATTGGAAACCGCACCGGCCGACGCGCGTGAGCGACGCGCGATGTTCGAGTCGGAGGTGCTGTCGCAACTCGACGCGCTGTTCAGCTTCGCGCTCAAGTTGTCGCATGCGCGCGATGAGGCCGAAGACCTCGTTTCCGAAACGGTGCTGCGCGCTCTCGAGCGGTGGGAGCAGTATCGACTCGGCACAAACGCGCGGGCGTGGCTGTTCACGATTTTGTATCACGTGTTCGTGAGTCGTCGGCGGCGCGTCACTGCGCGTGAACTGCCGCTACCGGAAGAGATCGAGGGTTGGTCCGGCAACGAAGTCGTAGGTGAGGCAGATCCCGAAGGCCGGTTCTACGATTCGTTCGTCGACGACGAAGTCACGCGCGCGATCGATGCGCTGCCCGAGGAGTATCGTACAGCGGTGGTGCTCAGTGACATGCACGGTCTGCGCTACGCCGAGATCGCCGAGATTCTCGGTGTTCCCGAAGGCACGGTGAAGTCGCGACTCTTCCGCGGACGACATATTCTGCAGAAGAAGCTCGTCGACTACGCAACCGAGATGGGCTACATCAAGGGTCGCGGTCCGCAAACGGTAGGCGTGTAAGGCGTGGGAAACGAAAGAGCCGGCGTCGCGAGAAAATCGCGGCGCCGGCTCTTTGTTGTTTCACCGGCTGACGACGAGGCGATCCTCGGTCAGCTTTCGGCGGTGTCGCGCGGCTTTCGCGCGATTGCCGCACGATGACATGTCGCACCAGCGGCGACGCCCGTTCTTGGTTCCGTCGAAGAACACGCGGGGGCAACGTTGATCGGCACAGCGCCGCACACGCACCAGCTCGCCCAACACGAGCGCATCGGCCGCCGATTCGACCACCGGTATCATGAGGCCCGCGAACGCGTCGCCTACCGGAACGAAGCTGCGCACAAACTCGCCATCGGCGCGGCTCTCGAGGCGCCGGATGCCGGCGCTGCGTCCGAGCACGCGATTGATTTCGCGCACCGCGTTCTGGCGTACATCGTTCCCGATGATGCCGCGTTCCGCGAGCGCGCGCAATGCGGCGCGCACGCGACGCGCGTCTGCCAGCGCGGCGGTTGCACCAGCGGGTTGTTGTTGAGCGCGCCGGCGAATTCCCGACGCGCGCTCGCCATCGAGCACCGACGCCGCCTCGAGCCAGCCTAAGAGCGCATCGAAGTCACGCAGCGCGTCAGTGCGAACGCCGCGATGGAGATCGTCTGTGTTGACGAAGTCGAGCCACAGCCGCTCACCGAGAAACACGAATGAGTGCGGCGTATGGATGACGGGTCGGGACATGGCGGGCGGTGGCGAGCGGGGTGTCTAGTTTATCCGCGCCGGTGGCGCGTTGCAAGACGCGCCATTTCTCGAATCGCGCAAGTCCCGAAATGCCCTACACGAGCACTGCGTCGGTCGATGCGGTCACTGCGGGCAGCGAGCCTTGGGGCGTTTTCGCGCAGAGCGGTTTCACGATCACGATACTGAACGTGGATCCCGAGCCCGGCTCGCTGCGTAAGTCGAGCGAATAGCCCATCAACTGACAGAGCGCGCGCGAAATTGCGAGACCGAGGCCGGTTCCGCCGTAGCGACGTGCCGTGCCGACATCCGCCTGCTCGAATGCCTCGAAGATTTTCTGCTGACGATCGAGCGGAATGCCGATGCCGGTGTCGATGACATCGATGCGTGTCGGGCGCCCCGTGGCGGCGTCGGCGCGGACGTGCACGCTCACGCTGCCGTGCGCCGTGAACTTGAGCGCGTTGCCGACGAGGTTGATGAGCACCTGGCGGATCCGTTGGGCATCGGTCTCGATGGGCAACAGCCCAGAAGGGACGTGGGCGATGAGCTCGACGTCGCGCCCGTGTGTCTGGTTGTCGAATTGCGCCAGCGTGCTGGCCACGAGCGGCCCCAGGTCGACCGACGACAGCGAGAGCGTGCCGCGACCGGCTTCGATCTTGGACAGGTCGAGCAAGTCGTTGATCAAGCCGAGCAGGTGCGTTCCGTTAGACGCAATGCGCTCGACGTATTCGCGATCCTGATGGGCCAGATTGGCGCGCTTCGATTTGAGGAGCACGTTCGAGAAGCCGATCACCGAATTGAGCGGTGTGCGGAGCTCGTGGCTCATGCGCGCGAGGAAGTCGCTCTTGGCGCGGTTCGCGGCTTCGGCCGAATCCTTGGCCACGCGGAGCGCGTCCTCGATGCGCGCGCGTTCGGCGATCTCCGACTGCAGATCGGTGACGGCGCGCGAGAGCTCGTTCGTGCGAACCGCCACCAACACCTCGAGCTGCTCGCGCACTTGGCGCAGGGCATTCTCGGCGCGTTTGCGGTCATCGATGTCCGTGCAGGTGCCGATCCACTTCACAATGCGGCCATCGTCGTCGCGCACGGCGACCGCGCGTCCCAAGTGCCAGCGATAGACGTCGTCGCTCGCGCGACGGAAGCGGTACTCGACTTCGTAGTCGGCGCCGTCGTTACAGCTCTTGGTCCAGCGTTCGGTCACTCGGTCGACGTCATCGGGATGGACGGCGGCCTGCCACGCCCAACCGAGACTCTCCTTCTGCGTAAGTCCCGTGTACTCGTACCAGTTCTGGTTGAAGTAGTCGATACAGCCATCGGGGCGCGCGGTGAACACGATTTGCGGCAGCGCCTCGGCCACGGTGCGGTACCGCTGCTCGTTCGCTTCGAGCAGGGCGCGGGTCGACTGTTCCTCGAGACGCGCCATGCGCTCTTGTTCGACGCGCTTGCGCTCGGTGATGCGTTCGGTGGTGACGATGATGCCGCCCACCGCGCCGTCTTGCTCGAGCCACGGACGGACTTCCCAGCGGAACCAGTCTTCGGTGCCGTCGGAGCGGATCACGCGCTCCTCCTCGCGGCGCACGATGGTACCGCCTAACGCACGGCGGTGTACGGCGCGGGCGTCGGCGCCGACGTCGGGCACCAGGTCGTAGTGACAGCGTCCTTCGATCTCGGTTTTCTGTAGTCCGTAGCGAACGCGCCACTGGTGGCTCGCGAACAGGTAGCGCAGATCGCGATCGAACATTGCGACGGCGACGGGCATGTCCTCCATGACTTGCCGCATGCGCTCGTCGTCGCGGCGTTGACGCTCTTCCACCTGCATTCGCGCGGTGATGTCGCTGAGCGTGCCGCCCATGTTGAACAACCGGCCGTTTTCGTCGTGGTGCGCGCGCGCGTGCATCTGGACCCAGCGGACGGTTCCGTCGTGGGCCAGGAGACGCAGGGGCTGCGCGATGTTCTGTTCGGCGCGGCTCGTTAGATCGCCGAGACTCCGGAGCAGCTTTTCCGCGTCGGCCGGATGCACGTGTTCGATCGCGGGGCGTCCGAGGCAGTCGGACACCGCGAAGCCGGTGATGCGTGCCCACGATGGATTGAGGAGCACCCAGCGGCCGTCGGCGTCGGTTTGGAAAATGACGTCCTGCACGTCGGCCACGAGCGAGCGATAGCGGTCGTCGCTCTCGGCGAGCGCGGCGACGGCGGCGCGGTGGCGGCGGTTCTCGCGCAGGAGACCGGTGGCCGCCGTGCCGACGGCGACGCACCCGGTCATGGTGAGCAGGACGAGCACGACGAGCGCGGCGTTGACCGACTTGCGGCTGCTCGCGACGCGTCCGACGAGCAGCGAGTCTTCTTCTGCGCGCATCGCGGTGGTGAGGACGTTGATCGAATCCAGCAGCGTCGTGTCGGGGCCGACCAGCCCGTGGGTGGTGATGCCGCGCGCGCGCGCCGACCGGACCACGGTGTCCAGTTGGGCGTGACGGGCGCGAATGAGCCGGCCTAACTTGATGATGCGCACTTGCTGCGAGGGATTGTCGGCCGTGACTTCGCGCAGATTGCGAAGAATGTTTCCGATCTTGACCACCGATGGTGTATTGCGCTCGGGGGTGCTGTTCGGCGCGGTGAAGGCCGCGCGCGCGTGGTCCATTTCCAACACGCCGAGCTGCGCGCTCAACGCATTGACCATGGATTTGACCCGGTACGAGTGGGAGATCCACCGTTCCTGCGTCGCGACCTCGCGGGTGTGCGCGACGGCGATGACGCCGACGACGCCCAGGAGGACGACGCAGGCCGCGAGCGTACCGGCGAGCCTCGCGCGCGGACGCGTCACGCCGCGCTCCTGCCTAACTGGCGATCGATGGCGTCGAACAGGACCGTCTCGTCGACGATGGGCTTGGTGACGTAGTCATCGAACCCGGCGCGCAGGTAGGTCTCGCGGTCGCCGGCCATGGCATGGGCGGTGAGTGCCACCACAGGGATGGGCGACGTGCGCGCATCATCGCGGAGGCGCGACAGCACTTCGACGCCATCCATGCCGGGGAGCGAGATGTCGAGCAGCACGAGCTCGGCACCAGCGGCGGGGAGTCCGGCAATGGCATCCGCTCCCGTCTCGAACTCGACGATGTGGAACCGCTCGTCGAGCAGGGCGCGCAGCAGCAGGCGGTTGTCGGCGTTGTCTTCGACCACGGCGATGGTCCTCATGACGCCGCCGCGTTGTGTGGGCGGGCCGCGATGAGCAGCGGCTTCACGGTTTCGAACTCGCGCTCGAGCGCATCGAGCAGGCCGGGGAGCGCCTGGGGGTCGGCGACCGCCGCCTGCTCGGCGTCGGCGCTCAGGCGCCGCATCTGCTCGGCGCCTAACTGAGCACAGCTCGAGACGAGCGAGTGCACCGAGAGTTTGAGTGGCGAGAGGTCGGTGCCCGCGAGTGCGAGCCGCGACGCGGCGATGCGGCGCGGCGCATGCTCGAGAAAGAGATCGATCATGTCGCGCAGCAGCGTGTCGCCGCCGAAGCGGCGCAGGCGCTCCAGGGCGCGGTCGATCTCGGCGGTGGATTGGATGGTCGGCATGGAGATGCTCACGCGGCCGCGCGGCGCAACACGGCGCGGACGCGGGCCAGAAAGCGGGGAGGGTCGGCCGGCTTCGACAGGTAGTCGTCGGCGCCGGCATCGATGATTTCGACTTCGGTGCTGGAATCGCTCGAGCCTGTGAGAACGACCACGGGCAGCGGGGCGAGGTTCGGCGTGCGGCGGATGTGAGCGAGTACCGCGCGTCCGTCGACGCGCGGCATGTGCAGGTCGAGCACGACGGCGGCGAAGCGGCGATCCGACGACAGCATTTCGATGGCGACGGCGCCGTCGCACGCCTCGTGCACCTCGAAGCCCTGTTGGGCGAGGAGCGAGCACGCGAGATGGCGCGCGATTTCGTCGTCGTCGGCCACGAGGACGCGGCGCGGCTCGTTAGGCCGGGGCGCGCCATGAGATTGCGGCGTGCACCCGATCACGCGCTCGGCCTCGCCGCGCGTCGTGTGGCCGGCCTGGATGCGTGCCGTGACCGCCTCTTCCATCGAGCGGGCGCCGCTCGCGACCATCGTGCGTTGGAGCACGGACGGCGGCGCGCCATCGGCGATGAGCTCCCGCAGCGCCGCCGTGGCGGTGACGATCTCCATCACCGGCACCCGGCCGCGGAAGCCGCTGCGGCCGCACGTGGCGCAGCCGGTGCCGACCGGCTTGTCGCCGCACGCCGTGCACACGCGACGCAGCAGATGCTGGGCGACCACCCCGTGGAGCGCGGCCGCGATGCGGGTGCGGCCGAGCCCCAATTCGCCTAACCGATCGATCGCGCCGAGCGCGCTCGACGCTTGGAGCACGGCGACGACCAAGTGGCCGGTCGTCGCCGCTTGCGCCGCGAGGTCCGCCGTTTCGCGGTCGCGCAGCTCGCCGACCAGAATCGCGGCGCCGTCGCCAGCCATCGCTTCACCCGTGAGCGCCGCGACCGTGAGACCAGCGCGCATGTCGACCTGCATTTGTGATACGCCTGGAACGCAGGTCTCGATGGGATCCTCGATACTCGTGACCGGCGTTCCCTTCGCGACGATTTCGCGTGCAAGCGCATACGCGGTCGTGGTGCGACCGGAGCTCTGCGCGCCGCAGACGAGCAGAAGTCCCGATCGCGCCGAGACGAGCTCGCGCAAGCGCGCGACCACCTCGGGCATCGCGTCGAGCTCGGCGAGCGTGCGCGCGTCGCCCGGCGTGGGGATGCGCACGGTGGCGCGTTCGCCTTCGCGCGTCGGGATGGTCGCGACGCGCAACTCGAGGCCCGCTGCCGAACCCGCCGTCAGCTTGATCTTGCCCTCCTGCGGCCGCGTGCGCACCGCGGTCGCGAGACGTCCCATCGCTTTCACGCGCGCCACGAGCCGCTCGAAATCGGCGGCGTCGAGCTCCGCGTATGGCCTAACGACGCCGTCGATGCGGAAGCGGGCGATGCCGCCCGTTTTCGCGGGATCGAACTGGATGTCGCTCGCGCCTGCGGCGATCGCGTCGGCGATCAGGCGGTCCGCGAGCTGCGCGATGGCGGGTGCGTCGAGGGGAGCGCCGCCGGCGGTGACCGGCGCGCTGCCGTTGACGGGCGTGATGGTCGAGGGACGCGACGATTGTCCCGGCACGGCGAGCGCTGCGTGCAGCATCGCCGGACTCGCGATCTCGAACATCACGCGACGTCCCGAGGCGAACGCGATGGCCTGTTCTGCTTCGACGTTGGACGGATCGCTCGTCGCTACGACGATGTGCTTGTCGGTTTCGCGCAAGGCGATCACGTCCCAGCGCCGCGCGATGCGATCGGGAACGAGACGCCGCGCCGGGGGATGCGCCTGCGCGAGGTTGGCGACGTCAAGTCCCGTGGCGGCGGAGACGGCGCGCACCAGCTCGTCTTCGCCCAAGCCGCAATGCTGTTCGACACCAGCCCACGCCATTGGCGTCGACATGTCGGTGGGGATGTCCAGCGTTTCGGCGCGCGGCAATCGGGCGCGTTGGGCGATCTGTACTAACCAATGCATGGCGTGGGCGATCCGTCTAACGGAAGACAGCGGTCATCGGCGCGGCGCACTGCGCCGACCTGGTTTAAGGGCTTGGTACGGGTGGCGATGCGATTTGCCCGGTCACCCAGGAGTATCGGACCGGTTACGCTCCCCTTGAGACTCCGGGGGCGGACCCGGCAACGCTCTCCGAGCACTCCGCTTATGGGCGTTGCCGGGCAGTGTGGACCGGGCGTCTGGCGGGGCTAGCGGGGGCAGGCGGCGCGCTCGCGCGCCTCGTTTGCAAGGGCCGACTGGGAGGTCGTTGCATCGAAGAGCGCGTGCTCCATCTCGCTATACACGCGGACCGCGTTGCGGCGGAGGCGCGAATGGAGCGACACGGGGCGGTCGCGATCGGCCGGCGGAAGTTGGTCGATGGCTTGTCCCATGCGCACGCCGGCGGCGACCGCACGTCGCATCGTGTCGCGCAGCGCGAGCACGTAGCATCGCGTGGTGGCGACGAGGGTTTCCGGCTGCATGGCGAGTCGTCCGTGGCCCGGCACGGCGACGCGGGGCCCGAGCGCATCGATCCGCGCGAGCGCGGTGAGCATCGCACCGGAGCTGCCATCCACCATCATCGACACGCCGTCCTCGACGAGCACGTCACCCGTGAACAGCACGCGATTGCCGGGAAGCCACACCATGAGGTCGCCCGTCGTGTGGGCGGGTCCGGGGCGCACGATCTCGATGCGCCGGCCGCCCAGAACGAACGCGGTGTCACGCCTAACGGAAATATCCGGCGTGTCGGCGTAGGCGAATCCACGCATCTGCTGGAGGCCCATCACTCCGGTCCAGTCGCTGGCGAGGCGGTCGTCGCCGTCGGCGTTGGCGAGCGTTCGGCGGTCCGGGTGGGCGATCACGCGCGCGCCGGCGCGCTTGAACACGATGGCGCCGAACGTGTGGTCCGGATGGTGGTGCGTGAGGATCAGGTAGCGCACGGGCTCCTGGGTCACGCGTCGAATGGTGCGCATGAGGACCCGGCCTTCGCCCGGGCTCGCCAGCGCGTCGATCACCACGACGCCCGCCGACGTCACCACGAACCCTGCGTTAGGCCGGCCCTCGACGCCTCGTCCGGTGTCGCCGAGCACGGCGTAGACGCCGGCCGCGAGCCGGCGCAGCGGGAAGGCGGGGAGGGTGTCCGACCGGTCTCGCGGATACCGGCTGGCAAGCGCGGCCCGCGTCGCCGAGTCGGCGGTCAACGACCGGGGGACCGCCGATTGTTGGGCGGAGGCGGCCGCGGCTGCGCCTAACGACACGACCGCGGCCATCGCGGCGTGTCGCGCGAGAATGCCCGTCAGCCGCCGAATGCGATGGCGGCGGTCTGCGCGTAGACCGCGCCCTTGGTGTCGGTCCACGCGATGTGGAGCGGTCCCTCGTGGGTCGCGCGGAGCGGGAACGCGACGTACGGGTCGCGGCTCATGCCGGATGTCCACTCGAACCGCGCGACCCGTTGGCCGCCGTATGTGATCTCGACGGACTTGATGTAGTATTCGGGGATGAGCGCGCCGTGTTCGTCGCGCGACATGCCCGTGTACATCGGGTGCGAGACCAACGCGCGCACATAGATCACCGCGTCCTTGCGGATGCCGGGCGGCAACAGAATCCGCGGGTCGCCGGCGACTGGAGCGGCGTCGAGCGTCATACGCATCCGTTGAGGGTGGTGTAGACGAGCTTGTGCGCCCACCACAAATCGCCCGTGTTGGTCTCGATGATGGCGCGCACCTGCGAGCTGCGGCGCATCTTGATGCGCGTGTCGATGGACGCCTTGCCTAACGCAGGGGTGAGCTCGAAGCCGGCCACGTAGATGTCGGGGTTGTGGTCCACCACGAGGTGGATCGCCTTGACGTAGCGGTCGGGCTCCATCGGAAGGTCCGTCTCGATGAAGACAGGCACCTCCCGGCTGTCGGGCGCCACTTCGGGGAGGTCGAGGCTCACGTGGCCGTCCTTGATCTGCCGTGTGCCGAAGTGCTCGCGCAGCACTTTTTTCGCGGCGTCGGGCATGTCGTCGCCGGGCCCCGAGCTGCTCGCGGGTGCGGCGAGCGCGTCGCGCGTGCCCACGACGAGCGCAGCGATTCCCACGGCCGCGGCGCGCAGAAACGAGCGCCTGGTGTTGAGATGTGCTTCTTCCATGGCGACCTCCACGCGAGCGTCGGTGATTGCGTGCCCGGCCTCACGCCCGCATCGGAATAACTAACGCGCGCCGCGCACGCAGGCCAGACTCGCGTGACACGACTGCCGGACGCGTCTACTATTCATCCCATGTCCAAGACGCCCTTCGTGGTGGCCGAGTACGTTCGCTGGGGAGACATCGATCTCGCGGGCATCATTTGCTACGGCGCGTACATCCGGTTCTACGAGCTCGCGGAGACCGAGATCTTCCGCGCGTCCGGCCTGCCGTTTCGCGAGATGTTCGAGCGTTACGACATCTGGCTTCCGCGGAAGATCATGCACACGGAATTCTACCGGCCGGCGCGACTCGACGACCGGCTCGAGGTCGTGACGTACTTCAGCCGCATCGGGACATCGTCGCTCACCATCAACTTCGACGTATTGGATGCGACCGGCCTCGCCCTGCACGCGGCGGCATATCAGGTTTTGGTGTGCGTATCGCGACAGACGTTCGACAAGGTGCCGCTGCCGGCCGGTGTGACGACCGCGCTCGAGCGGTTCGTGATGGACAGCGCAACCGCGCGCAAAGCGAGCAAGGGATGGTTGGACGAGCGATCGCGCGCCGGCGAGGCTAGTTAGGCAGGCGTCAACGCGCGGCGGCGGCCGGTTCGCGCGGCGGCGCGCCGGCCTCGGCGGCCGCGGGAGCCGGGGATTCCTTGCCGGGCTGGTGATCGCGCGGCGCCTCCTCGAGTGCGTCTTCCCGATACGCGATCCAGCCGCCCGCATCTTCCGCCACCAGGTCGACGTCGGTGCCTAACGGAACGGTAAGGTTGGGCACCTCGTGCCCGGCCGGGAAGTCGGCCAGCACCGGCACGTTGAGGTCCGACACGAGGTCGAGCAGAAAATCCTCGAACTCGTCCTCCTCCGAGCGGTCGATCGAGAGCTGGCCGAACACGATACCTTTGACCGCGCGCAGCAACCCGGCCGCGCGCAAATGCACCAGCCGTTCGTCCAACACACTCATTGGATCGCGCGTCTCCTCGAGAAACAGAATCGCGTCACGCGTGTCGACCTCGTACGGCGTGCCGATGGTCTGCTGGACTAACGAAAGATTGCCGCCAATGAGACGGCCCGTCGCGCGTCCCGGCCTCAGCACGCGCGCCATCCCTTTACCAAGTTTCGTCGGCGGCCTGGGAATCATGAGCGCGTTGAGCAGCGACGCCATCGTCGGGTCGCGCGCGCTGGGAATGAGATCGTCCACCGTTGGGCCGTGAAAGACGCGCAGCCCCGCGCGCCGCATCAGCCATAAGTGCAGCGCAGTGATGTCGGAGTAGCCAACGAACGGCTTGGGATTGCGGCGAAAAATTTCGGGCTCGAGATACGGCAGCATGCGCACGGCGCCGTAGCCGCCTGTCCCGCCGACGACGGCTTTCACTTTCGGATCGAGCCACACGCCCATGAAGTTCTCGGCGCGCCGCTCGTCTTCGGCCCGCTTGAAGCGACGTCCCTTCGATATCTCCGGGTCGAGCACCACGCTGAATCCGACGTGCTCCAACGCCTTCACTCCCCGCACCAGCCAGCCCGGCCTCGGCGCGTACGACGGCGCGACGACGCCAATGGCGTCGCCCTTCACGAGTGCGGGCGGCTTGATGAGGGGCGCTGGTGTGTCGCCGCCGTCAGAAATCATGGGGTGACCGTTAAATCGAGCATCGCCTCAGGCGGCGCGGGGCATGATTTCAATCCTAATCCGCCATCGGGGCCAGTCGCCAGCCGAGCAGCTACCGTAGGGCAAAGGAATGGCACAGGTCGTTTGGTGTTCGAAAGCGGGACAAAAAAGTACAGCACTTCGCAGTACAGCACTTCACGTGCGTCGTGCGTCGTGTAGCTTATCCTCGCCTTCGTGCCCGGCTCGACCTGCCGCTGGTGCTGCCGTGCGTTTTACTCATCCTTGGCGGTACATCCTGTGACGAATCGATCGTTCGTTCCTGCCCTGGCTCTCGCAGCCGCGACTGTCGCTGCGTGCGCCCATTCACCCGCCCAGCAGGCTCCGCAACCCTCGCGGCAGCCCGCTACCACAATGATCGCTGAAGACCGCGCTGACCGCGCGCCGGCCTGCGGACG
>DATEHK010000137.1:0-20359 GCA_035279625.1 Gemmatimonadaceae bacterium
GCCTGGACATCGATCGGCACCTCAGTCGATGTGCGATCACCTTCGACTGCGGCAACCACGGCCTGTACCCACGCGTGCAGCTCACCGTCCGCGGCGCTAACGCGTTTCCGCTGAGCGGCGGGATATTCGCTCGCCAAAGCATCCTCGACATCTCGCTGGGTATCACCGAGTGTGACCGAACAGACGCCCCGCTCGGTGGCGCCGACGAGGAGCACACCGAGGGAGCTCTTCGTCATCACGTATTCGATACGCGTCCCGGCACCGCCGCGCTTGTACGTAGCTGGGGTCATGCCCAGTCGACTCGCCGCATCTTCGTAGGCACGACTGCTGGAGCCATAGCCCGCGCCAAAAGAAGCTCTGCTCACCGTTTCGCCTCTTTTTAGCTCGGTCTTGAGCTTTTCACTTTTTCTCGCGCGAATGTATTGCGCGGGAGTGAGTCCCACTGTTTGCTTGAACTTTCGCTGCAAGTGGTAGGGACTGAGGCCGGCGTGACCGCTCAGCACAGAAAGAGTGATGCGTTCATCGAGATCGCCGGCGTGTTCATCGATGTAGTCACGCGCGCGCTGGATTGCGACATTCGGTGACTTCGGTTGATTGGGGCGGCAGCGCAGGCAGGCGCGAAAGCCGGCGCGTTCGGCCCCTTCGGGCGATGAGAAGAACGTGATGTTCTCGCGCTTCGGGCGACGTGATGGACACGACGGCCGGCAGTAGATGCGGGTTGTCGTGACACCGTACAGGAAATCATCGTCTGCAGCGGAATCGCGGTTGAGTACGGAAGTCCAGGCGGTCGCTTCATCCATAGCTCGCCGATTCGGCACGTTCAACTCTGTTGCGGTGTTTGTCATAAGCTCCGTCTCTGAAAGAATCTTAACTGCGATTAAGGATGTCCGCCCCCGAGCAATGTCGATATCCGAATCTTGCTTTCAAATTCGGGGAGCAGGCACCTTGAACCGTCCAACCCGGGACCATGCGCGAGCTGTTTGATCGGAATTTCGACGTCCTGGTGATTGGGGGCGGCATCACCGGCTGCGGCGTGGCGCGTGATGCAGCGATGCGTGGCTTATCCGTAGCGCTGGTCGAGCGGGATGACTTCGCGAGCGGAACCTCCGGCCGGTCTTCGCGCCTGATACACGGCGGAATCAGGTATCTGGAGCAAGGTCGGCTGCATCTGGTTTACGAGTCGATCAGGGAGCGACAGATCCTCCTTAAGATCGCCCCGCACCTCGTGAGGCCGTTGGCGTTCACCTGGCCGATTTATAGCGGTGCACGAATCGGACGGCTGAAGCTGGGCGTCGGTTTGGCTCTTTACCAACTCATGGCACTCGGCAGGTCACATCGCCCGTCGCTCCTCGGGGTGAGAAAGACACTCGAGCGCGAACCATCGCTGCAGACGAATCGCCTGAAGGGTGGCGCCGTCTACTACGACGCGGCAACGGATGATTGTCGCCTCACCGTGGCGACGGCGATTGCCGCGGCCGAGAGCGGCGCTGTCGTCGTCAATCACGTACGCGCGACACGGGTACTCCGCGACGGTGGTCGGGCGATTGGCGCGGAAGTAAAATCACGGCACACGGGCGAAGCTGGCGAAGTTCGCGCGCGCGTGATCGTCAACGCCACCGGCGTCTGGCAGAATGCCGACAACGCGATCGATCGCGGCGCACGTTCGCGCGGCAGCAAAGGCGTGCATATCGCCGTACCGCGGGAGCGGATCGGCAATCGCGATGCGATCACCATGATTTCTTCGGTGGACGGCAGGGTGATGTTTTGTATCCCGGCGGGTGCGCAGGCCATCATCGGCACCACCGACACGTGGACCGACGAATCACCTGAAGACGTTCATGCATCGACGGCCGATGTCGATTACCTGCTACGTTCGGCGAATTCGTACTTTCCGGAGGCGCGGCTCACATTCGACGACGTCGTCAGCGCATGGGCAGGCATTCGACCCCTGGTTGCAACACAGTCGAACAACCCGACATCGGCGTCGCGCGAACACAGCATCGTCACTGACCAATCCGGTGTCGTCAGCGTCACGGGCGGAAAGCTGACGACTTATCGAGCAATGGCTGCCGAAGTCGTGGATCGGGTCCAGCAGGCGCTGGGGCAGAACGTCAGACATGCGCCAACCGATACGACCGCGCTTGACGCCGAATTCCGAGATGACGAGGTGAGCGGCATCGCAGCAGGTGACCGGCGCCTCTCAGAGCCGCTCGTGGCCGGTTTAGGTTATACCTGCGCGCATTTGGTCTACGGCGTTAAGCGCGCCATGGCGAAGACGCTAAGCGATCTTCTCATCCGTCGATTGCATGTCGCGTTCGAGACGTCTGACCACGGCAAGAGCGTTGCTCCGCGCGCGGCCGAGATCGTCGCTCCGCTGCTTGGCTGGGACGAAACGACAAAGCACGCTCGCATCAGCGAATACAACGCTGATGTCGAGCGCATGTTTGCTGTCTCGTAATCAGTATTGCGGTGCGCCCTGCGAGTGGGCCAGCCGCAGAAACTCGTCGCGCGTCTTCGGATCTTCGCGAAACACTCCACGCAGCGCCGAGGTAATGGTCTTCGAGTTCTGCTTCTGTACCCCGCGCATCATCATGCAAAGGTGGTAAGCCTCGATCACCACCCCCACGCCACTCGGGTGCAGCACGCTGCATAGTCCCTCGGCGATCTCCTCGGTCAGACGCTCCTGGACCTGGAGCCTTCTCGCAAACACGTCGACAATGCGAGGTATCTTGGAAAGCCCGACGATTTTGCCGTTCGGGATGTAGGCGACGTGCGCCTTGCCGAAGAAAGGCAGCATGTGGTGCTCGCACATCGAGTAGAGCTCGATGTCGCGCACCATCACCATGCTCGAATGCGGCTCCTCGAACACGGCGTCGTTCACCACGTCGTGCACGTCCATGTCGTAGCCGCGCGTGAGCCACGTGAGCGACTTGGCCACGCGAAGCGGCGTCTTGAGCAACCCCTCGCGATCGGGATCCTCGCCGATCAGCTCGAGCATGCGGTGCACCACCGACTCGAACTCGGGGTTGTGCTCCGGCGTGTGATCGTCGTCCGCCTCGAGATGCATGCGGCTCGCCGCACGCACGCGGGCCTCGATGCTCACCCCGTCCGCCTTACTGTCCTTCGTACTCGACATAGTTGTTATCCGTCTCCCAGAGACGCAGGCGCGTGAGCGTCGCCGGACGCACCACCGGCGACAACACGTTCCAACACGCGACCACGAGATTCTCCGCCGTCGGGTTGATGCCCTGCATGAAATCGACGTCGATGTTCAAGTTGCGGTGATCCATCTTGTCGACGAGATGCTGTTCCACGACATCGCGCAACGTTTTGAGGTCCATCACATAGCCCGATTTGTCTTCGATGTCGCCGGTGACCGACACGTCGAGCCGATAGTTGTGGCCGTGCCAGTTGGCGTTGTTGCATGGTCCGAACAGCGACTTGTTCTCGGCGTCGCTCAGTTCCGGATTGTGCAGACGATGGGCCGCGTTGAAGTTGAGGCGGCGGGTAACGGTGACTCGTGGCATGGAGGAGGATGATGGGACGCGTCGAACGAACGCGGCGCGCCGACCGTGGGTTCCCGTGGAACCCGCTTGAGTCGACGGCGCCGCGCCTCTATGTTCCGCTCATGAAACCGCCCCGCGAGCGAGGCATTTCTGTTAATACGGACGGCGGCGGTTGAAAGTCAAGGTCGCTTTGGCGGCGGCGGCAACCGTCGGCAACGCAGCGTGGTCGGCAGCGTGGACGTTTCCGAGCATGCTGCTCAGCGCGTTTCTCGTCGCGTGGGCGGCGGAAGCCGCGCAGTTTCTCATCGCGCAAGGCCTTGCCCTCGCCATTCTGGCGTGGATCCAGACACTACCAGAGTTAGCAGTCGAAGCGGTGATCGCGTGGCAGGCCGGACACGATCCGGTGAGCTGCTTCGTGCTCGTGCCGCCGGCCGGCTGCAAGTCGCATCTCGCGATCGCGAATTTCACCGGCGCCGTGCGACTGCTCGTCGGCGTGGGGTGGCCGCTCATTTATTTCGTGTCGGCGTTGGGCAGACGAAAGAACGGACGCGCGCTGGCGCCGATCCATCTGCACGACGAACATTCGGTCGAAGTCATCGCGACGGTACCGCCGCTCCTTTATTTTCTGTGGGTCTGGCACAAGTCGGCCATCGGCGTCGTCGACGCGGTGGTACTGGTGTCGATGTACATCCTCTACCTCGCGATCTTGTGGCGCTTTCCGCCCAAGGGTGAAGAGTCGCTCGAGCAGGCGTCGGCCGTGTCCCGTTGGGCATACACCCGGCCGGGCAAGTGGCGGATCATCACCATCGGATCCCTGTTTCTGTTAGGCGGGGCGCTCATCTATCTCACGGCGCACCCGTTCCTCAATTCGATGCTCGCCGTGGCGACCACGTTCGGCGTGAGCGAGTTCGTGTTCGTGCAATGGGTCGCGCCCTTCTTGAGCGAGTTTCCGGAAAAAGTGTCGGCCTTCCATTGGGCGAAGCGCGTGCGCACCGCGCCCATGGCGCTCATGAACATGGTGTCGAGCAACGTCAATCAATGGACGGTGCTCGCGGCGACGATTCCGATCGTGTTCTCGGTAGCGCGCGGCGGACCATCGTCGCTCGAGTTGGACCAGATGCAGCGGATGGAGATTCTGCTCACGGTGGTGCAGAGCGTCGTCGCGGCACTGCTCCTCGCGCGCATGCGGCTCACCTGGTGGGACGCCACCGGACTCTTCGTGCTGTGGCTGGTGCAGTTTCTGGTGGCGGAGTGGCGCGAGGAGGTCGCGGTGGCATATGCTGTTTGGGCGCTCGCGCTCCTGGTGTCGTGGTTCTGGAAGCAGCCCGAGGCGCCACGCATCTTCTGGGAGTTGATGCGCGGCAAGCGACGGATGGGGGCGTCGCCCGCAACATCGGCCTCGTAAGGCAGACCGCGCGCCGCTACTATTCAAGATGCGACGAGCCCCGCCGGTGGGCGGGGCTCGAGTAGTTGGAACGAAGAGGATTTTTGAAGCCCCGTCGAATGTATGAGGTCCTCACCCTGCCTTTCGCCTTCCCCGCACTGGGGCATGACGTCAAACAAGTTTATCGAACCCACCCGAGAGACTTGTTGGCTCAAAAATGTGAGCTCTTCGTCCCATTGCCGCTCGCAATGTAGCGTTCACTCCGGAGCGAGTCAATTCAGATGACGACCGCTGGGAAGAAAGGATTCGTGTACGTCGCCGCATATCCAGTTGCGATCATCATGCTCGTGTTCTGGGCGGTGATGGCGTTCGCATTTTCGGGACCGGGCTGGGTCCATCTCTTCCTCTCACTCGGCCTCTTCATCCTGATCTGGCGCATCGTGGCCGGCGGCACCTGGGATGCGTGGTCGCGCTACGTCGCAAAGCGGGACAGCGAGCAGAAATCGAAGTAGCGGCACGCTCGCGCGCTCAGCGCGCGAGCCATACCAGCGACGCGACGCCCCACACTAGCGTTAGGAGCGTGACCGGGACGCCGGCGCGCAGCACGTCGCCGAATCGCAGATGCACCCCGCGCGCCGCGGCGCGCTCGGCGACGATCAACGTCGCCATCGAGCCGAGCAGCGTCAGGTTGCCGGCGAACGTGGAGCTCATCGCCATCACCAGCCAGATGAACCGTGCGTTAGGCAGGTGCGGCACCACCGGCCGCCATAGGATCACGGCCGGGACGTTGGACACGAGATTCGACAGCGCCGTCATCGCGGCGCTCGTGACCAGCGCGTCGTGCCACGGCGCGCCGTGCAGCGTCGACGCCGCGCGCGCGGTGAGGTCCACGAACACCGGCGCCGACTCGACGCCGCGCACCACCACGAACAGCGACGCGAAGAAGAGCAGCAGCGACCATTCCACCTTGGCGAACGCCGCCGCGGGATCGCGATTGCCGATCGCGATCATGAGCGCGCCGGCCGCGATCGCCACCACGGGCAGAGACAGACCGGCAAGCCACGCCACGAGCGCACCGCCGAACAACACCAACGCGCGCGCCACGAGGCCTTTGTCGATGGGACGCGCGTCGTCCGGCGGCGCCGCGCGCGCGCTGAACGGTTGCTCGAGGTCGCGCCGGAACGCGAAGGCGAGCACGCCGTACACGATCGCGAGTCCGCCTAACGATGGGATGGCGAGCAGCGCCCAGAAGTCCCGATATGCGATTCCGCTCGAGATGCCGATCAGCATGTTCTGCGGATTGCCGGTGATGGTCATCGCGCTGCCGACGTTCGCCGCGAATGCGATCCCCAACAGATACGGCAACGGTCGCACGCCGAGCGGTTCGAGCGCCGCCAGCACCAGCGGCACGAACACCAGACACACGGTGTCGTTGAGAAAGATGGCCGACAGCAGACCACTGGCGGCGATCACCCCGGCCAAGAAAGCGCGCGGCGAACGAAATCGCTTCGCGATCCACACCGCGGCCAGGTCGAAGAACCCGCCGAGGTCGAGGTAGGCAACCAGGAGCAGGACGCCCAAGAGGAACACGATCACGTCGATGTCGATTGCTGCATAGGCGTCCTGCGTCGGGAGGCCGCCCAAAACGACCATCGCCACGGCGCCCAACAGCGAAGCCGCGGGTCTGTTCACGCGCACGCCCGGGACTTGCTGTGCAGCGATGAGGACGTATGTCACCACGAAGATCGCCAGGCGAACGCTTGTCACGGTGCGAGGGAGGTGGGCCGATGAAGGACGTTCGAACGGAAGTTGGCGTGGTGCCCGAATCGCCGCAGGTAGAACAAACTGCCGTGCAAGCCGCGGAGCAACCCGCTCCACAAGCCTCCACCGGCGCTCGCAGCCGCGTCGTGCTCGTGACGGGAGCAACGGGCCTCGTGGGGAGTCACACGTGCCGCGAGCTCGCGCGTCGCGGATGGACGATTCGTGCCATCGTGCGGAGTCCGACCAAGGCCGGCGAGCGGCTCGCCGGCGTCCCTGTGCAAACCGTGTTGGGCGACCTGCGGAGCTCCGACACGGTGCGCGCCGCGGTACGCGGCGTGGATGCGATCGTGCACCTCGCGGCGATCGCGATCGAGCGGCGCGACGAGTCGTACGAGGACGTGAACACCGGGACGACGATTGCGTTAGTCGAGGCGGCGCGCGCGGAGGGCGTGCGGCGCTTCGTGCACATGTCGCAGAACGGGTCGTCGAGTGCGTCGCCGTACCGCTTTCTGCGCAGCAAGGGCGCGGCGCAGGATGCGGTTCAAGCGAGCGATCTCGAGTGGACGGTGCTCAGGCCTTCGGTGATTTTCGGACCGGAAGACGAGTTCGTGACCGTGCTCGCGCGGCTGGTGAGGCTGTCGCCGGTGGTGTATCCGCTCCCGGGCGGCGGCACGGCCCGGTTCCAGCCCGTGTTCGTGGACGACGTGGCGCGCGTGATCGCGACGGCGCTCGAGCGGCCGGGCAGCGTTAGGCAAACGTATCCGATGGGCGGCCCGGCGGCGTTGACGCTCCGGCAAATGATCGAGCGCGTCCTGCTCGCCATGCACACGGAGCGCGTGCTGATTCCCGCACCGGTGTTCGTGCTTCGCCCGTTGATCGCCGCTGCGCAGTACGTGTTACCGCGGCCGCCGGTGACGACGAGTCTCCTCGATTTACTCGCCGTGGACAACACGGTGGGCGACGCCGGCGTGTGGAGCACGTTCCGCGTGGTACCGGTGCCGTTCGCGCCCGAGGAGCTGACCTACTTGCGCAACATCACGGTGCGCGAGGCGTGGCGGTCGCTCTGGTAGGGCGACGCCGCCTCCCGGCGAGCGGGAGGCGGCGCCTAACGCAGAGCTAATGTGACGTGAGCGAGCCCGAGTTGAACGCGCTCAAGAACGTGCTTCCGTCCGCCGGGTTGGCGGTGAAGAACGGCAGCGTGCCGCCGAATCCCGCGAGAGTCCACTTGGTCACTTGAGATGTTTTCGGTCCCCACGCGGTGAGAAAGCCGGTGACGGTGTGCAAGTCCGGAAGCGAGACGTCCCAGGTTGCGGGCGCCGCGCCGAAGTACGCCGCCGTGGCGAAGATCGACGCGACGCGATTGGCCGACGCCTGATTGAAGCTCACCGAAACGCCTTTGTTGTACTGGGTCTGCGACAGCACCCTGATGCGCGGGCGGTAGTACGGTGTGCTCCCTGCGGTGGAGACGGTGGCCGGAGAGAGCGCCGGCCCAAAGGCGAGCGCCCGGTTGGTCACGGTCTTGATCCAGATCCCCGTGTTCCTGCTGCTGCTTGCTGTAGGCGCCGTCGTTGCCGATAGCAACTGGAACTCGCCGGTCAACAACTTGGCGGGCGGAATTGCGACGTAGGGCTGCGACCCGCCCGTGAAGTTCGACGCGCCGAAGAGCGCCGCGCCGGTACCGCGCGGACTGAAGAAGAGCACGGCAAGCGCCGCTTTCGCGCCGGTCGGAACGCCAGTGACTGTGGCGTGGGCCGACGCCGGCGCGAACGCGGTCGACGCACCAAAGTCGAGAACGGGCAGCGTGGATCCGGTCGTCGGGTTCAGCGATCGCCGGATGATGATGCTGTTGACCGCCAGCGATGTGCTGCCGCGCGTGGCGATGAGATCGCGCGGACCGGCCTGCACGTTGTTGAGCGTGAACGTCGTCGGTCCGCCACCGATCACGAACGCCGAGGACGTACCGAGCTCGACGTTCGAGAGTTGTCCCGGGGCGACGTGGGCAACGGAACCCTTCACGACCTTTGTGCCGGGGCAACCAAGGTTTGTCGATTTCGTTTGGCCTCCGAAATCGGCGAGCGTTGCGAACACGACATCGAAGCGGAAGCCTGCGCCGGATGTCGCCACCGTTGCGACGCCGCCTTTACCTGTTGTGAAGTTGAAGACGAAGGTGTTCGTGCTCGTGGGCATGACGCGCTTCCACGGGCCCGTGCCGTCTTGCGATGCGGCCCAGATCGGCACCTGACTCGCGCAGTAGGTGACCGTGATGGATCCGCCGGCGAGCGCGACCGGAGCGGTGACGGTCGGCGTGATGACGCGTGGCGCGGTGGGGTTGTCGCTGTTACACGCGACGAGTGTGGCGAGCGTGGCCGCGCCTAGCGAATAGGCGAGACGGCTGATCGTGGCGGTTCGCATTGCCGGGTCCCTCAGCATGGAGCGTGGGCGGGGTAGCCTTGTCAGATGATGTGACGCATCTCGACGACGGACGCTCTCAGCAAACGCCTGAGGTTGTTTGCGCGACACGGCGCGTTGCTGTCGAGCCCGCCAGTCCGGCGCGCGAGGGGCGGCGTCGCGGTTAGGCGAACGCGCCGCGCCTAACGGGCGCGCGGCGCCCCGGGGCGGCACGTCTCGCCGGCACGTTCGGCATCGTTTGGGGGTTGTCCACCGATCTCCCGTCTCTCGCGCACGTCCTTTGCTGCCCGAGCGATCGCCGCGCGTGACGCGCTCTTTCATCGCCATGGAGGGGATCACGAAACACCGTGTTGGTATTGCGGCCGAGCGTCGCGCCGGACCCTGCCATGCGTAACGCCGAGTCCTGGGTGCCGACGAAGTTCACGCGCCACGGTTCGGGGTGGCGCGGCAGTCGCGACACCGCGAACCTGGCATGTGGCTCGCGTCTCATCGGCGACATCGTGGCCGACGTGTACACCCAGGCCCTGGGCACCTACGCACGCGGCGATCTGCTGGACCTCGGCTGCGGCGAAGCGCCGCTCTACGGCGTCTATCGCGCGCTCGTTAGGACGATCACGTGCGTCGACTGGGCCGGCAGCCTGCACGCGATCAGCCATGCCGATCTGCTCGCCGACCTGAACGAGATGTGTCCCCTTCCCGATGAGACGTTCGACACGATTCTGTGCACCGACGTGATCGAGCACCTGAAGCATCCGGGCGGGCTCTTCATGGACGCGTCGCGCATGCTCAAGTCGGGCGGCCATCTGATCGTCGGGACGCCATACCTGTACCCGCTGCACGAGCTGCCGCACGACTACTTTCGGTGCAGCGCTTCGGCGCTCGAGATGATGGCGGGCGAGGCGCGACTCGAGGTCGTCGAGCTGAGGCCGTATGGGAGTTATCGCGAGGTGTTGGGCGTGCTGCTGGCGAAGAAACTGCAGCACGTTCCGGTGGTGCGATCCCTGGTGCCATGCTTCGCGCTCATGCGGCGCGCGCGCGTGGACGCGGCCACGGCCTTCCCGCTCGGCTATCTGCTCGTCGCGCGCAAGTAGCTCAGATCTCCCAGTTGCTCCACACGACGCCATCGGCGGCGACCGGCTCGGGATGCCCGGCGAGGGTCATGCGCAGGTCGGTCCACCGGACGCGGCCGCCTAACGTAATCAGCGAGCGGTAGGCGCCGAGGTAGTCCGTCTGCGACCGGAAGGCGACGCGCCGCGTGCCGCTCCGGCGCGCGTAGTCGGCCAGCGCGATGGCCGCGGCGCCCAGATCGGCGCCCGGCGCGAGCACGAGCTTGAGGACGCGCGTTTCCTCGCGCGAGCGGCCCTCGACCAGCGGCGCCGTGTGACAGAGCGCGAATCCGCCTAACTGGCCGGCGGCGCGGAACAACACCGTGTCGCCCAGGCCGAGCTCCTCGGTCAGCACCAGCTCGCGCGTGAAGTCGTAGCCCGGCAGCAGGCCGTCCACCAGCTCGCGGCACTCGCCCAACGCATCGTGCTGGTCGCCGGTGCTCAACCTGCCTAACAGGACGGGCGCGTGCTCGGCGTGTGCGCCGTCGAGCGTGATGGTGACCGTGAGCCGGCCGGGCACGAAGCCGAGCGACGAGTAGAAGCCGATGTTGTCCATGGTACGCGGCATGGTCTCGAGGCCGATCGTCGACGCCCGCGCGCGCTCCAGGCTCGCGATCCCCGCCCGCACGATTTCCTTCCCCACGCCGCCGGCCTGGCTCTCCGGCCTAACGGCCAACGGGCCCATCCACCCTTCGCCGCCCGAGCAGTGCACGACGTTGAAGGCCACGATCTCGCCGCGCTCGTCGCGCCACAACAGCGCGCCCGCGCCCGCATCCTCGATCGCGTAGCGCCAGATGAGCGGATTGAGGTACGGGACGCGCACGCCCACCATGCCGTCGCGGCGATAGCGCTCGGTGAAGCTGTCGCTGAACACCTGGTTGAGCGCGGGGATGTCCTCCACGCGGGCCCGCTGCGGGCCGTCGGGGTGGTGCCCCGTGCGCCACGACCGCGCCACGGCCATCAGCCCGCTGCTCCGGCCGCCGCGAGCTCCGGCGCCTTGAGGTCGTCGCCCTCGATCGCCGGCCGGTCGCCCTGCCTAACGACAGACGCGCCGGTCGATGCGTCGTACCGCACCGTGACCACCTGGTCGAGCATGTCGCGCACCGACTCGACGTGCGTGATGAGAATCACCTGCTCGAACCGGTCGTGCAGGCCGCGCAGGAGCTCGAGCACGCTGGCGCGGTGCGCGTCGTCGAGCGAGCCGAAAATCTCGTCGAGCACCAGCAGCGAGAAGGGCTGCCCCGAGCGCTCGGCAATCATCTGCGAGATGGCGAGACGCAGCACGAGGTTGGCCAGGTCTTCTTCGCCGCCCGAGATCACCGGCTTCGGGATCGCGTCCTCGAGGACGACCACATTGTAATTGTCGTCCAGCTCGAGCTCGGTGTAGCGGCCGGCCGTGAGATCGTTGAGAAACGCGCTGGCCAGCTCCGAGAGCTCGGGCCGCAGTTGGAAATTGAGATCGTTGCGCAGATCGTTGTACGCGCGATCGAGCTCCTCGTGCACGCGCTTGCGGACGGCGAGCTGGCCTAACAGACGCTGCCGCTCCTCGAGCTCGGCGGCCGCGTGGCGTGCCTGGGCGTCGGCCAGCTCCGCGGAGGCCAGCTCGCTCTCGGCGGTGGCGGCGGCCAGCTCGGCGGCGCGGAGCTCGTCGGCCGCGCGCGCGTGTTCGTCGCGCATGGCGGCGAAGTGCTGCTCCGACACCGAGAGCGCGGCGTGCCGTGTGCGCAGATCGCTCACGCGCGCGCGGAGCGCCGCGTCGGCGTCGTGCAATTGCGCGCGTTCGCGGAGGAGCGCCGGCTCGCGCTCGATCTGCGCGCCGAGTCGCGTCGCCTTGGCATCGAGCGGCATGAGCCGGTCGAGCTCGCGGCGGACGCGGTCGTGGCGCGCGGCGTCGTATCCGGCCGGTATGGTCTCGAGCTCGCTGGCCAGCGACGCGATGCGATCGCCTTTCGCCGCGATCTCGCCGCCTAACTGAGCCAGCTCCTGCACCGCGTGTTGGACCTTGAACACCCGGCGCTCGAGCGCCTTCACCTCGTCGGTGAGCGCGCGCCGCGCCTCGTCCATCTCGCGCAGATCGGCCGGCATCTCGAGCAGCTGTTCCATCCGGCCCTTGAAGTAGTTGCCATCCACCAACACGGTTTCCAACTGACCGTCCAACAACTCGAGCACCGTGCGCAGCGTGCCTTTGAGCGGGCGCGCGCACGTCGGGCACGCGCCGTCCTCGCCCGCGGCGGCCAGACGGTCGCGCTGCTGCTTGAGCTCCGCGTACTGATCGCGCAGTGCCTGGCGCTTGGTCTCGGCTTCCTGGCGATCGCGCACCCATTCGGTGCGCCGCGCTTCGACGCGGCCATCCAGTTGGTCGAGGGCGGCGCGCTTCTCGTGCAGCGCGGTCGTGGCCTCTTCCTCGAGGCGCGGCGCGGTCTCGATCTTCGCGCGTCGCTCGAGCAGCTTGCCTAACTCGTCCTCCAGCAGCGCGCGCGATGCCGCGAGCGACTGGCGGCGGCCATCCTCGCGCGCCAGCACCTCGAGGTGCTGGAACTCGGCGTGCAGCGCGGCGTAGGGCAGGAGCTCGACCGCGAGCGCGTCGCGCTCCGCCTTCGCCTGGGCGATGCCGCCTAACTCGCGGGCCAGGCGCTCCGCATCGCGGGCGAGACCGGCTTCCTCGCCTTCCGCGCCGCGCAGCTCGGCCACCAGCGCCTGCAGAGCTTCGCGCTCGCGCTGCACCAGCTCCCACCGCGGACGCACGCGCTCCATGGCGGCCCGCGCGTGCTCGCGGGCATCGCGCGCCGAGCGCGCCGCTTGCCCGGTCGACGCGAGACGGCGCCGGGCGTCGTCCACCTGCCGCCCAACGGCCTCGGGGTCCGGCATTCCCTGCTGGAGACCCAAGATCTGCGACCTGAGCTCGGTGAGGTGCGTGCGCGCGATGCGCTGCGCATCGCGCAACCGCTCGTAGCCCAACACGTGGGACAGGAACTGCGCGCGCTCGGCCGGTTTCATGGCCGCCATCACGCTCAGATCCTTCTGTCCCGTGAAGTACGTGTTGAAGAACTCCTCGCGCGTCATGCCGATCTTGCGCGTGAGGATGTCGGTGACGCCGCTGATCGAGTTCGCGATCGGCGTCGCCGCGCCGTCGAGATAGAGCTCGGCGTTCGTGAGGCCGCGGACCACGCGGTAGCGGTGGCCGGCGAGCTCGAAGTCGAGGTCGACGCGCACGGTGGCCCGCGGCGCCGCGCGCGTGAAGCGGATCGACTCGCGCGTCCCGCGCGCCGCCGGCGTGCCGTAGATCGCCCACGCCAGGGCTTCGAGGATCGTGGTCTTGCCCGATCCGTTAGGCCCGATGATCCCGGTCAAGCCGGCGTCGAAGTCGACCCGGGTGTCCGCGTGTTGGCGGAAGTTGGCGAGGGAGATCCGATTGAGGCGCACTACCGCGGTCCGTCGGGGACGGGTCCGGAGGCGCCCGCCGCCCACGCCTGCTCGGACGCCACATCGGCGGCGTCGAGATACTCGAGGCCCAACGACACCAGCGACGCGCGATCGACATCGGCATCGAGCGGACGGCGCGACAGGTACGTCTCGACGATCTCGCGCAGCGTGGCGCGACGGCCGCCGGCCGGGGCCAGCGTTAGGCGAACGGTGTCCGGCTTGCGGGCGTCGAGGTGGAAATGCAGCGCGCGGCGCTTGTACTCGCGCAGCGCCTTGTGATCCAGCTCGCGCACCACGTGCCGCGGCACGTCGCGCACCACGAGACGCGCCACCCGGTCATCGATGCCGCCCTCGCACGAGTCCACGCGCTCGCGAATCGCCGCATCCACCTCCGCGGCCGTGAGGCCGCGCGCGGCGATCGGCGCCAGCTCGGCCAGGCGGCGCGCGCCGACGATCGGATGAAAGCGGTGCGTGCCGGCGTCGAGGTCGTATTCGATGAACCCCTTCCCCGGGACGCCGGTGGCCCGCTCCTCGTGCATCTCGCTCCACATGTTCGGCGGCAGATACTCGAGCGAGCCGCAGTAGTACATATTGGGAGCCATTTTTTTATGTACGTGGTAATGGCCTAACGCAACGTACGTCCAGCGCTCCGGCCCGATCGCCGACACCGGCACCGGCGACGACGGGCGATCCGGATACACCAGGTTAGGCGGGAGCATGCCTTCCACGTCGGCGTGCATCACGAGCACGTTGTAGCGGGCATCGAGATCGGGCTCGAGCTGCTCGCGCCCGAGCGGCGGCGCACCGGCCGGAAGATCGGGCACCGCGAACATCGACAGATCGTGTGCCGGCAACGGGATGCGCCGCGGTCCGTTGGTCACCACGTGGACGCCGATGCGCGCGAACAGGTCGAGGATGCAGCCGGTTTCGGTCGCGCGCGGCCGGTCGTGGTTGCCGGCCACCATCACGATGGCGCTCCGCGGCAGCTCGAGCTTGAGCCGCTGCAGCTGCGTGAACGCCTCGATGATCGCCGCGTTCATCGGGCGCACGGTATGGAACACGTCGCCCGCGATGAGCACGACGTCCGGGCGCAGCGCGATCACCTTGTCGATCGCACGACGGAACACCAGCGCGACGTCCGCCTCGCGCTGGTTGATGCCGTCGGGCGTAAGGCGATGGTACTGCCGGAAGCCGAGGTGTAAGTCGGCTAAATGAACGAGGCGCACACCCAAAGTTACCGCTACAACCCAGAGGCGACCAGCCAAATCGACGCGATCAGCGCACGCTCGTCGTGTGCATGTGCTGCGTGATGTCGGTTTGCATCCGCACCGGCGTCGCCGACGCTCCGGCCACAGGCACCAGCGTCGACACGAGCGCGATCGTCGCCCGTGCGTCGATCCACCATCCGCGCTTGCGGTCCACGCACAACGTGCCGGTGACTTTGCCCGACGAGCTCACGCGCAACCCGTTCGCGAGCGGCCGTGTGCCGGCATCGCGGGTGATCGTGCCGTGCATCGAAACGAAGGCCAGCGTGCCGTCGCTCGAGAGCGAGTCGAGCCGATAGGCGGCGCGCAGCGTCGCGGCCACTCCCTTCCCCGACGCGCCCACCAGCGGCAGCATCGTGACCCGCTGCCAACTCTGCGACACACTCACGGGCTTGTCCGGCAGCGTCGCCGGCATCCCCGACACCACCGCACGAATGTCCGCGGAAAGTTGCGGTGGAAGCGCGAGCACTGCCGCCGAACCATCGGGCGCAATGTGAAGTTGGACCCGCTGTCCCTCCATCGCGCGCCGCACATCTTCCGGTTCCGCCGGCTCGCCATCGGAGATGAGCGATACGGAGTCGGTGATCGTGGTGATAGTCGTGCCGGTCTCGTCGCTTCCCTGCACCAGCACGCGCGACAAGAGGAGCAGCGACGTGTGCATCGTCATCGTCGTGTCGCTTCCGTGCACGTGCACGGTGCCCTTCATCGACACGTCCTGCTCGAACCGGGTGAACAGCGTGTCGCCTACTTTGGGCTTGATGCGCAGCACGATGTTCGACAACTGCGCGTGTGCCGCCCCAGGCGCCAAGAGACACGCTACGCCGAGCATGGCGATGCGCACGCGTGCTCCCGCCCTGCGCTGCCCAACCGATGGAACACGCGGCCAGCCGCGCCCCGCAAAGGACATGTAAAGACCGGGTTGATGACAGCGGATTCCTACACCGTCCGCGGACCGTTGCTCCCCTAACGCGCCCCCGGAAGAGCGGAAAAGGGAGGCTCGTTGCACCGGAACGACGCTCCGCGTCCATCTCCTGATGGCCGGCGGCACGTGCCTCTCGCCTCGACACCCGCGTGTCCGCAGTTAGCCTGCACAACCGAGACCCGCGAGTCCAAACCGCGGCTCCCCGAGTGACAATCACCTTGGTGCGTGTGACGACCAGATTGGCTTGGATCGCGACCCTATTGGTGGTCGCTTCCGCCTGTGACAAGGCGCATGCGTCCGGACGTCCGGGCGCCGCGTCGCACTCCGCGTCCGGAGCGCAGCTCGACCTGCGCTCGCATCCAGACCTGCTGTTCGAGGTGTTCGGAGATCCTAACGATCCGCGTATGATTCCGATCGCGGCCATCGAGCACGGCGAGCTCCAACAAATCTCCCTCGACACCACCGGCTGGCGCCAGTTGGACGCGGCCTATCTGCGCAGTTCGAAGTCGTACGACATCTTCGAGAATGGTTACGCGGCCGGAACGGCGCGGATTCGACGCGGCATGTGGGAGGGCGACGACCCGCTTTACACGCTTCCCGGCTGCCACCTCCTGACGCCGATGGCCTCCGTCCGCCTCCAGGGCCAGGACAAGCGCCCGACGTTCACGGTGGAGTATCTCGCCTCGACGGCGACGCTGGGTCATCAGCGTGACGTCAAGCCGATGCCGCGCGCCGACGTCGAGCGCATCGCACGGGCGGTGGGTTCGGAGGTGGCGAAGACGGTCGGCATCTCGCAGGCGGCGCTCGATTCGCTGGACTTCCACGCGGTCGCGTTCCCGAGCGGCAACGGTCCCTGGCCGACAATCGTCGCCGGTTTCATCGACCCAGCCGCCGAGAATCCGGCGTCGACGCAAGAGACCACGACCCATCTCATCCTGATCGCCGACCGCGACTCCACTGCGACGGAATACCATCCCACCTACACCCACCGCGTTCAGGGCCCGCTCGCCTCGTCCAGTTTCCGCCGCTTCTTCGATCACCTCGACGTGAACGGTGACGGCGTAGACGAGATTTTCCTGGAAGGCTGGCAGTTCGGCAGCGACACGTATTTGTCGGTGCTTTCGTGGAAGGATGGCAAGTGGGAGGAATCGTATCGGACGAGAACCAAATGGTGCTTGGATTGAGGGAAGCGCGCGCTTGCGCGCCCTGAAGGAAAGCGCTTCCCTCTCACTCACCAAACGCGCTCTCCACATCCCGCCTCGAGTACGCCCGGAACGCCGTCAGCGTCTGCGTGCGATCGATGCCAGGGACTTTCGCGAATTCTTCCGTTACCACCTGCGCGATGCGCTCGTATTCGGCGACGCGAACGATCGCGACCAGGTCCCATTCGCCGGACACCGAGTAGACTTCGGACACGCCATCAATTCCAGCCAGGCGTGTGGCGCAGTGCGGGATCTCTTTCGGATCGCACTTGATGAGCACGATCGTGGTGATCATTCGTCCCCGGGAAAGGGTGGCACGTTGAGGAGCCAGATCCCGCGGATGGTATCGCTGTCGTCGAGGTCGACCAGAATGTCGCGCGCAATGCACACGGTGCGCGCATGCCGGCCGCCGCCCAAGCGAAAATGGATCGTCTGCTCCGATTGATCGGATTCGGCAATGAGCGTCGTGTCCATCTGCATCATGGCGACGCCGCCTTTGGATCCGGCGGACGGAACGAGCAACCGACCGCGCGCGGTGTCCGTGGGCACGCGCAGCGCCGAGAGTTTCTTCACGTCCGGCCACACCGCCACTTCGACTCCGTGAATGCGACCGCCGCGCACGTCGAGAATCACCCACGACCCATCGGAGCCGGCCAGCTCGACTGAGCCCGACGCCCCATCGGCGAACGACGTGTCGGCGAGACTCGCGGTGAGAATCGCGGTGTCAGTATCCCACCTGTACTCGACAGCCGAGGGAATGTCGGTGGCCGGTTCGATCTGCACGGTGACGTTCACTCGGTCCTCCTACGCAGGCGTTAGCGACGGCCCGCACTCACACTCCGCCGACCCGCTGCGGTCGGGCGGGTCTCCAGCGCTAAGATATCGCGTCCTCGCACCGTCACCAGAGGAGTGGCGGTGCACAGCACGTCACGACTTCATCTCGCGAAACGCCGAGACGGTGCGTTGCACACCCGTCACGACGTGATCCAGCGGCGCCGCGTACGACAGTCGCACCCAGTCCGGCGTGTAGAACGCTGCGCCCGGTACGACTGCCACGTCATGCCGTTCGAGCAAATGCTGCGCAAACGCGCCGCCGGCACCAGCACGCGAGTCACCGCGCGTGCCGCTCACGTCGAGGAACAGGTAAAACGCTCCGTCGGGCGGAATCACGCCAATGCCTGGTTCACCCGCCAACATCGCCAACGCCGCATCACGACGACGCTCGAACTCTCCTACCATGTGCGCGATTGACGCTTCCGCCGCGGCGCGATCGGTGAGCGCCGCCAGCGCCGCGTGTTGCGACACGGCCGCTGCGTTAGACGTGGTGTGCGACTGCAGCGCACCCATCGCCCGCGCCACCGCGCGCGGCGCGATCGCCCACCCGATTCGCCAACCCGTCATCGCGTATGCCTTTGCCACACCATCGATCAGAATCACGCGGTCGCGCGAGGACGCGACCTCGAAGATCGAAGTGGCAACGCCTGCGTACGCGATACGCCGATAGATCTCGTCGCTGATCACCCACCATCCGCGCGCTTCGGCCAACGAAAGAATGGCTTCCAGCTCCGCGCGATCGTACACCGCGCCCGTGGGGTTGCACGGCGAATTGAGCATCACGCCTTTGGTTGCCGGCGTCGCCGCCGCGGCAAGCGCATCCGCGTTTACCTTGAGCCCGTTCGCGGGATCTCCCAACACGGGCACCGGCTCCGCGCGCGCGAGCGCCACCATTTCGTAATAGCTCGTCCAGCTTGGTGTGGGAATGAGCACCTCGTCGCCCGGTCCGAAGAGCACGAAGCACGCGTTGAACAACGACTGCTTCGAGCCTGTTGAGACGACAATATCGCCGGGCGTCACACGATCGTCACCGCGATAGTCCGCGTTCGCGAACGTCGCGATCGCTTCGCGCAGCGGAAGGATGCCCTCCGTTGCCGTGTACCGCGTGGCGCCGGCGTCGATAGCGCGCTGCGCCGCGCGCCGAATGAACTCCGGAGTGTCGAAGTCCGGTTCACCGGCGCCCAAGTCGATTACGCGTCGTCCGGCTGCGCGAAGTGCCTTGGCGCGCGCGGACACGGCGATGGTCGCAGACTCCTTGAGCTGGGCGATGTTCGGCGAGGGCACCAACGCACGGGCAACGGTCATCTCAGTCACTGCGACTCCTTGAGTTGGAGGGCCGATGGCTCGTCTGCTATACTTTAGTCGCGTCACGCTCGTGACGCCATTGAAAACCGAGGAGCGTCGTCTTGGAGCACGGGAATGCAGAACCAGCGCGCGACAAAGCGAATGTGTCGCGCAATTCGAACGTCATGTACGTGCTTCCGCACGACGCGGCAGCGATCGCACAGTTCATGGGTCCGGTGCTCGAACAGGCGCACACATCGGACGCGAGCGACGCAACCGGTCCGCGCGCGATCGTCATCACGTCGGACGCGCCCAGCGCCATGGCCATCGCCCGGTTCGTCGCGTCGGCGCCTGCGGCCGAGTCCTCGCCCAACGCGTCGCGCGTGATCGCGGCCACCGGTGCGCGTCGCGCGGCTCGCCTGCTCGCCGCGCGCGCTGCGCCGGTGGTGGTGGGACCGGCGGATCAACTGTTGGACATGGTGCGTCGCGCAGCGCTCAAACTCGAGAACGTGCGCGCAGTCGTCATCGCGTGGGCGGATCTCGTGATCGATGCCGGCGCGATGTCGTCGCTCGAAGCACTCATGAGCGAGATGCCGAAGGACGCGGCGCGCACCGTCGTGGCGGCGCGGAACACACCCGAGGTGGAAGCTGTCGTCGAGCGATACGCCCGCCGTCCGCGGCGGGTGGGCGCCGATCCCGGGGTGCCGGCAGAATCCATCGCCGTGCGCTACGTGATCACGGCGAGTGAAACGCGGCCCATTACACTTCGTACGCTTCTCGACGTACTCGACCCGCCGGGCGCCGCGGTGTACGCGCGTTCCGACGAATCGGCCCGCGAGGCCGCCGACACCCTGCGCACACTGGGCTACGCATCGGACGACATCGTGCGCGTCGTGCGCGATGGTTCGACGCCCGCGGCGCTCATGGTGTTGTACGACCTTCCATCGTCGCGCGCCGAATTGGAGCAGGTCGCCGCCGCGGCGCCGAATCAGGTGGTCGCGATCGTGCAGCCGCGTCAACTGCCGGCACTGGCCGCGCTCGCCGGCGGCGACCGACTCGTGCCGCTTGCGTTAGACAGCGCGGTGGCCGCCGCGCGGACGAGCGAGCAGCGCGCGCGCGATGAGATCCGCGCCGTGCTCGAGCGTGCCATGCCGGTTCGCGAGCTGCTCACCATCGAGCCGCTCCTGGCCGATTTCGACGGCGCATCGGTGGCCGCAGCCGCGCTGCGTCTCCTAACGGAAGCGCGCGAGCGCCCGGTGCCTA
>DATEHK010000138.1:0-11678 GCA_035279625.1 Gemmatimonadaceae bacterium
TCGAGGCGGACGCGGTGGTCCGGGTGGCGGCGGCCCGGGCGGTCGCGGACCCGGCGGTCCCGGTGGTCGCAGCGGTGAAGGTGGCGATCGCGGACGCGGTCGCGGTGGCGACGGCCCGCGCGGCGGCGACCGCGATCACGAAGGCAGCGATCTGGTCGAGAACGTGATCGCGATCAATCGTGTCGCCAAGGTCGTGAAGGGCGGCCGGCGCTTCAGCTTCAACGCACTCGTTGCCGTCGGCGATGGACAGGGTCGGGTTGGGGTCGCCACCGGTAAGGCGAACGAAGTGTCGGAAGCGGTGCGTAAGGCAGTGGATTCCGCACGTCGCAAGCTTGTGCACGTTCCGCTCACCGGGGGGACGATTCCGCACGAGGTAGTCGGCGAACACGGGGCGGGTCGCGTGCTGATGAAGCCCGCGGCTCCCGGCGCCGGCGTCATCGCCGGTGGTGCGGTGCGCGCCGTCCTCGAGTGCGCGGGTGTGGCCGACATTCTCACCAAGAGTCTCGGCTCCACGAATCCGCACAACATGGTGCGCGCGGCGATGCACGGGCTTGGACTGTTGACCACGGTTGAGCAAATCGCGCGTGAGCGCGAGATTGAGCCGTCGAGCCTGCCCTATCGCTCGCGCGCCAAGTCGAAGGAGACTGTCTAATGCCGCGGACGTTCGTGTGGCACCGCACGCGCGGGCCCAAGAAAACCGCGCCTGAAGAGCTGACGACGGGCAAGGTGCGCATCAAGCAGGTACGGAGCGGCATCGGGCATCCTGCCGAGATGCGCCGGACACTCGAGTCGCTTGGGCTCCGGCATCATCAGGCCGAGGTCGTGCGTCCGGATTCGCCATCGTTGCGCGGTCAGATCAAGCACGTGCGTCACCTGGTAACGGTGACGCCGGTGAAGGAGTAAGGCACAGTGGCCAAGGAACAGCGAGAGACGCCCCACCCCGAGCACATCGGCCTGCACAATCTGGTGCCGGCGCCCGGATCGCATCGCAACCGGAAGCGGTTAGGCCGCGGACCGGGGTCGGGCACGGGCAAGACGTCGGGCAAGGGCCATAAGGGTATCAAGGCGCGCGCGGGCCATCACGGGCCCGGCGGTGGGAAGCCCCATTTCGAGGGCGGCCAGATGCCGCTCACGCGTCGTCTGCCCAAGCGCGGCTTCACGAATCCATTTCGTGTCGAGTCGCAGGTCGTGCACCTGAGTGACCTCAACGAATTGTCGGCGACGGATGCGATCACGGCCGACGTTCTCATCGAGGCGGGACTCATCCGCAAAGGAAAAGGACCTGCCAAGCTGCTCGCGAACGGTACGCTCACCCGTGCGGTGACGGTTCGCGGCATTCGGATGAGTGCGGCGGTTCGTGAGCGGATCGTGGCGGCCGGAGGCCGCGTCGAGGACTGACATGGCGCAGGAGAAGGCGGCGGCCCAGCTGTTCGGCACGATCTTCAAGACGCCCGAGTTACGGTCGCGCATAGGCTTCACGCTACTCGCGCTGATCATTTATCGTGTCGGCTCGCACATCACGGCGCCGGGGATCGATACCCAGGCGCTGATCGATTTCTTCAAGAGCCAGCAAGCCGGCGGCCTGTTGGGCCTCTACGACTTGTTCGTGGGCGGCGGCCTGTCGCGCGCCACGCTGTTCGCGTTAGGCATCATCCCGTACATCTCCGCCAGCATCGTGTTCCAAATCCTGGGCGCGGTGCTGCCGAGCGTCGAGAAGCTGCAGCGCGAAGAACAGGGCCGGAAGAAAGTCGAGCAGTGGACGCGGTACATGACCGTGGGCGTCGCCGTCATGCAGGGGTACGGCTACGCGGTGTTCACCGAGTCGTTGCAGGGCGCGGTGGCGCATCCCGGCATCATGTTCCAGATCCAGATGACGCTCTTCCTCACTGCGGGCGCGATCTTCGTCATGTGGTTAGGCGAGCAGATCACCGAGCGCGGCGTCGGCAACGGCGCGTCGCTCATGATCTTCTTCTCGATCATCGAGCGGTTCTGGCCGGCCATCGTGCAGACCTTCGGGTTCCTGTCCACGGGCGCGCTGTCGCCGTTCCGCCTCGTGATATTGATCCTGGTCATGGTGGCCGTCGTGGCGTTTACGGTCGCGATCACCGTGGCCGCGCGACGGGTGCCGATCCAGATCCCGCAGCGCACCATGGCGCGCGGGCGACAGCGAGAGTCATCCAAGAACTTCATCCCGTTGCGCATGAACGCCGCCAACGTGATGCCGATCATCTTCGCGCAAACGGTGATCGTGGTGCCGGGCACGCTCGCGCAGTTCGGCAGCAAGGCGGCGTGGGCGCAGGCCATGGCCGAAGCGCTCAATCCCGGCACGTGGGAATACTATGTGCTGATGGCGATCCTGATTTTGTTCTTCACCTACTTCTACACGGCGATCATTTTCAATCCGATCGACATCGCCGAGAATTTGAAGAAGCAGGGCGGATTCATTCCGGGCGTGAAGCCCGGCGCCAAGACGGCGGAATACATCGAGAAGGTGATGTCGCGCATCACGTTCCCGGGCGCGCTGTTCCTAACGCTGATCGCGCTCCTGCCGATCTGGATCCTCGACCTGATCAACGTGCCGTTCCGCTTCGGCGGGACGTCGCTGCTGATCGTCGTCGGCGTCGGACTGGATACGCTGGTGCAGTTGGAGCAGCATTTCTATCTGCGCAAGTACGACGGGTTCATGAAGAAGGGCCGGGTCAAGTTCCGCGGCCGGGCCACGACGTACTGAGCACGCGCGCGACCACCGGCCACAGGGAGCAGACGGACACATGAACATCGTGTTGCTCGGCCCTCCCGGCGCCGGCAAGGGCACGCAGGGCGAGCGTATCGCCCGCACCTTCGACATTCCGAAGCTGGCCACCGGCGACGTGCTGCGGGAGGCCGTTAGGCAGGGGACGCCCCAGGGGCTCGAGGCCAAGCGATTCATGGATCGCGGCGATCTCGTGCCCGACTCCGTCATCCTCGGCATCATGAAGGAGGCGCTGGCCAGGCCCGTCGCCGCCAACGGGGTGGTGCTCGACGGCGTTGTGCGCACGGTGCCGCAGGCCGAGGGCCTGGGCCGTGTGTTAGGCGAGCTCGGACGGAAGGTCGACGTCGTCCTGCTGTTCGACGTGGACGAAGAGGAGCTGGTGCGTCGTCTCAGCACGCGCACCGTGTGCGAAAGGTGTCAGACGCCGTACACGGGTCGCGAGCCCGGGAGCACCTGTGACAAGTGCGGCGGGACGCTCGTACGCCGCAAGGATGACGAGCCGGAGGCCGTTCGCACGCGTATGCGCGCGTACCGCGAGCAGACGGCGCCGGTCATCGAGTGGTATCGCGCGCGCGCCCGTGAGGGCGCGCTCCGTGGTCAGAGCGCGGCGCGCGTGGTGTCGGTGGACGCGATCGGCGCGGTAGACGACGTCTCCGCGCGGGTGTTGACTGCGTTAGGAAAATGATCAAAGCATGATCCAGCTCAAGTCGCCGCGCGAAATCGATGTGATGTCCGAGGGCGGCAGGATTCTCGCGGACACGGTCACGATGCTCGCCGAGCGCGTGGCGCCCGGGATGTCGACGCTCGACCTGGATGCGCTGGCAGAAAAATTCATCCGCTCGCACGACGACGCGACCCCGGCGTTCAAGGGGCTCTACGGTTTTCCGGGCTCCATCTGCACATCGATCAACGAAGAGATCGTGCACGGCATACCGTCGAAGAAGCGCGTACTGCGTGAGGGCGATCTGGTCTCGATCGACGTCGGCGTGGGCTACAAGGGGTTTTTCACCGACTCCGCGACGACGGTGCCGGTGGGCGACGTCGATGAGGAGTCGGCGCGGCTGTTGGCCGTGACCGTGGATGCGCTGGAGGCCGGCATCGCCGCCGCGACCACCGAGAACCACATCGGGGACATTGGCGCGGCGATCCAGCAGGTGGTCGAGGCCGCGGGGTTCAGCGTGGTGCGCGAGCTGGTGGGCCACGGGATCGGCACCGAGTTCCACGAGGAGCCGCAGGTGCCTAACTACGGGAAGCCGAAGCGGCTGATGAGGCTCACGCCCGGTCTGACGATTGCGATCGAGCCGATGGTGAACGCGGGCGCGCCCAAGACGCGGACGATGCCGGACCGGTGGACGATCGTGACGGCCGACGGCTCGCGGTCGGCGCACTTCGAGCACACGGTGGCGATCACCGATCAGGGGCCGCGCGTGCTCACCCGCCGAAGCGCCTAACTGTGTTGGGCAACCGGGACACGTGAAGCGCTGAATTCAGCGAGCGTCAGCGAGCGCTTCCCTCTTCCCGCCTTTTAGGCGACCCCAAGCTCAGCCATGATCCGCTAAATGTGCCGCTCGACCTCCGCGCCCACTCGCGCCGCGGCCGCCGACGTCTCGCGCACGAACTCTCCGGCCGCTTCGACGAGTGCGTGCCCCTTCGCAGGGTCGGCAAGCGCGGCCACATTGATTCGCACGTTGTAGGCTGCGCCGCGGCACGCCGCCTCGGCGAGCAGCGCCGACACACCCGCGTCGGACACCGCGCTCGGATTCCCTTTGGTCGCCACCAACTCGGCCAATCCGGCCACTGACGCGCAGGCTCGCGCCGTCTCGAGCGGTACTTCGCTGGCGCCGATGAGCGCCGTGGTGATGGCCGCGTCCCGTTGGGCGCGCTGGTCCGGCGTGTCCTTGGGCAGTTTGTAGGCCGACGACACCGCCAGATACGACAGTGCATCGAGCGCCACGAGCTCCCGGAGCCGCGTGACCAACGCGCCGGCGCGCGCGCCGGCATCGCGCATCGCGGCGTCCACGTCGGCGAATTTCTTCCGTCCGGCCGTGAGGCCGGCCACCATCTGCGCCAGCGCCGCGGCCAGCGCGCCCGCGTACGCGGCCACGCTCCCGCCGCCGGGCGTCGGCGTCGGCGCGGCGACTGCGGCCACGAGATCTCCGTTAGGCGTAGCGGTAGGCGTGCCGCCGGCTTGCGCCGCGCGCACGCGCCGCTCGAGGATCTGGTCGGGCGTGAAGGTGGCGAGCCGGAGGTGCCGCACCGCCGCGTCGAACAACACGCGCTCCGGCACGAGCCCCACGATCTCGCTCCACGTGACCGGCACGCCGGCCGCCGCCGCTTCCATGGCCACCATGTCGAACGCGCGGTAGGCCGGCGTTTGATCGATGTCGACCAGGTTCATCGACACCTGTGCCTGCGCGTCGACCTCGAGTCCTAACGCTTTCACGTACCGCAGTCCGCCCGACGAGCCGCGCACCGCTTTCGCGATCCGCTTGGCGTCGCTCACGTGCGACGCGTCGCCCAGGTACACGTTGTAGGCCACGAGGAAGGGACGCGCGCCGATCGCCGTTGCGCCTGCCGTGGGGTGAACGCGCCGCGGGCCGAAGTCGGGAATGCGCGCCGCGTTGGTCTCGATCTCGGCGCGAATGCCCTCGAACTGGCCGCGCCGCACGTCGGCGAGATTCTCGCGGTCGGGGCGCGTGGCCGCGCGCTCGTACAGGTAGACCGGAATGCCCAGGTCGCGGCCCACGCGTTCGCCTAACGCACGGGCCAGTGCCACGCAGTCGTCCATGGTCGTGCCCTCGAGCGGGATGAACGGCACGACGTCCGTGGCGCCCATGCGCGGATGCTCGCCGGTGTGCTGCGTGAGGTCGATCCGATCGGTGGCTACGCGGATGCCGGCCAGCGCCGCATCCACGGCGTGCTCGCGCGGCGCGACGAACGTGATCACCGAGCGGTTGTGCGATTCATCGGACGAGACGTCGAGGACCACCGCGCCATTCACCGACGCGATCGCGTCGCGAATGGCCTGGATGACATCGGTGCGGCGGCCTTCGCTGAAGTTCGGGACGCATTCGACGAGCGACATGTGCGGAGCGGGTGCCTAACGGCCGCGTTGGCCGGAACGGGCGGCGGTGTGACGCGGCTTGCCGCGCTGGGTCGCTTGGCCGGACCGGCGCGGTGGGCCGGCGGGCGATGGCGAGCCCTTGGGCGCGCGATCGCGGCCATGCTGGGGAATAGGCGCCGGAGCGCGTTTCTGTTTCATGATGTAAAGATGGAAGGGCGCCGGGTCGGACGCCAGTTCCTCTACACGTAGCGGCCGACAGCCATGGCGCACGCCGCGACGATGAGGAGCACCGTCGCGACTTTCGATCCGCGCGCGCCGCGGGCGCGGCGTTGCGCGCTCAAGATCATGAGGGCCTGCCGCTCTTCGTTCGTGGCCGCCTGCGCCGCTTGCTGCGCCGTGGCCACCGCACCGTTCATGGCCGGCGTGATCACCAGCATCCCCACGAAGAGGGCCACCAACGCGCACACGCCGCCAACGCCTAACGTGATGCCCATGCGCGACCCGCCGAACCCCGGCGCCATGCTCGCCGCGCGGCCGTAGAGCCAGATGCCGCTAATCACGGTGAGCAGCGCGAGAATGGGAATTACCGTGAGCAGGTGCCGGCGCTGCAGCGCCATCATCACCTTGCCGCCCTCGGGGCCCGTCTCGGCGATCGCCGGGAGGAGAAAGGCCGCGCCGAACACCGCGAACCCGACCCACAACACGCCGCCCACGATGTGGACGAGCCGCAATACGATCGTCAACACGCTCATATGGTTACCTCGTCGTCGTACGGTAAAGGCGCCAGCGTTAGGCAGGCGTCGCGGGGGCGCGTGCGTCTTCGCGAACGCCGTCTTCGCCCACGGCTTCGCGCAGCGCCTTCATCATCACCTGATCGTTCGTTGCTGCCTGCTCGGGCAGCACCGGGTACCGAACCACGAACTCCAGCGCTTGCTCGCTGAACCGGACATCGACTTGCGGCTCCGGTGTCGACGTGTCGAAGTCGACCAGCCGCTGCACCGTGGCGTGCTGCTCATCGATCGGCCGGCGGTATGCGCCGTACACCTTGTCCGCCACGGCCTTGAGCTTCGCCTGCGTAGACGCGACGTCCGTGCTGGGCGCCAGCGAGAGCGTGACGGTGTGCCACGTGTATTCCGCGCCAGGGATCTGCTTGAACAGTGCCGCCGGCTGGAACAGCACCGCGTTGGACATGACCACGATGCGTCCCGTCGACTGCAGCTCCGCACCTGCGAGCTCCATCAAGTAAATACGGATGAGGCCGATGTCCACTACGCGGCCCGTGACGCCGGCGAGCGTGATGCGATCGCCCACGCGCACGCCGTATCGTCCGATGAGGAAGAAGTACGCGACCACCGCGAGAATCACGTTCTGCAGCGCGACCGCAAGACCGGCGGTGAGGAAGCCCACGTACGTGGCCAGCGATCCGATCTCGGACACGAAGCCGATGACGATGATCGTGAGCAGCGCGATCGCCACGGCGATGCGCCGCAGGAGCAGGAACTGTCGCCGACGGCGCGCATCGTGGAGATAGCGGAACGTCGCGCGCCGCCAGATCTCCGAGAGGAACAGCACGATCGCGATCGACGCGAGCAGGATGACCGCGTGCAGCGCCAGGTCGCCTAACATATCGTTGGCGCGCCCCTTGAGGATGTCGCTCCACTCGCTGAGCGTGCCGCGCGCGTCATCGACCGTGATGTCTTCCTCGCCGATCGGGACGAGCAGCGTCGAGAGTTGCCTGAACCGCGTCGTCGCGCTGTCGAACTGATGTTGCACCTCGAGCAGTTGACTCGGATCGACCGCTCCGGTATCCGCCGCGTTCGCGCGCACGAGCATGCGCGCCTGGCGTCCCACCGCGACGCGCAGCGAGTCGATCTGGCTGTTGAGCGCGTCCGTTGCGTCGATCGCCGACGTCAAGTTCTTGCTCGTGCTCCGCAGCGCGATCCAATCGGAGAAGAGCGCCAGGAGTCCGCGTGCGCGTCCCGTCTGCGGCCCGGGCTGCGACACGACCGTGGGGACGGCAGCCGTCGTCGTTGTCGTCGTGTGCGCGGCGCCGGTGTCGGTGCTGGTCGTGGTCGTCGCGGGCCGCGCGGCCGCCGAAGTGCCATGCCGAGCTTCGGGAACCGACCGCTGGAGCTCGGCGATCTGTCCCGTTAGGCTTGCGGTGCCGGCGATGCCGTGGGCGGCCATGTTCGCCGCGAACCGCTGCAGCTCGAGGATGGTCTTCTGCACTTCGAGCGACAGGTTGAGCTCCGACTGCAGCTCGTCGCGTTGGGCGGCGAGACCGCGCTGTGCGCGTACCGGCGCGTGCGCGATCTGGTCGTCCAAGGCAGCGAGCCGCGACTCGAGCGCCGACACCTTGCCGGCCATCCGCGTCGCCGCGCGATCGAGTCGCGCCGCGTCATCCGACGAATCGGCGGCGTTCGACGTATCCGCCGGCGCATGCGATGCATCGATGAGACGCGCCGCGGCCAACGCGAAGTCGAACGCGTATCGCACCGCGGCGAGCGACGTGCGCTGCAGGCGGTCGTGCGCGATGTCGTTGTCGGCGAGATCGGATGACTGCGCGAGCGTCTGCAAGCGGCGATACCAGCCGATGGTCATGTGCAGGTGCTCGAGCACCTGGTCGGACGTCACCGGCGATACGCGCCCGGCAGCCGGCGACTTCGCTGCCGCCCGCGGCTGCGTCGCTTGCGCGCGCACCGTCGCGGCGAATGCGGCGCCAATCACCAACGCTGCTCCGAGCCGCCTACCGAACGCGAGCATTGCCCTCCAGTCGCCGTCTATTGCGTGTCGACACGCGCACAACCTCGCGACGCGTGTCGCGCGGTCGAGTCAATGTATCCGCGACCGGAGTGGTATGGGAGCGTCACGCGTTGGTGTGAGCGAGCAGCGAGTCGAGCCACGCATGCATCGCCGGCGTGCCCGCGAGCACGCTGCTGCGCGCGAGCGGCAGCGGACCACCGCCGACTTGGGAAATCATCCCGCCGGCCTCGCGAATGATCAGTGCGGCGGCTGCGAAGTCCCACGGTGAGAGCGTGAGCTCCCAGAAGGCTTCGAACCGGCCGCACGCAACGTCGCAGAGATCGAGCGCGGCCGATCCGGCGCGTCGCACGCCGGCCGTGCCGCGCGCCACCGCCTCGAGTTGTTCGAGGTACGGCCGCAACTGCTCCGGTGTGCGGAACGGAATGCCCGTGCCCACGAGCGCCAGCGCCGGATCATCGATGCGCGACACGCGAATGGGAGCGCCGTTGCGCGTGGCGCCTTCGCCCAACACGGCGGCGAACGTCTCGTGCGAGACGACGTTTCGCACCACGCCGGCGGCCATCGTGCCCCCGATCACGAGTGCGATCGACACCGCGTACTGCGGATAGCCGTGCAAGAAGTTGGTCGTGCCGTCGAGCGGATCGACGACGAACACGATGTCCGCATCCACCGTCGCGTCAGGCGACAACTCTTCGCCGAGTATCTGGGCGTGGGGTGCGGCCGCGAGGAGCGTTTCGCGAACGATGCGCTCAGCGCCGGTATCGACGTCGCTCACGTAGTCCTGATGCGCCTTGGCGCGCCATTCGAGCGTCTCACGATGCACACTCCGCTCGGCGATGAACTGCGCGGCTGCGTCCGCTGCCCGGTGCATCGCACCCACGAGCGCGCGCGCGCGTTCCGTGATGTCTGCTTGCACCTGTTTTGGAGCGTTCATACTTTGCTTGAATGTCCAGGATCTTCAGCGGGATACAGCCATCCGGAGAGCTGCACATCGGGAACTACCTCGGCGCGGTGAAGAATTGGGTGCAATTGCAGCATCGCTACGAGTGTGTGTTCTGTATCGTCGACTACCACGCCATCACCGGTCATTACGAGCCGGCGGATCTCAGGCAGCGCACGTTCGACATGGCGGTGTCGTTGCTCGCGGCCGGACTCGACCCGGACAAATGTACGTTGTTCGTCCAGTCGATGGTGCCCGAGCACACGGAGCTCGCGTGGATATTGAACACGGTCACGCCCCTCGGTGAGCTCGAGCGTCAGACGCAATTCAAGGACAAAGCATCGCGGCAGGAAAGCGTGCCCGCCGGTCTGCTCAACTATCCGGTGCTGCAAGCGGCGGACATTCTCTTGTATCGCGCCGATCTCGTGCCGGTGGGCGAAGATCAGGTGCAGCACTTGGAGCTCACGCGCGAGGTGGCGCGGCGTTGGAACGCGAAATTCGGCGTGTCGTATTTTCCCGAGCCCAAACCACTGCTCACGCCGGCGCGCCGCATTTTGGGATTGGACGGCCAGGCGAAGATGTCCAAGTCGTTAGGCAACACCATTGGGCTCCTCGAGGCGCCGGAGGCGATCTGGGAGAAGCTGCGGCCGGCGGTCACCGACCCGGCGCGGGTGCGGCGCACCGATCCGGGTACGCCGGAAATCTGCAACATCTATCATCTGCACAAGGGATTCAGCGACCAGGAAACGGTGGACCACGTCGCGGTGCAGTGCCGCGGCGCCGGCTGGGGATGCATCGACTGCAAGCAGGTGTTGCTCGAATCGATGGTCCGCGAGTTAGGCCCGATTCGTGAACGGGCACGCGAGTATGCGGCGCATCCCGAGCGCATCGCCGAGATCCTGGTGCAGGGCGCCGAGCGATGCCGCGCCAGGGCGCGCGAGACGATGGCGGCTGTGAAGACGACGATGGGGCTGGTGTAGCGGTTCGCTCTCACCTCAGACGACATGATCGACTCCATCGCGGATCCGGTACGCCTCGAGCTGTTGGTGAAGCTGTTGGTGGCCGTTGCGTTAGGCGGCGCCGTCGGGCTCGAGCGCGAGATGTCGGGCAAGCCGGCAGGCTTGCGCACCACCATCCTCATTTGCGTGGGCGCGGCGTTGTTCACGCACCTCTCGATCACGATCGGGCAGGTCTCGCTCTCGCCGTCCGGCCTGCCGTACGGAGACGTCACGCGCATCGCGGCGCAAATCGTGACCGGCATCGGATTCCTGGGCGCCGGCGCGATTTTGCACGGCCGCGGTACGGTCATCGGCCTAACGACGGCGGCGACCATCTGGGTGGTGGCCGCGATCGGCATGGCCGTCGGCGCCGGCGCGTACGCCGACGCCGTGGGGACCACGGCGGTCGTGTGCCTGGTGCTGGTCGGCCTGCGGCCGATCGAGCGCAAACTGGTGATGGTGCGCCGCACGGTGACGGCCACGCTGCGCGTCGCGCCTAACACCGACTTCGCGTCGTTCGACGAGGTGTTCCGGGCCAGCGGCATCCACGTGCGATCGCGCCGCACGTACGATCACGTGGGCGACCGCACGTTCGAGCTCACGCTCGTTGGGCCGTCCAAGCGGTTCGACGTGTTGGTCGACGCCTTACGCCGGCATCAGGACGTGGTGAGCGTCTACGTCGACTGACGTGCCGCGTCGTCTCGTTGCCGATCTCAACGCCCGGGCGCCGGCCTGGGCGCTGCCGCCCGAAGGCGTGGCCGAGCTGCGCGGCGCGGTGCCCGCGGGCTGGGAGGCCGTGGTGATCGAGGCCCCCACCAACTCCGATGGCGACGGCGGCGCGCCGCCCAGCGACGAGTCGCGCGCGGCGATCGGCGACGCCGAGGTGTACGCCGGCTTCGGCATGTCGCGCGCGCTCTTCGCCGAAGCACACAGGTTGCGCTGGATCCACTCGGCGACAGCTGGCGTGGGCGCGCTCTTGTTTCCCGAGCTGCGCGCGAGCGACGTGATCATCACGAATTCGGCGGGTGTCCATGCCACGCCCATCGCCGAGCACGTGCTGGCCGGCGTGCTGTTCCTGCTGCGCGGGTTGGACCTGGCGCGCGAGCAGCAGCGCGCCCGCGCGTGGGATCGGCCGGCGTTCGTCGGCCGCGCGACGCCGGT
>DATEHK010000139.1:0-3671 GCA_035279625.1 Gemmatimonadaceae bacterium
AGCGCCAGCGCCTTCTCCGCCGCCACGAGCGAGCGCCGCGCGTCGGGCGCGCGCCCGTCGTCCGCGTTGGTCAGCGCGCCCAGCCGCTCCTGCGCGATCCGGCACCCGACCTCGAGCGCGCGACGCACCCGCCCGTCGCCCATCGAGTCGTCCGGAATCGTTAGGCAGGCCTGCCGCAGCGCGATCAGATGGCCGGCCAGGTTGCCGCTGTCCACGGTGGAGATGTAGGCGGGCTCGAGCACCTGCAGCTCGTGCAGGTCGTACCAGTTGTAGAGATGTCCCCGGAAGCGGCGCAGGCGCTCGATGGAACGGAACGCCAGCTCCAACCGCCGCGTCATGTCCTCGACGGTGATGAAGCCGAGGTCGTACGCGCTCGTCGTCGCCAACAGCTGGAGACCGATGTTGGTCGGCGACGTCCGCATCGCCACCACCGGCGACGGATCCTCCTGAAAATTGTCGGGCGCCAGCCAATTGGTGTCGGCGGTGACGAAGCGGTCGAAATAGCGCCAGTGCAGCAAGGCGTATCGCAACGCTTCCAGGCGACGCGCCGGCGACAGCCGGAGACGGTTAGGCGTGGCCGGAGCGCTCAAACTGTCTGCGATTGCCGGTGAGGCAATCCACAACGCCACCAACGGCACAACCGACATGGTGAGCTGCCACAGGCGCGCGCTGGTCTCGCGAGGCAACGTGCCGATCCATTGTGACGCGAACGGCCCGACCGGCCAGCGAGCGAGTGCTAACGAGGCCACCACCACGAGCACGCCAACCGCTACCGCGACCGCGGGCCACATCGCACGCCACGCCGAGCGCGTCGTCTTGGACGCCAGCCGCTCGGCGAACGATGCCGGTTGCCACTCGAGCAGGCGGCGTTTGGTCACCGCCAGCCGCCACAGCGTGCGAATGATCGCATCCATCGAGATCCACGCCTGGTGCGGAAGAAAAGCGATCGCCAGCCCCACCTGATTCGCGCTCGTCATCGCGTCCCGCCCAACGGCGGCGTAGTATGCCCGCCACGACTTGTCGATCGGCAGGCGCAGGAGCGCGAGCAGCAGCGACACGATCCACGGCGCCGCCAGCGCGGCGATGCCCAACAACGTCCAGCGCACCGGAGAACCGGGCAACACGGTCCACCCGGCAATCAGAAACGCGAGGAGCGCGATCTCCACCGTGCTGCGGCGCAGGTTGTCGAGAATCTTCCATCGCGACAGCAGCGACAGCCGGTTAGGCTCAAGGCCATCCGGGCCCGGCACGCGCGACGTCAACCAGCGCAGCAACTGCCAATCGCCGCGAATCCACCGATGCTTGCGCCGAGCGTGCGTGAGATAGCGGGCCGGGTAGTCGTCGTAGACCGTGATGTCGGTGGCGAGTCCCGCTCGCGCGTAATTCCCCTCGATCAAGTCGTGCGACAACAGCGTGTTCTCGGGGAATCGACCGTGCGTCGCCTGCTCGAACACCTCGACGTCGTAGATCCCCTTCCCCGTGAAGCTTCCTTCTCCATACAGATCTTGATAGACGTCCGACACCGCCGTCGTGTACGGATCGACGCCGGGGTGACCCGAGTGGATGGCCGCGAAGCGCGACCGATACGCACTGGGAAGCGACACGGCGACGCGCGGTTGGAGAATGCCGTAGCCGCGCACGACGCGACCGCGCGCCGGATCGTAGACGGCGCGATTGAGCGGATGCGCGAGCGCTCCGATCAAGTGCGGCGCCGCGTCGGGAGGAAGCACGGTGTCGGCATCGAGCGTGATCACGTACGGCGCGTGTCGGATCACCGCGGCATCTCCGACGATCACGGAGAAGGCGCCGGCCGTGCCCTCGCGCAGGAATCGGTTGAACTCGGCGAGCTTGCCGCGTTTCCTCTCCCACCCCATCCACACGCCTTGACGCGCGTTCCAGCGACGAGGCCGGTGGAAGAGATAGAAGGCGTCGTGCGTGTTGGGCGCGTACTTGTCGTTCAACTCGTGCACCGCACGCACGGCTGCGTCGACAATCGACGCGTCCTCGGCGCTCGTCTCGGTCGGAGAATCGGTGAAATCACTCAGGATGGCGAAGTGCAGATGCGCATCGCGATTCGCGAGAAACTGCACCTCGAGATTCTCGATCGCCTCGTGCGCCGCATCGACGCTCCCGAAGAGCGTCGGGATGACGACCACCGTCCGGTATTCCGCCGGCACGCCGTGCTCGTGCAGATCCAGCTTGGGCAGCACGCGCGGCGGGAGAAACGCCGTGACGAGCTGATTCAGCACGCTCACCGCGATGTCGTTGGCCGGGATGAGGCCGAACAACACCACGGCAATCCACGCCGTTCGCGCCTCCGCGCCGGCCAGCCACTGCACCGCGCCTAACGCTACCAGCGTGCCGCTCACGATGCCGCCGGCGAACACCACGTTGGGATGCCGCAGCACCCAGCGGTGCATGGATTCGCGCACCGTGGCGCGGTAGGCGGTGGCGCGCTCGAGAGCTGCACGCCCGTCGTCGATCAGATAGTAGCCGACGTGTGCGTGATGGCCGTCGACCGCGCCATCGCTCGTCGCCGCGCGCGCCAGGTCCACCGCTTGCTGCGCGACAGCCTCTTCGGGCCGGCGGGTCCGCTTGGCGATGCGCTCCACGGCGTGGCGATATTCGTCCCGCGTCCGGAACGTCATGCGCGCGTAGACGCCCGACGGATCTAGCCGCAGCACGGCCTCCGTGCGGCTCTGCCGGTCGACGAACGTCCGCCAGTCCGTGCTCGCCACCGCGCGCAGGCTCGTGATGCTGTTCGCCATCATCATCTGCGTCAGCGCCAGCCGCTCGGTGGACCGCGCCCCGGCTTCTTCCGCCGTTAGGCCGTCTTCCGCGATCCATTGTTCCAGGCGAACGAGCGGCGGAAAGGACCCGCGTGCCAGACGGAGCTGCTGCAGGAATCGGGACACGAAGATCGCCGTGAGCGGCGGGTGATCCGCCACGAAGGTGTCGAGCGCCGACGCGAGCGGCTCGGGCCCCTCGTCGCTGGCGTCGCGAATGCGCGCCGCCCACTCGTCCGCGCCGCCGATCTCGTCCAGGCGCTGCACCGTCCTCAACGCCATGCGCCTAACGTTCTCGATGAGGCCGAGGCGGAGCATGGCGGGCACGGCCCACAGCTCGCCGATGGACAGCGGCACGATCTGCTGAAACGCGCTCACGAAGAGGTCGACGTTTTCGAGGTCGACGCGTCCTTCCGTGTGAGCGATCAGCGTGATGGCCAGCTCGTACACGCGCGGATAACCGGCCAGCGGTCCGCTCGCGAGCTCCGGCAGCTCGCGGTAGTAGCCGCGCGGTAAGCTCTCGTGCACCTCCTGGATGTGCTCGTGCACGACGAAAAAGTTGTCCAGCAGCCATTCACCGGCCGGCCCAACGTCGCGATCGCGGGCGGATTCGGCAGCCAGCCGCTCGCGCGCGTCATCCAGAATGCGGCGCGTCCCGTTGAGCCTCGCGAGCAAGCGCGGCCGGCGCCGCCGATGCGGCGCTGCGCTCACCCGCTGCTCGCGCGCAACCTCCTGTGCTCGTTCGGCCTGATGGTCGACGCCTAACAGCTCGCCGCGAATCGGCCCGGCGAGCAGGTCATCCGCTCGTTCGGATCGGCGCGCGAAGACGCGCGAGAGGAATCGCTGACGTCCGGTTGGACGCATTATCGGGCATTCGCCGCGTCC
>DATEHK010000140.1:0-18593 GCA_035279625.1 Gemmatimonadaceae bacterium
TATTCTCTGATGAACATCGCCATCACGCCGAAAAAGACCGAGGGACTCGAGCGCCTGCTCGAGGTGTCGGTGCCGGTCGAAGAAGTTCGCGAGCGCGAAGATCGCGCGGCGAAACGTTACGCGTCGCAGGTACGACTTCCCGGTTTCCGTCCCGGTAAGGCACCGACGGCGATGGTGCGCAAGAAGTTCGCGGACGCGATCCGTCAGGAAGCCATCGAGTCCGCCGTACAAGACGCGTTCAAGGAAGTGCTCGAGCGTGAGAAGGTGGAGCTGGCGACGCAGCCGCACGTCCACGAGCTCAAGTTCAACGACGGCGAGCCGCTCACCTTCGAGCTGCACCTCGAGATCCGTCCGTCCATCGAGTTGCCCCGCACGGTCGGATTCCGCGTGACGCGCACGCCGCGCGTCGTGACCGACGACAACGTGCGCGAGCAGATCGATTCGATGCGCGAACAGAAGGCAACGTGGTCGCCGGTCGAGGAACGCGCGCAACCGGGCGACATGGTCACGGTGCAACTCGCAACCGCCGACGAGTCGGGCGCCATGGGTGACGGCGGCGAATACCGGATCGTGTTAGGCGGTGGCCAGGCCATCCCGGGCATCGAAGAGCTGATCATGGAGACCGCGACCGGTTCCACGAATGAGCGCGCCGTCAAATGGCCCGATGACTTCCCTGATGAAGCGCAGCGCGGCAGCACGAAGCAGGTGCGCGTCACCGTCAAAGACGTCAAACGCAAGTCGCTGCCGGCGCTCGACGACGCCTTCGCTCGCGAGGTAGGTGATTTCGATTCGCTGGCGGCCCTCGAGAAAACCGTTCGCGAAGACTTGCAGAAGGACGCCGAGCGCGAGGCGGATGCGCAGGTTCGCCAGAAGTTGGTGGACGAGGTGATCGGCGCGAATCCGTTCGAGGTGCCGCCGAGCTGGGTCCACCAGTTGATGCACGCCTACCAGGAAGCCTATCAAATTCCGGAAGGCGAGAAGGAACGGTTCGAACACGAGTTCCGACCGATGGCCGAGCGTCAGGTGCGGCGCGACCTCGTCGTGGACACGATCGCCAAGCGGGAGAAGCTCGAGGCCACCGAACGAGACATCGACAACCGGATCGCCGAGATGGCGTCCAAGCGCGGTGTAGACCCGGGACAGGTGTACGCATCGTTACAGAAGGCGGGTAGAATCAAGGAGCTGGAGCGGACGATCACCGAGGACAACGTGTTCTCCTGGCTCACCGAAAAAAACACCGTCGAATAACGATTCTCGCGTAAGGCGTCGGTTAGTATTCGTAGGACTTAACGATCAAGGAGCAGGCGTACCATGTCGACCATTTATCCTCCCTACGTCATCGAGCGGTCGAGCCGCGGTGAGCGCACGTACGACATCTTCTCGCGTCTGCTCATGGACCGGATCGTGTTCCTGGGCACCCCGATCAACGACGACGTCGCCAACATAGTGATTGCGCAGCTCCTGTTCCTCGATGCCGATAATCCGGAGAGGGACGTGAATCTCTACATCAACTCGCCCGGGGGCAGCGTGTCGGCGGGAATGGCGATTTACGACACGATGCAGTTCATGAACTCGCCCATCCGGACGATCTGCATGGGCATGGCGGCGAGCATGGGAGCGTTCTTGCTCGCGGCTGGTTCGGCGGGAAAGCGGTCGGCGCTGCCGCATGCGCGGATCATGATTCACCAGCCTTCGGGCGGCGCGCAGGGAACCGCAAGCGATATCGAGATTCAGGCGAGGGAAATTCTGTACCTGCGGTCCAAGATGAACGAGCTCATGGCGAAGCACACGGGCCGGACCGTGGAACAGATCGAGCGCGACGTGGACCGGGACCGGTTCATGTCGTCCGACGAGGCAAAGCAGTACGGACTGATCGATAACGTGATCGTGCAGGCTCGTGCGTTAGCAACGACTGAGAGAAAGGCGACCTTGTGAATTAGTTCACAATGGAGTGCCTTGGACGACGCTTGACCGTCATTTTGGGGGGTGTTAAGTATCCCATCCCCACCGCACCCCCCTTCAATGGGGGAGCAAGATGATGCCCGCTTCACCTGTTCCCGCGGACCCCTATGTCGCACGACAAACACCTGCGTTGCTCGTTCTGCGGCAAGTCGAAGGACTCAGTTCGGAAGTTCATCTCCGGCCCTTCGGTTTACATCTGCAACGAGTGCATCGCGCTGTGCAACGAAATTCTCGCCGAGGATGAAGAACGCGAGGTCGCTGAAGCGATAACGCAGGTCCCGACTCCGCAGGAAATCAAGGAAGTCCTGGACCAGTATGTGATCGGGCAGGAGCGCGCCAAGAAAGCGCTCGCCGTTGCCGTCTACAATCACTACAAGCGCATCAATTCCGCGAGCGGCAGAGAGGACGACGTCGAGCTCGACAAGTCCAACATTCTGCTCATCGGCCCAACGGGCGTCGGCAAGACGCTGTTGGCCCAAACGCTCGCCCGCATTCTCGACGTGCCCTTCACGATCGCCGACGCCACGACGCTCACCGAAGCCGGCTACGTGGGTGAAGACGTGGAGAACATTCTCGTGAGACTGCTGCAAGCGGGCGAGTTCAACGTCGCCGAGTGCGAGCGCGGCATCGTGTACATCGACGAGATCGACAAGATCGCGCGAAAGTCGGAGAACCCGAGCATCACGCGCGACGTATCGGGCGAAGGCGTGCAGCAGGCGCTGCTCAAGATCCTCGAGGGCACGGTGGCGTCGGTCCCGCCGCAGGGCGGCCGCAAGCATCCGCAGCAGGAATACATCCAGATCAACACGAAGGACATCCTCTTCATCTGCGGCGGCGCGTTCGACGGCCTCGAGAAAATCATCGAGGCGCGCATCGGCCGTCGCCAGATCGGCTTCACGAAGGAAGAGGTGCAGAACGGCAAGGTGCAGGACCTGGCGAAAAATCCATTCGCCGAGGTGGAGCCCGACGACCTGTTGCGCTACGGTCTCATTCCCGAGCTCGTTGGGCGTCTGCCGGTGTGCGTTGCGCTCGAGGCGCTGGATGACGAATCCCTGGTGCGCATCCTCAAGGAACCGAAGAACGCGCTCACCAAGCAGTACACGAAGCTCTTCGAGCTCGAGGAAGTGAAGATCACCTTCGACGAAAGCGCGTTGCGCGCGATCGCCGGCAAGGCCTTGAAGCGCGGTACGGGCGCGCGCGGCCTCCGGGCGATTCTCGAAGAGATCATGACCGACGTGATGTTCGATTTGCCGAGCCGCGACGACATCACGGAAGTGAAGATCACGGAGTCGTGCGTGCTCAACGGCACCCCGCCGCTGCTGGAGCTGTCAGCCAAACGCCAGAAGAAAGAAGCGTAAGGCCGGGGAAGCGCGCGCCGCAGGCGGCGCGCTTCGGGACAAGGGCACAGGGAACGGGGCTCGTAGCCTAGCCTCTTGCGGCGCCCAAGGCGGAAGTTGGGCGTGCCCCGTTCCCTTTTCCCCATTCCCCAAGCGCGCCGCGTGCGGCGCGCGGTTCCCTATATTGCAGCATGCTCTCCATCGTCCGCGGCGAGGAATCTCACGACGTGCCCGACCGCCTCGCGGTCCTGCCGCTGCGCGACGTCGTGGTCTTCCCCTACATGGTGATTCCGCTCCTCGTGGGGCGGCAGGGATCGCTGGCGGCCGTCGACGCTGCCGTGGAAGCGGACCGATGGATCTTCCTCGTTGCCCAACGGGACGGCGAGGTGCAGGAGCCGCATGCATCCAACTTGTATCGAGTGGGTGTGATCGGCCGCGTGCTGCAGGTATCCCGCTTGGCGAACGGGACCACCAAGGTGCTGCTCGAGGGTGTGGCGCGCGGGCGGGCGACGAGATACTCGACATCCGGGGCGCTGCTGCGCGCGGCCATTGCGGCCGACCCGCTGTCCACCGAGGCAAGCGGCGCGGCGGATGATGCCATGACGCGTCGCGTGGCGACGCTGTTCGAGGAATACGTGGGGCTGCACCGGCGCCTGCCGCCGGAAGTGCTCTCCCTCGTGCAAGGCAGCGAGTCGAAGGAGCGGCAGGCGTACGCGATCGCGGCGCACCTGCAGGTGCGGCACCCCGTTAGGCAGAACCTGCTCGAGTCGCCGTCCTTCCCGTCGCTCACCGAGCGGCTGGCGGCGGTGCTGAACTCGGAAATCGAGATTTTGCGGCTCGAGCGCAAGATCGAGAACGACGTGCGCGGCTCGCTGTTCCAGAATCAGCGCGAGTTCTATTTGCAGGAGCAGCTCAAAGCCATCCATCGGGAGCTGGGCCAGGAAGACAGCGACGACTTCGACGATCTGCAGGCGGCGATCGCGGCGAAGGGCCTGCCCGAGCAGGCGCGCGAGCGCGCCGACCGCGAGCTGCGCAAGCTGCGTCGCACGCCGCCGCTCTCGCCCGAGTCCACCGTTGGGCGGAACTATCTCGATTGGCTGGTGGGTCTGCCCTGGACGGAGCGGACCGACGACCTGCTCGACGTGACGCGCGCGCAAACGGTGTTGGACGAGGACCACTTCGGCTTGCAGGACGTGAAGGAGCGCATCCTCGACTACATCGCCGTTCTGGCGCTCGTGGGGAAGCTCGAGGGGCCGATTCTGTGCCTGGTCGGGCCGCCGGGCGTGGGCAAGACGTCGTTAGGCAGGTCGATCGCCCGGGCGTTGGGCCGGCGCTTCGCTCGCATGTCGTTGGGCGGCGTGCGCGATGAGGCCGAGATCCGCGGACACCGGCGCACGTACATCGGCGCCCTGCCGGGCCGCGTCATCCAGTCCATGCGGCGCGCGGGCGTGGTCAATCCGGTGGTGCTGCTGGACGAAGTCGACAAGATGGGACAAGATTGGCGCGGCGATCCGGCGGCGGCGCTGCTCGAAGTGCTGGACCCGGAGCAGAACCGCGCGTTCAGCGACCACTATCTCGAGGTCGAATACGATCTGTCGCAGGTGCTATTCATCACGACGGCCAATTCGTTAGGCCAGGTTCCGGAGCCGTTGCGCGATCGCATGGAGATCATCCGGCTGCCCGGTTACGTGGATCACGAAAAGCACGCCATCGCGCGGCAGTATCTCGTACCGCGCCAGCTCCGAACGCACGGGCTCGATCCCGCCACGGTGACGATCCAGCCCGAGGCGATCACTGAAATCGCACGCGGCTACACGCGCGAAGCGGGCGTGCGCGAGCTCGAGCGGCGCATTGCCCGCATTGCGCGCAAGCTGGCGCGCCGCGTGGCCGCCGATCCAACCATGGGGACGGCCGCGGCGCCGATCGACATCGGCCCGGCCGACCTGGTGGCGCTCCTCGGCGTGCGCCAGTACGATGACGACGCGACGCAGCTCGAGGACCGCGTGGGCGTGGCGACCGGCCTCGCGTTCACGTCGGTGGGTGGCGACCTGCTCGAGATCGAGGTGGCCGTGGTTCGCGGGCGCGGACGGCTCCAGCTCACCGGTACGTTAGGCGACGTCCTCAAGGAATCCGCGGGCGCGGCGCTGAGCTACGCGCGGTCGCGCGCCGGTTTGTTAGGCATCGACCCCGATTTCACGCGCGCCCGCGACATCCACGTGCACATTCCGGCGGGCGCGACGCCCAAGGACGGGCCCTCGGCCGGCATCGCCATCGCCACGGCGCTCGTGAGCGCGCTCACCGGTGCTTCTGTGCGTGGCGACACGGCCATGACGGGCGAGGTGACGCTGCGCGGGCGCGTCCTGGCGATCGGCGGCCTCAAGGAAAAGCTGGTCGCGGCGCGACGGGCCGGCATCACGCACATTATTCTGCCCAAGAACAACGCGCGCGAGCTGGACGAGATTGCCCCCGACGTCCGCGACGGACTCGTGTTCCATCCCGTATCGACCATGGACGAGGTGCTCTCGCTCGCGCTACGCGCCGAGCGACACATCGATCCGCGCGCGGGAATCGCGGTGTCCGATGTCGCACACTGACGCGTCCGCGGACAACCCAAACGCCCCGCAGCCGGCCGAGCCGCTCGTCATTCGCCGGTTGGCGTTTCTTGGAGGTCAAGCGTCGCCGGGCGGGTGGCGGCCGGACACCGAGCTTCCCGAAGTTGCGTTCAGCGGGCGGTCCAACGTGGGCAAGTCGTCGCTCCTCAACACGCTGGTCCATCACAAGTCGTTGGCGCGCGTGAGTCAGCAGCCCGGTAAGACGCGCGAGATCAACTTCTTTTCGGTGAACGACGCGTTCGTGCTCGTGGACCTGCCCGGATACGGCTACGCGAAAGTGTCTCGCGACGCGCGTGCGCTCTGGCGGCCGCTCATCGAATCGTATCTCGAGCGCAGCGCCCAACTGCGCGGAATCGTGCAATTGCTCGACGTGCGGCGCGATCCTTCGGACGACGACCGGCGCGTGTTTGAGTTCCTCGCCGAGCTCGGCGTGCCCACGATTGTCGCGCTGACGAAGGTCGACAAAGTGTCCGCTACGGAAGCTCGCCAACATGTCGTGAACATCACGAGCGCACTCGGACTCGACGCGGAGCAAGTGATTCCTTTCAGCAGCGTCACGAGGCAAGGACGCGATGAGCTCGCGGAAGCCATCGAAAGCCTGCTCGCCGCCGAGCCCTGGCGTCAACAGTGACTGATGAGCAGGGGCGGCGTTCTGTTCCCCCTGCGACATTTTTGTATTACGGTACGAACATGGCTCTCCTTCCACTCAAAAAGCTGGCCCCGAATCCGGGCGCGAAGGTGATCGACGCGTGGCTCGAGCAGTTGGCGCACGAGCTCAGTCACGAGGACGCCGACCGCAACGTGATCTGTCGGAAGGCGCTGTGTGAAATCGTGTATCCGGTATACGCCGCGAACTGGGACACGGCGGTGGCCGACGAATCGCTGCCGCTCGGAACGCGCGCGGCGCTGATGGCGCTCGATCCGCGCAACGTGACGCTCGAACCCGAGTACTACGCCGACTGCGACCAGCCGCGTTTCCAGCGTGTGAAGCCGCTGCTCTGGCTCTGGTACAGCTTCGATCGCACGCCGCTCGGCGGACAGAACGTGGACTTGGGCGTACGACTCAGGCGGATGCTCGCGCCCTACGTCTTCAAGCGGTGCGGCGAGAACTTCAAAGCGTTCCAGCACGTCGAGTTCTCGTTCGGGTACAACATGGACGTGGGCGACGATGTTGTGATCCACCGCCACGTCCTGTTGGACGACCGCGGCGGGATTGTGTTAGGCAATAAGGTGTCGATTTCCGACTACGCGAACATCTACAGCCACACGCACAGCATCGTCGATCAGAAGGACGTGACCAACGCATTGACGCGGATCGACGAGGGCGTCCGGATCACGTACCACGCGACCGTACTGGCCGGTGTGCACGTGGGGTGCGACGCGATGGTGGGCGCGATGGCGGTGGCGACGAAGGACGTTCGTCCGCATCATGTGAACGTGGGAATTCCGGCCAAGAGCGTGCGCGTCAAGCCGAACGCGCCGACGGAGCTCAACGAGTGTCTGCCGACGGCACGGCAACGGTCCACGGGAGGAGGCGGACGCGCGTGATCCATCGATACGGGAGTGTCGCTTGCCGCGTGGTTGGCGGTCTCGCTCTGGCCGCGGCGACGGCGGCCTGTGCGACGTATTGGCCGACGCTGAGCGGCCGCAGTACGCACACGCGCGGCGACGCGTTCCAGTGCTCGATGGATCAGCTGAAGGAACTGGGCTACACGCCGCGCACGTGGAACGAGCGCGAAGGGTCGATCGATGCGCAACGCATCAATCGCGATGCGTCGGCCGCGCTACCCGAGGAGCAGCAGGAAGTAGACAAGCTGCTCGTCAAGGCAAAGGGAACCGGCGAGACCGGATCGACAATCGAGGTGCGCACCGAAACGGTGTTGCGCCACTACACGCGGTCCGGATGGGTGGAAGATGGACGGCCGGCGTCGCCCGCCGTCCAGCAGTCGGGCAAGGCGCTGCTGGATCGGTGTTCGGGCGCCGCCGCCGCGGGTTGAGGCCAGTTAGGCGGGCGCGCTGGCGGTGATTTCGCCGGCGCGTCCGGGCAGTACCCCGCGCACGATGCGTCGTACCGGCACACGCTCGGGCGCGGCCAACGCCTCGCCGGCGATCTCATCGAGCGTCACGAAGGTCACGCCATCGGCGAGCCACGCGTCGAGCTGGCGCTCGAACAGGGGGAACAACACGGTCCCCTCCCCTTCCGTGTGCATCGAGTGCACCTCGGTGCCGGCGATCGCCGCGCGGTAGCGCGCGATCAACGCGTCGTCGTTAGGCACGTCCGGCGAGTTGTACATCTCGTCCCACGTCGGGAGCGTGGTGGGGAGCTGGATGGTGCGGAAGCGGCGTCCGTTCGCCTCGGGGAAAAAGGGCGTGCCGCCGCGCGTGTCGGATGCGTAGCGCAGGCCGAAGCTTTCTTGTACGGCGAGCGAGCGCGGCGTGGCGTGCCAGCCTGGAGCGGCCGATGCGTGCGCGCGCCGGCCGAAGATGCGCGCGAACACATCGTGCGCGCGACCGTAGTCGGCCCGGATCTGCGCGTCGGACATGCGATCGAGCCGGTCGTGCCAGCGCACGTGGTCCCATCCGTGCACACCCACTTCGTGGCCCGCGTCGCCCACCGATCGGATGAGCGACGCGAGACGGCGGCCGATCATCGGCGCCGGCAGGAGCGTTCCGTACAGCGCGGTGCGCGGGCCGTAGAGCGACAGGGCGCGTGAGCGGATCATCTTGCGGAGGAATCCGCGGCGCGTGAAGATGCGAACGATCGCGCGTCCCGACCGGTCCGGGCCTAACGTAAAGAAAAACGTGGCCCGAAGGCGCCGCTTGGCGAGGGCGCGCAGCAGATTCGGCAGCCCGGCGCGGGTGCCGAGGAACGTGTCGCAGTCCACCTTGAGCGCGACGCGCCGCCGTCCGGCGGTGGCGACCGGCGCCGAACTCGTCACGGTGCGAGGGGGCGCTTGCGTCCCGCGAGGTAGAACTCGATCGTTAGGCGGATGGCGTCGTCGAAGCCGATCCGCGGCGACCAGCCGAGTCGCTCGGCCGCACGCCGAATGGACGGTACGCGCGTCGGGATGTCCTGGTATCCGTCGCCGTAGTAGGCTTCCGATCGCACGTCGACGATTGGTGTACGCTCGGCGACGTTCTCATAGCCCGGATAGCGCGACACCGCGGCCAGCAGGCGTTCGGCCAGCTCGCGGATGGACACGTCGTTCGCCGGGTTTCCGATGTTGAAGATCTGGCTGTCGGCCACGCCATTCTCGTTGACGAGGATGCGCATCAAGCAATCGATGCCGTCCTGGATGTGCGTGAACGACCGGCGCTGGCGGCCGCCGTCGACGAGCTTGATCGGCTCTCCATAGAGAACGTTGTGCAGGAACTGCGTGAGGACGCGCGACGATCCTTCCTTGGGCGAGTCGACGTTGTCGAGGTGCGGGCCGATCCAATTGAACGGCCGGAACAGCGTGAATTTGAGTTGCTCCTGTTGTCCGTACGCGAAGATCACGCGGTCGAGCAGCTGCTTGCTGGTGGAGTAGATCCAGCGCTGCTTGTGGATCGGCCCATACACGAGCGTCGACCGATACTCGTCGAACTCGGGATCGGGGCACATGCCGTACACTTCGGATGTCGAGGGGAACACCACGCGCTTCGTGTAGCGCACGCACTGCTTGACGATGCGGAGATTCTCCTCGAAGTCGAGCTGGAACACCGACAGGGGGTCGCGCACGTAGGTCGCGGGCGTGGCGATTGCGACTAACGGAAGCACCACGTCGCACTTCTTGATGTGGTACTCGATCCACTCCTTGTTGATCGCGATGTCGCCCTCGAGAAACCGGAAGCGCTTGTTCTCCAGGAACGGCTCGATTTTCTCGACGGACATGTCGAGGCCGAACACCTCCCAATCGGTGGTCGTCAGGATGCGTTCGGTGAGCGCGTTGCCGATGAAGCCGTTCACGCCGAGGATGAGAACTTTCATGGGGCCGGTGGAGTGGGTGGCGCGTTAGGCGCGAGGTGGCGGGCGAGGTCCGCGCCGTCGCGCTCGGCATCGCCATCGATCTGGGCGCGGACGATCTCGAGCCATCGCGTGTCCGCGGCGCCGCAGGCGACGTAGAGGCGGTCGTCAATGAGGCGCACTTCGCCCGGCTGAGCGCCGTTGGCGCTCCAGCCGCCGTTGTGCGTGCGCCAGACGTGGAGCGTGCGGCCGCCGTGGGGCGTGAACGCGCCCGGATACGGGTGCGACACCGCGCGGACGAGGTTGTGGATTTGGGCCGCGGGCTGCGACCACAGGAACGCGCCGTGTTCGGGGCGGCGTTTGCCGAACGTCGTGGCGCACGACGCGTCCTGCGGCCGGCGCGGTGCGCGTCCCGCGGCGAGTGCATCGAGTTGGCGGTCGAGGATGCAGACGGCGGCATCGCGGACCCGGGCCTGCACTTCCGCGGCGGTGTCATCCGGTCCGATGGGGACCGGCTGCTGGTCGACGATGTCGCCGGCGTCGGCACGGGCCGTCATCACGTGGAGCGTGGCGCCGGTTTCGGTTTCGCCGTGGAGCACCGCCCAATTGACCGGCGCGCGGCCGCGGTAGCGCGGGAGGAGCGAGCCGTGGACGTTGAAGCTGCCTAACGGAGCGACCGCGAGCGCGGCGAGCGGCAGGAGCGCGCGGTAGTAGCACGACAGCACGAGATCCGGCGCGGCGGCGCGCAACATGGCAAGCTGCGCCGGCCCCGTTAGGCGTGCGTCGAGGCGCACCGGAATGCCGTTGCGCACGGCGAGATCGGCCACCGACGGGTACCAGTGGGACTCGCCCGCGGCGTCGGCGTGCGTATACACCGCGGCGACCGTAGCGCCCCGGTCGAGCAGCATCGCGAGACAGGCGTGTCCGACATCGGCGTACCCAAAGAGCGCGATGCGCGGTCCGCTCATGGACGAGGTACCGACCCCTCGACGCCGCCGTCCTCCAGGCGCATGAGCGCGCCCGCGCCGCCGTACACGCGGCGCACCAGGTAGCGCGGACGGCCCCGCACCTCCTGGTAGATCCGGCCCACGTACTCGCCCACGATGCCTAACCCGGCCATGAGGACGCCCATCACGACGAACGCCAGCGCGAACAGCGTGAACACGCCGTCGGCTTCGGATGCGCGCAACAGGATGAACCGCCGGATGAGCAGGTAGGTACCCAGCACCAGGCCGCCGCTCGCGGTGAGAAATCCAAACAACGTGAAGATCTGCAGCGGTACGACCGAGAAGCCGGTCATCAAATCGAAGTTGAGGCGGAAGAGCCGATACAGCGAGTACTTGGATTCGCCCGCCCGCCGCTCGGCGTGCCTAACGGCAACCTCGGCCGGCCGCCGCGAGAACGTTTGCGCGAGCGCCGGGATGAACGTCGACGACTCCTCGCAGCGGTTGATGAGGTCGATCACCTCGCGCGAATACGCGCGCAGCATGCAGCCGTAGTCCGTCATGCGGATGCCGGTGATCGCCGTGGTCACGCGATTGACCAGGCGCGACGCGACGCGCCGGAACAGGCTGTCGCGCCTCACCTCGCGCACGCCGCCCACGACGTCGAATCCCTGATCTGCGAGCGCCAGGAGCTTCGGAATCTCCTCCGGCGGATTCTGGAGATCGGCGTCGATCGTGATGATCACGTCGCCGGTCGCAATCGCGAAGCCGGCGAGGATGGCCGGGTGCTGGCCGAAGTTGCGGCTCAGCTCCACGACGCGCAGCCGGTCGGGATACCGGTCGACGAGGCCGCGGAGGATGTCGAGCGAGCGGTCGCGGCTGCCGTCATCCACGCAGATCACTTCGGCCGGACGCTCGAGCGAATCGAGCACCGCGAACAGGCGAGGCACCAACTCCGGGATGTTCGCCTCCTCGTTGTACACGGGCACGACGACCGAGATCTTGCCGCGCGGCGGGCTCATCGCCTGCTCCCAAGGGCAATGTCGCGCACCGCGGCGATGACGTCATCTTGATCGTCGTCGGTCAGCGATGGGTACAAGGGGAGCGACACGATGCGCTCGGACACGAAGTGCGCGTCGGGAAAATCATCGGGGCACCACCGATAGCGCTCGCGATAGTACGAGAACTCATGCGCGGCCGTGTAGTGCAGCCCGACGCCGATGTTGCGCGCCTTGAGCTCGGCCATGAAGGCGTCGCGATCGATCGTGAGCGCCTCGAGGCGTACGAGCGGCGTGTAGAGGTGCCAGGCGTGTCGCGCCGGATACGGCACCGGTTCGGGCAAGATGAGCGCATCCAGGTCGTGGAACGCGGCTTGATAGCGCTCCGCCAAGCGGCGGCGCGCCGCGATGAAGGCGTCGAGCTTGGGCAGCTGGTGAATGCCTAACGCAGCCTGCATGTCCAGCATGTTGTACTTGTACCCGGGCACATCCACGTCGTAGCGCGGCGATCCCGCTTTGTCGAAGCGCTTCCACGCGTCGCGGCTCATGCCGTGAAACTTGAGCAGCGCCACGCGGGCGAGGACGTCTTCGTCGTGCGTCACCACCATGCCGCCTTCGCCGGTGGTGATGTTCTTGTTGGGATGAAACGAGAACACGCTCGTCGTCGGGAACGAGCCGATGCGGCGTCCCTTGTACTCGGTGCCGGCCGCGTGTGCGGCGTCTTCGATGAGCACGAGATTGTGCGTTCGCGCGAGGTCGAGCAGCGGATCGAGATCCACCGGCTGCCCAACGAAGTGCACCGGGATGAGGGCGCGCGTGCGCGGCGTGAGGCGCCGCGCCACTTCGTCGACGCGAATCTGGAGCGTGCGCCGGTCGATGTCCGCCGGTACCGGTACGGCGCCCACCAATTCGATCACGTTGAGCGTCGCGACGAACGTCATGGGTGACGTGATCACCTCGTCCCCAGCACCGATGCCGTGCGCGAGCAGGGCCAGGTGCAGTCCCGCCGTGGCCGACGACACCGCCGATGCGTGGCGCCCGCCGACATAGGCGGCGAAATCGCTCGTGAACCGTTCCACGCGCGGTCCTGTCGTGATCCAACCGGAGCGCATGCAGTCGACCACTTCCGCGATCTCGGCGTCGCCGATCGTTGGGCGCGAGAACGGGAGGAACGACGTGCGTTCTGTGGAGCGCGGGGACGATGGTCGCGACTGTTCGGTCATCTCGTGGAGTTCGGGTTCACGGCGGCGCCGTCGAAATTCGCCAATACAACATACTTCCGATTTGCGGCGAGGGGCGTCCCATGGGTGGGCGACGCGTCGAACTCGGCGCGGGCGCGACGCTTGATCACCACAACCAGGTGCTCGCCGGAGTTCCACCGCTTCCAGAACTCCCCGCGCGACCAATACAGCAACGGCGGCCGCACGCCGTCGGAACCAAGCTCGTCTATGTAGTCGGCAACGGCGATGGGATGTTGGCGGACCCACGGAAATTCCTGCGGATAGCAGCGATACGACACGACCAGTGCGCTATCGGCGTGCGCGGCGGCAATTGCGAGGTCGTGCGCCGAGAGATCGTTCGCGACGAGAGGCATCGCGAGGATGATCGCCAGATAGAGCCCTGCCCATCCAAGGGCAGCCGGGAACATCGATCGGCGGCCGTGCGTGTTCGCACGTGCGACGGCGGCCCAGGCGCCGGCTACGAGCAGCACCGCGCCCACCACGGCGAACGGCGCCGCGCGGTAGCGCGCCAGCTCGCCGCTCGCCCAACCGAAGCCAAGTCCGCCTAACGCAACGAGCGTGACGACCACCGCGTGCGCGACCAGCGCGCGTCCGACGCGGTCCGTCCGCACGAGGATGGCGCGGGCGGCGAGCGCCGCCGCCGCGGGGAACGCGGGCAAAATGTACGGCAGCAGCTTGGAGCGCGACACCGAGAAGAACACGAGAATCACGACGAACCAGATCGCAAAGAAGAGGTCGTCGGCGCGTGCCGCCGCGCGGGCGCGCCACGCCGCTGCCACCTGCCTAACGGTACGCGGGGCAATGAAGATCCACGGGACGAATCCGGCGAGGAATGCGGCCACGAAGTAATAGATCGGACCGGCGCGCTTCGCTTCGCCCGTGGCGAAGCGCGCAACGTGCTCTCGGATGAAGAATATGGACGCGAACCCCGGATTCGCGCGCTCGACGAGCACGAACCACGGAGCCGCGATGATCAGAAACACCACGGGCGCCGGCGACCAGATGGCTTCGCCGATCCGTCGCCACCGGCCGGTGACGCCGGCCCAGATGATCAGCACGAGCCCCGGAAACGCGATGCCGATGAGCCCTTTGGCCAGCATCGCGAGCGCGGCGCACGCGCCTAACGAGGCGAGCGCGCCCGGGGCGCGCGCGTTCCGCTCGCGCGCCATGAGAAACCGGCGCAGCGCCAAGAACGCGCCGGTCATGGCGCACGTGAGGATGCCGTCGGTGAGGTTGTATCGGCCCAACACGAAGCTGAGCGGCGCCGACAACAGGATCAACGCGGCCCACAATCCCCAACCCGCGACGTCCGGCGTCTCGAGCTCCAGCGCGAGCATCACCGCGGTGCCGACCGCGGCGAGGCGTGTCGGCAGTCGCGCCGCATACGCAGTGAACCCGAACGCGCGCATCGATGCCGCGTTCAGCCAGTAGAGGAGCGGCGGCTTCTCGAAGTAGTGCGCGCCGTTCAACGTGGGCGTGATGTAGTCGTGCGCCGCGAGCATCTCGCGCGGTATTTCGGCGTAGCGTGCTTCGTCGGGCTCGACGAGCCAGGACCCCGGCAATTCGGCGAACAAGAGCGCGACGAACACGACCACGAGCACGATGAGCGCGCGCCGCTCGGCCCTCGGAAACCGAGCGTTGGGCACAGAGCCCGAGGCGACGGACACCCTCAGCGAACTCGGAGCACGTCGTCGACGCAGCCACCGTCGCCCGAGCGCAAGAGGTACACGGCATCGCGCAGCGCCGCCGCCGAGCGCGGCCACGCGTAGCGGGCAGTCGCCTCGTCCACCGTTACCCATTCGGCGCGCGCGTGCTCATCGGACAGACGCACCGGACCATCGTGCACGATGCCCGCGAATGCCACCGCGAGTGTGACGACGTTCATGGAGTGCAGGTAGAACGGCTGCACCGTGACGTTGTAGAGGCGCGCTATCACGAGCCCCGTTTCTTCGGCAACTTCGCGTATCGCTGCATCCTCGGGACGTTCGCCGTTCTCGATGTGTCCATGCACCGCTTCCCACGCGCCGGTGCAGCGCGTGTTGGCGGCGCGTTGCAACACGAGAGTCTGCCAGGTGTCGCCCCGGCGGCGCAGCGGATAGACGTCGATGGTCGCGACACGGGCTTCGATCATGGCGCGAAACATATCTGGGACGGGGAAGCGGCGCCTGGCGGCGCCTGGGGAAATAGGGCACAGGGAATGGTGCCAGTTGGCAATCCCTGGGTGCGTGAGGCACCTTTGGGACGTGCCGAAAATGCCATGCGAATCCTGATTGTTGAAGACGACCCCGAGCTCTCGCGCATTTTGCGCGACGGATTGGGCGAGCAGCGCATCGACGCCGTGATCGTTCACACGTTCGCGGAGGGAAGTCACGCCGCCTTCTCGCACGCATACGACGTGATCGTGTTGGACATCATGCTGCCGGGAGGCAGCGGGCTCGACCTGTGCGCCCAACTGCGCGCCGGCGACATCGCCACGCCGATTCTCATGCTCACGGCGCGGAGCGCTATCGACGATCGCGTGCGCGGTTTGGAAGCGGGCGCCGACGACTATGTCGTGAAGCCGTTCGCATTTCGTGAGCTGCTCGCGCGGATTCACGCGCTGGCGCGCCGCCAGCCGCGTCTGGAGCCGGCACTGCGGCGTATCGACAATCTCGAGGTGGATCTTCGCGCGCATCGGGTGCGGCGATCCGGCATCGACATCGTCCTCACCGGAAAGGAGTTCACGCTGCTCGAGTTCTTTCTGCAGCACGAAGGCGAAGTGGTGGATCGTGCCGCGATCACCGCGTACGTGTGGGACGACAATCACGACCCGTTCACCAACGTGCTGGAAGTGTTGGTGCGGCGGCTGCGGCGCAAGATCGACGAGGGCTTCTCGCCGCGCCTGATTCACACGGTGCGTGGCGCGGGGTACCGGTTCGGGCAGTGAGCGGCGATCGATGCAGCCGCTGACTCGGATCCGACTGGGCCTCACGGCCTGGTACGCGGCGACGTTCGGCCTCATTCTCGTACTGTTAGGCGGCGGCCTGTTCACTGTCATCCGGTCGCAAATCACGTCGCAGCTGGACGCCTCGCTCGAGGCCGCCACCGAGCAACTCGTTCGGGCGGCGAACATCCGAGAAATGGAAGCGGCCGAGGCGCGCGGGCAGGTCGTCGACGCGGTCGATGAGCTGCACATTCCGGATCGGCAGTTGTTTCTCCTCTCGTCCGACGGCACGGCGTTCAAGCCGCCGGCCGCCCCGGCATGGGTCACACGCGCGGCGGCGCGCGCGGTTGGCAGCGGTGCAGTGACGCTCAACGCGCACATCGGACACGGACACACGCTGCGCATTCACGCCACGAGCTTCACCACGTCCAGCGGCACTCGATACATCGCCCTCGCCGCCGCCGACCGCGTGGAGCTCGAGGACCGCTACGCCTCCCTCATCGGTGCATTCGGCAGCGCGGCGCTGGCGGCCTTGCTGCTCGTTGCGTTAGGCGGCTGGGTGTTGATGCGCAAGTCCACCGCGCCCGTCGAGGCGACAATGGCGCAGATGCGCCGCTTCATGGCGGACGCGGCGCACGAGCTACGGACGCCGATCGCCGTACTGCGCACGCGCGCCGAGGTGGCGTTGCAGCGGGAACGTGATCCGGCGGCCTACATCCAGACGCTCGCGCAAGTCGAAACGGAAGCGCAGCGGTTAGGCGCGATCGTCAACGATTTGCTCACGCTCGCGCACGCCGATGCCGGCGAATGGCCGGTGGCACAGGAACGCCTTTTCCTGGACGACATCGCGCTCGACGCGGCCGAAGCGGCGCACGTGCTCGCGCGGCAGCGCGGCGTGACGGTGGAAGTCGGCGCCTTCGAGGAAAGCCCGATTATTGGCGATCGCGCACTCGTGCGCCAACTGCTCATGCAAGTGCTCGACAACGCGATCAAGTTCACGCCGCGAGGCGGACGCGTCCGCGTGGATGTCTCCGCGACCAACGGAGCATCGACGGTGGTGGTGGCGGACACGGGCATCGGCATTCCATCGGCGCACGTCCCACACGTGTTCGACCGATTCTATCGCGCCGAGAATGCGCGCGAGAGCGCGCCGGGTGCGGGACTGGGATTGTCGATCGCGCGATGGATCGCGACGGCGCACGGCGCGACGGTCTCGCTCGATTCGACGCCCGGCAGCGGAACAACCGTGACACTTCGCTTTCCAGGCGCGCCCTGACTGTAATCGCGCTGACAGCTACCGTACCTAGCTTTACATCGAATGGCACCACCGATCGCTCCGTCGCATGCGCCGTCCATCCGTGCGCTCCTGGCCGGCGCCGCTCTCGCAGCCGTCGTGTTGACCGCACCGCGCGCCCGTGCCCAACAACGGTACACGCGCGCGCAGGTCGTGGCCGCGGCGTTGACATCACAACCGCTCATCGCGCTCGCCGGCGCCGACAGCGCGACGGCCGCCGCCGATGTGGCGACGGCGCGCGCGTATCCCAATCCGACGTTCTCGTTTCAACACACGAAAGACATTCCGCGCCATCATTCGATTCTCGACATTCCGCTCGACTTCCCGTGGGTGCGCAATCCGCGCATCGGCGCGGCGACGGCCGGCCAGCAGGCGGCGACGCTCCGCTTGGAGTTCGTGCGCGCGTCGGTGGCGTTCGTGGCCGAGACCAGCTACGCACGGGCACTGGCGCTCCAGGAGCACGCCCGGTTAGGCAGGCGCGATGCGCTCGATGCCGACAGTTTGTTGCACATGGCGCGGCGTCGCCTCGAGGCCGGCGACGCGAGCGAGCTCGACGTGCACCTGGCGGAAATCAACGCGGGACAGATCGAGAACACCGCGCAGGATGACTCGCTCACGGCGGTTTTGGCCGTGCTCGACCTGCAACGCTTGATGGGCATCTCCGCCGACACGCTCGCGATCGCGCTCACCGACAGTCTCGAGATTCCGTCCGTGAATCCGCCCGACCCGGCAGACAGCGGCGCCGCGCCCTTCGCCATCGCCGCCGCGCGTGCCGATCTCGACGCCGCGCAGCGATCGTACGTGTTCGAGCGGCGCAACGTGTTCTTGGCGCCATCTTTCCAGGCCGGGATCGAAGGTGGCGATCCAACCGGGCAGGAGCGAGGCGCGCTGCCTCTGTTCGGCGTGACGCTGCCGCTGCCGTTGTTCGACCGCCACGGCGGACTCATTGCGACAGCGCAGGCAGCGCGCGACCGCGCGCGCGCCCAACTCGCGCTGGCCACACGCGAGAGCGACGCGGCGCGTCTCCGGTCGGCGCGCGAGCGTGCCTTGGCCATCGCGCGCGCCGAGCGCGATCGGCAGCTGCTGGTCAGCGCGGACACGGTCGCCCGCATGTCGCTCGCCGCGTATGGCGAGGGCGCGTCCACGCTGCCTAACGTATTGGAGGCTCAGCGTAACGCGCGGGCAGTGTTGCTGCAGTTCGTCGACGACGTCGCCACCGCGGAGATCGCTGACGCGGCGCTCCGCCTGGCGGCCGCTTCCGGTAAGGGTCCGTGATGTCACGATTTCTGTTGGTCTGCGCATTCGTCGCCATCGCCGCGTCGTGCGGTCACAGCGC
>DATEHK010000141.1:0-7446 GCA_035279625.1 Gemmatimonadaceae bacterium
CTCCGTGTGGCCGACAGCCGTGCTCCGCGGTGACAGCGACCGCATCGTCGTCGGCGCGGAGAGCAACGTGCAGGACGGCAGCGTGCTCCACGCCGACCACGGCCTCCCTGCGTTAGTCGGCGCCCGCGTCGCCATCGGCCATCGCGCCATCGTACACGGCGCGATAGTCGAGGACGGTTGTCTCATCGGCATGGGCTGCGTGGTGTTGAACGGCGCGCGCGTCGGCGCCGGCTCGATCATCGGAGCGGGCGCCGTGGTCACCGAGGGCATGCAGATCCCCCCCGGCTCGCTTGTGTTAGGCGTGCCCGCGCGCGTCGTGAAACAGGTTACCCCTAAGATGACCGCGCGGATAGCCGGCACCGTGGACGCGTATCTCGAGCTTCTGGAGCAGCACCGGCAGGGCAGGTGGCCCGCGTCCCGTTGACCCAAGCTTGACCGAAAGTGGCCGCCGCGCTCGAGCCATCGGAGTTATTGTTCTAGCCGTCCCGTCGTAGCAATCTGTCAGACGCGAGAGGCACCATGAACGACTCCGGCCATTCCGTGTTGATGAGCGCCGCCCAGCGCGGCGTGAAATATCTCGAGGGTCTTGAACGTCGCCCCGTCGCGCCGTCCGCCGCCGCCCTGGCGCGACTCGGCGAGCTCGATCGCCCGTTGTCCGACGCGCCTACGCCGCCCGACCAGGTGATCAAGCTGCTCGACGAAATCGGCTCGCCCGCCACGATGGCGTCGGCGGGCGGCCGCTTCTTCGGTTTCGTGATCGGCGGCTCGCTGCCCGTGGCGCTCGCCGCCAACTGGCTCGCGAGCGCGTGGGACCAGAACTCCGGCCTCGTCGTGATCGCGCCGATCGTCGCCAAGTGCGAGGACATTTCCGCGCGCTGGCTCGCCGAGCTCTTCGGCCTGCCTAACGATTGCGGCACCGGGTTCGTGACGAGTGCCACCGCCGCCAACTTCAGCGCCCTCTGCGCCGCCCGCCGTGCGCTGCTCGCGCGTCGCGGCTGGGACGTCGAGGCCGACGGCCTCTTCGGCGCGCCGCCCATACACGTGGTGGTCGGCGACGAGATCCACGCCAGCATGCTCAAGGCGTTAGGCATGAGCGGCCTGGGCCGAGCCCGCGTGACGCGCGTCCCCACGGACAATCAGGGCCGCATGCGCGCCGACCAGCTGCCACGCCTAACCGACAACAGCCTGGTGTGCATCCAGGTAGGCAACGTGAACACCGGCGCCATCGACCCCATAGCCGACGTATGCGCCGCCGCCCGCGCCGCCGGCGCATGGGTGCACATCGACGCCGCGTTCGGTCTCTGGGCCGCCGCCTCACCCAAGCTCAAGCACCTCGTGGCCGGCATCGGCGACGCCGACTCGTGGGCAACCGATGCGCACAAGTGGCTCAACGTCCCGTATGACAGCGGCGTGGTGTTCTGCCGCGACCGCGACGCCTTGCGCGGCGCGATGACGTCGAGCGCCGCGTACCTGGTGGAGGGCGAGCAGCGCGAGCCCTACCAGTACACGCCCGACTTCTCCCGCCGCGGCCGCGGCGTCGAGATCTGGGCCACGCTCCGTTCGTTAGGCAAGCAGGGCGTGGCCGACCTCATCGAGCGCACGTGCCGCCACGCGCGCCAGTTCGCCGAGGCGTTGGACGAGGCCGGCCTCGAGATCCTGAACGACGTCGTGTTGAACCAGGTGCTCGTCTCGTTAGGCGACGCCGAGCGAACCCAGGCCGTGATCGCCGCCATTCAGGCCGACGGCACGTGCTGGTGCGGCGGCACCGTGTGGCAGGGCCAACCCGCCATGCGCATCAGCGTCTCGAGTTGGGCCACCACCGACGATGACGTCGAGCGCAGCATCGCCGCCATTCTCCGCGCCACCCACGCCGTCTGACCCCGAGCCACCTCGGCTCTCGCCCCGCGCACAAGGGAGGGACAATGGCCGCACCAAACCCAGCACCACCCGACTCCGACACCGCCGGCGTCATCGCGTTCCCGCCGCTGATCGTCGCCGGCACGCTTGCGTTAGGCCTGATCGCGCACTGGCTCTGGCCGCGCCACCCGTTCCCGACGGCCGCCTCGCGCATCGCCGGCATCGTGATGGTCGTCGCCGGCGGCGCCATCATCGCCTGGGGCGCCAAAACGATGCGCGCCGCCGGCACCAACATCGACCCCAACCAACCCGCGCTCGCCCTCGTCACCACCGGCCCCTTCCGCTACACCCGCAATCCGCTTTACCTCGCCAACGTCATCATCTACTTGGGCACCACCTTGGTGGTCGACGCGCTCTGGCCCTTCGTTCTCCTGGTTCCGTTAGTCGCGCTCCTCGAGTGGGGCGTGATCCGCCGCGAAGAACGCTACCTCACGCGCCTTTTCGGCGCCCCATACGACGCCTACCGCCACCGCGTCCGCCGGTGGATCTGAGCACCCTACTATCCGCTTTTTCCTTTGGTTTCCGCCTTTATCCTCAAAGCTTTTACAGAGAAGCTCCGCCTCACGCGCTAGCCGGCTGATACGCTCAAGTTTTAAGGATAAAGGCGGAAACTAAGGAAAAATCGGATCGCTCGGCTGTTGGCGAGAGTGCGCTCCGGCCGAGCAGAGAACCGTTTTTTTTGTTTGTTAGGAGCGTAGGGGTTCGCTCGTTCAGTCGCGGCCGTGGCTCCACATGCGAAGTTTCACTGCCACCGCGCCGAACGCGCCCGACATTCCCAAGCACAACCCCACGATCCCGTGAAGCGCGTTGAGGCCCGACTGCGTCTTTGGGTGCACGAACAGGAAGAGAATCAATCCCAGCGCCAACAGCGCCGCGCACATCGCCGTGAAGCGCCGCGCTTTCACCGCTCGCGGCATCGTCGCCATCAACATCGACAAGTCCTCCTGCCTAACGGTTAGTCGGTGAACAGATACCACGCCATGAGCCCCATCTTGATGCCGACGAACGTCAACGCCACCGCCAGCAAATCCCAGCTCCACACGCCGCTGGCGTAGTCGCGGTACACGAACAGCCCGATTCGAGACGCGGATATGTCAAGTGAGCTTGTCTTTTCTGGCTGCGCCTCGGGGTCGAGTCCCGGCTCGCCGGACGGTTGCGCGTGCGTTGGTACAGGGTAGGGCTGACTGGCTACGACATTGATAACGGATCACAGCAGATAACTGCACGGATTTGCTCGGCTGAGAGCTCGAGTCCCGCCTTCTCCGATTCAGCCGCCGTTTTTTTGTTTTTCAAAACAAAAACGACGAAACTCGCCCCGCTAAGCCGAGCTCGCCCCGCGTCGCCGAACGATCCGTTCAGTTATCCGTTGTTATCCGTTATCAATGTCGTAGCCAGCCAGCCTTACCCCGTACCAACGCACGCGCACGTGTGTCCGGACAAGTCACGCCGGCCTGAGCCGGTACCTGGCTACGCGGACGGCTCGAGCCGCGCCGCATTGTGCCAGGCGACGTCCGCCTCCATTCTCTCCAGCTAAGGATCAGCTATATTTGATGTTACCACACGCCAGCCACGACGAGAGGCGTGGGCTTTGCATCGCTATGAGAGACCTTTGCACAATCGCGCGCGCACGAAAGTGGATACTCGGTGGAAAACAGGCCGCCGCCCGGAATTGTGATGTGGAGTCCTGGAACTCGTTGCGACGATTGATCTTGCGCAGACACTTGCGCGGAATCACATGTCAGAATATCGTCACGACCCGCAGACTGGTTGATCCCACCTCGCGGAACCCGTAGTCCCAAGTCCACCGAAAACGCCGGCCGTCCTTCAGTTAGGAGACTCATCCCCATGGCCCTGCCATCCAAGGCCTCGCCCCCAGCGACCCCGGTGTCGTTGAACAAGAACGCTCGGACGGTGCTCGAGAAGCGCTACCTCGTGAAGGACGAGACGGGGAAGCCGACCGAGCGACCCGAGGATTTGTTCTGGCGCGTGGCCACGGTGGTGGCAGAAGCCGATCGGCGCTACGGCGCCAGCGACGGCGCGGTGGACACGGTGGCCGAGGAGTTCTACCGGCTTATGACCGAGCGGCGGTTCGTACCGAACTCGCCCACGCTCATGAACGCCGGTCGTCCGTTAGGCCAACTGTCGGCGTGCTTCGTGCTGCCGGTGGAAGACGCGTTGTCTAACGGACACGACGGGATCTACGACACGCTGCGGTCGATGGCCCTCATCCATCAGAGTGGCGGCGGATGCATTGCCGGCGACGCGCGTGTGTGGACCACGTTTTGCGGCGTCGAGCCCATCGAGGTGCTGTTCAACCGCGCCACCGTGGACGGCCGCGCCGGCGAGCGGCAGGGCAGTGGCGTCGCGTTCGACGTGCGCGATTTAGGCATCCGGACACTGTCCATGGATCCGGGCACCGGCAAAACCGGCCTGCGTCCCGTGACGCACGTGTGGAAGTTCGACGTGCCGGCCGAGAGCCAGATCGTCGTTAGGACACGCGAGGGCGCCCAGGTGCAGACCAGCGATTGGCACCCGTTCATGGTGCTGCGCGGCACGCGGCTCGTAGAAGTCCGCGCCGATGCGCTCGAGGCCGGCGACGTGATCCTGGGTCCCGAGCGGCCCGAGACGTTCTGGCCGTGGCAGGAAGAGCGCACGGTTGGCGGTCTCACGATCGACTCGGACATTGCGTGGCTCACCGGGTTCACGTTAGGCGACGGGTCGTTCGGTTACGCGCCCGCGTTGCGCCAGGATCGCCTGCGCTGGTTCTCCGGCACCACCGACGTGCTCGAGCGCGTGCAGGCCATTGTCGCCAAGCGCGGCATCCGGATCTCGATTCAGCGCGACCCGCGCGGCAATGGTCTCGTGCTGTCCACGCTGACGCAGGACTTCGTGCACGCCATGCAGCAGGCGTGCGCGCTCACGCGCCGCGGCCCCAAGGACGCGATCATCCGCGTGCCCGAGCACATCGGGAAGTCGCCGCTCCCCGTGGTGCGCGCGTTCGTCGCCGGATTGCTCGACAGCGATGGCAACGTCGACAAGGACGGCAGCCCGTCGTACACCACCGCCAGCGAGGAAATGGCCCAGGACCTCGCGGCCCTGATGAGCCTCCTCGGCTACCAGCCCACAGTTAGGCGCAAAGAGCCGCACGGGCGCGGCAAGCTGCCCACGTACACCGTGCTCCTATGCCCGCTCCCGCAGGTGGACGAGCTGGCCGCGGATCTCGCGCCGTACCTGGCGAATGTGCAGCGAAAGGGGCGGCTGCACAGCGACGCGACGAAACAGACCTCGCTCGCGCTCGACATCGATCCATGGCGCGAGGCATTGCGCGCGCACGGACTCGTAAATGAGCGCGGCCACAAGGACGCCGGTCCGTGCGCCGATCAACTCAATCGGTGGAGCTGTAACGAAGGCGGCCGGGTCAATCGCCGCGACCTCGCACATATTGCCGCGGCACTGAAGGCACACGATGCGCCCCTGTCCGCTTTGCTCGCACGCGCCGCGCGCGGCGGTCAGGAAGTGAGCGAGGTGACTCGAGCCGACACGCCGAAGCCATACTATGACCTGAGCGTCGACGAGTGGAACACCTACGCCGCCGGCCGCGATGGTCTGGTGATGATCCACAACACGGGTTTTGGTTTCTCGCGCCTGCGTCCCAAGGGATCGATGGTGCGCTCCACCACCGGCGTCGCCTCCGGCCCCGTGAGCTTCATGAAGCTCTACGACGCCAGCACCGACGCCGTGAAGCAGGGCGGCACGCGCCGCGGCGCCAACATGGGCATTCTGCGCGTCGACCATCCCGACATCATGGAGTTCATCACCTGCAAGGAAGACTTGACGCAGGTGGTCAACTTCAACATCTCGGTGGCCGTCACCACGCAGTTCATGCGCGCCGTGCAGACCGGGTCCAAGTACGATCTCATCGACCCCGGCACCGGCAAGTCCGTGGCGCAGCTCGAGGCGCGCGCGGTGTGGGACAAGATGATCGAGGGCGCCTGGCGCACCGGCGAGCCCGGCGTGTTCTTCATCGACGAGGCCAACCGGTACAACCCCGTCCCGTCGTTAGGCCAGTACGAAGCCACCAATCCCTGCGTGGTCGGCTCGACCCGCCTCGCCACCGATCGCGGACTACTCACCATGGAAGAGCTCGAGCGCGAGCTCACCGAGATCCGTGTGGTGACAGACGACCGCGTGCCGGCCATCCGTTCGGCGCTCGAGGGCGGCGTGGCCGTGCAAACCCGCCGCGGCACCACGCTTCGCCACGCCGTGCCCGTGTTCCGCACGCGCCAGAACGCGCCCGTGTTCGCCCTAACCACCGCGCACGGCTACACGGTAACCGCCACCGACAACCACAAGTTCTTCACGCCTAACGGCCTCGTCGAGCTCAAGGACTTGAAGGCCGGTGACGACATCCTCCTCCAGTCCGGCGAAGGCGCCTGGAGCACCAACTACGCGCTGCCGGCGTTCGAGCCCACCGACAAGCTCTTGGCCCGCGTCGAACGCGGCGAAGCCCGCCTCCCGTCCACCTGGTCCCGCGAGCTCGGTCAGATGATCGGCTTCGCGATGACCGACGGCTGGCCATGCGACGAGCTGCCGTACACCCGCAGCTCGCTCGGCCTGGCCGCGCCGGGTGAAGCGAAGCGCGTGCCCGAAACAATCTGGCGCGCCCCGCGCGAAGCCGTGATCGGCTTCCTCCAGGGCCTCTTCACCGCCGACGGCACCGTGAACATCTCGGTGGCTCGGAAAACGTGCTCCGTCCGCCTCTCCGCCAGCAACAAGCCGCTCCTGGAAGACGTGCAGCGCCTGCTGCTCAACTTCGGGATCGTCTCCAAGCTGTACCTGCGCCGCGAAGCCCACGACAAGCTCATGCCTAACGGCAAGGGCGGCCAGACCCGCTATGCCTGCGCGCCGCAGTACGAGCTCGTGCTCGACAAGGAGAACCGCGATCGGTTCGTTCGCACCATCGGCTTCCTGTCCGTGGCCAAGCAGCAGAAAGCCGAGCGTTGGCTCGCGGGCAAGGAGCGCCGGTCCAATCGCGAGCGGTTCGTCACGCGCATCGTTTCCATAAAGCCGGCCGGCACCGCCGACGTGTACTGCACCACCGAGCACCAGGCTCATTCGATCGTGGTGAACGGTCTCGTCACCGCGAACTGCGGCGAGCAGCCGCTGCTCGCGTACGACGTGTGCAACCTCGGCAGCATCAACGTCGGCTACTATGTGAAGGGGAGCGGCGTCGATTGGGACGCGTTCCGCCGCGACATCCAGCTCGCCACGCACTTCCTCGACAACATCATAGATGTCAATAAGTATCCGCTGCCCGAGATCGACGCCCTGTCCAAGCGCATCCGCCGGATCGGCCTTGGCATCATGGGCTTCGCCGACATGCTCGTTCGGTTAGGCATTCCGTACGACTCGCCCGACGGCGTGGAGATGGGCCGCAAGGTGATGCGGTTCCTGGACGTGGAGGCCAAGCGCGAGAGCGAGCGGCTGGCCAACGAGCGCGGCGCGTTCCCCGAGTGGGCCAAGAGCATC
>DATEHK010000142.1:0-9437 GCA_035279625.1 Gemmatimonadaceae bacterium
GTTCGCGGTGGCGCTCGTGGCGCTGATCGCCGAGTCGGCGATGGCGCGCGGCAGCCGGAGCACCGCCTGATGCCGCTGCCGCGCCTGCTCGACGCCATCGACGCGCTGCCGGCATTCACGCGCCTCGCCTCCACGGTGCCGGCGCCCGGCCAGCGGCTCTCGGCGGGCGGTCTCCCGGGATCCAGCGATGCCGCGCTCGTCGCGGCGTTAGGCAGAAGGTTGGGCCAGCGCCGCTTCCTGGTCGTCGTGGCGGAATCGCTGCCCGAGGCCGAGCGCTGGCTCGCCGACCTCACGGTGCTGCAGGACGACGACGCGACGGCGCTCTACCCGCCGAGAGAAGGCTTCGGCGAGGTCGAGCCGCACCTCGAGGTGGCCGGCGAGCGCGTCGAAACCTTGGAGCGCGTGGCGCGCGGTGCGGTGCGCACGCTCATCACCACGGCGCGCGCGGTGCTCGAGCGCACGCGATTGCCCGACGTCGTGCGCACCGCGCGCCTCGAGCTTCGGTTAGGCGACGTCCGCCGACTCGAGGACCTGGTGGCGCACCTCGACCAGGTGGGATTCGAGCGCGTCGACCTGGTGGACGACGTCGCGCAGTTCAGCGTGCGCGGCGGTATCGTCGACATCTACAGCTTCGGGATGGCGAACCCGGTTCGCCTCGAGTTCTGGGGCGACGAGATCACGTCGCTGCGCCATTTCGATATCCTCACCCAGCGCTCCACGCGCGATGCGGAGGTTGCGTTGGTCCTCCCCGTCGACGCGCGCCCGAGCGAGCGCGCCGGGTCGGCGGAGCGGGGATCGCTGCTCGACCTCGTGCCGCCCGACACGGTGCTCGTGGTCCCGGCCCACGCGCACGTCGACGCCGAGATGCGCCGCACCTGGGAGGAAGCGCGCCACCACATCGAGCTCGCGCGTCGCCGCGGGGAGGATGCGCCCGAGCGCGATGCGCTGTTCCAGTCGCCCGAGGATGCGTCGCGCTCCATGGCGCGGCTGGGCGTGCTGTCGCTCGTGCCCCCCACGCCGGCCGGCGACGAGACGCCTAACGAACCGGACGTCGTGTTCCCGCTGCGCCCGCCCGAAGCCGTGGACCGGGACATCAAGCGGCTGCGTCGGATCGTCGACGACGGCACGCCCACGGTGATCCTGTGCGACAACATCGGCCAGGCAGAGCGCCTCGAGGAGCTGCTCGACGAAGCGGGCTGGTCGGCGAGCGCCGCCGCACTCGCCGTGGGCGTCGTCAACGGTGGATTCGTGATTCCGCCCTCGGGACACACCGAGGGACTGCGCGTCCTAACGGACCACGAGATCTTCCGGCGCGAGCGCCGCATCCGCCGACAGCGCCGTTACGCCACCGGCGCGCCGCTCGAGAGCCTCAACGGCCTCAAGCCCGGCGACTACGTCGTGCACCTGGAGCACGGCATCGGGATCTACCGCGGCATCGAACAAGTGTTCGTCAAGGAGAGCACGATCGAGGCGGCGGTGATCGAGTACGAGGGCGGCGATCGGCTCAACGTCCCGCTCTATCGGATCGATCAGATCGAGCGCTACCGCTCGGGCGGCGAGACGGGCGAAGATGTCGTGCCCCCGCGGCTGCACAAGTTAGGCGGGAAGCGCTGGGCGCATCAGCGCGACAAGACGCGCGCCGCGTTGCAGGAAATGGCGATGGAGCTGCTCGATCTCTATGCGCGGCGCCGCACGGCCACCAAGCAGAGCGCGCTCCCCGACAACACGTGGCAGCGTCAGCTCGAATCGTCGTTCCTGTTCGAGGACACGCCCGACCAGCGCACGGCCACCGAGCACGTGAAGCGCGACATGGAGAGCCCGCGCCCCATGGACCGCTTGCTCGTCGGCGACGTCGGATACGGGAAAACAGAAGTTGCGGTGCGCGCGGCGTTCAAGGCGGTGCAGTCGGGCCGGCAATCCGCGGTCCTCGTGCCCACCACCATTCTCGCCGAGCAGCACGGCCGCACGTTCAGCGAGCGCCTGGCCGACTTCCCGATGCGCGTCGAAACGCTGAGCCGGTTTCAAACGCCGAAAGAGCAGACCGCCGTCCTAACTGCGTTAGCCGATGGCAAGGTCGACATCATCATCGGCACGCACCGTCTGCTGAGTCCGGACGTGATGTTCAAGGACCTGGGCCTGCTCGTGATCGATGAAGAACACCGCTTCGGCGTGAAGCACAAGGAACGCCTCAAGCAGCTCAAGCTCGAGACCGACGTGCTCACGCTCACGGCGACGCCGATTCCGCGCACGCTGCACCAATCGTTGGCCGGACTGCGGGACGTGACGCTGATCCAGACCGCGCCGCGCGACCGGTCGCCCGTGCTCACGTTCGTCGAGCCATGGGACGATGGACTCATCGAGGAAGGCATCGCGCGCGAGATCGATCGCGGCGGCCAGGTGTTCTTCGTGCACAATCGTATCGAGACCATCCAGGGCGTCGCCGATCACATTCAACGACTCGTGCCGCGTGCGCGCGTGGCGGTGGCGCATGGGCAGATGCGCGAGCGCGATCTCGAGGAGGTGATGCGCCGCTTCGTTTCGGGCGAGGTGGACGTGCTCGTGTCCACGATGATCGTCGAATCGGGACTCGATGTATCGAATGCCAATACAATGTTCGTGAATCGCGCCGACTACTTCGGGCTCGCCCAACTCTATCAGTTGCGCGGCCGCGTTGGGCGCTCGCACCGGCGCGCGTACTGCTACCTGCTGGTGCCCGACAACGTCGACCCGGAAGCCGAGCGCAGGCTGCAGGTTCTCGAGCATCACACGGAGTTGGGCGCCGGCTATCAAATCGCGCTCAAGGATCTCGAGATGCGCGGCGCCGGCAACCTGCTCGGACCCGAACAATCGGGCTTCGCGCAAGCGGTCGGGTTCGAGATGTATCTCCGCATGTTGGATGAAACCGTGAAGCGTCTCGTGCGGGGCGATGGGGGGCCCAAGCTCCTGCCAGCCGACGTATCCATGGATGTGCCCAGCTATGTGCCCGACGACTACGTCCCGATGCCCGAGGCCAAGCTCGACGCCTATCGACGGTTGGCGCAGATGGCCGACGCCGCCGAGGTCGACGCACTGCGCGCCGAGCTGCGCGACCGGTTCGGCCCGCTCCCGGCTCCGGCCACCGCATTCCTCGCCGGCGCACTCCTCCGGATTCTGGGGGGGAGACTCGGCATCGAAGGCATACTGGTGCGCGGCGACGAAGCGCGTGTTACCTTTCGGGCTGACGCGATGCCACGCCTCAAGGGACTCACTGCGGCGTTTCGCGACGTGCAATTCCAGGCCGAAGTGCGGCGTACGCAACCGCTGTCCCTCAAGATTTCGCGACTGGGCGGCGGTGATTTGTTATCCGGACTCGTCGCGGCACTCAAGAGCCTCACTGGCGTGTAGCCCGCCGTGCGCCGGCACACCCGTTCGACGCCCAACACTCATTCTCTTTGCCGATGAAACTGAGATTCTTGCCGCTTGCGTCCGCTGCCCTGGTACTGATTGCGTGCGAGGGTTTCAAGGATGCCATGACCGCCCACGTGGACGTCGCCGCCAAGGCGGGGTCGCAAGAGTTGTCGGTCCAACGGTTGGGCTCGCTCTTGGCGCAGGCCAAGGTTCCGCCCAACCACGAGATCGCGAACGCGATCACGAACCTCTGGGTCGACTATCAGTTGTTGGGCGACGCGGCCGCGCATGACGACTCGCTCACCGATCCCAAGCTCGTCGACCAGGCGCTGTGGTCGGTCATCTCGCAGGAGCGGATGAGCAAGTGGCACGAGCAGCACGCCAAGACCTACGCCGGTATGGACACGACGAACCTCGCCCAACGCTACGCGCAGGGTGAGATGCTGGCCGCGAGTCACATTTTGCTCACCGTGCCGTCGGGCGCGAGCCAAGCCGTCAAAGATTCGATACACAAGAAGGCCGAGGCGCTACGGCGTCAGGTTACCGATCACAATTTCGCCGACCTTGCACGCAAGAACAGCCAGGACCCCAGCTCGGCGGCACGCGGCGGCAGCCTCGGTCTCTTCCCCAAGGGCATGATGGTGAAGCCGTTCGAGGATGCGGTGCTCGCGCTCAAGCCCGGCGAGATCTCGCCGGTGGTCGAGACGCAGTTCGGCTATCACATCATTCGCCGCTCGACGTATCCCGAAGTCAAGGATGATTTCGGCCGCCAGGTGAATCAGGACGCGATGCGCCACGCCGACAGCCTGTGGATCGTGAACCTCGAGGCCGCCGGCAACGTGAAACTGCGCGACAACGCGCTCAGCGTGCTGCGCGACGCGTCCAAGGATCTCGACGCGCACGCCAACGACGACGTGGTCCTCGCGACGTCCACCGCCGGGAACCTCACGTTAGGCAGGCTCGTCAAGTGGGTCGACGCCTATCCCCAGAAGCAGCAGATCGAGCAGGGCCTCAAGCAGGCGCCGGACAGCCAGGTGACCGAGTTCATCAAGAACGTCGAGCGCAACGAGCTCGTGTTGCACGAGGCCGATAGTGCCAACGTGCAGCTCGATTCGACCGAGCTCGCCGACATGCACTCGCGATTCTCGCAAGCCGTGAGCGCGCTCTGGGAACGGTTAGGCGTGACGCCCAAGTCGCTCGCCGACAGCGGCAAGACGCCCGCCGAGCGTGAGCGCATCGCCGCCACGCGCGCCGATCAGTACCTGGACAAGCTGATGACGCAGCAGGCGTCGTACGTCGCAGTGCCGCCGCCGATCGAAGAACTGCTCCGCGCCAAGTACGCGTGGAAGGTGAACGACGCGGCGCTCGCGGCTGCCGCGGATCAGGCCGCCAAGCAAAAAGCCAAGAATGATTCCGCCGCCGCCAAGAATCGCCCGCCCTCGGAAGTCCCGATGGGCGCGCCGCCGGCGCCGGCCAAGTCCGACACCGGCAAGAAGAAGCCGTGACCGGACCCTGTATCCCGCAGCGCGGGTAGCACGAGCATGAGGATATTGCGTCTCTCGGCCGCCGCATTGGCGGCGGCCTTGCTGGGGTCGGCGCCGCTGCTGGCGCAGAACTCGACCACCGCGCGCGACACGACTGCGGCGCGAGATACGGTCACCAAGCAAGATTCGGCGGCCGCGCATGACTCCACCGCCGCGCCGGACACCAGCGCGTCACTGCCGCCCGTCGCGTCTAACGACCAACTGCCGCCTCCGGGCACCTTGCTGCCCATCGACGGCGTCGTTGCCGTGGTCGGCGATCAGCCGATTCTGCGCAGCGACATCGAAGACGCCATCAACGCCGCGCGCGCGCAGGGCGCGACGCTGCCGACGGATTCCATCGGCATGTCGAACATGATCCACGGCATTCTGTCGCAGATCATCGATGAAGAGCTGTTGGTACAACAAGCGCACGTCGAAAAAATCGATGTGAGCGACAACGACCTCGCCACCGAAGTCGATCAGCGGTTCCAGCAAATTCGCGGTCGCTTCACGAGCGAAGACGAGTTCCGCAAGCAGCTCAAGCTGTCGGGATTCGCAACGCCCGACGAATTCCGCCGCTTCCTGCTCGACAAGGCGCGGCGCGAATCGTTGCAGCAGAAATTGTTCCAGAAGCTGCGCAGCGATGGCAAGCTCGCCAGCGTGCCCGTCTCGGAAGTGGAAGTGGATTCGTTCTTCCAGGCCACCAAGGGGCAGATCCCGAAGCTGCCGGCCACTGTCACGTACCGTCAGATCGTCATCTCGCCGCAGCCCAGCCCACAGGAAGATTCGGCGGCGTTGCACAAGATCGAATCGCTGCTCGAGGAGATCCACAAGGGCGGTGACTTCGCGCAGATCGCGAAGCGCGAGTCCATGGATCTCAGCACCAAGAATCAGGGCGGGGATCTCGGCTGGCACCGGCGCGGCGAGTTCGTGCCTAACTTCGATCAGATGTACTTCGCGCTGCCGCCCGGCCAGGTGAGTCCGATCATCAAGACGGTGTTCGGCTACCACATCATCAAGGTGGAACGCGTCCAGCCGGCCGAAGTCAAAGGCAGCCAGATTCTCATCAGGCCGCAGATTGATTCGGCTGACATCGCGCGCGCACGTCTCCTCGCGGACAGCGTCGCCGAGCTGTGGCGGCACGGGGCATCGTACGACAGCCTCGCGGCGAAGTACCATGATCCGTCGGAAGAGAAGTTGATGCCCGACCCGTTCCCGCAAGCGTCGCTGCCCAAGGAATATCAAAACGCGATCGCGGGACACAAATCGGGCGAAGTTCTGGACCCGTTCACGATCATGGACAAGACGCGCGGCGTTCCCAAATACTTCATCCTCGAGCTGACATCGATCAGCGGCGCGCGCGAGCCGACACTTGCGGACTATCGTGAGCGTATTCGCGATCAGTTGGCGCAGCAGAAAGCCGTGCGCCACTACCTCGACACGCTGCGCAAGGACACGTACGTCGCCGTGCTCAACGTGCCCTGACCCGTGCGCGTGGACCTCGCGCTGAAACGACTGCTGCTCGTGCGCAGCAGAAGCGAGGGCAAGGAAGCGTGTGACGTCGGGGCAGTGACGGTGAATGGCGTCCGCGCCAAAGCATCCGCGGAAGTGCGCACGGGCGATCGCATCGTCATCGAATACGCCAATCGGTCGCTCGCCATCGAAATCACCGGCGACATCGGATCCAACGTGAGCCGCGCGCAGGCCAGGATGCTCTATCGCGTGCTGCATGACGAGCGCACTCCCGGAGCCGACGCGTGACGCCGATTCGTCTCGCGGTCACGCTCGGCGATCCGCGCGGGATCGGCCCGGAAGTCGTGGAGCGCGCGTCGCGCGACGCCTCCATACGCGCCGTGGCCGACCTCGTGCTCGTCGGCCCGCGCGGCACTGGCCTAACGGTAGATGAGTCCGTCGGAGACTGGACACCGGGTGCCGGCGCGGTCGCCGCCGGTGCGTTAGCCGGACGCGCCATCGAGCGCGCGGCGGCGATTGCCTCGAGTGGAGCGGTGCAGGGGATCGTCACGGCGCCGATCGACAAGCACGCCCTCCTCGCCGGCGGCTACGATTTCCCCGGACACACCGAGATGCTCGCCCATCTCACGCACTCGCACGTCGCGATGATGCTCGCATCCGACCGCTTGCGCGTCGTACTCGCCACCACCCACATCCCGTTGCGCGGCGTGGTCGATGCGCTCACGCGCGACGTCATCATGGACGTCGCGCGCGTGACGCGCTGCGGACTCGAAGAGTGGTACGGCATTGCCCGACCGCGGATCGCGCTCTGCGCGCTCAATCCGCATGCGGGTGACGGCGGGCGCTTCGGAACCGAAGATACGTCGCTGCTCGCGCCCGCTGCGCGCGACGCGTCGCTCTTGGGCCCGTTCCCCGCCGACACCGTCTTCGTGCGCGCGATGCGCGGCGAGTTCGATGCGGTGATTGCGCCGTATCACGACGTTGGCATGACGGCCATCAAGGTCGCGTCGTTCGGCAGCGCGGTGAACGTCACGCTCGGTCTTCCATTTCCGCGCACGTCGCCGGATCACGGGACTGCGTTGGACATAGCGGGCCGCGGGCTGGCGGACCCAGCGAGCTTCATCCGCGCGGTCTTCGAGTGCGCACGCATCGCGCGCGTGCTCGCGGCGCGCTAGTCTTTCCGGCGCCCGTCGCACCCGGTATCCTAGAGCGCCATCATGCACTCGCACTCACACGAGCACGGCCACACCCACGATCACGGCCATTCGCACGGCTCATCGGGCGGCCCGAGCCAAGCCGGGCGATTGCGCATTGCGCTCGCCATCACGCTGCTCGTGCTCGTCGCCGAGCTCGTGGGTGGATTCGTGGCCAACTCGCTCACGTTGCTCGCCGACGCCGGACACATGCTTACCGACGTGGCGGCGCTTGGCCTAACGCTGTTCGTCACGTGGTTCAGCCGCCGGCCCGAGACGCCCAAGCGCACGTACGGCTATTTGCGCCTCGAGATCCTGGCCGCGTTCCTGAACGGCGGCGTGCTGCTCGTGGTCTCGGCACTCATTATCTGGCACGCGGTGGTGCGCATCCGCCAGCCGGAGCCGGTGGCCGGCAGTCTCATGCTGGTGATCGCGCTCGTCGGTCTCGTGTCGAACATCGTGTCTGCGCGCACGCTGCATCCGGCGAGCGAGGCCAGTCTCAACCTGCGCGGCGCGTACCTCCACATCCTCGGTGACCTGCTCGGCTCCGTCGGCACGGTGCTCGCGGCGATCATCATCCGGACCACGGGCTGGCTCATGGCCGACCCGATCGCATCGATCGTCGTGTCGGTGCTGATTCTGCGCAGCGCGTGGAGTCTGGTGCGCGAATCGGTGGACGTGATGCTCGAGTCGACGCCGTCGCACATCTCACTCGGCGCCGTGCGCGCACAGCTCGAGGCGATTCCCGGGATCGAAGCCGTGCACGACTTGCACGTGTGGACGGTGACGTCGGGTGTGATCGCGATGAGCACGCACGCCATCGTGCGCGAGCCGGAGCGGCACCAGCACGTGCTCGAGCACATCCTCGATGCGATGCGGCTGTTCGGTATCCAGCATGTGACGGTCCAGATCGAACAACAGGAGATGTACGAGCGGGAGCTGCATCTGCACGCGTAGGCATTCCCCGGTCAGGCGCAGCATCCCGTTGCCATCGTGACGCGTAGTCGCGGTGGCGCGTCTCTCATTGACCTCACAAATGCTTTCTGGAGCTCAAGGCCCGTCGTGATTTCCGCTGTGGACACGTATCGCATCGAGAAGGAGCGTCTGGATGTGACACTGACGCTCATTGGGGGCGAGGTGATGGAGGGGCGGATCTTCGTGCCGGCTCCACTGTTAGGCCACGCTGGCGAGCTCGATCCCGCGTCGGTGTTCAACGACCGGGACCTGTTCTTCCCGCTCGAGCTCGCGAATGGTGAGGTTCTTCTCATGTGCAAGGCGCGCGTCATCGAGGTCGCCGGGTTGCCGTTGGGCGACGATATCGACGACGTGCGCGGATCCGCCCCGATGTCCCTGCTCCAGATCACGCTCGCCGGCGGGATCACCCACTTCGGGTCGATGCGACTCGAGGTGCGCGCCGATCGCCCGCGGTTGCTCGACTATCTGAACGACTGCGACCAGACCTTCCTAACGCTGTACACCGATCAAGGCGTGCGTCTCGTCAATCGCGCCATGATCGAAAGTGTACGCCCGCTGGACTGACATGGCATACCTCGATCGTTTTCTTGCCGCGATGGTCACGAGTCGCGCCGACGCATTGACCCTCGCTGCGGACGATCTGGCGCGGATGTCGATCGCGAACGTCGCGCGACCCGTCACGAAGCAGCCGCTGCGCGCCGCCCAACTGCGGACGGTGCTGCTGGAAGTCGCGCCGCCCGAGTTCCGCGATGCGTTGGGCGCCGGCAGCGACGCGTCGTTCGCGTACACATTCGAGGGCGTCGCGTACGACGTGCGCGTCATCGCCGGGCCCGCGGGGCATACGGCGGACATCCGCCCGCACGTGGAGCCGGCCGCCGCGGCGCCC
>DATEHK010000143.1:0-4547 GCA_035279625.1 Gemmatimonadaceae bacterium
GACTCCCCAGCCTTCCGTCGCGCCCACAGCTCCGCGCGCTGCGCCTCCGTGAGCCCCCACTGCCGTGACATCGACTCGTCCATTTCGATACCCTCAGTGAATGCCTAAGATCAGGTGTTGCATTCACCGATTGAACCGGCCGAAGAAAACAACAAGGTTGTTTTGTTCACATCTTCTTTTGCTGTTTTATCCGCTCTGATCCATTGTTTCCGCTCTGATCCTTAAATCATCAGCGTAGCAGCCAGCTACGTCAGCACGACCGTAGAAACCGCATCGCCACCACGAGCGTATCAGCCAGCCATGCAGTCGGCGCCAGGCCTAACGATTAGCCGCCCGCCCGCGCCATCGAATCTCGGTAGACGACGCCAGGTCGGCCAGATACATCTCCACGGCGGCTTCGCCTAACGCAGGGTCCTCGATGATCGCATCGAGCTCGTAGTTGATGGCGATGCCGAGCGGGTTGAAGTCGGTGGAACCCACGCGCACCCAGTGGCCGTCCACCACACTCGTCTTGGCGTGCATCATCGCGCCGTTCCACTCCCAAATGCGGACGCCGTTGCGGAGCAGCCGGTGATACACGCGGCGCGTGAGGCGGCGCACCCATGGGTGGTCGTACTTGCTCGGCACGAGGAGCCTAACGTCGACGCCGTCCTGCGCCGCGCCGGCTAACGCTTCGAGCTCCGGCGCGGCGGGATAGAAGTAGGCGCTCGCAATCCAGATGAACTTCTCGGCCGACGCGGCTTGCCACTGCAATGCGCGCGCGACGCGCAGGCGCCACGGCTCGCCTTCCACGATTCCGACCACTGCGCCCTGCGATGTCTGCGGGTCGGTGCCGGCGCCGCGAGCAGGACGCACGAGCTGTCGACGACGCCACCGCCTGGGACGCTTCTCGAAGTTCGCGCGACGCCACATGAGCTGGAACGCGCGCGACATGTCGACGGCCGCCGGTCCTTCGATCCGTACCGCCGTGTCTCGCCACGGCGCGGTGCGGCGACGGCGCATGCCGCCGGACCAGGCCTCGCTCAGCCCGAATCCGCCGGTGATGCCGACCACGTCGTCGGCGACGAGCACCTTCCGGTGGTCGCGCGGCAGCATGCCTAACCAGGGACGCGCGCCGGGCGGATTGAACATCCGCACGTGTACGTCGGCGTCGCGCAGCCGCTTCCAGTACGCGCGGCCAGCGCCGCGACTGCCAAGCCAGTCGGCCACCATCCGCACGCGAACGCCGCGCGCTGCCGCGGCCACGAGCGCGTCGGCAAAGCGGTTGCCCACCGCATCGGCCGTCACGAGGTAGCACTCGAGCGCGACGCTATCCCGGGCCTCGGCGATTGCGCCCAACATCGCCTCGAAGGCCTGGCCGCCATCGCGCAGCAATGCCACGCGATTGCCGGCCGATGCGCCGGCCGACGCGATGCGCCACAGTCCGCGCGCGAACGACAGCGTGCGGAGTGGTGACGGCACGCTCGGCCGGGAGTCGATCGGCTGCACATCGACGGACAGCGGGGCGGACGAGCTCATGACTGGAACCGACGCGTAGTATCGCGTATAAGGTAGTGTCGTTTGCCCATGCCGGGCCAGCGATCCGCGTGCTATCTCTCGCCTGACTGTCACTCACATCCAATGCCAGACGCACCGACTGGAATGTTTCCTCGCTCCCCGCTCGACCTCGACGCCGATACGATGCGCCGACTTGGCTACCAGGTGACCGACGTCGTCGCCCAACATCTCTCGACGCTGCGCCAGCAACGCGTGTTGGACACGCTGCCGCGCCGAGCCACGGAGCGGCTGATCGCCGCGCCACCGCCCGAGCGCGGCACGGACTTGGGCGCGATGCTCGCGTGGCTCGAGGAGCGCGTGTTCGCGCACGCCGCGCGCGAGCCACACCCCGGATTCATCGCGTACGTGCCGAGCTGCCCCACGTTCCCGGCTGCGTTAGGCGATTGGCTGGCCACCGGCTACAACTTCTTCGCCGGCGTCTGGCCGGTGGCGTCGGGGCCCAACCAGATCGAAGTGCTGGTGCTCGAGTGGTTCCGCCAGTGGTTGGCCATGCCTAACGGCAGCGGCGGGATCCTCACCACCGGCGGATCGGCGGCCAATCTCACCGCGATGATCGCCGCGCGCCACGCCGCCGTGGGCGACGACCCGTCGCGCATCGCGCGTCTCACGGTCTATGCGTCCGACCAGACACATTCGTCCGCCATCCGTGCCGCCTGGATCGCCGGCATCGCGCGGTCGCACGTTAGGTTGCTGCCCTCCGATGATGCGTTCCGGCTGCCACCGGACCAGCTGGCGCGCGCCATTGCACACGACCGCGCCACCGGACTCGAGCCGGTCATGATCGTGGCGAACGGCGGCACCACGAATACGGGCGCCGTGGATCCACTCGGACCAATAGCCGATCTCGCGGCGCGTGAACAGATCTGGCTGCACGTCGACGCCGCGTACGGCGGCTTCTCGGTGCTCGCGGCCGACGGCCAACGCGCGCTCGCCGGCATCGAACGCGCCGATTCGGTCACACTCGACCCGCACAAATGGCTCTACGTGCCGTTCGAGTGCGGGTGCCTCATGGCGCGCGAGCCCAAGCGGCTCAAGGCCGCGTTCCAGATCTATCCCGACTATCTCAAGGACGCCGAGAGCGACGGCGACGAAGTCAATTTCGCCGACTACGGCGAGCAGCTCACGCGCTATGCGCGCGCGCTCAAGGTATGGCTCACGGTCACGTACTTCGGTACCGACGTGCTGCGCGAGGCCATCGCGTACAGCCTGTCGCTCGCCGCGCACGCCGAGCAACTGGTGCGGCGCCAGCCGTCTATGGAGGTGCTGGCGCCGGCGACGTTAGGCATTCTGTGCTTCCGCGTGCACCCGCGCGGCGTCGACGATCCGGCGGCGCTCGACGCGCTCAACGAGCGCATCAACGCCCAGGTGAACGCGGGCGGCCGGTTCTTCATCTCGAGCACGCGCATCCGCGGCGCGCTGTCGCTGCGCATCTGTCCGATCGGATTCCGCACGACACGCGAGGACATGGCGGCGTTCGTGCAGGAGGTCGCCGCGCTGGCGACACCAGCCGCCTAACTGGAGTCCAGTTAGGCCGACGGCGGCGCGGCCTCGACCGCCATCCCCATCGCGTGGTAGCCCTTGTCGACGTACACCACCGAACCCGTGATGCCGCTCGCGTGCGCGCTCGACAAGAACGCCGCCGCCGCGCCGACCTCGGACGGATTCACCGGATCGGTGAGCGGCGAGTTGGCCGACGCGTACTCGACCATCCGCTCGATGATCCCGATCGCGCTCGCCGCGCGCGATGCCAGCGGGCCGGCCGAGATGCAGTTCACCCGCGCGCCGAACCGGCGGCCCGCTTCGTACGCCAGCACGCGCGTGTCGCTCTCCAACGCCGCCTTGGCCGATGACATCCCGCCGCCGTATCCGGGAATCACACGCTCGCTCGCCATGTACGTGAGCGAGAGAAACGACCCGTGCGGCCGGAGCACCGGACCGAACCGCTGCACGAACGACACCAGGGAATAGGCGCTCACACCCACCGCGGTGAGATAGCCCGCGCGGCTCGTGTCCATCAGCGCCTTCTTCACTTCCGGTCCGTTAGCCAGCGAGTGGATGACGATGTCCAACGGACGGTCGCCAAAATCCGCCACCAATCGTGCAGCGAGACCGTCGATGGTGAAATCGCCCGCGCTTGCGTAACGCTTGTTCGTGCGCACGTCGTCGGGGGCGTCGGCCATCGTGTCGTACGCTGCGTCGAGCGGGTAGATGCGCTCGAACTCCAACATCGCGCCGCTCGCCAACCGGCGCGACGCGTCGAGCTTGCCGCGCTCGAGCAGATTGTTGAAGATGTTGAGCGCCGGCGGCCACGTGCCTACCACCACCGTTGCGCCACACTCGGCGAGCGCTTTCGCGATCGCGAACCCATAACCCGCATCGTCGGCCACGCCCGCGACCAACGCGCGCCGGCCCGTGAGATCGATCGTGAACATACGCGGAGGAAATAGCCAATCTCGGGCGACCACACAAGGTGCGCGACTCGGAGGCCGCCCGCATAGTGAGCTTCCTCGCTCTGTTGAGTCGGATCAAATCTGATAGCTGCACGGAACAATTCGCATCGCTCGGCTGCACGGCGGGATTGTCTTCGCAGTCTTTTTGCTTTCCCAAAAATGGGTCTTCGGGGAATTTCGGGTTTCGGCGTGACAATCGGCGGGATCGCTGCGCGTGCGTGAGTAACGGCGAGAGCCGAGTGCCTACGACATTGCACGCGGACAACGGCGAACACTGCCGGATCGAATCGATGGATCCGAGGCCTGGCACGCGCATCGGTCGGTGACCGTGTGGCCGCTTTGTTTTTCAAAAAGAACAACGCTCATCTCGCCACGAGCAGCCGCGCGTGGTTCTGCGACGCCGAGCGATCCTTCAGTTTCCTTTTCGTTATCCCTGTGACAGAGCGAGGAAGCCCTCCACGGGCGCCATCGTGAGCCCTCATGTCGCGCTTCGATAGAAGTTCTGCTTTGGGCTGATCGCGATCCCGCGTGGAGGGCTTC
>DATEHK010000144.1:0-8670 GCA_035279625.1 Gemmatimonadaceae bacterium
CGCCGCGTCGGCGTGCGCGACGTCGCCCGTCGACACCACCGTGGTGTCGTCGACCTTCGACAGCGACTCGCTCGTCGCCAGCGAGCTGCGATCGAGCGCCGCGTCGCGCGACGCGATGGCCGCCTGCAGCACGATCTTCGACACCGGCGCCGCTGCCGTGCCGCCGAAGATCGTCGCCTTCGGATTGTCGAGCTTCACGATGATCACGTAGAGCGGCTTGTCCGCGGGGAACAACCCAACGAACGACGCGGTGTAGTCGCCGCTCTTGTATCCGTGCTTGGAGGCGCCGCGGCGCGCCGTGCCGCTCTTCCCCGCCAGCGTGAACCGCGCCAGCTGCGCTTCCTTGCTCGTGCCGCCTTCCACGACGCCGATCATCATCTGCCTAACTTTGGCCGCGACCGCGGACGACATGAGGTGCCGTACGACGCGCCGGTCGTGCTGGTAGAGCACCGTGCCGTCGCGCGACCTGATTGCCTTGATGAGCGCCGGCTGCAACAGGTCGCCGCCGTTGGCCACCGCGCCATAGGCCGCGGCCAGTTGCAGCGGGGTCACCGCAACCTCGTAGCCAATGGCCATGGACGCCGGCGACTGCTTGGACCACTCGGCAGGGTAGTACAGCGTGCCTCCCGCTTCGCCGGGATACGGTACGCCCGTGGGCATGCCGAATCCGTAGTCCCGCAGCGTCTCGAATTCCTGTCGTTGCGTTAGGCGCGAGACGAACTTCACGATGCCGATGTTGCTCGAGTACTCGATCACCTGCGCCAGCGAGAGGCGCGACGCCGGATGCTCGTCGTGAATCGTGCGCCCCTCGATCGTGTAGGCACCGTTCTCGGTGTTCACCGTGTCCGTTGGGCGCGCGAGCCCGCGCTGCATGAGCGCGGCCGCGAACAAAGGCTTGAGCGTCGATCCCGGCTCGAACGGCTCGCTCAGCGCCGGGTTGCCGAACGTCGGCTGGCCAACGCGATCGCTCGCCATCGCCCGGATCTCGCCATCCTCGGGATCCAGAATCACGATGTCGCCGCCCGTGGCGCCCATCTTCGTGATCGCGTCCGACAACGCGCGCACGGAGATTTCCTGCAACTCCTGATTGATCGTGAGCTGCACTTCGTCGCCCGCTTCGGGGAGGACGTCGCTGTCGGCCGGCGAATCGAACCGGCGTCCGCGCGCATCGCGCGCGATCACGGCGTGTCCATCGGTGCCGCGCAAGAGCGAGTCGAGCGCCATCTCGAGACCGGCGCGCGCCGTGCCGGTGTCGTCCACCCAGCCCACGATGCGCCGCGTCGCCTCGCGCGGCGTGTACACGCGATCCACCGTTGGGCGCGTATACACGCCGCGCATGGACGCGAGCGGCGCCGCGCGCGCCGGCGAGTACGTGCCGGGGATGTCCACCCACGCCCGTCGCGCATCGGTTGCGCGCGCGACGAACGGCGACGGCACGCCCAACTGCGTCAGGTCGCGCCAGGCCGTCCGCCGGTCCTTGAGCTCGCGCGGCGAGATGCTGAGCCGCAGCATCTCGCGGCTCATGGCTAACGGGGCACCGCTCACGTCGTAGATCGCGCCGCGCGGCGCCGGCAGCGTGGCCGATGCGAAGTGCTGCCGCTCGGCTCGCCGCGCCCACTGCTTGGATTGGAACAGCTGCACTTGCGTCGCACGCACGACGATCGCGGCGGCGAACAACACCAGCGAGAGATGCACGAGAGTGATGCGGCTCTGGCGAAGCACGTTTACGGCGCCGGTCGGGGTCGCTTGAGAATGACGACCTGCGAATCGTTGGGCACCCGCATGTCGAGCCGGCGCTCCACCAGCGGCGCCAGTACGCTCCGGCTCGACAGATCCCGCACGTCGCTCTCGAGTTGGGCGCGCTCCGATTCCAATTGCGAGCGACGCTGCTCGAGGGTACGAAGCTCACGCGACCGCGCGATGCCCGCTGTCCTCCGCCAGATGACGCCCGCGGCAATGAGAACGAAACCGAACAGCACCAGCGCCACCCATGCGCGCCCGCGCGCGGCTACGCGGCGCTTTGCCATGCGCGGAGATGCGCGCTCCGCGCGCGCGGATTGGCCTCTACTTCTGCGTTGCTCGCGGCAATCGCTTTGCGCGTGAGCGTCGTACCCAGTGCTCGTCCGCCGCACGTGCAGATAGGCTGTCGCGGCGGACACGTGCACGCCGCACTCCACGCGCGAAACGTCTGCTTGACGATGCGGTCTTCTCCCGAGTGATAGGCGATTACCGCCATCACGCCGCCTGGGGTCAACCGATCGCGCAGCGACGGCAGCGCCCGCTCCAGTCCGCCGAGCTCGTCGTTCACGGCGATGCGCACCGCTTGAAAGAGACGCGCGAACACGGCCGGTCCTGTGCGTGGCGGCGCGCCAAGCGCGGCGCGAATCGCGTCCACCAAGTCGTCGCTCGTGGCGAACGGTCGCCGTTCGCGACGCCGTACGATCTCGCGCGCGAGACGCTGGGCGCGCGGTTCGTCGGCATAGTCCCGGAAGATGTGCGTGAGCGTGCGTTCGTCGGCCTCCTGCAACAGCGACGCGGCATCAGATCCGTCGTCGTGCACTGATCCTTCCATGCGCATGTCGAGCGCGGCTCCCTCACGGAACGTGAAGCCGCGCGCAAAATCGTCCAATTGATGGGATGACACACCGAGATCCAGAAGAACGCCGTTGAATCGCGCCTGCGCAAGCGCGGCGACGTCATCAAGATCTGCGTAGTTCGCCGTGATCGCGCGAAACCTGCCCGCCGTCTCGAACGCCGCCAATCGCTCGCGCGCCGCCGCGACTGCCTCCGGATCCCGATCGATCCCGGTCACACGCGCGCCGGCCTCGAGCAATGCGAGCGCGTGCCCACCGCCACCGAGCGTTCCGTCGAGCACGTCGTCGCATCCACGGAACAACTCGACGATTCGTGCCGCCATCACCGGCGCGTGATACTCGCTCGCCCACGCTCCAGCGTTGGACACCGTATGCAATGGTTCGCTCGGGGGACGCATACTAGCGGCGAACGGCGCGCGGCGTCAAGCGGGTCTCCTAACGATAGCGCCCGCCGAACATCGGCGGGCGCATCGTGTGTGTCCGGACATCGACTACTTGCAGTATTTCTTCACCTGTGCGTCGACCGCTGGTGAGTACTTGGGCAGAATGCCCAGCAACTGGCCCGCGGTTTTTGGATCCACCGATCCACCCGCCTGCAGATCGATTTGCGCATTGAGCAGTGCGTCTTGCGCGGTTTTCGCCAGATCGCACTTCTTGTCCGTCTGATTCTGTCGTACCGCGAGGTCCGCTATCCGGAAGTACGACACGCCCAACAAAAACTTCGTCTGGGGACTCGGCGCTATGCTGTCCGCCGCCGACAGTACGCCAACCGCATTCTGGAAATCAGGAATCGCCGGCTTCTTCGAGGTGTCAGCCGCGGCCTGATACGCGCCGTTGCCCAACACCAGCAGGAACTGACCGACTGTTCCTTTATCCTCGCCATTGGCGATCGCCTGCTTGAGCGTCGCGACGGCACTGTCCGTCTGCTTCAGATCCATCTCTGCCTGCGCCTTCCGCAAGAAAACGTGTTCGGATTTCGGATCGATCTTGATCGCTTGGTTCGCCGCATCCACTGCGGCTTGCGACTGACCGGCGAGCCGCTGCGTCTGGGAGTTGAGCGACCAGAGCGCCGCATTGTTCTTGAACTTCGCGACACCCTTCGCCGTCGTCTCGGCAGCCTTCTGCGGCTGATTGGTGAGCGCGTACAACGCAGCCTGACGCACGAAGTAGCTCGTGTCGGCCAATGATGTATCCGCTTGAACCATCTGCTCGCCAGTCGCCGCAGCCTCTGGATAGTCCTTGGTGGCTTGGAGAATGAGCCACTTGAGGTGAATGAGCGTCGGGTCGCCCGGATTGTCCTGCACCGCCTGAATGATGATCGGCTTCGCGCGCTGTGCACGGCCCGACGCGGCGATCTTCTGTGTCACGTCTTCGACCAACTTCAGATTCTTCGAGTCGACCGCGAGCTCGGCGGCCCACGTGTCGACCGCCTTGTCGAGGGAAGCCGTGTCCTTCGTCGCGTCGTATTTCGCTTTGTAGGCATCGGCCAAGAGCGCCAGGGCCGGTTTGTTTTTCGGATCGATCTCGACCGCTTTCGCCGTCACCGCGATGACCGAATCGGCCGGGGACTTCGTCGCGAGAAATGCGTTGCCCAAACAGACGCGCGCGATAGTGGACGACGGATACGCGGCGATCGCCGCGCGCGCCGCCGTTATGCCGTCTTGTGGCTGACCGTTCGCAACGGCGAGCTCACATTTTCGTTCGTCCTGCAATTGCTTGCGGGCGTCTTGAACGTCCTTGGACAATTTGTCGACCAGATCGCCCAACTTCGCGCCCGAGAGATCGGGAAGCGGCTGGACCATGCTATTATCGCGCGTGAGCACCATCCGCGTCTCGAGCTTGTACGACCGGGCATCGTGTGTGATACTGCCCTCGAGATACTCGTCGGCGCGCAGCTGCGTAGCGAGCAGCTTGGACGTGATGGGATCGGGCGTGCTGTCGCAACTGAAGCCGGATGCCTTGAGATTGTCGCATACGGCTTTCTGCGGAATCACGAACAGATTCTTGATCGGGATGTCCGACGTGAGTTTGTCGATTACTTGACCGCTCACCTTGGGACCAAGCCCGAGCTCGTTTCCCCGAAACGGGGCCACCATCATCCGTGGCGTTCCCTCGGGGATCGGGACGCGCCGGGTGATTTGCGCGGCGGCCGAAATCGGAGACCAGGCGAATGCGACCGTCATCAATCCCCACACGGCTGCGCTCGCCCTGTAAGTCATTGCCCTCACGTTCGCTACCCTCCGAGTGTTAATCTGATCTACCCCGAACATCGCCGATGGGGTCCAAGCACAACAATACATGGGCGAAGAGGGACTCGAACCCCCGACATCCTGCGTGTAAGGCAGGCGCTCTAACCAACTGAGCTATTCGCCCCCGGAAATACTCGGGGTTGCCGCTCGCAGGCACCATCCCTGGTCAGGCACACTTCGCGCCCCCTAGCGACGGAAGCCTGTGGAACGGAGCGTTGCTGCTTCGCTTTACTTGAGGATTGCTAGCGGAATGAGACCGCAGTAACCAAGCACCAGCAGAATCGGCGCGAGCGTTGTTCCGCCACGGACCAGATCGGCGTAACCTGCCGCCAAACAAACTGCTGCCGCCGCCCACCACACATACGACCGCGGTTTGGATGCACTCTCGGCTTTTACCATAGTCGCATAGTGTGAATCGGCTGCCGTTGCATGTCAAGCGATAGTCGGCGGCGCGTTACGCCGATGTCATGTCATCCGGTGGCATATCGCGTGGCGCTGCCGCCTCTCCCGCCGCCAGCAGCGCCGCCAGCGCATCCTCCTTCGATCTGCGCTCGGCCAACGCTTCGGCCTCGCGCAGCTCATCCATGCGCCGCTGATCGCGACGTCTCCGTATTACGTACAACGGCACGATGATGATGCCGAGGAGTCCAAGCGCGAGCGACATGTTCGCCATCACCGCGAGTGCGCCGTAGCGGCGCATGGTGTGATCGCGCCATCGCTGCTGGAACGCGTCTTCGGTGAGTCCGTATGCCCGGCGGATCGCCACATCCATGGAGAGCGTTTGCCGCCAATACTGAAAGAAGAGTGTGAGACCGCGTTCCTTGTCGAGCGACGCGAGCTCGCTGACGGCGCGATACGATAGCGCATACGCGGCGCCAGCCTCCGATTCGCCGCCCTCGAACTCCGCATCGAGTGAATCGAGTGACGGAACGCCGTGAAATACGAGCGCGACGCTGGTGGTGAGCACCGCATCGCGATCCCATTCGCCGGCGGCGACGCTCGCGTATCCCTCGTCGAACCAGCGCGGCGGCAGGTCGTCCATGTATTCGTGCAGGGCGAGGTGCGCGAGCTCGTGCCTGAGCACCTGCATCGGGTCGCCGGCGCCGGATCCGGCAGCCGAGCCCTGCATCACGATGCGACGTTGATCGGGGATGGCAACGGCCGCGCCCCACTCTGGCGCGCCGGATCCCGACCACTCGCGAAAGCGACGGTGGTCCGGTGCGATCGCGATGAGGACGTGTTCCGTTGGGCGCGGCAATCCGGGGAAGGTGTCGCTGGCCATCGCGTGCGCAAGCACGGAATGGGCGAGCGTGACGTCGCGCGGGTAGGCGACGACGGTGAAGCGTCCGCCGTCGAGTCGGACGGGAGGCGTTTCGGTTTGGGACGCCGCGCGCGGGGCGTGCCCAACGAGCAGCAGCGAGAGCGCGACGGCGAGACCTACGCGGTGCGCGCGGGCGTGCCTCCCTCTTCGATGTGCTTCAGCATTTCGCCGCAACGCTTGCCCCATGGATTGAACTTGTTGGCAGCGAGTCCCGAACGCCACGTCGCGAGCGCGTCATCGCGCTTGTTGTCGAACCAGAGCACGCGGCCGAGCTCGTAGTACGCCTCGATGAGGTTGGGCCCGAGGGCCAGCGTTTTGCGGAAGAACGTCTGCGCGTCTTCGTACATCTCTCGTTCCGCATACACCAGGCCGAGATAGAAGTGCGCATACAACGAGGCCTTGCGGTCGTTGTCCAATCGGATGGCCTTGGACAGATGCTCGATGGCTTCGCCGAAAATCTTCTTCTTGAGGCAGATGTAGCCGAGGTTGATGCGCGCGAGCGAGTTCGCGGGCTGACGCATCAGGACTTTCTGGAAGTTGAGCAGCGCCTCGTCGTACTTCTCCTGGAGCATCTGCGCCCATCCGAGGAGCGACTCGGTTTGCGGGTCGTTAGGCGACAACTCGAGCGCCTTGAGGAGCGCGCGCTCGGCGCCATCGTGGTCGCCTAACGAGATGAGGCTCCATCCCTTCTCGAGGTACGTGGACGCGCCGATGTGGTCGGCCATCACCGGACGCTCGCCGCCGAACGCCGGCGCGTTGTTCGCCTTCGCGGCCGTGCCGCCGCCCACCTGCTTCCACCGTTCCACCAGGCGCTTCACATCCTCGCGCAGTGTGGTGAGCTGCGCGATCTCCTGCTCGACCTCCTTGTAGAGGGCGATGATGTCCGCTTTGATCGCGTCGCGTTCCGCGGCCGCTTGGGGCCCGTCGAGGCGCGCCTCGATGGCACCCAAGCGGGCGCGGAACGGTCGTCCGTCGACGTCAGCCATCCGACGATGCCCCTCCCAGGCTCGCGCGTTCAAGCTCGAGATGTTCCGTGGCGGTGAGCAGCCGCGCCATCTCGAGGAGAATGATCATCCGGCCCTCGCGGTGCAGCAGTCCGCGCACGTATTCGGCTTTGAGGCCGCGCAGGAGTGACGGCGGCGGCGAGAGCTGCGCGCCGTCGATGTTCACCACTTCGAGCACCGCGTCGACCAGCGCGCCCACCCATTCGTCCCCGGCGCGGAACACGATGATGCGGACACCGGCAGCAGGCCGGCCCGCCTCGTCGAGTCCGAAGCGCCGGCGCAGGTCGATCACCGGTACCACATGCGACTCGTACTCGATCACGCCTTCCATCCAGGCCGGCAAGTTAGGCACCGGCGTGGGCGCCACCTGCCGCAACACGCGCTCCACGGCCAGGATGTCGGCGGCGAAGTGTTCGTCGCCGACGCGAAAGGTCACGACTTGGTGTGAAGTTGCCGTCGTCATTCGGATTCTCCGGTCCGCGGTGTCGCACAGGCTTCGACCAACGCTTGGGCATCGACGATGCCGACCAGGTCGCCACCGCGTCGTTCGACGCCGAGCACCACACCGGCGCCCGTGGCGCCGAGGGGTTGGTGCAGGAGGGACTGGTTCACCATGATCACGTCTTCCACGTCCTCGAGGGCGATGCCGATGGGGCGGTCGCCGCGGCGCAGGATGAGCACCGCCGCGTGGGGTGCCCCGCCCTGCACGCCTAACGCAGACTCGGGCGCGTACACGGGCACGTACGCGCCGCGCACGGGGAACACACCCAACATTCCGGCCGACATGTCCGGCACCGACTCGAGTCTCGGCATCTCGACCACCTCGAGCGCCGCATCGAGGGCGAGCGCGAACAACTCGCCGCCCTGGCGGAAGAGCAGCATCTCCGTGCCCGTCTCGGGCGCTCCGTTCACGGTCATCGCGGCTCCTCCGCCCGATCGCGCGCCACGAGCTCGGCGATCGCGCCCGGCAAGACGCCCAACGGCAGAATGCGATCGACGCCGCCGCCTAACGCAGCGGCGTGCGGCATCCCGTAGATGATCGACGAGTCGCGATCCTGCGCCAGGCCGGTGCCGCCGGCATCGTGGATCGCGCGCAGACCGGCGGCGCCATCGCGGCCCATGCCGGTGAGCACCACGCCGATGGTGCGCGCGCCGAACACGTCGGCCGCCGAACGGAACAGCGGATCGGCCGACGGACGTACGCCCCAGATCGTGGGCGAGTCATCGAGCGCAAGCGTGGGAGCGCCCGCACCGTGCGCGCGCTCCACGCGCATGTGCCATCCTCCCGGCGCGACGTACACGCGATTCGTGCGCACCACGTCGCCCTGCGCCGCCTCGACCACCTGCACGTTGCTCTGCGCGTCGAGGCGCTCGGCGAGACTACGCGTGAAGCCGGGGGGCATGTGCTGCACCACGAGCACCGCCGCGTCGAGATCGCGCGGGAGGCGCGGAATGATTTCGGCTAAGGCCCGCGGGCCGCCGGTGGATGCCGCGATCACCAC
>DATEHK010000145.1:0-11103 GCA_035279625.1 Gemmatimonadaceae bacterium
ACGTCGAGCTACGACGCGGCCATCGCGACGTGGTTCGCGACGCAGCGCGACGTGCACTTCCCCGACTGGATCGCGCTGTCGCTCGAGCGCGCGCAAACGCTGCGCTACGGCGAGAACCCCGATCAGCGCGCGGCGTTCTACGTGGAGCGGCCTAACGCCGGCTTGCACGGGCTGCGCCAGCGCGGCGGCAAGGAGCTCAGCTTCAACAATCTGCTCGATCTCGAGGGCGCGCTCGTCGCCACGGACCTCTTCGCCGCCGACCGTCCCTGCTGCGCCATCATCAAGCACACCACGCCGTGCGGCCTTGCGTTAGGCGACACGGCGCTCGAGGCGTACGAGAAAGCGCTGGCGTGCGATCCGATGTCCGCGTTCGGCTCGGTGATCTCGGTGAACGTGCCGCTCGACGAACCAGCGGCGCAGGCCATCGCGCGCCTCTTCGTCGAATGTCTCGTCGCACCCGCGTTCAGCGACGCCGCCGTCGAGGTGCTCGGCCGCAAGAAAAATTTGCGCGTGCTCGAGGGGCGGGCGCAGTGGGACAAAAACGCGTTCGACTTCAAGCGCGTGCGCGGCGGATTCCTCATGCAGGATCGCACCACGGTGGGCGACGAGCTCGCCTCGTGGACCGTCGCCACCAAGCGCGCGCCGACGCGCGAGGAGCAAGCCGACCTCGAGTTTGCGTGGCGAGCGGTGGCGAGCGTCAAGTCCAACGCGATCGTGATCGCGCGAGGCGGCGCCACGATCGGCATTGGCGCGGGCCAGATGTCCCGCGTCGACGCGTCGTTCCTCGCCGTCCACAAGGCACGGAGCGCGGGACACGACACCCACGGCGCGGTGTTGGGCTCCGACGCTTATTTTCCATTCCGCGACGGCATCGATCAGGCCGTCGAGGCCGGTATCACGGCCATCGTTCAGCCCGGCGGCTCGGTGCGCGACGATGAAGTGATTGCCGCCGCGGATGAACGCGGCATCGCGATGGTCCTCACCGGAAAACGGCTCTTCCGCCATTAGCCTAACGGACGCGTCGCGACCTTCCCTTCTCACGGCACGCATGGCCAACACCGAGCTCGACTACAAACCGTCCTATCTCGCCGCCGCGATCGCGGGGGCGCTCATCTTCGTGCTCTACCTGCTCACGCTGTCGCCGTCGACGGCCATGTGGGACACGAGCGAGTACATCTCCGCCGCCTACGTGCTCGGGCTCCCGCACCCGCCGGGCAATCCGTTGTTCGTGCTCATCGGCCGGCTGTTCGCGGTGCTTCCGTTGGGCTCACTCAGCGTCGCGGTCAAGATCAACATGCTGGCCGCGCTTACGAGCGCGGTGGCCGCGAGCATGTGGTTCCTCGTCGCGGAGCGCGTGCTCGTGTCGTGGCTGCCGGATCGGTGGCAGCGGATCACGGGCGGCGCGCTGGCCGCGCTCGCGGGCGCGACGGCGTTCACGGTGTGGAATCAGTCGGTGGTGAACGAGAAGGTGTACACGGTCTCGCTCATGGGACTGGCGATCGTCTCGTGGCTCACCGTGCGCTGGTGCGATGATCCCGAGGGACCGGCGGCCGACCGGATGCTCGTCCTGATCGCGTATTTGCTTGGGTTAGGCAACGCCAATCACATGATGGGCCTGCTGGCCGGCCCGGCCGTGGTGGTGGCGGTGCTCGCGCGGCGGCCCGACACGCTCATACGCTGGAAGCTGCTCGCGGGCATCATCGGCGCGTTCTTGCTCGGCAACACGCCGTTCCTCACGCAACCGATCCGCTCGATGCACCACCCGGCGATCAACGAAGGCGAGCCCACGAGCTGGTCCGCGTTCTGGTACAACTTCAACCGCGGCCAGTACGGAAAGCCGTCGGCCCTCGACCGCCAAGCGCCCTTCCTCGGCCAGTTAGGCATGTACTGGTTGTACTTCAAGTGGCAGTGGGTGCGGGACGCCGGCGAGCACTATCCGTTCTTCCAGGCGCTCATGGCCCTCGTCTACATGGCCCTCGGCGCGTTAGGCGGATGGGTGCACTGGAAGCGCGACCGCAAGTCGTTCTGGTACTTCGGCACGTTCATGTTCACGCTCACGCTGCTGCTCATTTTCTACCTCAACTTCAAGTACGGCTACAGCCAGTGCACCGCGATGGGGAATCCGCCCGGCGTGCCGTGCGAGGTCCGCGACCGCGACTATTTCTTCATCGTGAGCTTCTCGGCGTGGGGCGTGTGGGTAGGACTCGGCTTGGTGTGCGTGTGGGGATACCTCGCGTCGCTCGTCGGCACCGAAGGCATCAAACGCGGTAAGGAGTACGTCACGATCGCTACTCGCAACGGCTGGCTCGCGCTCTCGCCGATGCTCGCCATTGCGTTCGTACCGCTGGCAATGAACTGGACCGCCGCCTCGCGCGCCGGCCAAACGGACACGCGCGACTTTGCGCACGACCTGCTCGACAGCGTCGAGCCGTACGGCATTCTCGTCACCGTCGGCGACAACGATACGTTCCCGCTGTGGTACGCGCAGGAAGTGGAAGGCATCCGTAAGGACGTGATCGTCGCCAACACGTCGCTGCTCAACACGGACTGGTACGTTAGGCAGTTGATCCAGCGGCCCGTGTATCCCTACGACAGCCTGGCCGGCCCGGCCATCTATCGCGGCCGCTCGTGGCCCAAGCCGACCGGATCGCCGCTGCACCTCACCATCGACGAAGCCAATGCGCTGCCGCCGTCGGTCGAGATCTCGCAACCACAGATCTTCAAAGCCGGCAACCTCACGGCGACGATCAAGCCGCAGATGCTCGCGCGCGCCGATATCGTCGTGCTGCGCATGATTCGCGATGACTTCCCCCAGCGCCCGGTGTATTTCAGCCGAACCGCGGGCGGATATCCCTCGGATCTGGGACTCGACTCGCATCTGTTGGGGCAAGGATTGGCGCGCAAGCTCATGCCCGACATTCCGATGCCCGGCAAAGACACGCTGGCGATCCCCGGCGAAGGCGTGCTCGACCTCAAGACATCCGATTGGCTCTGGAATCACGATTTCCAGGCGCCGGCGTCGTTGGCGCGACGCACCATGTGGGTGGATCGCTCATCGGTAGGCATTCCCTACCTTTATATCGCCACCGGCTACACGCTCGCAGAAGCCGAAGAAGCCGTGGGCGGAGACCCGAAAGACGCGGCGCACATCATGGCGCAGGTGCAGGCGATTTCCAAAGCCACCGACCTGCAGGGATTGTTCAGTGCACCCGAGCCGCAGCCGCCGGTTCCGCTGCAACCGGAGTCGAACGTCACGAAGCTCCTCGACACAGGGAAGAAGACCACGACGCCAAAGAAACCGTAGTTGCTCAGTGGCGGGTGCGCGCGTTGTTGCGGGTTGCGTGCCCGCCGGCGATGAGTGATGTTTTGTGGTCCGGAGGGCTAGACCTAATTGGTAAGGCAGCGGTCTTGAAAACCGCCGGGCGCAAGCCCTTACAGGTTCGAATCCTGTGCCCTCCGCCTGGTCTGGCACCTCGAGTCGATTCGACGATTGGTGCTGGAGTGGTGGCCGAGAGGCTGAAGGCGGCGGTTTGCTAAACCGTTATAGGGTTGAAAAGCCCTATCGAGGGTTCGAATCCCTCCCACTCCGTCGGGGAAGCGCGCGCGTGCGCGCGCTGAGGGAATAGGGAAACGGGAACGGGTCGCCTAACGGAGACTACGACACGGCCCCTTTCCCCGAGCGCCGCCAGGCGCCGTTTCCCTTGTCCCGAAGCGCGCGCACGCGCGCGCTCCCCGGGCGCGACTATCTTTCCCTACATATGAGCTCTGTCACCGATTCTCCGCGCGTTCGATTCGCGCCGTCGCCTACCGGTTTTCTGCACGTCGGCGGGGCGCGCACGGCGCTCTTCAACTGGATGTTCGCGCGCAAGTACCACGGACAGTTTCTGCTGCGCATCGAGGATACGGACAAAGCCCGCAGCACCGATGAGAGCACTCGCGCGATCTTCGAGGGTCTCACGTGGCTCGGCCTCGATTGGGATGAAGAGGTGGTGTACCAGGCGCAGGGGCTCGAGCGGCATCAACGCGATGCGCGCGCGCTGGTCGATCGCAATCTCGCCTACCGCTGCTTCTGCACGGCGGCGGAGCTCGACGCGCAGCGGGCAGCGGCCACGGCGCGGGGCGAGAGCTTCCGGTACGACCGCCGGTGCGACCGACTGTCGCCCGACCAGGTGCAGCAGCGGCTATCGGCCGGCGACCCGTTCGTGGTGCGGTTCCGCGTGCCTAACGGAACCACGACGTGGGACGACGTCGTCCATGGACCGATCGCGTTCCCGAACAAGGACATCGAGGACTTCGTCATCCTGCGGTCGGACGCGACGCCCATCTATAACATGGCCGTGGTGTCGGACGACATCGCGATGGCCATCACCCTCGTCATGCGCGGCGACGACCACATCTCGAACACGCCCAAGCAGATTCTGCTGTACGATGCGTTAGGCCACGCGCTGCCGCGGTTCGCGCACGTGCCGATGATCCACGGTCTCGACGGCAAGAAACTGAGCAAGCGCCACGGCGCCACCGCGGTCGCCGACTATCGCAACGAAGGCATTCTGCCGAGCGCGATGGTGAACTTTCTCGCGCTCATGGGATGGTCGCCGGGCGGCGACCGAGAAGTGATGTCGCTCGATGAAATGATCGCGCTCTTCTCGGTGGACGGTCTCCAGAAGAAGGCGGCCGTGTTCGACACGAAGAAGCTCGAGTGGATGAACGGCCAGCATCTGAGCCTCACGCCGGCCGCCGAGCTCGAGCCGCGCGTCACGCCCGACGTGATCGCGGCCGGGCTCGCAACCACGGATCAGCTTCGCGAGAAGCACACGTGGTACTTGTCGTTGATCGAGATGCTCAAGGTGCGCGCGCGCACGGTGCACGACATCGTGCGTCAAGCTGGCCCGTACTTCCCGGGTCCGCTCGCATACGACGAAGAGGCGATAGCCAAGCAATGGAAGGATCGCGCCGGCGCGCACGATGTGCTTGCTGCGGTACGCAGATGTTTGTCGGAGCTCGAGCGCTGGGACGCAGCAACGATCGAGGAAGGGTTGCGCGCGCTCGCGGAAACACGCGGCGTAGCCGCCGGAAAGATTTTTCAGCCGCTCCGATTGGCGCTCACAGGAATGACGGTGAGCCCCGGCATCTTTGACGTGCTAATCACAATGGGACGCGACTTGTCGTTGCGTCGTATCGATGATGCGATTCACTTTCTGGAGGTCGATCAGCATTTGTTGACATAGCAGTTGACCGAGCTCTTGGGTATGCACTATTGTTGCGCAGAGCAAGCTTACCGGGAATTCACACTCGTATGGATTCCCGGTTTCGCATCATCGGGGGGATCCCATGCCCGAGTCACTGACGCCGATCGAGCGAAAGGTCTACCACTACTTGCTCGACTTCCTCACCCAGAACACGTACCAGCCGAGCGTGCGTGAAATCGGGCGGGAGTTCCGGATCAAGTCCACGAAAACCGTTTCGGAAATCCTGCAGTCGCTGGCGCGGAAGGGATTCATCGAACGCGATCCCTCGCGTTCGCGCGGCGTGCGGCTGTTGGGCTACCAAGGCGCGGGGCGCACCATGCCGGTGCCGCCGTATTCGAGCGCCGAAGTGCCGGCGCCGCCTTCCACGCGCGGCACGTACCTCACCATCGACCGGCGTTTCGTGCCTAACGAACGCGTCTTCTACGTGCGCGTCGAGAACGTGGGCTCGGCCGCGCCCGGCGGCGGCATCCTCGACGGCGACTACGTGCTCGTGGATCCGGTGGCCAACGCCGGGCCGGGCGACCTCTACGCCGAGCGCGATGGCGCGGGAGGCACGGTCACGCTACGCCAGGTGGACGGCGTGCGCTCGCACGGCGCGGGCACCCTGTTAGGCAAAGTGTGCGGGGTGTTTCGTCCGTTCTGTGAATTCGACGAGACGCCGGCGCCGGCGGGCGACGCCTAACGGAGCTACGGCTGGGCGATGGTGCTGTCCGCCTGCTGCTTGTGCCGCTGGCGGTCCTTCTGTTCGTCGTCGTGCTCGCGCTGCTTCCGCTCGCGAATGCGCTTCACCGCCTCGTTGAACTCCTCTTCGTTCATCGCCCGCTGCGCCTGGAACTGAATGTCCTGGTGCTGGTACGCGAACGCCTTGTTCTCGTTCGACGTGATCGGGTTCGCACCCTTGTTGAGCGGCAGCAGCGCGAGGATGGCCGTCGGGATGGCATGATCCCCGATGTAGATGTTCTTCGGGTCCATCCCCCACTTCTTTCCATCTTTCGTGAACGTCCAATCGCCGGGCGCCTTGCCTTGATGCGCGGCGATCGCCTCGAGCGAGTCGAGGTGCGGCTGGAGACGCGCCATGATCACCGAGTCGAGCCGTTGGCTCTGCGAGCGCGGCACGCCCATCACTGGACCGGGCGGCAGCCAGAGTCGTGGATCGGAGAACGACGGCGTGATGCCGCTCTCGGCGCCGCCAATGCCGACTTTCGGTCCCGTGCCCTGTCCGCCGGTCGGCGACGACGCCTGCGACGGCGCCTTCGGAATCGTCGTCGGCGTGGTGGTGGGCGCGGCGAACGGCCTCGTCTGCGTGCGCTCCTTCGGAATGTTGTTTCCGCCGTTCCGGCCCAGGCGCGTCACGCCCTCGTTAGGCACCTGCAAATACCCGATTTTCTCGACCGGCACGTTCTGGTGCTCCGACAGCCACCGTTGAAACGGCAGCGGCACCGCCATGATCCACACCAATCCGACGATCAGGACGATGTGCAGTCCGATCGACAGGACGAGCGCGCCACTCGGCTTGCGCCTCATGCGACCGCCGCCTCGAGACTCTCGAGCACGCGACCGGCGCGACGTGCCGCTTCCGCGATGCGCGCCGGCGACGTGATGAACGAGACGCGGAAAAATCCTTCACCGCCCGCACCGAACGACGAGCCGGGCAGCACGACCACGCCCTCGTCGTTGAGCAGCCGTTCCGCGAACACCGCGCTCGGCACGCCCGCCGGGAGCGGAATCCAGAGATACATCGTCGCACGCGGCGTCTCGCACGCGAACCCCGCGGCGCGGAACGCATCGACAGCCGCGTCGCGGCGCTCGGCGAAGGCGCGCACGTTGCCCGGCACGAAATGCTCCCACGCATCGAGCGCTGCCGCACCCGCCGCTTGCACCGCCATGAACGCGCCGGTGTCGACGAACGACTTTACTTTGGACAGCACGCTCGCGACTTCGGGACGCGCGACGGCCCACCCGCATCGCCAGCCCGTCATGCTGTACGTCTTGGACAGCGAATGGAACTCGATGGCCACGTCGCGCGCACCTGGAATCTCGAAGATGCTCGGCGGCCGGTATCCGTCGAACGCCAGCTCCGAGTACGCGTTGTCGTAGGCGAGCAGAATGTCGCGCTCGCGGCATTGCCTAACGACGCGCTCGAGGTAGTCGCGCGGCGCGATGGCGGCCGTCGGATTGTTCGGGTAGTTGAGATAGAGCAGCTTGGTGCGCGCGAGCACGTCGCGCGGCACGTCGTCCAGCTCCACCAAAAACCTCGCGCGCGGATCGAGCGCCACCACGTGCGGCGAGCCTTCGGCGAGCAGCGTGCCGCCGAGATAGGCCAGGTAGCCGGGCTCGGGAATGATGGCGACGTCGCCCTCATCGAGGTATGCGAGCGCCAAGTGGGCGATGCCTTCCTTGGACCCGATGAGCGGAACCACTTCGCGCATGGGGTCGGCGCTCACGTTGAACCGACGCTGCATGAAGCGCGATACTGCTTCACGATACGCCGGAAGCCCGGCGCCGAATCCGTAGCGGCTCATGGCGGGGTCGCGCGCCGCGCGCTCCAAGGCCGCTACCGCTTCGGCCGGTGGTGCCAAGTCCGCGTCACCGGCACCGAGATCGATGACGTCGACGCCCCGCGCCGCGAGCTCGCGTTTTTTCTGCGGGATCGACGCCAGGAGGTATTCCGGCAATCGGGCGTAGCGCGAAGACCTGGGCGGCATAACCCTCAATTTAAGCGACTACCGGGATGCGGCACACAAAAAACGCCCGTTCGATCCCGTGTGATCACCCCGCAGCGTTCACGGAGTTCCGTACAAGACTCGTAGCCACCTGCACTTCGACAACGTCTCCTCCTTCCAACCGGCCGACTCCAGACGGTGTTCCCGTAGCGACCACATCGCCTGGTTCCAGGGTCATGATGCTCGAGATGTAGGCGAGCAGCATGGGAATGGCGAAGACCATTTCAGTGGCCGACGCGTGCTGGCGAACGGAGCCGTTCACGCGTGTCGTGACTTCGAGCGAGGAGAGGTCTGCCGGGACCGGCACTTCGCGGCCCACTGGGCAGAATGTGTCGAATCCTTTGGCCCGCGTCCACTGACCGTCACTGCGCTGCAGGTCGCGCGCCGTTACGTCATTCAACGCGACGATCCCGCGGATGCTGCTTTTGGCTTGGGCCTCGTCCGCTCGCGACAGACGCGACCCGATCACCACTCCTATTTCTCCTTCATACTCGACTTGCGACGAGACTGTTGGGAGCTCGATCGTGCCTCCGCTGCGGATCACGCTCGAGGGTGGTTTGAGGAAGATCAGCGGCTCGGCGGGCACATCGTTGCCCAACTCTTTCGCATGCGCGCGGTAGTTGCGGCCCACGCATACGATCTTGCCGGGGCGCGACGAATCAGTCACCGAGTCCTCCCATAGAAGTGGTTTATCGTGGAACGGGCGCGAGCCCACGTGTCGATTACGCGCGTCGCCGGGGGAAGCGTTGCGAGTATGGATTGGCCGTACGCTTTCGTAATGACACGCGGATCGCACAGCACCACCACACCGCGATCGGTCTGCGCGCGAATGAGCCGGCCGAATCCTTGTTTGAGCCTGAGGGCCGCGTTGGGGAGCATGTATTCGACGAAGGGATCGCCGCCGTTTTCGGCGATCGCTTCGCACTGCGCGGCGGTGAGCGGATCGGTGGGCACGCGGAACGGCAGTTTCGCGATCACCAAGCCGCGGAGCGCGTCGCCGGGCACATCGACGCCTTCCCAGAACGACGCCGTGCCTAACAGCAGCGCGCGTCCCGAGTCTCGGAAACGGCGGAGCAGCGTGTCGCGCGCCTCTTCGCCGTGGACCAGCAGCGGCCACCGCGTGCCGTCCGGGCACGCGCGGATGGCAGCCGCGGCGGCGCGCACGTCGCGGTGGCTGGTGAACAGCGCGAACAAGCCGCCATCCGACGCATGCGCGAGGTCGCGGACCACGGCGACGCACGCGCTCACGTGCGCCGCCGGCTCTACGTTAGGCACGGGCAGGTCGGTGGGTACGACCAGCAGCGCCTGCTCGGCGAAGTCGAACGGCGACGGGAACACGGCCGTCTCCGGCTCGACCTCGTCTTCCGTTAGGCCGAGGCGCGCGGCGAGGTAGGTGAAGTCGTCGCCGGCCGCCAGGGTGGCGCTGGTGACGATCGCGGTCTCGAGTCGCGCGAAGAGGTCGGCGCGCAGAATGGGCGCGAGATCGAGCGGGACCGCCGCGGCGGCCACGTTGCGATCGCGGCCACGCGACTCGAGCCAGCGCACCGTGGGTGCGCCGTCGGCCGGCGGGCGGAGCGCGTGCGCCAGTCCATCGCCGAACGCTTCCAGCCGCCGCACGACGCCGCTGATCTCGCGCACCAGGGCCGCGGCCGGATCGCCGCCGTCCACGTCCACCTCCAGGCGGTCGCGCACTACGCGCAGGCCGTCGCCGAGGAGCGCAATCTGCGACAGGAGATCGGTGAAGGCGGCGTCGAGCCCGCCTCGCCAGATGGGGTGGCCGGCGAAGTCGTCCGTTAGGCGGAACACCGGCTCGCCGGTTTCCTGGAGCACCATGTCGAGAAAGGCGAACACCGTGGCCGCAGAATCTCTCGCCGACGGCACCACCGGAACCAGCCGCGCCGTGACGAGGTCGTGGCTGGCCGTGCTGTAGAGATCCTCGCGGCCTGCCAACCGCGCGGCCAGAAGCGCGAGCAAGCCGCGCCCGCCGCGACGATCGAGACGCGCGAGCAGCCGCTCGACGCCGCGTCGCGTAACGCTCGTGCCGAGGTGCGCCGCGGCGGCATCCTCGAGGTGGTGGCCCTCATCCACGACCAGGCGGCGATACGCCGGCAGCACCGCCGCGTCGCCCCAATTCTGCTGCGCCCGCCTAACGGCGAGGTCGGCGAGCAGCAGGTGGTGGTTCACCACGATCACGTCGGAGTCGGCCGCGCGCCGCCGCGCCGCGAACACGAAACAGGTCGCGTAGTGCAGACACTTGAGACGGCCGCACAGGTCGGGCTCCGCGGCCACCTCGTCCCACGCATCCGGGCTGGGCGGCGCGGGGAGATCGGCGAGCGACCCATCGCTGGTGTGCGCGGCCCACGCGCGCAGCGAGTCGATCTCATCGGTGACGGCTCCGTCGAAGAGCGAGGCGCCGTGCCCCGCCGCCTGCTCGAGGCGCTGCAGGCACACGTAGTTCCGCCATCCCTTGAGCAGCGCGAACCGCACCGTCTGATCGGTGAGCGCGTCGGCGAGAAAGGGCAGGTCCTTGCCCACCAGCTGCTCCTGCAAATTGATCGTGTTGGTCGACACGATCGTGCGCTCCCCGTTGGCCGCCGCCCAACGGAGCGCCGGGACGAGGTAGCCGAGCGATTTGCCGACGCCCGTGCCGGCCTCGAAGAGGCCGATGCCGCCGCCGTTGTACAAGCGCGCGATGGCCGCGGCCATGTCGCGCTGGCTCGCGCGATCCTCGTAGCGGGCAAGCCGCGCCGCGATCGGCCCGTTAGGCGCGAGCGTGCCGCGGACGTCGTCGAGCACCAGCCGCACGGACTGCTTCTGCGTCGGGACCTCGACCACCACGTAAAGTGCAGTCGCGGCGTTGTCGATGATGCCCAAGCCGATGCCCTCCTCGTGGATGCGCGCCGCTACCGCGAGATCGGCATCGGACGGATCGAGGAGCCCGCTCGGATGATTGTGCAGCATCATCTCGCCGCGCTCGGCGAACCCGGGGAGCGCGAGCACGCTGTCGACGCCGCCTCGCGCCACGACGCGCACGCTTTGCACGACGCCCGCCGGATCGAGCGTGGCCGCGAAGCACACCTCGCGGCCTCCGGCCAACGCGATCGACGCGCGCAGCGCCGCCGCCGCGCGCG
>DATEHK010000146.1:0-41455 GCA_035279625.1 Gemmatimonadaceae bacterium
GAACGTCGACGACCAGGTGCTGATTCCGCTCACGACGTTGCAGAAGCAGCTCTCCAATCCGCGCAGCGCCAAAGGCTTCGCCAACGTCTCGCAGATCGTCGTCACCGCCACGAGCAGCAAGACCATCCCCGCGGCCAAGGCCGAGATCACGCAGGTGCTGACGCAGCGCCACCGCACGGTCGACTTCAGCGTGCAAACGCAGGACGATCAGGTAGCGGCGCAGACCAGCACCACGCAGGTGCTGACCATCCTGCTCGGCGCGGTCGCGGGCATCTCACTCGTCGTCGGCGGCATCGGCGTGATGAACATCATGGTCGTCTCGGTCACCGAGCGCACGCGCGAGATCGGCATCCGGAAGGCGCTCGGCGCGACGCAGCGTCAGATCCTGCTTCAGTTCCTGATCGAGGCCGTCACGCTCTGTGCGTTAGGCGGTCTCGTGGGCATCGGGGTGGGCGTGGGCGGGGCGTCCGCGCTCAAGTCTCTCATGTCGTGGAACGAGCAGGTCGTGCCGGCGACGGTGGCGATCGCATTCCTGTTCGCGGCGCTCGTGGGGATCATCTTCGGCGTGTGGCCGGCGCGCCGGGCCGCGCGCCTCGACCCGATCATCGCGCTGCGCTACGAGTGATCGGCGGCCGTGCCTAACTCAGGGTCGCGGCCGGCCGCCCATTGCGCCACCGTGTCCAACTGCGCCAGGTAGATGGCGACGGGCATGAGCGCGGTGTCGCTGAAGTCGCTGCGGACGTACCAATAGGCGGCGCGCGATGCCACGTAGCGCCGGCGGACCATGCGCGACCGCCGCGCACCGCCCACGTAGGCCGCGCTGTCGCGCAGCAGGCGCCGGTAGTAGGGCGCGTCCTCCGGCGTTCCGTTAGGCGCGCGCACCGGCCGCAATCCCGTCTCGGTGTCGAAACGGAGATACGCGTGCTCGGGATACGCCCGGCGAATCGCATTCGGATGGAACCGTTTGTCCAGGAACATCTCGGCCGGCAGCGACACGAGCAGATCGAACACGGCCGGATCGAGGTACGGCGTCCGCACGCTGCCGGCGACGTTCCACAAGCCGAACGGTACGAGCGCGATCTCCCGGCGCGTGCGATTCCAGAAAAAGAACGATCCGATCGGGTTAGGCGCGTCGAGATGGTGGCGCAGCTCCTCGGTGAGACGCGCCACCGCCGCCTCGCGGCTCCAGCGAGCGGCCATCGCCGGCGGCACGATGCGCATGGCGCCCTCGTCCAACAGCGACTGGGTGAGCTCCTCGATGTTGCCCGCCCGGGCGAGCGCGAGGTGCGGCGCCTCCAACCGATGGCCGTTGGACAGCACGTCTCCCGCGATCCCGTCCCACACCGCCACGTTCTGGCCCGACAATCTGTCGGCGAGGGCCATGAACCACGCGTGCTCATCGGCGCAGAAGTGCGTGATCAGGTTCTTGCGCAGCTCCGCCGACGCCCGCGACGGAATCTCCTCGATGAGCTCGTGGGTCACGCCAACGGCGCGCGCGATCTCGGTGGCCACCACCACGTCGCGCGAGCCGCGCGGCGGGTAATTGCGCAGCGTTAGGCACCGCTCGGGCGGGAAACCGGACGCGCAGAGCTCGAACAGTATGTGGCGCGAGTCGCGGCCGCCGCTCAACGGCACGACGTTCGGCTGGTCACCCGGCCCACACCGGCGCACGGCGTCTCGAAAGACCTCGATGTACGCATCGATGGCGGCGGCGCGGGTCAGCGTGCTCGCGCGGACTCGCGGATACGTCGCTTCGACGGATAACACACCGTCGCGCCACTCGAGCCGGCCGCCGGGCGGCAAGACGCGCACGTCGCGGAACGGCGTGTCCTCGCCCACGAAGAAGCCGATGCGCAGGAACACTGCCATGGCCCCGTCGTCGATGGGCAACAAGCCGCCGATCGCCATGAGCCGGACTAACGACGGCGAGATGGCGACGCCGTCGGCGAGCCGGCGCACGAACAGCGGCCGAAAGCCATATCGCCCGGTGTGGGCACGCAGGCGTTCGCCGTCCCACTGCCAACCGGCGTTGCCCACACCCGATGGCTGCTCGGGCGCCGACCACTCCGGGTCGCCGTGGACCGTTAGGACGCCGTGGCGTGCCTCGACGATGAAGCAAGGCAGACGCAGGACGCTGGTCGCGTCCAACGCCGATTCGTCGAACGCGCGCAACCGCCGAACGTCGGCCCGGACCGTCGTCACGCCGCTCGTGCGCGACGATCGCTGCGTAGGCATGGAACCTGACTGCGACTTCTGGCTCGTTGTTCCTCTCGGCGCGGTCGCTGCAGCGTTTGACTTTGTCAAAGCGGCTCAATAGGTTACGCGTCCACGCCGAAGTGGTGGAATTGGTAGACGCGCTGCGTTCAGGGCGCAGTGGGCGATAGCCCGTGGGGGTTCGAGTCCCCCCTTCGGCATATCGTGCAAGCGGGCGACATTGTCGCCCGCTTTGCCTTATCCGGTCAGGTCGCGAGCTGCTGACGGAGCGATGTCTTCGGGAAGGTCTGCAGATCCGAAGCGTTCGCGGAGCGCCGCGTTGCCGTCCCCCAAGTACCGGGACAGAATCTCCGACGCGTGCGCAACGTCCTCCGCACTCACAGCCTCCCTGCGCCCCGCAAACTCGAGAAGCGCCCGGCCCAAGTGCCAACCGCTTCCCTCTCCCTGACGATTCACCAACGCCTCGCTATACGCACGAAGACGTGCATTGAGCTGGTGTTCGGCTACGCGGAGCTTACCCGGAGCCACGGCCTTGTCGCGCGTTAACGCGCTGGCTAACGCGCGGGCGACGACCGACCCCGTGCGATCGTCCAGCGCGTCGCGTTGGGCGGTCAAGAGACCGAGCGCGCGGCGCGCGTAGCGCAGCTCCCACCGCGCATGGTCCACGTCCCCGCCAGTTCCGTGCTCGGAGAGCCAGGCGACGTCGTCTGCCGATGGCTCGATGCTGAGCGTCGCCACGTAGGCATCCGCCTTGTCGCGGAGCGCGCGGCCCCGTCGCCATTCACGCCACATCGTTAGGCGGTCGCTTGCGTCACGCGCGCTGGTGCGTCGCGATCAGCCCTGGAGGATGGGGAGCCCTACCCGTTCGCGGACGGTCGGTTCTTCGTACATCAGATCGGACAGGTGCACGCTCTCGAGGACGGCGTCGATCTTCTGCTGTAGCAGCACCCACACCGGGCGAATGCTGCACGACTGCGAAGCGGAGCACCGCTCGTCATCCACCGGATGCGACACACAGTGGAGGTCGAACGTGGTGAGCTCCGATGCCGCGATCACGTCGCGCACCGAGATCTCGTGCGCCTCGCGCGCGAGCGTGTATCCGCCGTGCGCGCCGCGCGTGCTCCGGATGATATCGGCCCGCCTCAACCGCAGCAGAATCTGCTCGACATAGTCCACCGGCAGCCGCTCGCGGGTCGCGATATCGCGGCCGGTGACGGGATGTTCGCGCGCGCGCTGAGCGAGGTGCAGCGAACAGATCAGACCGTACTCGGCCCACGTCGTGATCCGCATGATTTCAGGATAGACCCGAAGCGGCCCACCGGCAAGTACGCGTCGAGTCGCACCGCTTCATTTCCCGGGCACGCCGATCTCGGTCATGCGGCGCAAGTCGAGCACCCGATCGATGTCCTTTTCGGGCAACACCCCTTCCTTGCGCACGAGATCACGGATGAGTGTGTTCTCCTTCACCGAGCGCTTGCTCAACTCGGCCGCGCGCGCATACCCGATTTGGGGCGCGAGCGCAGTGGCCAGGGCCGCGGACCGCTCCACCCAATACGCGCACTGTTCCACGTTGGCCGCGATGCCGGCAATGCACCGTTCGGCCAGCGTGGTGGCGGCGTTAGCCAGGATCATCATCGAGAACATCACGTTGTGCGCGATGACCGGCATCATCACGTTGAGCTCGAGCTGCCCGTGCTCGGCCGCGGCGCTCACGCAGCTGTCGTTGCCGATCACCTGGAAGCAAACCTGATTCACCATTTCTGCGACCGAAGGATTGACCTTGCCCGGCATAATCGACGAGCCCGGTTGCACTGCCGGCATGACGATTTCGTCCAAGCCGGTGCGCGGGCCCGACGCGAGCAGACGCAGGTCGCTCGCGATCTTGCTCAGATCCACCGCGAGCGTGCGGAGCTGTGCGCTGAACGCCGCCACGTCACCCATGCTCTGCATGAGCTGCACGCGATCCTCGCCCTCACGCAGATCGAGACCCGTGGCCCTTCGGAGATGCCGGATCATCAGCGCCGGATACTGCGGCTCGACGTTGACACCGGTCCCCACGGCACTGCCGCCGATGCCCAAATCGCGCAGGAAGTCGCCGACGTCGGTCAGCCGGCGTGCGTTGCGCTCGATCGTGATGCCGTACGCGCGAAACTCCTGGCCTAACCGAACCGGCATCGCGTCCTGCAGGTGCGTGCGGCCGCACTTGATCACGTCGTCGAACTCGCGACCCTTGTCGAGAAAGCGGTCGCGAAGGCCGGCGAGCGCGGGCCCGAGATCCCGAAGCAGCGCCAGAATCCCAAGGCGGATCGCCGTCGGGATCACATCGTTCGTGGACTGCGCCATGTTGACGTGATCGTTCGGATGGACGGGCGTGTACGAACCGCGTCGTCCGCCGAGGATTTCATTGGCGCGGTTCGCCAGCACCTCGTTCACGTTCATGTTGTGCGACGTCCCTGCCCCGGCCTGATAGACGTCCACGACGAAGTGGTCGCGGTGTTGTCCGGCCAGCACCTCGTCGGCGGCAGCGACGATCGCGTCGGCGAGTCGGGCATCCAGCCGGCCGGTCTCTTTGTGCGTGAGCGCAGCCGCGCGTTTGATCCACACCACCGCGTCGACGAACACCGGGAGTGGACGCAGTCCGCTGATGGGGAAGTTCTGTACGGCGCGCACGGTCTGCACGCCGTAGAGTGCGCTCTCGGGAACGGGTAATTCGCCGAGTGGGTCCTTCTCGGCGCGTGTCGGCTGGGACATTGTCGGAGGCAAGTGGGAATGAGAACCGGCGCGGCCGGTTGCCTAACGCAACCGGCGCGCCGCACGGCAGCCGCGCGTCAGGGCGCGTCGGCCGCGTATTCGTTGTGTTGGGCGATCACGATCAAACCGGTGCCGGCATTATTCTGGATCGTTGTCTGCCACCGGTACGCGCGCATGTTCCGCGGCGTGGCCGCCGCTTGGCGCCAAACGCGCGCGACCGCGACCGGTATCTGGAAATTGCCCGTATCAGTTTCCGAACAATACATCTCGAGGTGCACTGTGACCGGATTCACCGTATGACTCACCGTGTCGAACCCGATCGCAAACACCACGGCTGATCCCGTTCCGCCAGCCGGCGCATACGAGATGGTGAACGAGTTCTCGTCCGGCTCCCGAGCGATGGGCGACACACTGAATCCGGCGGCTGTAGCCGCGGACACTGAGGCAGACGGATACGTATTTGCGCCTGTCGCGCCCGGAACCGTCACCGACACCGGCGTACCAGGCGTCCAGGCCAACGGGGGCGCCTTCAGATCGTAGGTTCCGGTGAAGACCTGCGTCTTCGGATCCAACGCCGGGAAAAGACTCGTGGTGACATCACCGGCCTGGACGATTACCGAGTCTCCGGCATTGAGCGGCGAGAACAGATTGTACGGGAACGCTCCCGTGTCGGCCAAGTACGGAATCACGAGACACGAGTCCTGAACCACGCGGCTGTCCGGCACGACGACGCCCGAACCGTTGAAGAAGTGCGCGACCGGCGACATCACCGTATGTCCTTGCGCGTCCAACGTATCGCTGAGGACCACAATCCCGAGCGGCCTGGAGGTGGGCAGGCTGGTGGACAAATTGCACGCCCCCAGGCCGGCAAGAGCGGCAACGACGAGCAAACGAGGTAGACGCATGAAGATTTTCCTCCGGGCCTTGCGGCGGGCGATGTGGGGCGAGTGATGACTGCCTGTATGGTTACTCAGGACTAACCGCTGACGCCAGACCGGACCGTGTCAGCCAAACTATCGCGAGAACCGCCAGAATCATGGCGGCGGCGAGGAGACCAACCGACGCCATGTGCAAGTGATCGAACGCGAGCCGCGACGGGTCGGACGGGGCGAGCGTCTCGATCGGCGTGGCGAGATGCAAGCGCAGCTGGTCGATTCGCCGCGCCACGACGAACTGAGACACCGCACAGCACGCGGTGATCCCCGCACCGCAGATGACCGCGGCCCTGCGTCCGAAGCCCAGCCACAATACAAGGAGGCCGGCGACCGCTCCCGCATCGAATATCGCGGGCAACGTTGCCCGCACGAGAGCGCCGGCCGCCGCCGAATCAGGAACCGTTCGGAACGTCGCCGGCGCGACAATCGCCGCGAAGAATACCGCGGCTCCCAGCCAGGCGCCCAATACGAGCGCTGCCACGGGCTGGCCAACGCCCGAACGGATCATTGGCTCCCCACAACGCGCACCGTCCCGTTGAGAAACGGATTCGAGGCTTTCTCGCGGCCGACGGTGGTGGCGGGTCCGTGTCCCGGATACAAAATCGTATCGTTAGGCAGCGCCGCGATGCGGTCGAGCGAGTGGGCGAGCTGCGTTGCGTTGGACAGAGGCAGGTCCGTCCGGCCGATCGAACCGGCGAACACGCAGTCGCCCACGAACGCCATGCCGTGTCCATGGATCACCACATGCCCCGGGGCGTGTCCCGGCGTGTCGATCACCGCAAATTCGTGCTTCCCCACGAGGAGGCGGTCGCCCTCGCGCATCGCGACATCCGCCTGGGGCGGCTGCTCGACCTCGAGGCCGAATGCGCGGCCGTGCTCGACGGCGGCATCGTACAGCGGCTTTCCGTCGGGGTGTGCGTAGATCGGGACGTCCAGCTCCCGCTTGATGCCGGCGATGGCGCCGACGTGATCCACGTGCGAATGTGTGACCCAGATGGCGCGCAGTGCAGCGCCGGACTGTCGCACGGCCGCGAGCAACCGATCGGGCTCATCGCCGGGATCCACGAGCACGCATTCGCGTGCACCCGTGCAGACGATCAAGTACGCGTTTTCTTGAAACGGCCCAACAGAGATCGTATCGACCCGCACGCTACACAACCTCGGCCGCCGCGTCGCCGAGCGCCGCGAGATATTTCTCGGCCGCGATCGCAGCGGTGGTCGCGTCTCCGGCTGCCGTGGTCACCTGGCGCGTGAGCTGCGACCGCAGATCGCCGGCGACGAACAGTCCCGGGATGGAGCTCTGCATGTTGCCGTCGGTCACGACGTAGCCCAACGCGTCGTGGTCAAAGTGCTCGCCGATGATGCCTGTGTTAGGCCGGAATCCCACGAAGACGAAGATGCCCGTGACGGCGAGATCACGGCGCTCGTTGGTATGCACGTCGCGCAGCACGAGGTTGTCCACCAGACCCTTCGTGTCGCCCTCGATGAGCTCGACCACGGCGTCCCAGATGATCTCGATCTTCGGATTCTCGAACACGCGATGCTGGATGATCTTCGACGCGCGCAGCTCGCGGCGCCGGTGAATGAGGTACACCTTCTCCGCGTAGCGCGTGAGGAAGTCGGCCTCTTCGGCCGCCGCGTCTCCGCCGCCTACCACCGCGATCGTATGTCCCTTGAAGAACGCGCCATCGCAGATGGCGCAGTAGGACACACCTTTCCCCGCATATTCCGCCTCGCCGGGCACGCCGAGCTTGACCGGAGTGCCGCCCGCGGTGACGATGACGGCCGGCGATTGATAGACGTCGCCGGAGTCCGTGATCGTCTCGAAGGTACCGTCGGGCATGCGGCGCACCGAGTCCACCGTTACGCCTAACGCGAGCTCCGCGCCGAATTTGCGCGTGTGCTCTTCGAGCTTCTGGGCCAGCTCCCAGCCTTCGATGCGCTCGAAGCCGGGATAGTCCTCGATGAGCTCGGTGTTGAGCAACTCCCCGCCGGCCGCGCCGCGCTCCAAAACGGCCGTGCGCAGCATCGCGCGTCCCGCGTACAATCCCGCCGTGAGTCCTGCCGGGCCGGCGCCAACGATCACCACGTCGTATTCGTGTCTTTCGCCCACGCCATGCTCCTTCGAATTCCTGGTTGTGAAAGCCGTCATCGGCTTCCGCGCCATTCCGCTCACCGTCCACGGCGGCATCTCGTTCGATACGAAAGATAAAGCACCGGGAAGGAGCCCGGCGTTCCTCAACGAATGTGGCGGCCGCCGTCCACGATCACGAGGTCGCCGGTGACGTAGTCCGCCTCAATGAGATACAGCATCGCCTGCGCGACGTCCTGCGGCGATCCGAGCCGGCCCAACGGGGTGGTGCGTTCCAGGTGCGCCGCGTCGCTGGCGCTCCAATGCTCGGGCAAGAGCACGGCCCCGGGCGCAATGGCGTTCACGCGCACGCGCGGCGCGAGGATGCGCGCGAGCACACGGGTCATGTGGATGACGCCCGCCTTGGAGATGCCGTGCGCGGCGTAGGCGGGCCATGCTTCGATACCGGCCAGGTCGGCGAGGTTGACGATCACGCCGCCCCGATCGCCCATCGCGCGCGCGGCAGCGCGGGCGCAGAAAAACGGCGCGCGGAGGTTGAGCGTGAACGTATCGTCCCATTGCTCGATCGTGATCTCGTCGAGCGGACTGCGCACCATCACCGCCGCCGAGTTGACGAGAATGTCGAGCGAGCCGAATCGTTTGACGACCTCGGCGATCAACGCATCGGGCGCATCGGCCCTGCGCAGATCGGCGCGGAATTCGGCCGCCTCGACGCCGAGCGCGGCGAGCGCTTGGAGCAGCGGCTGGGCGTCGTTAGGCGACCCGTGATGGTGGATCGCGACGCGGGCGCCGCGACCGGCGAGCGCCTGGACGAGGGCTCGCCCAACGCGGCGTGCGCCGCCGGTGACGAGTGCGACGCGGCCCTGGGGGTCCACTCAGCGCTCCAGCGCAGCGAGCACGTCGCCCGGCGCGGGTGCGCCGCGCGCGGCAAACGCGATACGCCCATCGCGGCCGATGCCGTACACGGTGCGCTGGATGAGGCGTCCGTCCGGTTTGAGCGCGCCATACGCGGCGGCGATCGCGCGGGTTGCATCGCTCAGCAACGGGAAGCCGAACTGCATCTTGGCGGCGTAGCGCGCGTGCGAATCGACGCTCGCGGGATTCACGCCTAACGGCTGGACGCCGGCCTTCTCGAAGTCGCTCAACTCGTCGCGCACGGCGGAGAGTTGTTTGTTTCAGCCGGGGGTGTTGTTACCGGGATAGAACACCAACACCACGGCGTGCTTGGCCAGGAGACGCGCGAGCGCGTACGTCTTGCCATCGCTGGCGGGCGCTTCGAACGCCGGCGCGCGATCACCTACGGTTAGGAGGTCGGTGCTCATGCGACGTGCGCCGCCAGGGCGCGGGTGCGCTCGTCCTGCCGGGCGAGCCAGGTTTCCGGTACGCGCATGCTTCCGATCACGCGGGGGCCGGTTTTCGCGCCATGCCAATCGGAGCCGCCGCTCGGCACGAGGTCGAGGTGGTCGGCGAGGGTGGTGATGCGGGCGATGTCTTCCGCGGAATGCCCGGGGTGCAGCACTTCGACACCGTCGAGGCCAAGAGCGCGGAGCGCGTCCAGCCGCTCGCGGGTGGCGCCGGCGCCAGGATGCGCCAATACCGCCAGTCCGCCCGCTTCGTGGACGAGCCCGATGGCCTCGCCTACCGAGAGCCGGTGCTTGGGCGCGAACGCAGGACGGCCGTTGCCCAACAAGCGGTCGAACGCGTCGCGGATGTCCCGGGCGAACCCGCCCGCTACCAGGGCCCGCGCCACGTGCGGCCGTCCGATGGCCGCCTGGCCCGCCTCGGCGAGTACCGCGTCCAACGGCAGCGGGATGCCTAACGCATGCAGCCGCTCGACGATTCGCCCGGCGCGCTCGCGGCGCGTCTCGCGAAACACCACCAGGTGCCGCTCGATCGCGTCCAGGCGCGCCAGGTGCACGCCGAGGAGGTGCGTTTCGGCGCCGCCGTCCACGGCGCTCAGCTCGACCCCGGCCACGACGCGTACGCCTAACTGGGCACCGGCCTCGCACGCCGCCGCCACGCCGGCCACCGTGTCGTGATCCGTGAGCGCGATCGCCACGAGGCTCGCCGCCGCGGCCGCGCCCACCACCGCGCCGGGCGCGAGCGAACCGTCCGACGCCGTCGAATGCATGTGCAAATCCACGCACCGAGCGCCGGTTGCGCCCGGTGTATTGGCGGCAATCGGACTCACCGGCGGTACCCCGCCTCCGGCGACGTGGCGCTCTCCTGCGAGTGCGCGAACAAACGCGCCAAATCGGCGTCGGTCAGCTCGGCTAACGACTGGTCGCGCGACCGCGCGCCCTGCGGCGAATATCGCACCGTGCGTACGCGTCGCTCGGCGCCCGTACCGGCGATGAAGAGCAAGGCGAACTCGTCGCGGTCGTACTGCGTGACGCGCCCCGACGGCATCACTTCCCAGCGCGCGCCATCGATCGAGAGTGTGCGAGTCGGCATCAGTCCACGTCCACTTCTTCGTAGATGCGCACGCCTTCCGCCGGTTGGTCCGGCGACTCGGCGAGCGCTTTGGCGAGCGTCTTGGCGTCGTCCGCTTCGATGAACTCGACGAACGCACCCGACAAATCGCTTTCCTCGAACATCCAGAACTTGCAGGACGCGTTGACGTAATACGTTCGCCGCGTCTTCACCTTCTGCAAGAACTTCTTCCGGTCGGAGACCGGAACGATCGAACGTCGAATAGTCAGCGCTCTGGCCACGTTAGAATCCGGCGTCCGGATAGGTCTCGAGGGACTTCTTCACGTGCGCGAGATACTGGTCGGCAACGGCGCCATCGATGATGCGGTGATCGAATGAGATCGAGAAGTACGCGCAAGTCCGGATCGCGATGACGTCTTCACCATCGGGCCCGGTCATCACCTTTGGCCGCTTCTCGATCGTGCCGACGCCGAGAATCGCGACTTGCGGCTGATTGATGATCGGCGTGCCCATGAGGGAGCCGAAGACGCCGGGATTGGTGATCGTGAACGTGCCGCCCTGCACTTCTTCGGGGCTCAGCTTCTTGGCGCGCGCGCGTCCTGCGAGATCGTTGAGCGTGCGCGTGATGCCGGTGAGCGAGAGGTTGTCGGCGTGTTTGATGACGGGGACGATGAGGCCCCAGTCGAGCGCGACGGCGACACCGATGTTCACCTGCTTGCGATAGATGATCGAATCGCCCGCCACCGAGGCGTTCATGATCGGGAATGCCTTGATGCCGTCGACGACGGCTTTGATGATGAACGGCAGGTAGGTGAGCTTCTGTCCCGTGGCCGCCTCGAACTCGGCGCGGCGCGCGGCGCGGAGGCGCGCGATGCGGGTGAAGTCGATTTCCATGAATGACGTCACGTGCGCGGCCGTGCGGCGCGAGAGCGCCATGTGGTCGCTGATCAGCGCACGCATCTTGGTCATGGGCTCGACGACGTCGCCCGGATCGGCGGTGGGCGTGGGCCACATTGCGCCTAACGGAGCCGGCGTTGCGTGACGCGGCGCGCTCGGCGCCGCCGCGGGGCTTGCCGCGCCGCCGTCGTCGATGAATTGGAGAATGTCCTTCTTGGTGACGCGTCCGGCGATGCCGGAGCCGCGCATACCCGTGAGCTCGATGCCGTGCTCCGCGGCGATCTTGCGAACGAGGGGCGACGACTTGGTGCGGAGCCGGTCCTCGAGGGAGTTGCCGCCGTTGCCGGCGTGCACCGGTGCGCTCGGAGGTGCGGCGGAAGGATGACGGGGTTCGGCCGGGGTCGCCGTAGATTCGACAGCGGGGGGGGCCCCCCGCGCTCCCGACGCCGCCGGCGCCGGCGCGCCCGCGCCGACTAACGCACCCTTCTCCGTCTCCAGACGCGCCACCACGGTCTGCACCGGAACCGTCTGCCCTTCCTGCACCAAGATCTCCGCCAACACGCCCGCCGACGGCGCCGGAATCTCGGCGTCGACTTTGTCCGTCGAAATCTCGAAGATCGGCTCGTCGCGCTTGACCTCGTCGCCCACCTTCTTCAACCACTTCGAAAGCGTTCCCTCCGCGATCGACTCGCCCATCTGCGGCATGATCACATCGATGCGTGACACTGGCTCAACTCCTCTTCGATGGTGTCAGTCCCGCTCCTGTGTCCGCGCCGGCACGCCGCCGAATGCGCCACTGGATCAGGACAATCATCACGACTGCGCCTAACACCCCGCCACCAAGGAAATACGAGAACGTGTTGCACGACGGCAGCTCCGACGCCGCCTTGCAGCCCGTCACCGTATCGACGATCTGTGCTATCCCCACGCCGATCATTCCGCCGCCGAAAAAACTTCCCGGCAACAACAGACATCCGATCGCCAGGCGCGGCGGCCCGGTCCGTTCCCGCACGTCAGTACGCCGCGAGCTGGCGCGCTACCATCACGATATCCGACGTCTGCGGCAACACGTAGTCCTCGAGCGGCGGCGAATACGGCAGCGGCACGTCGGCCGCCGTCACGCGCAAAATCGGCGCGTCCAAAAACGCAAATGCCTGCTCCGTGATCCGCGCCGTCACTTCACCCGCCACGCCGCCCGTTCGCGTGTCCTCGTGCACGATCATCACGCGATTCGTCTTCTTCACCGTCGCCATGATCGCCTCGTCGTCCATCGGCAACAGCGACCGCAAGTCGAGCACCTCGACGGACAGACCATCTTCTGTCTCGAGCTGCTCTGCCGCCTCGAGTGCTTTCCACACGGTGGCCGCGTACGTGATGATCGACAAGTCCTTCCCTTCGCGCGCCAACCGAGCCTTGCCGATGGGAACGACATGATCGCCCGTGGGCAGCTCTTCCTTGATGCGCCGGTAGAGATACTTGTGCTCGAAGTACAACACCGGATCGTCGTCGCGAATCGCGGCCTTGAGCAAGCCGTAGGCGTCGCTCGCCGTCGAGGGATAGACGATCTTGAGACCCGGAGTATGCAGGAACGCCGCTTCCGGATTCTGCGAGTGGAACGGTCCGCCGCGCACGTAGCCGCCGCTCGGACCGCGCACGACGAGCGGACACGGCAAGAACGCGCGGTAGCGCGCCGTCGCCACGTAGTTCGTGAGCATGTCGTACGCGCACGAGATGAAGTCGATGAACTGCATCTCGCAAACGGGCCGCATGCCCATGTGCGCGGCGCCGGCCGCGGCGCCCACGATGGCCGCCTCGGAAATGGGCGTGTCGATGACGCGCGACTCGCCGTATTTCGCGAGCAGCCCGTCCGTTACCTTGAACGCGCCGCCGTACGCGCCGATGTCTTCGCCTAACACAAAGACGTTCGGGTCGCGGTCCATCTCCTCGAACAGCGCTTGCCGGATCGCCTCGAGATACGTCGTCTCAGCCATTGAACGTCCCCCATGCGGCCGGCCGCTCGTTCGCCGCCACCGCGCTCGACACACCGCTCCGGTACCACAGGGGCTCGACCGACGGCGGCTCGGCATACACGCCCGTGAGCGCATCCGTGGGCTCCGGCATCGGCGACTTCTCCGCCTCGTCCGTCGCCGCGTCGACCTCGCGCTGCACCCGCGCATCGAGCGCCGCCAGCTCGTTAGGCTTGACGCCTTCCGCTTCGGTGAGGCGCGCCACGTACCGATCCACCGGATCGTTTGTCGCTTCCCATTGCGCGATCTCGCCCTCGGGCACGTACGACTGATTGTCGTGCTCGGCGTGTCCCTTGCGGCGATACGTGAGGAGCTCGACCAACGTCACACCCTCGCCGTACCGCGCACGCTCCACGGCGCGCTTGGTTACCTCGTACGTCGCCAGGACGTCGTTGCCGTCCGCCTGCTCGCCGGGGATACCGTACGCCAGCGCCTTGTCCTTGAATTCCGCCGCCGCGGTCTGTTTCGAAATCGGCGTCGAGTACGCGTAGCCGTTGTTCTCGACGATCACGACTAACGGACACCGCTGCACGGCGGCGAAGTTGATCCCCTCGTGGAACGCGCCCGTGGATGTCGCGCCGTCGCCGACGTACACGAGTCCCACGCGATCCTGCCCGCGCATCTTGAAGCTCAACGTGACGCCGGCCATCACCGGCACCATGTCGCCCAGGTGGGAGATCTGCCCGATGAACCCGCGCCCGAGATCGCCGAAGTGGATGTTGAGCTCGCGGCCGCGGGTGGGCGAATCGCCCTTCGCCATGTACTGGCGGATGATCTCGAGCGGCTCCGCGCCTTGCACCAGCATCGATCCCAGGTTCCGAATGAGCGGCGACAAAAAATCGCCCTTGGTGCGGTCCAGCGCGTAGGCGCTCCCCACCGCGTCGGCTTCCTGGCCTAACGAGCGAAACAGTCCGCCCACGACCTTGGTTTGGCGGTACAAGTTCACCAGTCGCTCCTCGAGCGACCGCGTGAGGCGCATATAGTAGTAGAGCTCGAGCTTCTGCGCGCGGCTCAAGGACGCCGACGGCGCGCCGGCCGGCGGCGTCCCTCGCGGCCGCGCCGCGCTTCGTCCGCGTGACGACGTACGCGATGCCATCAGTACGCAGCCTCGAGCTTGTGGACGGGATCGGCGTTCCGGTGCACCTTCACGAAGTACCGTTTGACGTTACGGTCGAGCCGGCTCTCGCCCGGCTGATCGGTCTCGACGTCGATGAAGGTGTAGTGCCCACCCTCCGGCTTCACCTTGAGCGTGAGCGTGCCTAACGCACCAGTGTACGTGCGCGCGCGCTCCTGCACCGCGCCGCGCGTCAGGCCCAACGTGGCGAAATACTCATCGGCCAGCGCGAGCACGTCGGCCGGTGGAATGTGCGTCCGATAAAAGTGGCGCATCGTGTTCAGGGTATCTTCGAAGTGTCCGCTTGGATTTCCTGCATCCAATCGGCCTGCTCGAGCGCGTGCGTCGAGTCGCGGCGGAACCGCAATCCCATCGCCCAATCGCCCGACGTCAGAAAGTTCAGGCGATCCGCGTAGTACGTGCCCACTTCCGGACCGGCGGTGAAACTGTCCCACGTCTTCACGCCATCGCGGTTCTCGGCGTAGAGAATGCCTTCACCGCCCTGGATCGGTTGATTCGTGTCCTTGTCGCGCACTACGACCTTGAAGCGCACCTTCTCGCGCGCCATCGGCGGCACAGGGTCGCTCGAAATCCGAAACGCGTAGTGCGCGGTGAACGCGCGATAGTCCGTGTTCTTCTCGGCCGGCTGACAGGCAGTGACGGATTGCGCCGCCACCACCACCGCGAGCAGGCCAGCGGCCCACCTCACGACGCGTAGTACTCCATGCCGAGGTGGGTGATCTGCTCTTCGCCCATCAAGTGGCGCAGCGTGTTCTTGAGCTTGGTCTGCTGAATGAACAGATCGTGCTCCGGTTGCAAGCCCGGCGCCGCCATCGGACTCTTGAAATAGAATGACAGCCATTCCTGAATCCCCTTCAATCCCGCCCGCTGCGCGAAATCCATGAACAGCGCGAGATCGAGCACGATGGGCGCCGCAAGAATCGAGTCGCGGCACAGGAAATTCACCTTGATCTGCATGGGGTAGCCTAACCACCCCTTGATGTCGATGTTGTCCCAGCCTTCCTTGTTGTCGCCGCGCGGCGGATAGTAGTTGATCCGCACCACGTGCGAGAAATCCTTGTACAACTCGGGATACTGTTCGGGCTGCAGAATGGTGTGCAGCACGCTCAGCTTCGACTCCTCCTTCGTCTTGAACGACGCCGGATCGTCGAGCACTTCTCCGTCGCGGTTGCCCAGGATGTTGGTGGAATACCAGCCTAACAAGCCGAGCATGCGCGCCTTGAGCGCGGGCGCGATGACCGTCTTGAGCCACGTCTGTCCCGTCTTGAAATCCTTGCCCGAAATCGGCACGCCGCGGTCGTTGGCCAGACTCATGAGCGCCGGCGCATCCACCGCCAAGTTAGGCGCTCCGTTCGCGAACGGAACGCCCTCCATGATCGACGCCCACGCGTACAACATGGCCGGCGAGATCGCATCGTCGTTCCGCTCCATTGCCTTCTCGAACTGATCCACCGTGGCGTGCTGCGCCGACGCCTTGATGTACGTCTCGGTCGACGCGCACCACACCATGACTAACCGGTCGAGCTTGTGCTTCGCCTTGAAGTCGCGAATATCCTGCCGCAGCTGCTCGGCGAGATCACGCTTCGTTTTCCCTTTCTTCACGTTCGTGCCGTTGATGCGCGTCACGTACCGGTTCTCGAATACCGCCGGCATCGGCGTGATCGCGCTCAGAAAGTCCGCGATCGGCGCGATGTGACTCTCCTCCAGCACACCGGCTTTGCGCGCAGCCGTGAGCGCGTCGTCGGGAATCGGGTCCCACGCGCCGAACACGAGATCGTCCAGCTTCGCCAGTGACACGAAGTCCCTGATGTACGGCGCGCGATTCTCCGTGCGCTTGCCCAACCGGATGGTGGCCATCTGCGTGAGCGACCCGATCGGTTGCGACAGCCCGCGCCGCACGCTCTCGGTGCCCGCCATGAACGTCGTTGCCACGGCACCGAGGCCCGGCGTGAGCACTCCCAGACGACCGGTCGCCGGTCGCGGGGCTGGCCGGTTCCCGGCCGTTGAGGAACCCTGCACGAACTATTCTCCTTTGGCGATGACGCGCTTCGCAGATGGCGGCGCGCTGCGACGCAGCGCAGCCCCCGCCTCACTCAGCGCACGAACGGTAGGTGGACCCGACTCGTCGCGCCACACAGCCGCGTGTACGGCGGCGATGCGTTGGGCGGCGGTGATCCACGCGATGACAGTCAACAGAACGATGATGGCAATGAGAACGAGCCCGCCCAGCGCGAGCCCGAAAAACGCCTGCGGCGCAGACAACAACACCACGCGCTCCGGCCGCTGGAGCAATCCGACGTGCGCGTCGACGCCCAGTGCCGCGGCGCGCGCGCGCGTGTACGACGTCACGAACGTTCCGATCAACCCGAGTATGCAGACCACCACCATCGCCGTCCCGACCCAACCTGGCCGTGTCGAAAAAAAAGCGGCCAGTCCGCCCAACACGAACCCGTCTGCCACCCGGTCCAACGTCGAATCGTAGAAGGCGCCGAACGGCGAGCTCTGGTTGGTGCGTCGTGCCACCATCCCATCGAGCACGTCGAACAGCGCCGTCAACCCAAGGAACCATCCTCCGGTGCGGATGTGCCCCGTGCCGTAGATGATCCCTCCGGCAACCGAGCACAGCGTTCCGACCGTCGTGATGGTATTCGGTCGAACCCCGCGGCGAACCAGCCACTCTGCAAGCGGACTGATGAGGGCGAGGTAACCGCGTTTCAGCCAATCGGGCAGTAGTCTCATTCGGCGGCCCAAGCGCAATGCATGATCCCGTCACGCGCCGAACCGACACACCAATCGTTGCGTGGTGATACTCGACCCGGATATGCAAACGGGCCGGAGTCTCGCTCCGGCCCGGAAGTTATCCGCAGTAAAAGCGCCGAGCAACCCGCGCCTATGGCACTTGCCAGGTGAAGGAAGTCGTGAGCGTCACATCGTCGCGCGTGTACGTATGTGTACCGTCCACCGTTCGCGCTTTGAGCGACACCGTCGCACCGTTGCCCACTCCCGGCACACTCAACGCCGACGTGCTGTTTCCCGCCACCTGACCGGCGAGGATATCGCTGCCGCCCGACGTGACGTACACGTTGACGGGCTGCGCGAGATTGTTCGTCACATGAAAGCTCACCGGCTTGGCGGCAGCCGCAGCCGGCGCCGGCGCTGTGTTCACCTTCACGCCGCGGTGACAACCGACGAGTGCGACGCTCACGAGGAGCGCCACCAAAACTTTCGACATTGCGTGTCTCCTCTCGATAGAAACGAGGACGGGTGACGCTGCGCCGGCCCATGACACTCGCCGCCGCAGCGTTGGGGAGAATACCGCGCATCACCCGGTATGCACAATGGAGGCCCAACGGCTAGCGATAGAGCTGATACTTCCGCGATTCCTCCTCGAAGCGGACCGTAGCCGGCAGCGAGGCATCGATCAGGCTGTCGGGATCAGCGCCCGACAGGAGCGCGACCCGTGCCGACGGAACGCCGAACAAGAGGTCGAACGATTCGCTACGGATGTGCAGCGAGTCGCCGTTGACGCGCGCCACTGCCCAAATGATGGCGGCGCCCAGTCGCGACGTTTGGAGGTGATCCCGATCGGTGATCTCGATCTTGAAGCCATTCACCGTTTTCCCGCCATACCTGTCATCCGTTGGATGTTGCGGCGTGAAGCGGTCGACCTCGAATTTCACACCGGCGATATTGCGGTCCGAAAGCAGCTCGACCACGCGCTTCGCATTGAGCCACGGCGCACCAACCAGCTGGAACGCTTCGCCTGTGCCGCGCCCAACGGAAAGATTCGTCGACTCGAGCCACACGATGCCCGGATAGAGCGTCGCGCTGGCGAGCGACGGCATGTTGGGTGACGGCTTGATCCACGGGAGTCCAGTCTGGTCGAACCACTCGGCGCGTCGCCACCCGGACATCGGAATCACGTGCAGGTCGGCGTGAAGGCCTAAGATGTTGTTGTAGAAGCGCGCGAGTTCACCCATCGTGAGACCGTGACGCATCGGGATGGGATAGAGCGCCGTCGGATGCGCGGGACGCGCCGCCGATCCGGTGCCGGCGAATGCGATCGTGCTGTCGATGACCGGACCTTCGACGTGCATACCGGTGATGGGATTCGGCCGGTCGGGCACGATCACCATCACGTGGTGTTGGGCGGCGGCGCGCATCGCGTACACGAGCGACGCGACATACGTCCACGGTCGCGCACCCAGATCCTGCAGATCGACGATGAGCACGTCGAGACGGTCGAGCAACGAGTCGGGCGGCGCGAGTACCGTGCCGCCGTAGAGCGAATAAATCGGCAGCCCCGTGCGCACATCACGACCGTTCGCCAGATTGGTTCGATCCTCGGTGCCGCGGATCCCGTGTTCGGGCGACAACAGCGCGACCAGCTTCGGAGCGGGCACGCTGCCGTTCAGAGCTTTCGACGCTCGATACAGCAGGTCGATGTCGCTCGTCCCGTGTTCATCGACACCGGATTGATTGGTCAGCAAACCGACGCGTTTTCCAGCGAGCAGCGATGCGCTGTCCCGCAACAACACGGTGATCCCGGGTTCGACGTGCGTTTGACGCGGCTCGCCGCCCATACCCATGCCGCCGGCGCACGCGACGACGAGGGCGATCGCCGCCGCTTCAACCCACTTTTTGCCCACCCGACGATGCATGGCTTGGCTCATTCTCCCCTTGGGACGGTTGAAGATACATCGCGCGCTGCACCGACGGGCCGCGCCGCTCGCGTAACACTGCTCGCCGTGTTTGCCGCCACGTTCGTCGCCATTCCCGCGGTTGCGCAGTCGACGGCGGCGCATTTTGCGGACGACGCACCGGCCCACACGGTACGCGACTCGATGCGCGCGGTGCTCGAGCGCGGCCTGGCCGACCGCGCGTATCCGGGAGCCGTGGCCATCGTGGGCGACAAGCACGAGGCGATCGCCACGGTGGCAGTCGGCCATCAGGATTGGGCGCCGTCGCCGCGCACGGACGAGAACACGATGTGGGATCTCGCGTCGCTCACGAAAGTGATCGGCACGACGACGGCACTCATGCAGTTGTGGGCGGCGCATCGGGTGGATCTCGATGCGCCGGTACAGAAGTATTTGCCCGAGTTCGTCGGACCGCACAAGGAGCTGGTGACAGTGCGCCACCTCCTAACGCACAGCTCGGGGATGCCCGCGTGGCGTCCGTTGTACAAGGAGGCCACCTCGCCGGCCAACGCGATCCAGCTGCTCTTTCAGACGCCGCTCGACACGCTGCCCGGCGTGCGCATGGTGTACAGCGACCTGGGGGCGATGTTGTTGGGCAAGATCGTGGAGCGCGTGTCGGGTGAGCCCATCGACGTGTACCTCCGGCGCCACGTGTTCGCTCCGTTAGGCATGACATCTACCATGTACCGGCCACCCGCCCGTCTGCTCGGGCGCATCGCGCCCACCGAGCGCGATCCGTGGCGCGGGCGCCTGGTGCACGGCCAGGTGCACGACGAAAACGCCTACTACCTGGCCGGCGTGTCCGGACACGCCGGTCTCTTCAGCTCGGCGGCGGACCTGGCGCGGTTCGCCCGCATGTACCTCGAGGGCGGCCAGCTCGACGGCGCGCGCATCGTGACGCAGGCGGCCATCGACACGTTCACGCACGTGCAGGATGCGGCGCTCTCCAACCGCGCCCTCGGATGGGAAGTGCCTAACGGAAGCAACTCCGCCGGCCACAAGATGTCCGACCGCGCCTTCGGGCACACCGGTTTCACCGGCACGTCCATCTGGATCGACCCGGCGCGCGATCTGTTCGTCATCCTGTTGAGCAATCGGGTCGACCCAACGCGCGACAATCCGCGCCTGGGGCCGGTGCGCGTCCAGCTCGCCGATGCCGTCGTGTCGGTGGTCGACGCCCACGGTCCTGGCGCGCCATCCACGGCCGGACCCCCCCCATGAAGCTGACCCTGCTGGACTGGTCGCTCGTCGTCGCCTACTTCGCCATCTCATCGTGGATCGGGTTCATCTTCACGAAGAAAGGCGGCGCGAGCCTCAACGAGTACTTCCTCTCGGGCCGCAACGTGCCGTGGTGGCTGGCCGGCACGTCGATGGTGGCCGCGACGTTCGCCGCCGATACGCCGCTGGTGGTAACCGGCCTCGTGGTCGCGAACGGCGTTGCGGGCAACTGGCTGTGGTGGAACATGCTGATGAGCGGCATGCTCACCGTGTTTTTCTTCGCGCGGCTGTGGCGCCGGGCACGCGTGATGACGGACGTCGAGTTCGCCGAGATTCGGTATAGCGGCAAGCCGGCCGCCGCGCTGCGCGGGTTCCGCGCGCTCTATCTCGCGATCCCGATGAACTTGATCATCCTCGGATGGGTGACGCGCGCGATGATCAAGATCCTGACCATTTCGTTAGGCGTGAACCCGTACATCGCGGTGGCCATCTGCTTCGGCGTCACGATGCTCTACTCGGTCGCGGCGGGTCTGTGGGCGGTCCTCTGGACGGACCTCATCCAGTTCGTGATCAAGATGACCGCCGTGATCGTCCTGGCGGTGTATGCCGTGAAGGCGGTGGGCGGCATGGACGCGCTCAAGCGCGGCGTGTCGGCGCACTTCGGCAGCGAGACGGCGGCGCTCTCAGTGCTCCCGGTGGCGGTGCAGCACGGCTCCATCGCCGCGTACGCCTGGATGCCGCTCCTCTCGTTAGGCGTGTTCCTGTTCATGCAGTGGTGGGCGGCCTGGTACCCCGGCGCCGAGCCGGGCGGCGGCGGCTACATCGCCCAACGCATCTTTTCGGCGCGCACGGAGAAGGATGGCGTGCTGGCGACGCTCTTCTTTCAAGTGGCCCACTACGCCGTGCGGCCGTGGCCGTGGATCATCACCGGACTGTGCACGATCATTCTGTATCCCACGTTAGGCGACAAGGAGTCCGGCTACGTCCACGCGTTCGTCGACCTCCTGCCCACCGGGTGGCGCGGCTTCATGCTGGCCGGGTTCGCCGCCGCGTACATGTCGACCATCGGCACGCAGCTCAACTGGGGCGCGTCGTACCTGGTCAACGATTTCTACAAACGGTTCGTGAATCGCGACGCCGACGACCGGCACTATGTGAACGTGTCGCGGTGGGCGACCATCTTCTTGTTCTTGGGATCGATCGTCGTGACGTGGCAGTTGTCGTCGGTCGAGCAGGCCTGGCGCCTGCTGCTTGCGTTAGGCGCGGGCACCGGCCTCGTACTGATCTTGCGATGGTACTGGTGGCGTGTGAACGCCTGGTCGGAGATCAGCGCCATGATCACGTCGTTCGTGGTCGCGATCGTCGTGTTGGGCTACGCCGGCCGGCTGCTCCACGGCATCGGCCTCGTCTCGCGTCCCGACGCGTTCGTGCCCGCCGTGATCTCGGCCGGCGGGCCTAACGCAGACGCCTGGGTCATGATCATCACCGTCGGCATCACCACCGTTGTGTGGCTTGGCGTCACCTTCCTTACGGCCCCGGAACCAGCTCCTGTCCTCGAAGCGTTTTACGCGCGGGTGAGGCCCGGCGGCCCCGGTTGGGCGCGGATCTCCAACGGGATGGGACTGGGACGCGAGTCGATTCCCGGTGGTTCGGGCGCCTGGGTCAATTGGGCGGCCGGTATCGTGGCGGTCTACGGAACGTTGTTTGGAACCGGCAAGATCATTTTCGGTTACATGGAGCAGGGATTGGGACTCTTGGCCCTCGCACTGGTGGCCTTTATATGGATCGCGCGATCGTTCCGCTCCGAAACCTCCGATGCGCCAGGCGCCCTCTCGATGGATGCTGCCGCGTCCCCAATTGCCGCCGCCAGCGATGACTGACGATTCTCTCGTGCGGTCTTTGGTCCATTGAATCGTCGTATACGATAGCATACTTTACGGAAAGCGGGACTGGCCCGCCACTTACACAGAGGTATCGATGAGCACCACTCAGCAACCCGCAGTCACGATCACCGTCACTCCGGGCGCGACCGTTGAGGTGAAGCGCTTCATGGAGCAGGAAGGCGTGTCCAGCGAGCAGGGCGGGCTCCGGGTGAGCGTTCAACCCGGCGGCTGCAGCGGCTTTCGCTATGGCCTGCTCATCGAAGAGCAGTCCGCGGAAGATGACCTGGTCGTCGACCAGGGCGACTTCAAGGTTTTTGTCGATCCGTTCTCCGCTCAATACCTGAACGGCATCACGATCGATTACGTCTCGTCCATGCAGGGCTCGGGCTTCACGTTCAAGAACCCGAACGCCACGGGCGGGTGCGGCTGCGGGAGTTCGTTTACGGCCTAGAGGCAGGACAGGGGACAAGGGAACGGGCAAAGGGGTGGAACAACATCGATGATCAATCGGGGAGAGTAGTGGTCCTTGCACTCTCCGCGTGCAGACATTGATGTTCTGCCACCCCTTTTCCCGTTTCCCTTGTCCCTATTCCCCACGTCCTTGTTCCCCGCTTGACGCGTTTTTCTTTTCTCGACGCCGTCGTCCTCCTCCTGTATCTCGCGGGGACGACGGCGCTTGGCATCTGGGTAGGCCGGCGACAGCGCGATGCCAAAGATTACTTCATCGCCGATCGCTCGATCGTCTGGTGGGTCGTCCTCTTTTCTGTTGTCGCTACTGAGACCAGCGCGCTGACTTTCATCGGCGCGCCGACGTTTTCCTACCTCGGCGACTTCGGATTTCTGCAGATCGTGGCCGGATACATCCTCGGCCGCATCGTCATCGCCTTTACGCTGCTCCCGCGCTATTACGACGGTGAGCTGGTCACTGCCTATGGGCTGCTCGAGCGCCGATTTGGGTTAGGCGCGCGACGCTTCACCTCCGTGGTGTTCATGGCCACGCGCGCGCTCGCCGACTCGGTGCGCATCTTCGCCACGGCAATCCCCATCGCCATCATCGTCGAATCCGTGCTGCCGCGGCGCCAAGCGATGCCGGCAGCCGTGCTGTTGCTCGGCATCCTCACCATCATCTATACGTATCGCGGCGGCATGAAAGCCGTCGTGTGGACCGAGCTGCTGCAGGCGGCGGTATACGTCTGCGGCGGGGTCGCGGCGATCGTGCTCCTGGGGCATGTCGTGCCGGGCGGATGGTCGGACATCCTGCACGCCGCGCGCGGCGCCGGAAAGCTTCGGTTAGTCGACACCTACACGGGGATCGACCGCGCGAACACGCTGCTCGCAGGACTCGTCGGCGGCGCGTTCCTGTCGATGGCCTCGCACGGCGCCGACCAACTCATCGTGCAACGGTTGCTTTCCGCGCGCAGCCTGCGCGATGCCCAACGGGCAATCATCGGCAGCGGCATCGTCGTGTTCTTTCAGTTCGCGCTGTTCCTCGTCATCGGCATCGGGCTCTGGCGCCTCTACGGCGGCCGCACGTTCTCGACGCCCGATGCGGTATTCCCGACGTTCATTGTCGAACACATGCCGGCCGGATTGCTCGGCCTCGTCCTCGCCGCGGTGATCGCCGCGACGATGAGCACGCATTCGGCCGCCATCAATTCGCTCGCGGCGTCGACCACGCACGACATCTATCTGCCCCTCACCAAACGCGCGGCCGATGATGCGCGCACGCTCCGCGTCGGCAAATACTTCGCGTTGGCCTGGGGCGTCGTGCTCACCGTTGGTGCCCTGCTCTTCAAAGAGCAAGGCACGCCGGTTGTCGTGGTGGCATTGAGCATCGCATCGTTTACGTACGGGGGACTACTCGGGGGCTTTTTCCTCGGTATCTTCTGGGCGCGCGCGGTCCAGCGCGACGCAATCACTGGCATGTCGGTTGGCATCTTCGCGATGGCGCTCATCGTGTTCGCCAAGCAGATCGCCGGCGCCATTCCCTCGGTCGCGGAGTCGCTGGGTCCGTTGGCGCGCATCGCGTGGCCATGGTACGTGTTCATAGGCACCATGATCACGCTCGTGGTCGGAATCGCATCGTCGTACACACATCCCGCACCAGCGGGAAAACCTGGGCGCATATGACGACGTTGGTAATTGGGGTGGACGGCGGCGGGTCCAAGACGCGCGCGCTGGTGGCCGACCATCAAGGCACTGTGTTAGGCACAGCCGACGGACCCGCGAGCGCGATCCGCCCCGGACAGGAAGAGCGCTCGGCCGCCATCATCGCCGAAACCGCCCGTCATGCGCTCGCGCTGGTGGAAGTGGACGAGCCGACGGTGCGCGTGCTCTGCGCCGGCGTCGCGGGAGCCGGACGTGCGGCGCCGCGCGATGCGTTAGCCCGGGCACTCGAATCCCATGCGCTCGCCGAGGACGTCATCGTGCAGCCGGATGCGGCCGTGGCACTCGAGGACGCATTCGGCGACGGACCAGGCATCCTGCTCGTGGCCGGCACGGGCTCGATCGCGTACGGCCGCGGTCCCGCCGGCGTAGAATCGCGATGCGGCGGATGGGGTCCGGTGTGCGGCGACGAAGGCAGCGGCGCGTGGCTCGGCCGGCGCGCGCTGTCGGTGGTGACCGCCGCCATCGATGGCCGCGAACCCGACACGACGCTCGTCGGCGCCGTGCTCACTGCGGCGCAGACCGATGACCCGACTGACCTCATCGCATGGGCCGCCGCGGCGACGCCCGGGCAGTTGGCCGCGCTCGCGCCGGTGGTCGTGGCCGTCGCCGACCAGGGCGACCGCCGAGCGAACGCGCTCTTGGCACTCGCGTGCGAGGAGCTGGCGCTGCACGTGCGCACGCTGTCGCGCGTGCTGTTCACCGACGAGCGGACCGCCATCCCCGTTGCGTTAGGCGGGGGATTGCTGGCCCCGGGCGCGCTCCTGCGCAAGCGCGTCGAGCACCGGCTCAAGTCGGCCGTGCCGGGCGCGACGATCCGGGCCGAAGAAGTGAAGCCCGAGCGCGGCGCGGTGCGAGCGGCGTTGCGCGCGCTCGCCGTCGCCTGAAGCACCGGCACACCGGGTGTCCTGAAATACCCCTTCCGAACGTCTCACCCCTGATGAAGCATACGGCATCGGGGGATTCGAGGTTCGCTACTCTCGACGGAGGCCGGCTCTGAACGCCGTCGACAGGCTTTTCGCGTCGTGGTATCCGCGCCTCGTGCGCGCGCTCGGCCGTCGCACCGCCAATCACGATGACGCCGAGGACGCGGCGCAGGAGGCGTTCGTGCGCCTGCTGGATGCCAACCCGCGCGATCCACGAGCCTGGTTGTACACGGTGGCGAGTAATCTCGCGCGCGACCGGTCGCGGCGCGCGAGCCGGCAGGCATCCCTGATGCGGGCGCACGGATTGGCCGATGTGGCCGACGAACCCGACGAGGAGCTCCTGCACGCCGAGCGGCGTCGGGCCGTGCAGGTCGTGTTAGGCATGATGCCGCCACGCGATCAGCATCTCTTGTTGCTCCATCACGGCGGGGCGTCGTATCGGGAAATCGCGCAGGCGTTGGGCGTGGCCCCCGGATCGGTGGGCTCCCTCCTCACGCGGGCGCACCGGCGTTTTCTCCTCTGCTATGAGCGTCGACATGAGAGACAGGACAAACCGGCCCAGGCCTAACGCTGACGCGCATCCGGACGAGGGCGAGATGCGGGCGTACCTCGACGGCGAGATGACGCGCGTTCGGTCGATGCGGCTGGCGCTGCACTTGAGCCGGTGCACGTCGTGCGCGCTCATGGTGGCGGACGTCCAGTCGCTGGACGCGCGCGCCGCCTCGCTGCTCGGCACCTTCATGGCGGAGCCCAAGCAGCGCGCGCCGCGGCGCCGGCATCGCGTGGGGCTGGGCCTCGCGAGTGTGGCCGGGCCCGTAGCCGCTGTCGTACTCTGGTTTGCCGCCGTGCCGACGACGCACGCGAGGGCGTCGGGCGCGTATCGTGTGCGCGACATCTGCTGCTTCAACCTGGATGGCGGTGAGCACGCCGACGACGGGATGCTCACGGTGAGCCGCCCCGGCGAAGTGGTGGACTGCGTGTTGTTGTACGAGGATCGCGCCGGCCTTCGGCGTTTCGCCCAACGCGACCCGTTGCGCTTCGCAACCGCCGGCCTCTCGTCGTCGACGTGTGCCCCATCGCTGGTTGCCGAGGTTCAGACCGCCGTACCGGCGTTCCGGCGTAAGTGATGAGGCGCGGGATCGCGGTGGTCGTCGCCGGCGCGCTGTGCCTTGCTCATGCCGCGCTATCCGCCCAACAACCCGACACGACGAAGCGCGACACGACGAAGCACGACACGACGAAGCACGACACGACGAAGCGTGACACGACGAAGCGTGACACGACGCGCGCCGACAGCACGGCGCGGCGCCTCTCGACGGTGGTCGTGACCGGCACTCGCCTAACGGACGTCGACGAGCGGATCCCGTCGCAGGTCGAGCCGATCGACCTGCAGCACGTGTCCAAAGGGCCGGACGCGGCCTTTCAGTCGCTGCAGCAGTTGCCGGGCGTGACCTTTTTCGATGACCAGGGCGCCCGGCTCCAGCCGGAGCTCGAGATTCGCGGGTTTCAGCTCTCGCCGATCGTCGGCACGCCGCAGGGCGTGAGCGTGTTCCTCGACGGCGTCCGCATCAACGAGCCCGACGCGCAGGAGGTCAATTTCGACCTTTTGCCCATGTCGGCCATCGACCACGCCGAGCTCGTACGCGGATCGCAGGCATTGTTCGGGCGCAATTCGTTAGGCGGAGCGCTGCTGTTCTTCACGCGGCGTGGCACCGCCGTCCCATCCGCTTCCGTTGGGGTGAGCACCGGATCGTTCGGCGAGCAGGTGGGCACCATTTCGGGCGGCGGGGTGTTCCACGGCTTCGATGGCTACGTCATGGGCGCCGCGTCCAACGAAGATGGATGGCGACAGGCGACGGGCGCACGGACGCGTCAAATTTTCGCGACGATCGGCCGTCGTTCAACATCCGGCGGCGCCGACACGAGCGACATCGCATTCAGCGTCCTCTACGCGAACGACCGGCTCCGCGAAGCGGGGTCCCTGCCGCAAAATTGGATCGACTTCAATCCACGGCTCAACTACACGCCGGGCGACTTCTTCAAGCCCGACTTGCTGCACCTCGCGCTGCGCGGGTTTCACGGCGCGTGGGGCGGCACGCTGCGCGGCACCGTGTACTTCCGCCGCAACGACATCGAGCAGTTCAACGTCAATAGTCCCCCGCCTAACACAGACGGATTCATCGACAACAGGTCCGCGGGCGGCACCGCCGAGTGGACGCGCCCGTTCCTGCTCGGCACGCTGCCCACGGCGCTCACCATCGGCGGCGAGTACGCGCGCCAGAACGTCCGCTTCCGTCTCGTGAACACCGGTGGCGGCGTGCCCGATTCGGTGGCCACCCTGGCTGCCGTTCACGAAGATGACGCGGCCGCCTACACCCAAGCCGTGGTCGACATTACGCCCAAGCTGTCGGTGACCGGCGCGCTCCGGCAGGACTACGTGCGTATTCCATTCCGCGACGAGCTCGACGGATCCAACAACGGCACGAACACGTACGATCGCCTCTCGCCGTTCCTGGGCCTGACGCTCAGAGTCTCGGACGACTTGCGCGGATTCGTCGCCTACAAGAGCGCGTTTCGCGCGCCGGCGCCGCTCGAGTTGGCGTGCGCCAGCCCCGACGCCCCCTGCTCCCTCCCCTCGGCGCTCGGCGCCGATCCCGCGCTCAAGCCGGTGTCGACGCACGACTACGAAGCCGGATTCGACCTCGATCTCCCGAACAACACGTCGTTCGACGTCGATGGCTTCTGGACGGATGTCGACAACGACATCGTGTTCGCCTCGCCTAACTTGACGCAGGTCTACTTCGTCAACATTCCACGCTCGCGGCGCGCCGGCGTCGAAATCTCGACGCAGACGGCCTTGCCGGCCGGCGGACGGCTCTTCGGGTCGTACAGCTTCGTGGCGTCGACCTACCAGAGCACGGTGCAGATTGCGACGGCCGACACGAATCCGGTGCCCGCGCGGCCCGGCGACCAACTGCCATCATCGCCACGCCACCGCGGGCGTCTCGGCGTCGCGTGGACGCGCAGCGTTGGGCCGGTCACGTTCGACGCCCAGTACGACTTCCGTGCGTACTCCAGCCAATTCCTGCGCGGCGACGAGGCCAACCGTGAGGCGCCGGTGCCGGGCTATTCGGTGTCCGGCTTCAACCTCAACGCGCAATACGACCGCTACACGATCCAACTCGAGATCGACAATCTCTTCAACCAGCAGTACGCGACCTTCGGGATCATCGCCGAGAACAGCCTCGGCGCACCGCCGGGACAACCGCAGCCGAACGATGGCGGTGAGAACGAAGGCCAGCTGACCAACTTCCTCTCACCGGGATTGCCGCGACGTCTCGTCTTCTCGATCAGCGCCAGGTTCTGAGGGCCCCCTCGGCCGATGGTCTCGCCTAACGGGTCACTACGTCCGGGACGACCGCCGGCCGCGCCAGTACACCGCGCCACCGAAAACAATGAAGGCGCCGGCGCCGCCCAGCACCTTGATCAGGAACAGCACCATCTGCTCGCCGCCCTCGGGCGGGATGCCGGCCAGAATCATCGCGAAGGCGGTCATCAGAAACCCGCACGCGCCGCCGACTAACGCAACCGGCCTGCCGCCAGGCACACGGCCGCCCATGCGTGCAGGTACCTCCGGAGTCGTGGCCACGCGCCGGCCGACGCCGAACTGCAGAATGAAGCTCGCGAACAGGTAAAGATACGGAATGAAGTACAGCAGAATCTGCGTATCGAGCAGAATGAGATACGCGCGCTCCACCGTCGTTCCCTTCCCGAGCAGCGAGATGACTAACAAGACGCTCGCCAGCACTGCGGGAACGAGGATCGCCACGTAGGGCGTGCCGTATTTCGGATGCAGCTTGCCGAACGCACGCGGGAAGTACCGGTCGAGCCCAATGACGAACGCCACGCGTGCCGGCCCAACGAGCCAGGCGCCCACGCCGCCGATGCTGCCGATCGTGTAGAATGCCGCCGCCACCGCGCCGATCCACGCGAGGCCCGTCCCGATGCGCGCCGCGCCTATCGAAATCCCCTGAATGAAGCCGGCGGTGAGGTTCACCTGCGCGCTCGGCACCAGCCACAGCATCGCCGCCGATCCCAGCAGGTACGCGGCCGCAATCAGGGGCGCGGCGATGATCACCGCGCGGGGCATCGTGCGCGCCGGATCGTGCACCTCGTCCCCCATCGCCGACGAAAGCTCCATTCCGCTGAACGCGAACGCGATCGACGCCCACAAATTGAGCGCGGCAAGATTGGTCAGGTGCGGCGTGAGCGACGCGCGCGTGAGCGGGTTGGCCGGCGGACTGGTGAGCGCCGCGTACACGCCGACGATCACCAGGAGCGTCGCCGGAATGTACGTGCCTAACGCACCGAAGTTCTGCAGCCACTTGCCCCGGCCGGCGCCGGCGATGTTGATCCCGACGGCGGCCCAGAGTGCGAGCAGCGTCGCCGTCAGTACGTAGGCGCGGTTATCGGCCAGGCCGCTGTCGCCCTTTCCGACCACCCACGTCGCGATCACCGCCGTCGAGATCAACAGATTCGGATAGTACAGCACGTTGTTGATCCAGTAGCACCAGCCGCACAGAAACCCGTGGCCTTCGCCTAACGTCTCCCGCGTCCACGTATAGATCCCGCCCTCGCTCGGAAACCGCGCCGACAGCGCCAGCACCGCGAGACCCTGCGGGATGAAGAAGAACGCCGCCGCGAGAATCCACAGCGCGAGCGTCCCGGGCCCGGCCTTGGCCGATGTCGCCAGCCATCGCAGGCCGATCACCGCCACCATGTTGAACAACACCACGTCCCTGAGGCCGAGGACACGGGGCGGCCGCTGGTACGCCAGGTCGTCTGCGTTAGTCAACGAGCTTGACATCGAGTGGCATCCGGTGGCGATATCCTGCGAGATCGGGCAGCGGAAACAGCGTCATGTGCGGCGCGGCAAAAGGACACGTTATGTCGTAGCGGCGCGCCGTATGGTATCGCGGCGATCCTTAATCGCCCACAGGGCGTCGCCGTTCGGCGCTACGTTAGGCAGTCATACCTGATGGCCGGCAGGTTCGCCAGCCTCGAGCGGAGCCGGCTCCGTCGCGCCATCGCCTAACTCCCCTTCCCATCGCGCCATCACCGCCGAGGCGAGGCAGTTCCCAACCACGTTGATCGACGTCCGCGCCATGTCCATGAGCGCGTCCACGCCGACGATCACCGCCACGCCCTGCAGCGGCAGCCCGAAAGTCGCCAGCGCGCCCGAGAGAATCACGAGACCGGCCCGCGGAACGCCGGCCACGCCTTTGCTCGTCAACATCAGCGTCAGCATCATCAGCAGCTGCTTGCCCAGCCCCATCTGCATCCCCGCCGCCTGGGCCACGAACACCGACGCCACCGCCAGGTACAGCGTGCTGCCGTCGAGATTGAACGAGTAGCCCGTGGGCAACACGAATGCGACGATGCGCCGCGGCACGCCGAACCGCTCCATCTCCTCCATGGCTAACGGAAGCGCCGCTTCGGAGGACGCCGTCGAAAACGCGATCAGCCACGGCTCCTTGATCGTGCTCACGAATCGCCGCACCGGCACACGCGCCAGCGCCGCCACGGGCCACAGCACGCCGACGGCGAAGATGATCAGCGCGATGTAGAGCGTCCCGACCAGCAGGCCCAACCCGCGCAGCACGCCTAACCCGTTCTTGCCCACCGTGTACGCGATCGCACCACCGATGCCGAACGGAGCGAACGCCATCACCAGCGCCGTGAACTTGAACATCACTTCGGACAGACTCTCGCAGAACGCGAGCATCGTCTGCTTGGGCCCGCTGCGCACGCGCGTCACGGCCACGCCGAACAGCACGGCGAAGAACACGATTTGCAGCACTTCGTTGTTCGCGGCCGACTCGGCGATGCTCTGCGGCACCACGTGCACGAGCACCGAATCGGCGCTCATGTGGGTCGACGCGAGCGACGTCGCCTGCGCCGTCGACGCCGATTCGATGTTCACGCCCTGGCCCGGCTTGATCACGTTGACGGCGATGAGCCCCACCGCCAGCGCGAGCGTCGTGATGACCTCGAAGTACACGATGGAGCGGATCGCCAGCCGGCCGACGCGTTTGAGATCGTCACCATGCCCGGCGATGCCCACCACCAGCATGCCGAAGATCAATGGCGCGATGAGCGCCTTGATCATGCGCAGGAACAGCACCGACAGGATCTGGAGGTGCAGCGCGACGCCGGGCGCGAGCCAGCCGATCAGCGTGCCCACGACCATCGAGAGCACGATCCATTGCGTCAATGAGACGCGGCGCAAGCGGCGCCAGATCGTGCCCGCCGAGCTCACACGCCCGACCTCGTCGAGTCGCCCGGCGTGGCGGGCGCCATGCCTAACGACTGGCGGCGCATCGCGGAATGCCGGTATCCGTACGAGAAGTAGAACACGAGCCCCAGGATCAGCCACGCCACGAAACGCAGCCACGTGACGCCCGGCAGCTGGTACATGAGGTAGCCGCACGCGGCGATCGAGATGAGCGGTGTGACGGGCACCCACGGCACGCGGAACGGGCGCGGCCGGTCTGGCTCGAGACGTCGCAGGAAAATCACGCCGGCCGACACCAGCACGAACGCGAACAGCGTCCCGATGTTGGTCAGGTCCACCACCTCGGAGATGTTCGCGAACGCCGAGAACGACGCCACGAACACGCCCGTCAAGATGGTGCCCACGTACGGCGTCTTGTACTTGGGGTGCACCTTCGCCATTACCGGCGGCAGCAGCCCGTCGCGCGCCATCGAGAAAAAGATGCGCGGTTGGCCGAGCTGGAACACCAGCAGCACGCTCCCCATCGCGATCACCGCGCCTAACGCAATGATGAAGCGCGACGCGTTGAGCAGCCCCGGCGGTCCCGACGCGTACTGCAGCGCCGTGATCATCGGCTCGGCCGTGCCCAGCGTCTTCCACGGCGCCACACCCGTCATCACGATCGAAATCGCGATGTACAGCACCGTGCACACGACGAGGCTCATCACGATGCCAAATGGCATGTCCTTGGCCGGATTCTTGGATTCCTCGGCCGCCGTCGATACCGCGTCGAACCCGATGTAGCTGAAAAAGATGATCGCCGCCGCCGCGCTGATCCCGGCAAAGCCGTTAGGCGAAAATCCACCGTTGGCCTTGTCCGTCCAGTTGTTCGGCTTGATCAGGAAGATCCCGACGGCGATGAAGAACAGGATGATCCCGATCTTGAGCAGGACCATCGCGTTGTTGGTGTCCGCCGACTCCTTGATGCCGATCACCAGGATCACCGTGATCACCGCCACCACCGCGACCGCCGGCAGATTGATGATGAACGGCAGCCCGAAAACGTGCGGCGCGTGCGTCCACGCCGACGCCATGTACTGCGTCACCGGATCGTTAGGCGTAGACGCCAGCGTGCGGAAGGCATCGTGCGCCGTTCGGTAGTCGGTCGCGAGCCACGCCGGCAGATCCAACCCGAAATGCCCGATGAGCTCGCGAAAGTATCCCGCCCACCCGATCGCCACCCCGATGTTGCCCACCGCGTACTCGATGATCAGGTCCCACCCGATGATCCAGGCGACGAACTCGCCGATCGACGCGTACGCGTACGTATACGCCGATCCCGAGATCGGCACCATCGCCGCGAACTCGGCGTAGCAGAGCGCCGCGAATCCGCACGCCACCGCCGTGAGCAGAAACGAAAAGACGATCGCCGGGCCGGCCCCGGGACGGGCCGGGTCCCCGACGATCGCCGTGCCGGTGGTGGCGAAAATTCCGGCGCCGATCGTGGCCCCCACGCCTAACGCAGTGAGATGCCATTTGTTGAGCGACCGCTTGAGCCCGCCGCGTCGCTCGGCGTCCGCCTCGCAATCGGCGACGGTCTTCCGCACGAAGAGGGACGATGCCACTAGATCATCCCTCCGCGTACGACCGTGCGCATCGCTCCGGCGTCCCGCGCCCGGGGCGCGATCAGCGGCTCACCGCGCCCACCGCCACACCGCCAACCTCCGCGGCTGCAGGCTCCTCACGCTGAATGCGCATGCCGTAGAACGACCGCCACACGAAATACACCGAGATCAGGAAGAAGATGGCCGCGATCACGTGCACCAACGCCGGACCCTGGCTCGCGCGCAGCGACACCGCCAGCTCCACGGCGAGCAGCCCGAACAGCGTCGTGAACTTGATCACCGGATTGAGCGCCACCGACGACGTGTCCTTGAATGGATCGCCTACCGTGTCGCCCACCACCGTTGCCGCGTGGAGCTCGGTGCCTTTCTGCTTGAGCTCGACCTCGACGATCTTCTTCGCATTGTCCCAGGAGCCACCGGCATTCGCCATGAAAATCGCCTGATACAACCCGAACAGCGCGATCGAGATGAGATAGCCGATGAAGAAATACGGCTCGACGAACGCGAACGCGAGCGCCGAGAAGAACACGGTAAGGAAGATGTTGAGCATGCCCCGTTGGGCGTACACGGTGCAGATCTCCACCACTTTTTTGCTGTCCGTCACCGATGCCTTCACCACGCCATCGAGCCGGATGTTGGCCTTGATGAACTCCACCGCGCGGTAGGCGCCCGTGGTCACTGCTTGCGTGGACGCGCCGGTGAACCAGTAGATGAGTGCGCCGCCCGTCAACAGGCCGAGCAGGAACGGCGGGTGCAGCATCGAGAGCTTGTCGAGATTTTCCGTTAGGCCATGGGTGAGCGCCACGATGATCGAGAAGATCATGGTGGTCGCCCCGACCACGGCCGTACCGATGAGCACCGGCTTGGCCGTCGCCTTGAACGTGTTGCCGGCGCCGTCGTTTTCCTCGAGCAGATCCTTCGACCGCTGGAACTGCGGCGCAAACCCGAATTCGCGCTGGAGCTCGGCTGCGATGTTGGGCTCCTGCTCGATCAGCGACAGCTCGAAAATCGATTGCGCGTTGTCGGTCACCGGGCCGTACGAGTCGACCGCGATCGTCACCGGGCCCATGCCCAGAAAGCCGAACGCCACCAACCCGAACGCAAACACCGCCGGCGCCACCATGAGCGCATCCATGCCGTAGCTCGCCACCCAGGCGCCGATCGCCATGAGGCCCATGATCACGATGCCCAACCAGTAAGCGCTGAAGTTGCCCGCCACCAGGCCGGACAGAATGTTGAGCGAGGCACCACCTTCCTTGGACGAGCTCACGATCTCGCGCGTATGAATCGAATCCACCGACGTGAACACCTTCACCAGCTCGGGGATCAACGCGCCGGCCAACGTGCCGCACGTCATGACCGTCGAGATCTTCCACCACATCGTGCCGTCGCCCAACGCCGGCAACAGCAGGTACGACACGAGGTACGTGAGCGCGATCGACACCATCGACGTCAACCACACCAGCGACGTGAGCGGCGACTCGAAGTTCATCTTGTCGGCTGCCGCGTAGCGCGCCTTCGCCACCCAACCGTTGATCAGGTACGACGCGCCGCTCGCCACGATCATCACGACGCGCATCACGAAAATCCACACCAGGAGCTGCACCTGCACCGCCGGCTCCTTCACCGCCAGCACGATGAACGTGATCAGCGCGACGCCCGTCACGCCGTACGTCTCGAAGCCGTCGGCGCTCGGCCCAACGGAGTCGCCGGCGTTGTCGCCCGTGCAGTCCGCAATCACGCCAGGGTTGCGCGCGTCATCTTCCTTGATGTTGAACACGATCTTCATCAGGTCGGATCCGATGTCCGCGATCTTCGTGAAGATGCCGCCCGCGATGCGCAGCGCCGCCGCGCCCAACGATTCGCCGATCGCGAAGCCGATGAAGCACGGACCAGCGTAGTCGCCGGGAATGAAGAGCAGAATGCAGAGCATCATCACCAGCTCGACGCTGATGAGCAGCATGCCGATGCTCATGCCCGCGCTCAACGGAATCGCAAAACACGGATACGGCTTGCCGCGCAGGCTGGCGAACGCGGTGCGCGAGTTCGCGAACGTATTCACGCGAATGCCGAACCAGGCCACGCCGTAGCTCCCGGCGATGCCCAAAATGCTGAACAACAGAATGACGATGACCTTGGCGGCGCCAAAGTGCTGGAGCACACCGAAGTAGAGGAGGATCACCACGCCGATGAAGACCTCGAGCAGCAGGAGGAACTTGCCTTGCTGCACCAGGTACGTCTTGCAGGTCTCGTAGATCAGCTCGGAGACCTCGCGCATGGACTTGTGCACCGGCAGGCCTTTGAGCTTGCTGTAAATCGCCAGGCCGAAGAGCATGCCTAACGCACAGAAGACCAGGCCCACCATGAGCAGCCTGTGTCCCGGAATGCCGAAAAAGGACACGGTCGACAGGTCGGGAATGCGGAGGTTCGCCTCGCCGCCGGCGTTCTCCGTTGCCTGCGCGGCGAGCGCGGGCGCGGCGAGCGCCAGGGCGCCCAGCGCGAGCAGTGGATAGAACAACACGCGCGCTGCGCGTCGGACGACAGGTGCCAACCAATTCATCGGAAAACGCCTCCAGAGAGTACGAGCGATACGACGAAATCGAGACCGCGGAGCTTCACGAATCCGCACGACAATGATCGATGTTCGAGCGACGCGAGGCAACGCCTCAGGCCGGTTCCGAGCGCCGCCACAAGAGAAACACGGGCACACCGACAACCACGATCGCGAGGCCGGCCAACGCCTGCGCCCGCGTCTTGTCCGCAATGAGCAGGATGATGGCGACGATGGCAGCCATCGCGATGTACAACCCCGGAAGCCACGGATACCCCACCGCGCGATACGGACGCTCGGCGTCCGGGCGCTTCCGGCGCAAGATGAACAGACCCGTCGTCGTCAACACGTAGAACACGAGCTGCGCGAAGATCACGTAATTGAGCAGCTGGCCGTAGGTTCCCGTTAGGCATAGGAGCGACGTCCACAGCCCCTGATACACGAGACCGGATGCCGGCACGCTGCGCGCGTTGAGCTCGCCCACCTTCTTGAAAAACACGCGATCGCGCGCCATGGCGTAGTAGGCGCGGGGCCCGGCGAGAATGAGTCCGTTGCTACACCCGAACGTACTGACGAGGATGGCGATCGCCATCACCGTGCCGCCGCTCGCGCCGAAGAACACCTGCGCCGCCGCCGTACCGACGCGATCCTGTGTCGCGAATTGGATGCCGCGTCCCATGATCGTCGTCGCCGTGGCCGACCCGGCCATGGGCAGCGTGTACAGATAGCCGACGTTGGTCAGCACGTAGAGCAGCGTCACGAGTCCCGTGCCTAACGCAAGCGCCAGCGGCAGATTCCGCTTCGGGTTGTGTACTTCCGCGGCCGCGAACGTCACGTTGTTCCACGCGTCGCTCGAGAAAAGCGAGCCCACGAGCGAGGCGCCGAACGCCAGCACGAACGCCGACCCCAAATCGACGTGCCCGAAAAAGTGCCCGGCGCCGAAGTTCGCCGCGATCGCGGTCGCGTTGCGGCCCAGCGTCAGACACAAAATCACCAGCAGCGCCAGCGCGCCGGTCTTGACGATCGTGAACGTCGTCTGGATCAGCTTCCCCTCGCGCACGCCGCGGAGGTTGATCCACGTGAGCAACCAGACGATGACTAACGCAACCAGCCGCTGCGGACTCAAACCCACGTCGATCGATCCGCCCGCCGTGGCGAACGAATGGTGCGGGAACCAGCCATAGAGATCCGGCGAGATCGCCGGCACCAGCTCACCCAGAAATCGCGCGAACGCCACCAGCACCGCCGCGATCGTCCCCGTCTGGATGACAACGAAAAGAGTCCACCCGTAGAGAAACCCCATGAGTGGACCCATCGCTTCGCGCAAGAACAGATATTGACCGCCGGCTCGCGGGAACATCGCCGCCAACTCGCCGTACGCGAGGGCGCCGAGCAGCGTCATGACGCCCGTGACGATCCAGACCACCAACAGCCAGAACGGCGATCCGACTGATCGCGCAATGTCCGCCGATACGATGAAGATGCCGGACCCGATCATGGCGCCCGCCACCAGCATCGTTGCGTCCACCAACGTGAGCGCCTTGACGAACTCGTGCGGCGACTCGGCGGTCGCCGGGCGATCGGCCACGACTGTGGTCATTCAGCTCCTCAATTGGATGGGCAGGCGTCCGACTGGCAGGCTATTGCCGGACGCGCCTCACTAGCGCCACGACCCAGGCCTCGGGCGCGCCCAAGTGACAGCAGCAGGAAGCTAACAACCGTCCGAACCCTATGCCAGTCCGGTGGATGCCGGGTAGTGGTACAGTTCAAACTGTACCAGTACCGGATGCCGGGCACACTCTGTCAGTTCCGATGCCGCGAGGGCGCGGCGTGCGACCCAGGTCGTGAGGCGTGCATTGGCACCGCCGGTTCTATTTTTCGGGTCTTCCGGAAATTTCGGGATTCCCTGAAACCAAAAAAAAGCCACCAGCTGGCACCTTGGTCGACCCGTCCATCACAGCGTGAACTGTGTCACGAAAATCGACGCTACAGGCGTCCCGTCTTGCTTGTGTGCCGGCCGGAAATGGTACTCCGACAGCCGAGACTTGAGCTCGCGGTCGTACCCCGAGTCGCCAGTTGGATCGAAGTCGAACTTCACGACGCGGCCAGTCTCGTCGATCGTGAACCGAAGCTGAACGGTTTTCCCGTGCAATCCCTTGGGTACCGGCAACGGTGGGATCACAGCGAAGTCCGGTGTCGCAGGATAAACCGTACCCTCCCCTCCGCCGGTGCCGGGTCCGCTCCCTGATCCGCGCCCCGGACCAGTGCCGGCGCCTGTTCCACCGCCTGTGCCTGGTCCCGCACCGTTAGTCCCATCGGTGCCCGCGCCGGCGGACGGCGCTACGGCAATTACCGTAGGTGCGGCCGACGACGCTGGGGCGATCTGCTCGGCCGGCATAACCTGAGGCTTCACGACAGGCTTCGCCTCGACCGGTTTAGGCGGCTTCGTCACCGGCGGCGTTATGGGATGAGTCACTCGTGGCGCTGCGAGCTTGGGCTGCGCCAGCTGCACGTACTTGACCCGCTCCCGGCTACGAGATCCCGCGAGTCCAAGCCGACCGCCGCCACCGCCACCCATCGGACCGGCACCACCGGCGCCTCTGGCGATCTCGACTTTTCCCACCGTTAGGATTCCGCCGATCAGCAGCAGCAGGATCATTGCGTGCACCGCGACCGAGACGGGCAGGCCCCATCGATCCGGCCGTTCGACGGGTACGCCGATCGGCGGCCGGTACGGCGGCCTGGACCGCTGCACCGGTTCGCTCGTGAACGCGCGATTGGAATTGGCGATGGCTATGGCTCCGTCCGCCCTGTCAATCGTGAAGTGCTCGGTATACCAATATTAACACCCGCGGGATCAGGTCTTGTTCGTCGAGTGGGATTGGCAACGCTCATCGTGCGTCTCGTGACTAGCCATACGTTGCCATTGCCCAGAAGGGTTGGGAAGCATTCCTTACGTTTGCCCGCCATGGTGTGTCGGGCGCGTAACAAAACCGTGTGCGGTGCCGGACTTTGGCCGTCGTGGCACGTAGCGCCCCCACGCACCAATCCCTCGCGAGAGGACCGACTCTGACCGCTGTCACCTCGCTGCTCTGTCGTTTTTCGTGCTCACGCTCGCCGCAAGCGCCGGCCAGTCCAGCGCGGAAGCGATGCATTCGAAGCCAATGTTAGGCGTGGTCGCCGGCCTCGATCTGGCCACGCTCGGGCGACAGCGACGTCCAGAACGCGGGCTCACGCACCGGGGGGTCCATCGGCGGGTTTGCGACGTTCCATGTGACGAATCAGTTCGGCATCGAGCCCGAGTTGCTGTTCGCGCAGCGCGGCGCATTCCGAGTCGTCCGATGGCGACGACATCACGCTCGAGCTCGACGCATCGACATCCCGGTGCTCCCGCGCTGGGACGAATCCAGCGAGGGCGGCTCGATCACTCGGTCGTGCGATAACCTCAACAACCAGACGGAAGGCAGCTTCTCCAAGAAGTCCTTCGACACCGGTGCGACGTTAGGCGCAGGCGTCGGGTTCCCGGTCGACAAGAAGATGAACCGTCCTTCAGCGTCCGGTACAACTACGGCCTCATCGACACGCTCGACAATGTCGACGCGACGAATCGCACGTGGGCGTTCATGGAGGGCCTCTGTTCTAGAAGAACCGCGGGGATGCTGCGAATAGCAAGTTGCTCCACAAAAAAAACGGGCTCGCTCCGGCACATCGGAGCGAGCCCGTTTGGTTTTCCGGTGCAAACGTTATTTGGGCGGAATGCCGATGATCTTAACTCCCGCTCCGCGCGCCACGTCCATCGCGTGAATCACGTCCTGGAACGTCACCGCGGTATCGCCCTTGACGAAAATGATCTTGTCGGGACGCGGATCGTAGATCTCGTGCAACCGCTTGCCAAGGTTGTCCTTCGTGACGTCCTCGCCATTGATCTTGTACGCGCCCTTCGGCAACACCTGCAGCACGATCTGATCGGGAGGCGGCGTAACAACGTTCTGTGGCGGATTGGGATCGGGCAATTGCGTGTCGATCGCTTTGCGGGCCATCGGCACCGCCACCATGAAGATCACCAGCAGCACCAGCAGCACGTCGATCATCGGCGTGACGTTGATGTCGTTGGTGAGACCGCGGTCGCTCCCGCCTGACATAGCCATGGTCGCGGCCTCCTCTACGGTTTGTTAGGCGTCGGCGACAGGATGTCGCCCGGCACCGAGGACCGCGTCCCCGGCGTCTGATCCGTAATCGCCGCCAATACACGCACGCCGTTGTGATCGACGATGTCGATCGCGTCCAGAACCTTGGCGTACTTCAGGTTCCGGTCCGCCTTGAGATACATCACGAAATCCTCGCGGCCGGGCTGGGAGTAGATCTCCTTCACCTGCGCGGCCAGCGTGTTGTTCGGGATGAACTTCTTGTTCAAGTAGTACTGTCCGTTGGCGTCGATCCCGAGGACTTGATCACTGTTCTCCTCGGGATGCGCCTTGATGTTCACACCATCGGGCGGCTGCGCCTGGAAGCCGGAATTGATGAGCGGCGTCACGATCATGAAGATGATCAACAACACGAGCATGACGTCGATCAACGGCGTGACGTTCGGCTCCGCTTTGACCGCGCCGGTCGAACCTGTGGACGACATCGCCATGACTCGACTCCTCGATCAGAGAGTAGCGGCTACTGGGAGATCGGGCCGCTCTGGGAGCTCGACGCCGACGAGGCGTTGAACTCGCGAGTGAACCGCGACCGGCCGAATTCGCCGGCCACACCCTTGATCAGATAGTCGATCATTTCCTTCGACGTGTACGTCATCTCGACGGACAGGTTGTCGATCTTGGTCGAGAAGTAGTTGAAGAACCACACTGCCGGAATGGCGACGATGAGGCCGAAGGCCGTCGTGATGAGTGCCTCGGAAATACCGGCCGACACCGAGCCTAACCCGCCGGCGCCCGACACCGCCATGCCTTGGAACGCGTTCACGATACCCATGACCGTTCCGAGCAGTCCGACGAACGGCGCCGTGGCGCCGACCGTCGCCAGCACGGCCAGGCCGCGCTTGAGCTCGGACACGATGATCAACATGTTGCGCTCCACCGCGCGCTCGGCCGAGTTGATGTCGGCGACCGTCACCGACCCGTCCTGCAGCAGCGGCTTGACCTCGCCTAACGCACCGCCCAACACGCGGGCCACGTGCGACTTCTTGTAGCCTTCGGCCAGCTTGATGGCCTCGTTGAGGTTGTCTTCCTCGAGGAACTGCGAGAACTCCGGAGCGAACTTGCGCGTCTCCGACTGCGCCTTGCGCAGCCGCCACCACTTCTGAAGTGCGATGGTGAGCGAGAAGATCGACATGATCGCCAGCACGATCACGATGATTTTCGCGAACCAACCCATCGTCACGAACATGGCAGAAAGCGACAGACTCATGGGCCGACGTCCTCCGACGGTGTGCGAAGAGTGACTCTAGAACGCCAAGCTCACTGCTTGGTCTTGGAGAATGAAAATGGATACTGCACGAGCTCTCTCACCTTCCGGCCGCCCGTCTCCGCGGGATAGAAGCGCAACCGCGGCAGTACGTTCTTGATCGACGACGTGAACAGGTCGTTGCTCGACTTGAGCACCTTGAACGTGCTCATGTCCGCC
>DATEHK010000147.1:0-27220 GCA_035279625.1 Gemmatimonadaceae bacterium
AGCCTGCGCGACGCCGCCTTCGGCACCGTGTCGGTCGTCATGATCGCGCGCGCGGCGGCATTCCATCCGCCCGCGCTGGCAGCCGCCCGCGCGGCGGGAAGCGCCGCCGCGATCCGCGGTGCCGGCAGCGGCTCCATGATCACGCCGGTGGAGAAGACGAGAACCTCTTCCGCTGTGCAATCGAGCAGGCGTGCGGCAGCGGTGCACGTGCCGCGCGCGTCGGCGAGCCCCGCCTCACCGGTGCCCGCATTGGCGTTCCCCGCATTGACGACGAGCGCGCGGAAGTCGAGTCCCTGCGCCCGCTGCCGCGCGAGATGGTCACGGCATACGGTGACCGGCGCCGCGCAGAAGCGGTTCCGCGTGAACACGCCGGCTGCAGCGGTGCCGCGGTCGGCGACGACGAGCGTCACGTCGTCGCGATCCCAGTCCTTGATCCGCCCTGCAGCGGTGCCGAGCGCGATCCCGGCGACGGGCAGCGGTTTCACCCCAATCGACCGTGGCAGTGCTTGTACTTCTTCCCCGACCCGCACGGACACGGATCGTTGCGGCCGACCTTGGACCAGTCAACGGTGGCCGGCGTGTTGTCGCCGAGCGTGCGCGCGCGACCTGCGCCGACGACCGTGGGCGGCTTGCGGGGCGATTGGGCCGCTGGCGTCGGCGGAGGCGCAGCGGGCGGCGCGTCCTGCGAAGACGCGGCTTCCGCCTTCCGGGGCTCCGGCTCGCCGGCCGGCACATCCTCGAGGATGCCGAGCGCGTTGTAGCGGCGTGCCGGCGCGTGCCCGGCGCGCGGGGCGGGCGGCGGCCCGCTTCCGTTAGGCGATGCGTTAGGCTGCGGCCCGGCGTCGGGCGGCGAGAACACCAGCTGCGCGCGCAGGAACCGTTCGGTGAAGGTGTGGTACACGTCGTTCATCAAGTCGACGAACATATTGTACGCTTCCTTCTTGTACTCGATGAGCGGATCGGTCTGGCCCATGCTCCGATAGTGGATGATCGCGCGCAGCTGATCGAGATCGTACAGGTGATCCTTCCACTTTTCGTCCAGCACGTGCAGCATCACCATCGACAACAGCGCCATCGCGTACTCGTTCAAGCTTTTGTACTTCGCGTCGAACGCGGCATGACCCGCCTCGCGCGCATCCTGCTGCGCTTGCGCGACGGCGTCCGGGCGGTTCTCCGCGTTCTCCTCGAATTGCGGCACCGTGAGGAGGTAATGCATGAGCAGGTCCTGGCGCAGCAGTTGGAAATCCCAATCCTCGGGATTCTCCACGGACGCCAGGTTCGTCTCGACGCGGCGATCGAGCGCGCGCTCGATCATTTTGAGCGCCTCGCCCTTGAGCTCTTCCCCGCCCTCCAACGCGAACGCGCGCAATGAGTAGATCACCTCGCGCTGCTGGTTCATCACGTCGTCGAAATCCAGCAGCCGTTTGCGCGACTGGAAGTTCTGCATCTCGACGCGCTTCTGCGCTTGCTCGATGGAGCGCGTGATGAGCGAATGCGAGAGCACCTCGCCTTCCTGTGCGCCTAACCGATCCATCAGCTTCGCGATGCGCTCGGATCCGAACAAGCGCATCAGGTCGTCCTCGAGCGACAGGAAGAACTGCGACGCGCCCGGATCGCCCTGACGGCCGGCGCGGCCGCGGAGCTGCCGGTCGATGCGCCGCGATTCGTGGCGCTCGGAGCCGATGATGTGGAGTCCGCCGGGTTCGGTGACCTCGACGTCTTTGCCGTCGGGATCCTTCATCACTGATTCATGCGACTCCGTGACGCCGGCGCCGAGTTTGATGTCGGTGCCGCGACCGGCCATGTTCGTCGCGATCGTCACCGCCCCGGGCTGTCCTGCGCCCGCGACGATCTCGGCTTCGCGCTGGTGATACTTGGCGTTCAACACATTGTGTCGGATGCCGGCGCGCTGGAACATGCGCGACAACGTTTCCGACACGTCGACGTTGACCGTTCCGATGAGCACCGGGATCTCGAGTCCGTGCAGCCGCTCGGTCTCCTGGAGGATCGCGTTGTATTTCTCGCGACGCGTCTTGTAAATGAGATCGTGGCGGTCGTCGCGGATCACCGGCTTGTTCGTCGGAATCACCGATACGCCCAACTTGTAGATCTCGTGGAACTCGGTCTCCTCGGTTTCCGCCGTACCGGTCATGCCCGCGAGTTTTTCATACATGCGGAAGTAGTTCTGGATGGTGATCGTGGCGAGCGTTTGCGTCTCGCCTTTCACCTGAACGCCTTCCTTGGCTTCGACCGCCTGGTGCAGGCCTTCCGACCACCGGCGGCCCGGCATCGTGCGGCCCGTGAACTCATCCACGATGAGCACCTGGCCTTCCTGCACCACGTAGTTCACGTCCTTCTCGTACAGGGCATGCGCGCGCAGGAGCTGGTGGATGATGTTGAGCTTCTCGCTCTTGAGCGCGTATTCGCGGTCCAACGACGCGCGCGCCTCGAGCTTCTCCTGCGGCGTGAGCTCGGGGTCGTGATCGATGTGATTCACGGCCTCCGAGATGTCGGGCAGCACGAACGCCTCGCGATCGTTAGGCGAGAGGTAGTCCACGCCGCGATCGGTGAGGTGGACGGTGTGGTTCTTTTCGTCCAGCACGTAGAGGAGGCGCTCCTCGAGGTCGGCGAACTGCTGGCGGCTCGCGGACTGGCGGCGGTCGGCGATGTGGTCCAGCTCCATCTTCTGCACGAGCTGCTTGTTGCCGCCTTCGTTGAGCAGCTTGAGCAGGCGCTTGTTCTTGGGCGCGCCTAACTGAGCCTGGTACATGCGCAGCGCCGCCGTCTGGCGGTCTCCGGCCTCGAGGGCCTGCTCCGCCTCGCCCACCAACCGGTTCGCGTCCTCGGTTTGCACGCGCACGAGCCGTTGGACCGCCGCATTGTGCTCGAAGTACGCCGCGTCGCTCTCGTTGCCAACCGGTCCCGAGATGATGAGCGGCGTGCGCGCCTCGTCGATCAACACCGAGTCGACTTCGTCGACGATCGCGTACCAGTGCGGACGCTGCACGCGCTGGTCGAGCGACATCACCATGTTGTCGCGCAGATAGTCGAAACCGAATTCGTTGTTCGTGCCGTACGTGATGTCGCACAGGTACGCCGCGCGGCGTTCGGGCGTGTTCGACTCGCTGTCGTCGATGCACCCGACCGTCATGCCGAGGTACGTGTACACGTGCCCCATCCACTGCGCGTCGCGGCGGGCGAGGTACGAGTTGACCGTCACCAGGTGCGCGCCGCGGCCGGCCAACGCATTGAGATAGAGCGGGAGCGTGGCCACGAGCGTCTTGCCTTCGCCCGTTGCCATCTCGGCGATCTTGCCCAGGTGCAGCTCGACGCCGCCGATGAGCTGTACGTCGTAGTGCACCATGTCCCAGGTCATCTCTCGGCCCGTGACCATCACGCTGGTGCCTAACAAACGCCGCGCCGCCTCGCGCACGGTGGCGAACGCCTCGGGCAGAATCTCGTCCAACACGTCGTTGAGCGCTTCGTGCAGCTCTTCCTCGACGCCGCCGCGTCCGTCCTGGCCGCTCAGCTCTTCGTCGATCTGCGCGCGGTCGTCAGCGTCTTCGGTGAGCTTTTTGCGCTCCTTGAGCTCCGCCACCTTCTTCTCGAGCTCCGCCGTCCGCTCATGAAGGATGCCGCGCAACTTCGCGGTCTGGCCGCGCAGCTCGTCCTCCGACACGGAGTGGAGTCGCTCGTAGTGCGCGTTGATCTCGTCCACGATCGGCTGAACGCGCTTCATCTCGCGCTCGTGACGCGTGCCGAAAACCGCGGTGAGTATTGGCTTCAACATGAATGGTCCTCTATCGGTACAGCGACGCCGACCGAATGTAGTCGGCGACGGCTTCGGTCACGAATCCCGTGAGCGGCAACCCGGCCCGCACGCGCGCGCGTATTTCGCTCGACGACACATCCACGCGGCGCGTTGCGATGCGGGACAACGGAAGCGTCTGACGTATGCTGGTTCCTGCCCCCGCGTCGTCGCCGCGCACGAGCACGACGATGGTCGCCAATTCGGCAATACGCTCGGACTGACGCCACGACCCGACCTGCTCGGCCAGATCCTCGCCGATTAGTAGGAAACGCTGCGACTCCGGGTCGCGCGCCGCCAAGGCGTCCAACGTGTCAACCGTGTAAGATAACCCGCCCCGGTCGATTTCGATCGAATCAACCGTGAAGCGCGGATCGCTGCCCACGGACAACCGCAGCATCGCGAGGCGGTCGGACGTGGATGCCGTTCCGGCCCCTTGCTTGAACGGCTGGCTCGCTGCCGGGACGAACGCCACCCGGTCCAAATGCAGCTTGTCGAACGCATCGCTCGCGGCAAGGAGATGCCCAACGTGGGGCGGATCGAACGTCCCGCCGAAGAGCCCCAATCGCACTGTGGTCAGGGCTTCGGCGTGGCCGTCGTCGCCGGCGGTGGAGGCCCGCACGTGGTCTTCACGTCATTGTCGCCCGGATACTTCTGGTAGAGCGTGGCGCACGTTTCGGCGATTTCCTCGGGATACTTGATCTGCCGGTACGACTTCACGAGCTGGATCAACGCGAGCTTGGCGTGCCGTGTGGTGGGGTACAGCCGCACGACATCATTGAAGTAGATGATCGCCGGATCGTATGCCTTACGGCGAAAGTAAAACATGCCGGTGTCGAAATTCTTGATCGCCAACCATTCCGTTAGCTTGTCGATTTCTTGTTGGGCGCGCGGCTTGAGCGGCGAATCCGGGTACGCCGCGATGAAGCTCTGCAGCGTGCTGATCGCCGTTTCGCCGTAGTCCGGATCGAGCGACGGTTTGCGCCAGAGGCTCGCATACGACATGCCCGTTTCGAATGTCGCCGGACCGGCCAACGTATCTTCGGGAAAGCTTTCCGGAACGCGCGAGTACGCCTGCGCCGCGAGGATGTACTCTCGCTGGCCGGTGTGCGCCTCGCCCAGGTAGTAGAACGCCCCCGGCAACATTGGATCGCGCGCCGGCAAGTCCGTGGTCAGTTTTTCGAATCCGTTTTCCGCGTTGCCCCAATGATGCTGTTTCAGTTGCTGCAACGACGCCTGAAACAGCTGCGCCTTTGAGGCGAAACTCGACGGGATGAACGGATGCCTATGACAGGCGGCGAGTCCCGCGAGCGCGAGGACTGGAAGCGTACGGCGTAGCGCGTTCACAAGCATGACGGCGGGTGATACCCGGATTCGGGGAGACGGTTCACCGGAGAGCTGGCGTGCCGCGCCCCGCGGTGTCGCGAAACCACGCGACGAAGCGAGGAATTCCATCGTGGATCGGCACGCACGGCGCATAGCCGAGCGCCTCGCGGGCACGCGAAATATCGGCAAAAGTGCACAGAACATCACCCGGCTGCGGCGGCAGCCGCTCGATGGTCGCGCTGCATCCGAGCGCCTGCTCGAGCAGCGTGATCAATTGCGACAACGTCGTCGTCTGCGATTCGCCGAGGTTGTACAGCTCATGGCGCACCTCGGTGGCGCGCGTCCGATCGACGGCCGCGACCACGCCCTGCACGGTGTCCGAGACGTACGTGTAGTCGCGCGACGACGATCCGTCGCCGAATACCGGAATTGGGCGGCCGCTCGAAATGAGCGACGCGAACTTGTGTATGGCCAGGTCGGGCCGCTGTCGCGGTCCGTATACCGTGAAGAAGCGCAGCGACACGATGCGGATCCGCGGCTCGAGCTCGGCGAACGTCTCGCACACGAGCTCGGCGGCACGCTTGGTGGCGGCGTACGGACTCACGGGCTGGATCGCAGCATCAGACTCGGAGAATGGGACGCGGCTGGCGTTGCCGTACACGGACGAGCTCGACGCAACCACCGCGCGCCGGATGCCCGCCGCGCGCGCAGCCTCGAGCAGCACCGCGGTGCCACGCACGTTGACGTCGGCATACAGCGCCGGCGCCGCAATCGATGGGCGCACACCGGCGCGCGCCGCGAGGTGCACGATCACGTCCGGCTCAATGGCGCGCATCGCGCGGGCCATGGCCGACGCGTCGCGGACGTCGGCGTCGTGCAGCGTGAACGCGCTCGAGCGGCACGCGTCTGCGAGGTTGGCCCGCTTGAGCGCCGGGTCGTAGAAGTCGTCGAAATTGTCGACGCCTAACACACGGTCGCCGCGCGCCAGCAATGCATCGACCACGTGCGAGCCGATGAACCCTGCCGCACCGGTGACCAGAACCCGTTCAGCCACGCGCGCCTAACCGCTCGGGGCCGAGCGAGCGGAAGTACTCGATCGTCCGCGCCACGCCGTCGCGCAGGGACACGGCCGGCTCCCATCCGAGCATCGACCGCGCGCGCGTGATGTCCGGTTTGCGCACCTTGGGATCGTCCACCGGCAGCGGGCGCATCTCGATGGGCACCGTCGCGCCCGTCAAATCGAGCACGACCTCGGCCAACTGCTTCACGGTGTACTCGGTGGGATTGCCGATGTTCATCGGGTCGCTGTCGCCCTTCATGAAGAGGCGATAGATGCCTTCCACCTCATCGGACACGTAGCAGAAGCTGCGGGTTTGCGACCCGTCGCCGTAGATCGTGACCGGCTCGCCGGCCAGCGCCTGCACGATGAAGTTGGACACCACGCGTCCGTCGCGCGGCCGCATGCGCGGGCCGTACGTGTTGAAAATACGGACGAGTCGTGTGTCGAGACCGTGGTACCGATGATAGGCCATCGTCATCGCCTCGGCGAAGCGCTTCGCTTCGTCGTACACACCGCGCGGCCCCACGGGATTGACGTTACCCCAATACGACTCGGGCTGCGGGTGCACGAGCGGATCGCCGTACACCTCGGACGTGGATGCGAGAAAGAACCGCGCACGCTTGGCCAGCGCCAGGCCCAACGCGTTGTGCGTGCCTAACGCACCGACCTTGAGTGTGGGGATCGGGTGCTCGAGGTAGTCGATGGGACTGGCCGGCGACGCGAAGTGCAGCACGCCGTCGAGCGGGCCGGCGACGTACGTGTAGGTCGAGATGTTGTGGCGGACGAACTCGAAGTTCGGCTGGCCGATGAGGTGCGCGATGTTGTCGGCGTGACCGGTGATGAAGTTGTCGAGCCCCACCACCTGGTGCCCGTCGACCAGAAAGCGGTCGCAGAGGTGCGAGCCGAGGAACCCCGCGGCGCCCGTGATGAGGACTCTCATTCGCGGCCGCGTCCGATCGAGCGATAGGTGAAGCCTAACGCAGCCATCTTGTCGGGGTGGTACAGGTTCCGGCCGTCGATCACGATCGGGCGCTTGAGCGATGACTTGATGCGCTCGAAGTCCGGATGGCGGAACTGATTCCAGTCGGTGACCACCACCAGCGCATCCGCGCCGGCGAGCGCGTCGTAGTTGGCATCGGCGTACGCGATGCGGTCGCCTAACCGGCGACGCGCTTCCGGCATGGCGACCGGATCGTGCGCCACCACCGTGGCCCCGGCCTCGAGCAGCGATTCGATGAGCGTGAGCGCGGGCGATTCCCGCATGTCATCCGTCTGCGGCTTGAACGCCAGCCCCCACACCGCGATCCGGCAACCGCGCAGTCCGTCCGGCATCACCGACGACAGCTTCTCGAACAAGCGATGCTTCTGCCGCTCGTTGGCTTCCTCGACGGCATCGAGCACCTTGAGCGCCGAGTTGTTTTCCTGCGCCGTGCGCAGCAGCGCCTTCACGTCCTTGGGGAAGCACGAGCCGCCGTATCCAGGACCGGGGAAGAGGAACGACGGTCCGATGCGGACGTCGCTGCCAATGCCCTTGCGTACGTTGTCCACGTTCGCGCCGACTTTCTCGCACAGATTTGCAATCTCGTTCATGAACGAGATGCGCGTCGCGAGCATGCCGTTGGCTGCATACTTGGTCAGCTCGGCGGACGGAATGTCCATGAACAGAATCGGCTTTCCCGTGCGCACGAACGGCGCATACAGCTCGGCCATCACCGATCGAGAGTAGTCGCTGTCGACGCCGAGCACCACGCGGTCCGGGCGCATGAAGTCTTCGACGGCTGCACCCTCTTTGAGAAACTCCGGGTTGCTGCACATGTGGAACGGGAACTTCGCGTTCTTGGCGACCGCGTCGGCGACTTTGCGCGCAGTGCCAACGGGCACCGTCGATTTGGTGATGATCACCATTTCGCGCGCCATGTTGCGGCCGATCTCATCGGCAACACTGAGCACGTGCCTGAGGTCAGCCGATCCGTCTTCGTCCGGTGGCGTACCCACCGCGATGAAGACCACCTCGGCGTTCTTGACGGCGGTACCGACATCGGTGGTGAACGTGAGCCGCTTTTGCTGCTGGTTGCGCTCGACCAGATCCTCGAGACCAGGCTCGTAGATCGGCAGCACGTTTTGCTTGAGGCCGTTGATCTTGCGCTCATCGATGTCCGCGCAAACGACGTCGCTACCCGTCTCCGCCAGGCAAGCGCCGACTACGAGACCGACATAGCCCGTCCCGACGACTGTGATCCGCACGATTGAATATTGTTGAGTTCGGTTGTTGGCCGATATGCCGCCAGCCCTTGAACTTATCGGGCATCGTGGAGCCGGGCAATGCGCGTCGCCCTATGAACGTGGACTAGCGCGCACGAGCCCGGTCGCGACCGCTCATGAGGCCGAGCGGTCTATCGCGCGGTGGTTCGAACGTTCGGGTTAGCACGCTGCCCGCGCGACGGGTGGAGGTGCACAAATCGTTGCTCGCGGTTGCATGCGTCAAGGATAACGGAAGCGGTACGTCGCCACGATCTGCACGCGACCGTAGGTCGCAGGCGGCGTCGCCACATTGTTCACGTTGTCCACCCGCGCCGCCTGAACCCGGAGCGTGAGCGGCACGATGGGGTCGAGCCACTGCACCGACGCGTCGCCCATCCACGCGCTCTGCACATCGGGGGTATCGCCGCTGGCGAACGGGAACGGATCGCCGGCGTGGCCGAAACGGTTAGGCGTCGGGCGCCGGTTGATGCGCTGGTCGCCACGCCGCCACTTGGCGATGCCCGCCGAAAAGTGCAAGCGGCCTGATGGCCAGACATCCGCGAACGCGCGAAGCATGTCGGCATCCGGGCCTAACTCGGAGCCCACGGGCTGATCGTAGTGCTGCCACGTGGCCGTGTAGAACGACTCGAGATACGTGAAGCTGCTCACCCGACGATACTGCAGGCCGATGTTCGTGGGCACGGGAACCGCGAGCGCATACGTGCCGCGCACGTTCCACCCGAACAGGTCAGGAAAGTTCTTCCGATCCTGCGCATCGATCTGGATGTCATCGATGAGGAGGTCGCCCTGCAGCGAAAAGCGATCGACGTTGGCGCGAACCGACCCGAACGCCGTGAGATTCACGTTGCCTTCCTGGCTGACGTCGCCCGATTTGTCGTTCTGGGTGACCTGAAAGACCATGAGCGGGTTGACGAAGTTGAGCGCGATGCCTCCGCCCTGTCGCGGAATGAGCGCCGTCTCGCCGACCGTGAGCTCCACCTTGTGCGACGGACGCCACGTGAGCGCGTGTGCCACCATCATGCGATGATACCGCTGCGTGCCGAGGCTGTCGGGCGTGCTGTCGACGGCCGGAGTCAGAATCACGTCGTTGAGCGATGCGACCAGCGCCTTGAACTCGAACTTGGACCACTGCGCGGTGAGGGTGATCTTGTCCAACGCCGGCCCGTTCGCCGAGAGCACCATCGACTCGGTGCCGTCGCCGACCCACGCCTCGCGCCCCCGCCCAACGGACAGCACGATCGGGCCCAACTTGCCCGACGCATAGGCATCGCTGAAGTCGATCACGCCCGACGTCTTGCGGAACTGGTTGGCGCGCACCGTCGGATCGTTGCGGCTGTCGGTCTCGCCGTAGGCTTCGCTCACCAGGACTATGTTAGGCCCGCCATCGAACGTGAGCCGCAGACGCGCCGTGCCGACCACGGGCGGCGTCCCCTGCCCGGTTGGGCGAATGTCGTCCCACAATGGCTCGATCTCGCCGCCGTGAAGTCCGGTGCCCTGGAGCGATGCGAGACCGCCGAATCGCAGCCGGTAGGCCTTGGCGTCGGCGGCCGAGTCCGACGTGACGCTGTCTGCGAGAAAGCGCGAGGCGAGCGCGTCGAGGATGCGACCGCTGCACATCGCCTCGGCCTTGGCGGCGCGCAGAGCCGCGCGCACATCCTTCACCATGAATGGCCGGTAGGCCGAGATACGCGCCGCTCCACATCCGAGCTCCACGAGACCGTCCAGTTGCGCGTAGGCCGGATCGTCGAGCGGCAAGGTGACTAACGGATGCTGCGCGGCGGCCACACGCGCACTGGCGACGGCGGCGAGAAGCGCACCGGCGGCGACTACGATCGCGGCACGAATGATCAGGCTCCTTTGGTGAACTGACGTGGTTCCGGCGCCGCGGCGCGCTCGCGGAGGCGCGCGATGAGCGCCGCCTGCGGCGAGAACTCCGGCACCAATTCCTGCAGCTTGCGCACGATGCCGCGCTCGTCCCGCGCCACGACGAGATCCCGGAGCTGGCCTAACTGATGGTCCAGGGGCCGCGACGAACCCGTCTTCACGATGCGGATCTTCTCGAACCGCGTCGGCATCGTCTCTTCTGTGTCCGACGTGAGCTGTTCGTGCAGCTTCTCGCCGGGGCGCAGGCCGGTGAACACGATCGGAATGTCCGTGTCGGGCTCGAGTCCCGACAACCGGATGAGATTGCGGGCCAGGTCCACGATCCTCACGGGGTGGCCCATCTCGAGCATCACGATGCGGTCACGCGCTTCCTCGAGCGCCGAGGCTTGCAGCACCAGCTGCACCGCCTCGGGAATGGTCATGAAATACCGCGTCGCCTCGGGGTGCGTAACCGTCACCGGCCCGCCGTCGGCGATCTGCTCGCTGAACAGCGGCACCACGCTGCCGTTACTGCCTAACACATTCCCGAATCGCACCGCTACGAAATGGTGCGTGCGCGCATCGGCCAACGACAGCACGAGCTGCTCGGCCAACCGCTTCGTGGCGCCCATGATGTTCGTCGGACTCACGGCCTTGTCGGTCGAGATCAGCACAAACGTCGCGCCGTACTGCATCGCCGCCTCGGCCACGTTGCGCGTGCCGAAGACGTTGTTCTCGACAGCGTGACACACGTGCGCCTCCATCATCGGCACGTGCTTGAATGCCGCGGCGTGATAGACGATCTCCGGCCGTGTCTCGCGAAAGAGCCGCGTGACATCGGACGTCTCGCAGATGTCGCAGATCGCCGGGCGAACGCCCAACGCCGGATGCTTGCGCTTGAGCTCCTGCTCGATGAGGAAGAGCGCGTTCTCCGATCGGTCCAGGAGCGTGAGCGACGCGGGATCGAACGTCGCGATTTGCCGAGCCAACTCGCCGCCGATCGAACCGCCGGCTCCGGTGATGAGCACGCGGCGTCCGGCGATTTCCGCCCGCACCACGGCAGAATCCAGGTCCACCGGGTCGCGGCCGAGCAAATCTTCCACGCGCACCGGACGCACCTGGCTCATCTGCACACGGCCGGACAACGCCGCGATCGCCGGCAGAATCTTGAACGGCACGCGCGTCGCCAAGCAGCGATTGACGATCGTCTGAATCTGCTCGCGCGCGGCCGATGGAATCGCGATGATCAGCTCGTCCGCCGGATGCGTCTCGAGCAGTGTGCCTAACGATTCGGTCGTGCCGAGCACTGGCACGCCGTGGATGTAGAATCCGGTCTTGCGGGCATCGTCATCCACGAAGCCGACCGGCACGTAGCCCAGGCCCTGGTTGTTGTGCATCTCGCGCAGCAACAACTCGCCCGCGTCGCCGGCGCCGATGATGAGCACGCGCCTCGAGCGCGGGCCACCGGCGCTGGGACGACGGTTCTCGCGCACCGCGCGCAGCGTAAACCGGACGCCGCCGATGAAGAGCAGCGTCAGCGCCGCGTCGATCACGATCACCGAGCGCGGGAACTGGTACGCCTGTCCGGTGAACACGAGCAGCGCCGTGAAGAGCGCGCTGCTGATCGCGATCGCCTTGATCAGCGCGAACATGTCGCGCATGCCGACGTACCGCCACCATCCGCTGTACAACCGATAGAACGCGAACGCGCCTAACCGGAAGATGAGCAGCGGCCCGAGCGTGATCACGAAAATCGACCGGTAGGCCGTCGGGATCATCCGGTCGAACCGCAGCAGAAACGCCAGCGTGTAACTGGCGAGCACCAGTACCAGGTGCATCGTGAACACCACGATGCGCCGGTGCCGAAAGACCAACGTGGTCACCGCGCCGAACAGGCGCTGCCCCGCTGTCGGCTGCGCGCCGCGCAGAGGATCAGTGGCCATAGAACGCGCGTACGGAGCCGATCACTTCATCCTGCTGCGTGGGGGTGAGTTCCGGATACACCGGCAGCGACAACACCTCGCGCGCCGCCTTTTCGGATTCGGGGCAGCTGCCTTCGCGGTATCCGAGATACGCGAAGCACGGCTGCAGGTGGAGCGGCAGCGGATAATACACCGCCGACCCGATGCCCTTGGACTTGAGCGAGGCCTGGAGTGCGTCGCGACGATCGGCGCGCAGCGTGTACTGATTGTAAATCGACTCGTTGCCTGCATCGATGGTCGGCGTGCGCACTTCGGGCACGTCGGCGAACGCGCGGTCGTAATACGCCGCGTGTTCGCGGCGCGCGCGGCTCCAATCGGCGAGATGCGGCAGCTTTGCTTCGAGCACCGCGGCCTGTAGCGAATCGAGCCTGCTGTTGTAGCCTACTTCGTCGTGGAAATACTGCGTGGCGCCGCCGTGCACGCGCAGCCGCTTGAGTCGCGTGGCAATCGCGTCGTCCTGCGTCACCATCATGCCGCCGTCGCCGTAGCCGCCGAGATTCTTCGACGGAAAGAAGCTGAACGTCCCGATCGTCGCGCGCTCGCCGGCCATCACCCATTGTCCGTCGATCCGGCGCCGGGCGCCGATCGTCTGCGCGGCGTCTTCGATGAGCGCTACGTTAGGCAGCGCCGCGGACAACTCCTCGAGGCGCGCCATCTGGCCGAACAGATCCACGGGCACGACCGCCTTGGTGCGCGACGTCACCACCGCGGCCGCGTGGGCGGTGGACATGTTGAACGTCGAGGGATCGATGTCCGCGAAGACCGGCTTGGCGCCCACGTTGTGGATCGTGCCCGCCGTCGCGAAAAACGTAAACGGCGTGGTCACGACTTCGTCGCCGTGACCGATGTCGAGCGCGCGGAGGGCCAACAACAACGCATCGGTGCCGCTCGCGCAGCCGATCGCGAAACGCGTACGCGACAGCTCGGCCACGGCGCGCTCGAGGCGCTCCACCGGCTGGCCGAGAATGAACAATTGATCGTCCACGACTTGCAGCATCGCGCGCACGACTTCGTCCTTGATCTGCGCGTGCTGAGCCCGGAGATCGAGCAATGGAACAGGCATCTGGAATCGACAGAGGTTCGGGGACGGGGAAGCGCGCGCTTGCGCGCGCTTAGGGAATGGGGAACGGGGAACGGGGGTGGAGCAACATTCCCGGTACGAGCGCCGTACGTTCGTCGGCGAAGCTACGCGTTAGGCCGCGCACGAAACCCTCGGCCGCCTTACCGTTCGCCGCAACACGCCAGACTCTCCTTCGAAGTCATCGATGTCCTTCCACCCCCGTTCCCCGTTCCCTGTTCCTGAAGCGCGCGCACGCGCGCGCTTCCCGGCTTGTTAGACAATGTGTGCGTCCGGCTTGGGCGTCAATCTCCGGCCACTGCGTCGGCGCGCACGAGCTCGTGCCATTCTTGCAGTGAGCGGACGCGTGGCGGACGGAACCGCAACGATAAAATCGCATCGCACGCTGCCGACGCCGCCGACAACGTGGTGGTGTACGCGACCCGGTGCGCCACGGCCGCTTGCCGCATCGAATAGTCGTCGCGCTGCGAATGCTTCCCGAGCGGCGTGTTGATCAGCAGTTGCACCTGTCGATTGACGATCAAGTCGATGCCGTGCGGCCGCCCTTCGTGCACCTTGAACACGCGCTCGGCTGGAATCCCGCGCGAGCGCAGGAATTTGGCTGTTCCGGTCGTGGCCAGCAAGCGGAATCCCATTTCCTGGAAGCGGCGCGCTATCGGAATGACGTTCGCTTTGTCCGAGTTGTTCACGGTGATCAGCACCGCACCCTCGAGAGGAAGGCCGTTGTCGGCAGCGAGCTGCGCCTTGGCGAACGCACTGCCGAACGAGTCGGAGATTCCCATCACCTCGCCCGTCGAGCGCATCTCCGGGCCCAATACGGGGTCCGCCTCGCGGAACTTGCTGAACGGGAACACCGCCTCCTTCACCGACACGTACGGCGGAACGATCTCTTCCGTGAAGCCGAGCGCCGAGAGCGACTCGCCTAACATCACGCGCGCGGCGTACGACGCCAAGGGCAAGCCGATCGCTTTGGACACGAACGGAATCGTGCGGCTCGCGCGCGGATTCACCTCGAGCACGTACACCGTGCGGTCCTTGATGGCGAACTGCACGTTGATGAGTCCGACGACGCCGAGCGCCTTGGCCAACGCGGCGGTGTGCTCGCGCATCGTGGCGAGGTCCGTCTCGCTGATAATGTACGGCGGCAGCACGCACGCCGAGTCCCCGGAGTGAATGCCGGCATCTTCGATGTGCTGCATCACGCCGCCGATCACGACGCGCTCGCCGTCCGCGATCGCGTCGACGTCGACCTCGTACGCGTCCTCGAGGAAGCGGTCGATGAGCACGGGGCGATCCTCGGATGCCCGGGCCGCGCGATCGAAGTATTCGCGCAGCGACGCTTCGTCGTACACGATCTGCATGGCGCGTCCGCCTAACACATACGACGGGCGCACGAGCACCGGATAGCCGATCCCGTCCGCGATGCCGACCGCTTCGTCGACGCTGGTCGCCGTGCCGCTCGGCGGTTGGTTGACGCCGGTCGCGCGCGCCACGGCTTCGAACCGGCGGCGATCTTCGGCAATGTCGATTGCGTCGGGCGACGTGCCGAGGATCGTGACGCCGGCGGCCTCGAGCGCGCGCGTCAGCTTGAGCGGCGTTTGTCCGCCTAACTGGACGATCACGCCCACCGGCTTCTCGCGGTCCACGATCTCCAGCACGTCCTCGAACGTGAGCGGCTCGAAGTACAGCTTGTCCGATGTGTCGAAATCGGTGGACACGGTCTCGGGATTCGAGTTGATCATGATCGTCTCGAACCCGCGCTCGCGCAGCGCCATGACGGCGCGCACGCAGCAGTAGTCGAACTCCACGCCCTGGCCGATGCGGTTGGGCCCGCTGCCTAAAATCACCACCGACTTTCGCCCCGTAGGCGGCGCCTCGCTCTCGTCGTCGTAACACGAGTAGAGATACGGCGTCGTCGACGGGAACTCGCCGGCGCAGGTATCGACCATCTTGTAGACCGGCCGCACGCCCGCCGCCCACCGTTGGGCGCGCACTGCGTGCTCGGGTTCGCCCCGTAAGGCGCCCAGCTGGCGATCGGAGAAGCCGAGGCGCTTCATGCGGCGCATGGCACGCGCATCGACCGCCGGGAGCGCCGCGTAGTCGCGTTCGGCGTCGATCAGCTCCTGCATCTGATTCAGGAACCACGGATCGATGCGCGACAGCTCGTGGACCTCGGCCACCGACATGCCGCCGGCCAGCGCGCGCTTCACCTGGAAGATGCGCTCGGGCGTCGGCTGGCGGAGCGCGCCGCGCAGCGTATCGACCGAGTCGTCCGTTAGGCGGTCGTCCTGCAGCGTGGCGCCCGCCACCCATCCCGAGCGGCCGATCTCCAGCGCGCGCAGGCCTTTCTGCAACGCTTCCTTGAACGTGCGGCCGATGGCCATCGACTCGCCAACGGATTTCATCTGCGTCGTGAGGCGGGGATCGGCGGCGGCGAACTTCTCGAACGCGAAACGCGGGCATTTGACCACCACGTAGTCGAGCACCGGCTCGAACGACGCCGGCGTCGTCTTCGTGATGTCGTTGGTGATCTCGTCCAACCGGTAGCCCACGGCGAGCTTGGTGCCGATGCGCGCGATCGGGAAGCCCGTCGCCTTCGAGGCCAGGGCCGACGACCGCGACACGCGCGGGTTCATCTCGATCACGATCATCTCGCCGTCGGCGGGATTCACCGCGAACTGGATGTTGCACCCGCCGGCCGCCACGCCGATCTCGCGGATCACCGCGACCGCGGCGTCGCGCATGTTCTGGTACTCGCGATCGGTGAGGGTCATGGCGGGCGCCACGGTGATCGAATCACCGGTGTGCACGCCCATCGGGTCGAGGTTCTCGATCGAGCACACGATCACGACGTTGTCGGCGTGATCGCGCATCACCTCGAGCTCGAACTCCTTCCAGCCGAGGACGCTCCGTTCGACGAGCACCTGCCTCACGGGCGAGAGGTCGAGCCCGCGCCGCACGATCTCCTCGTATTCGTCGCGGTTGTACGCCACACCGCCGCCCGTCCCGCCTAACGTGAACGACGGGCGGATGATCGCCGGGAAATCGACCACCGGAATCAGCGCTTCCGCTTCATCCCATGTCCGCGCGATGCCGCCCCGCGCCACGTGCAGGCCGATGCGGCGCATCGCGTTCGCGAACAGCTCGCGGTCTTCGGCCAACTGGATCGCGCGCGCGTCGGCGCCGATCAGCTCCACGTTGTACCGCTCGAGCACGCCGCGCTCCGAGAGCGCCATCGCCACGTTGAGCGCGGTTTGCCCGCCCATTGTCGGCAGGAGCGCGTCAGGACGCTCGCGCTCGATCACCTGCTCGACGATGTCCGGCGTGACCGGTTCGATGTAGGTGCGATCGGCGATCTCGGGGTCGGTCATGATCGTCGCCGGATTCGAATTCACGAGGATGACTTCGTAGCCATCCTCGCGCAGCGCCTTCGCCGCTTGCGTCCCCGAGTAATCGAACTCGGCTGCTTGCCCGATGATGATCGGCCCCGAGCCGATCAGGAGAATCCGGTGAAGATCAGAGCGGCGCGGCACGAATCACGTCGTTTATGATGGTGTCGAGAGAAAGTCGCGGCGCCCACCCGGTTGTGTCGCGCAGCTTTCGCGCGTCACCCACCAACATCGGCACCTCGACCGGACGAACGAGCGCGGGATCAACCTCCAATTTCGCGTCGACGCCCATGAGAGCAAGCACGCGGCAGGCGACCGCGTCCACTGACACGCCGGTTCCGCTTGCCACGTTGTATGCCTCGCCGGCCACGCCCTTTTCCACGAGCGCAATGTACGCGGCGATCACGTCGCCAACATGGAGAAAATCGCGGACCGTCGACGTGTTGCCCATGGACAGAACGGCCGGATGGCCGGAACCGGCGCGCAGCTCGCGAACGCGTCGCACGAGCGCCGGAATGAGAAAGCGGTCGGACTGCCCCGCTCCGCTGTGGTTGAACGACCGCGTGGCGATCGCGCGCACGCCGGTGGCGCGATGCGCGGCGACGGCGATCACTTCCTGCGCAGCCTTGGACGCCGCATACGGGTTGAGCGGTCGCTGCTCGGCGTTCTCCGCGAGGGGTTGTTCCGCGGATTCGTGACGCCCGTACTGTTCGCCGCTGCCCACGACGAGGACCACTGGGTCGAGCGTCCCGGCTCTCCGCCTGGCACCGACCTCGGAGAGCAATCGGGCCGCTGCGACGACGTTGACATCGAGCGTGCCCGCAGGGTCTGCCGTCGCGTCCGGGACGAACGCGACACCGGCGAGGTGGAATACAACGTCGGGCGCGCTGGCATCGAGCGCCGCAGCGATCGCGCCCGAGCGCGTCACGTCACAGTCGATCCATTGCACGGCGTCGCGTTCCCGCGGCCCCAATCGGCCCGACGGCACGTCGTCGCCCAGGCGCGCGCCGAACACATCCCAGCCGTGCGACACCAGTGCCTCGCAGAGCCACTGCCCAACGAAGCCGGCCGCGCCCGTCACCAGCGCGCGCACGTCAGCGCGCGCCGCGATGACGCTTGAGGTCCGCGTCCACCATCATCGCAATCAGTTCCTCGAATGAGACGTTCGGCTTCCAGCCTAACTGTGTGTTGGCCTTCTGCGGATCGGCCACGAGGAGGTCGACCTCGGCCGGCCGGAAAAACCGTTCGTCCTGCTTCACGTAGTCGTGGTAATCGAGGCCCGCGGCACCGAACGCGACCTCGCACAGCTGGCGCACCGAATGCGTGCGGCCGGTGCCGATCACGTAGTCCTCGGCGCGGTCCTGTTGGAGCATGCGCCACATCGCGTCCACGTAGTCGCCCGCGAAGCCCCAGTCGCGCCGCGCGTCCAGGTTGCCTAACCGAACGTCGCGCGCCAGGCCCAGCTTGATGCGTGCCACGGCATCTGTCACCTTGCGCGTGACGAACTCGAGGCCGCGCCGCGGGCTTTCGTGATTGAAGAGAATGCCGGACACCGCGAACAGGTCGTAGCTCTCCCGGTAGTTCACGGTGATCCAGTGACCGTAGACCTTGGCCACGCCGTACGGGCTGCGCGGATAGAACGCCGTGTTTTCGCTCTGCGGCGATTCGACCACCTTGCCGAACATCTCGCTCGAGCTGGCCTGGTAGAATCGCGCCTTCGGCGCCGCCTTGCGCACCGCCTCGAGCGCGCGCGTGACGCCCAACCCGGTGAATTCGCCGGTGAGCACGGGCTGATTCCACGACGTCTGGACGAAGCTCTGCGCGGCCAGGTTGTAGACCTCGTCCGGCGCGCAGGCCGCGAGGGCTTCGACTAACGAGTGCTGGTCGAGCAGATCGGCCGACAACAGCTCCACGCGATCGACCAGGTGCGCGATGCGCTCGTACGGCGTGGTGGAGCTTCGCCGAACGATACCGAACACGCGGTAGCCCTTGGCGAGCAGGTGCTCGGCGAGATAGGAGCCGTCCTGGCCGGTGATTCCGGTGATCAGCGCGGTGGGCATGGGGCGCTAGGGGTCTCGGGATTCGACGTCATAAAAAAAGGGAGCCTCACGAGAAGCTCCCTCAGAACCGTCGCGTGCGGCAGCGCGGAGGTCACGCGACCTGGCCTCGGGGAGCGCGCTGAATCTTGCCCGCGTTCAGGCATCGCGTACAGACGCGAATCTTCGTCGGCTTCCCGTCGATGAGAATCCGGGCCACCTGAAGATTGGGCTTCCAGACGCGGCGCACCTTGTTGTTTGCGTGCGAGACGTTGTTGCCGAACGCAACGCCTTTGCCGCACACGTAGCATCCTCGTTTCGTCATGATCAACCCTCGATGAGCTCGATGCGCGCCATGTCGGCGCCATCGCCCTTGCGATGTCCCGTCTTGAGGATCCGCGTGTAGCCGCCGGCGCGCGACTTGAACTTGGGACCCACTTCCTGGAACAACTTGTCCGCTGTCTCGCGCTTGTGAATGTGCCGCACGGCGAGACGCCGATCGTGCAGCGTGCCGGATTTCGCCTTGGTGATGAGGCGCTCGACGAACGGGCGCAGCTCCTTGGCCTTGGCTTCCGTGGTCTCGATCGCGCCGTGCTCGATGAGCGACGACGCGAGGTTGCGCATGAGGGACAGCTTCTGCTCGCTGGTGCGGCGCAGCTGCCGACCCGCTTTCCGGTGACGCATGGATCCTTACTCCTCGTCGTCGGGGGCGGCGGCGGCGGCGCGGCTGGGTGCGGTGCCCCAATCGGTGATCCGCACACCATCGGTCGTCTCCTCGTACCGCATCCCGAAATTCAGGCCTTGGCGCTCGAGCAGGTCGGCGATTTCCTGGAGCGACTTTTTGCCGAAGTTCTTGACCTGCAGCATCTGCGACTCGGTTTGCCGCACCAGGTCGCCTAACGTGCGAATGTCGGAGTTCTTGAGCGAATTCACCGACCGCACCGACAGCTCGAGCTCGTCGATGGGCGTGTGGAACAACTGCACCAGCCGTTGGGCATCGGGCGAGTGTTCGCCGACCGCCGGCACCGCGCCCTGCGCGTGCGAGCCGAAGTTGGCGAAGAACTGGAAGTGCGTCTGCGCGAGGGCCGCGGCATAGCTGACCGCTTCCTCGGGCGTGATGGTGCCGTTCGTCTCGACCGTCAGCGTGAGCCGATCATAGTCGGTGCGCTGCCCAACGCGGGTCTCGGCCACCGCGAAGTTCGCGCGGCGCACCGGATTGTAGATCGAGTCGATGCGGACCAGGTCGACGGGCATCCCACGGTCCACCGGATGCTGGTCGGCCTCGATGTACCCGCGACCCTTGTCGACGTAGAGCTCGACGTTGAGCTCGCGATCATCATGGAGCGTGAAGAGGTGATGGTGATCATCGATCACCCGCACCACGCCGGAGCTCTCGATGTCGGCCGACGTGACGGGGCCCGCTTCCGTCTTGCGAATGCGGAGCACCGCCGAATCCACGTCGTCGGCCAGCGACAGCGTGAGGGTCTTCAGATTGCCGATGATCTGGTGGACGTCTTCGACGACGCCCGAGATCGTTTGATGTTCGTGCACGACGCCGTCGATGCGGAACGCCCAGACCGCCGAGCCGCGCAGCGACGAGAGCAGCAGGCGGCGCATCGCATTGCCTAACGTATGGCCGAAGCCGCGCTCCAGCGGCTGCATGCGGAATTCGGCGACATTCGGATTGTCGTCGCGCTTCGTGGCTTCCACGAGCTGGGGACGAACCAGCCCGGTGAGATCGATTGCCGTAACCATTGGTGTTGTCATCCTCGTGTGGTCCAACCGGATTCGATCCGGCGACGCCCCACCCCGCCCCTAACGCGCGGTGGGCTCGTATGGGAGTTAGGGTCCCGACCCCTGCCTACTTCGAGTACAGCTCGACGATCAACTGCTCCTGCGCCGCGATCGGAATGTCGCCGCGGCCCGGGCGCTCGAGCATGCGCCCGCTGAACGTGTCCTTGTCCACCGCGATCCAGGAGAGCGGCGCACCGCGCGATGAATACTCCATCGCCGAGATCACCGACACCTGCTCGCGCGACTTCCCGCGCACGGCCACTTCTTCGCCGGGCCTAACGAGGTAGCTCGGGATATCGACCTGCTTGCCGTTCACGTGAATGTGCCGGTGCCTGATCAACTGGCGCGCCGCCTTGCGGCTCGACGCGAAGCCCATGCGATAGACCATGTTGTCCAACCGGCTCTCGAGCGCGGCGAGCAAGTTGTGTCCCGTGACGCCCGGCAGCTTGGTGACGCGCTCGAACGTGTTGCGGAACTGCTGCTCGCTCACGCCGTAGATGCGCTTCACCTTCTGCTTCTCGCGCAACTGCTTCGCGTATTCAGAAGCTTTGCGACGTCGCGCCGTAGCTTGGCCGTGTTGGCCCGGCGCATACGGGCGGCGCTCGACGGGGCACTTCTCGGTGAAGCACTTGGTGCCCTTCAAGAACAACTTGGTGCCTTCGCGGCGGCACTGGCGGCAGCTGGGACCCGTGTAGCGCATCGCTCAGACCCTCCGACGCTTCGGCGGACGACAACCGTTGTGCGGAATGGGCGTCACGTCCTTGATCGAGCGAATCTGCAGGCCGGCGGCGGCGAGTGCCTGAATGGCGGACTCACGCCCCGACCCTGGCCCCTGCACGCGTACGTGCACGCGCTTGACCCCCATGCCTAACGCTTCGCGCGCGCACGATTCGGCGGCCACGGTGGCCGCGAACGGCGTCGACTTCTTCGAGCCCTTGAACCCCGCCTTCCCCGACGACGCCCAGGCCACGGCATTGCCGTGCATGTCGGTGATCGTGACGATCGTGTTATTGAAGGTCGCGTTCACATGGGCGATGCCTTCCGCCTCTACGACGCGCTTGCTCTTCTTGCTCGTTCCGGTTTTAGCTGTGGCCATGCCCAGTGACAGTAGAGAGTTGCCGCGTCCGTTCGCGTATGTCGATCCGCGCACGCCCGTCCGTTAGGCGGGTGGTGCGCGGCGGAGTTACTTGGTGACCTTCTTCTTGCCGGCGATCGCGCGGCGCGGACCCTTCTTCGTGCGCGCGTTGGTATGCGTGCGCTGTCCGCGTACGGGCAGGCCGCGGCGGTGCCGGATGCCGCGATACGAGCCAATGTCCATGAGCCGCTTGATGTTCATCGCGACCTCGGTCCGCAGCGCGCCCTCGACGCGATAGTCGCGCTCGATCACCTGGCGCAAACGGTTCACGTCGGTGTCGCTCAGATCCTTGACGCGGAGGTCGGCATTCACGCCAGTTTCGGCGACGATCTTCCGCGCCACTGCCCGGCCGATTCCGTAGATGTACGTGAGCCCGATCTCGACTTTCTTCTCGCGTGGCAAGTCCACGCCGGCGATACGTGCCATGGGTTAACCCTGACGCTGCTTGTGTTTTGGGCTGCGCTTGCAGATGATGCGCGTCACGCCCTTCCGCTTGACCACCTTGCAGTGCTCGCAAATCGGCTTCACGCTGCTTCGTACTTTCACGGAACCACACCTCGTAAGCGGGAAAATCCAGTCAAGTCTTATAGGATAACCGACTTACGAGGGTGATGCAAGGAGTTCGGCACGCACGCGCGCGAGCGCGACGCGCGGATCAGGATCCTGCGTCACCGTGCGCCCGATCACGACATAGTTGGCGCCCGCTGCTGCCGCCCCTCCGGGCGTCACCACGCGCTTTTGATCGTGCGCGCCGCTGCCCGCGAGGCGCACGCCGGGGACCAGTATCTCGAGCGCGTCGCCGTGCTCCGCCCGCACGGCCCCAGCCTCGAATCCGCTGCACACCACGCCGCGCACACCGGCAGATCGAGCCAGACTCGACAGTCGGAGCACCTCGGCTTGGACGTCCGACACCGTGCGGCCCCAAGCCTCGCCCAACGCTGCGCCGTCGAGCGACGTGAGCACCGTTACCGCGAGCACGCCGCAGCCATCGCCCGCCCCATCCGCGGCCGCCTCGAGCATCTCCCGGCCGCCTGTCGCGTGAACCGTCACAAGGCGCGCGCCAAGGGCCGCCGCGCGACGTGCCGCTGCGCGGACCGTGTTCGGAATGTCGTGGAGCTTGAGGTCGAGGAACACGTCCCGATCGCCGCCACCGGCCTCGGTTCTCCGCCGCACGGCTTCGACGACGCTGGGACCGGCCGCCGTGAACAGCTCGCTGCCCACCTTCACGAAATCGCACGCGTCGCCCAGCCGCTCCGCCAGCGCGACCGCATCAGCCGCGCCGGCCACATCGAGCGCGACGATGGCGCGGGCCCGCCTCACGACGGCCACTCCAGGGTGCCGATGAGATCGCCTAACGAACGGACGCCGTGGCCCTCGCACCACCGGCCGATGTCGCGGATAACGCGCTGAGGCACGCGGGGGTCGCGGAGGGCAGCGGTGCCGATGCCGACCAACGTCGCGCCGGCAATGAGATACTGCAGCGCATCGCCCGCCGACGCCACCCCACCCACGCCGCACAGCGGTACCTGTACCGCCTGCCGCACCTTCCATGTCGCGAGCACGCCTACCGGCAGCAGCGGCGCGCCGCTCACGCCGCCCGAGCCGAAGCCTAACGCTGGCCGCCGTCGCTCCACATCCACGATCAGCCCGGGCATCGTGTTGACGAGCGTGATGCCATCGGCCCCCGCGTCGACCGCCACGCGCGCGCTCGCCGCGATGTCCGCCGACGCGGGACTCAGCTTCACGAAGATGGGCCGCGTGGTCGCCGCCCGCGCACCGCGCACCACGGCGGCGAGCGTCGCCGGATCGGCGCCGAACTCCATCCCTCCCGCGCGCACGTTGGGACAGCTCACGTTGAGCTCGAAGACGTCCACGCCGCGCTCGCCGGTGAGTCCGGCCACGACCGTCGCGTAGTCCTCGATCGTGCTGCCCACGACGTTCACGAGCACGCGCGCGCCACCGGCGTGTTGGGCGAGCCACGGCAGCTCGACGCGTTTCACGTCGTCGAGACCCGGATTCGCCAGCCCCACGGCGTTGAGCATCACGCCGTCGCTCGCCTCGGCCACCCGCGGCGCCGCCGCGCCGGGGCGCGGCGTGACGCTCACCGCCTTGGTGCCGATGCCGCCTAACGCATCGATGGCGATCACGTCACGCAGCTCGCGCCCGTACGCCGCCGTGCCGGCCGCGAGAACGATCGGATTCTGAAACCGCAGGCCCGCCGCCTGCACGGCGAGCGCATCGGCCCCGGTTGCCGCACCGGTCACGGCGTGGCCACGCCTAACCGGCGCCGGTAGTGGTCCAGATACTCGACCGTTGCGTCGGCGATCGACGCCGCGATTTCTTTCTGCCGCGCCGGGTTGGTGATGAACCGCGCGTCGGCCGGGTTGGTCCCGAACCCGATCTCCACCAGCACGGCGGGCATGTAGGCCGTGACCAGCACGCGGAAGCCCGCCTGCTTCACGCCGCGGCTCGGCCCAGGCTCGATCGCACCCAAATGCTGCTGGATGAAATCGGCCAGCTCACTCGACTCGCGCAAATGCTCGTTCTGCGCCATGTCGTTCATGATGAAGTTGAGCGGATCCCCCTTCGACGCCGAGACGTCGGTCTCGAATCGCACCGACGCGTTTTCCATCTGCTCCACACGCTTCGCATCCTCGGTCTTGGCTTCGGCGAGAAAGTAGGTCTCGAATCCGCGCGCCGCGCCGGGATCTTTCCACGCCGGATTGGCGGCGTTGACGTGGATCGATACGAACAGATCGCCGTGATGCTCGTTCGCGATGCGGCCGCGGTCCGACAACGCGATGAGCGTGTCCGTCGTCCGCGTCATCACCACGCGGAGCCCGCGTTGCCGCAGCGCCGCCGCCAACTTTTTCGCGACCTGCAGCGTGATGTTTTTCTCGTAGATCTTCCAGCGTGCGCCGATGGGGCCCGTCATCCCGTTGTCGGGGCCACCATGTCCAGCGTCGACGACCACCGTGCGATGCGACGACGACGATGGCAACCGCACGGGCGCGGCATCGCCGCCCTGCATGGCGGGTGCGGCGACGGCTTGAAACGCGAGGAGCAATGCGGCGATCATCGTGTGCGCGCCGCCCGCGCCATTTCGCGCTCATCCTCGCGCTTGCGCGCATCGTCTCGCTTGTCGTGCAGCTTCTTTCCCTTGCCGAGGGCGAGCGTCAGCTTGGCTTTACCCCGCGTGAAGTGCACATCGAGCGGAACCAGAGTGAGGCCTTGCCGCTCGACAGCGCCAATGAGCTTTCGGATTTCGCGCTTGTGGAGGAGCAGCTTGCGGGTTCGACGCGGTTCGTGATTGAATTGGTTGCCCTGCTCGTACGGCGCGATGTGCGCATTGAGCAGGAAGACCTCGCCGTCATGCACGATGGCGTATGCATCGGCTATGTTCGCCTGGCCCGCGCGCAGCGATTTGATCTCCGTCCCCGTAAGCACGATACCGGCCTCCCACGTCTCCAGGAGATGATAGTCGTGTCGAGCGCGCTTGTTCCGCGCGACGGGCGTATCTTCTGCCGGGTGATCGGCTGTGGGCAATGGCGAGTGACGACGGCGTCCGCGTTCCCGATGGTGTGGGCGCGGGAGTGCCAGGTGATGGACGATCGTGCCAGAGGCAAATTAGACCCCTCCTTACATCCAGGCAACACGCTCGACGTGGTCGGCGTGATATGATAGGTCATGATCATTGGAGAAACTGTCGCCGTCGCGCTGCGCGCACTGGCGGCGAACACACTGCGGTCGGTTCTCACGATGCTCGGCATCGTCATTGGCGTGGCGGCGGTCATCGCGATGTTGGCGCTCGGTACGGGCGCACGTCTCGCAATTCAGGCGCGGATCGCATCGCTTGGCACCACGCGTCTCACGGTGAATCCAACGCGCGTCGTGCGCGGCGGCGTGGAGACCAGCGACATCCATCGCATCACGATGCAAGACGTCGAGTTCCTCAAGCATCGCTCGCGTCTCATCACCGCGATCCAGCCGCAACAGGATCGCGATCTCCAAGTCGAGTACCACGGAACCAACACGTACGTGCAGGTCACGGGCGCCACGCCCAACTTTCTCGAGGTGCAGAACTACCACATCGCGATAGGCCGGATGTTCACCGACGACGATGGCCGCGGCCGTCGTCGCGTGGCCGTGATCGGCAGCACCGTCTTGCACGATCTCGGATTCGAGCACGCGGGCGATGCCGTGGGCAAGGAGATTCGTATTCGCGGTGTCGGTTTCACGGTGATCGGCGTGCTGGCGTCGAAGGGCGAGGCGGCGGGCGGTTTCTTCGACCCGGATGACCAGGTGTTGATCCCATTCAACACGGGCCGCTTCATCGTGTTCGATACGCCCTACTTGAACGACATCCACGTCCTCGCGCCCAACGAGGCGGCGATTCCGCAGACGATGTCGGAGCTGCAGCGGATCATGCGTCGCGCGCATCGTCTGCCTGCCGGTGCCGCGGACGACTTTCGCATCCGCAGCCAGATGGATTTCCTGAGTGCGCTGAGCGACACCACAAAGATCTTCAGCTTGCTTCTGGCGGCGATCGCGAGTGTGAGTTTGCTGGTGGGCGGCGTGGGAATCATGAACATCATGCTCGTCTCGGTCACCGAGCGCACGCGCGAGATCGGCCTCCGTCAGGCCGTCGGCGCCAAAACCAATGATATCCTGATCCAATTCCTCGTCGAAGCCGTCACCTTGTCGCTGCTCGGCGGAGTGATCGGCATTCTGCTGGGCATCCTCGCCTCCAAACTGATCTCGATCTTCGCGCAATGGTCCACGCTGGTCTCTCCCGGATCCATCCTGCTGGCCTTCGTTTTCTCGGCCCTGGTCGGCGTCTTCTTCGGCTTCTATCCAGCCCGAAAAGCGGCCCTGCTCGACCCCATTGACGCCCTCCGGTACGAGTAAGCTCTACCTGCCGGGCTGTAACGTAACCGGTTGATAATCCGCCAAATAGTATTAACATAAGAAGAAACGACGCAGGCAGGCCAGGGGGGTTTGTCTTCGTTATCAATCACTTAAAGGTCCGAGGTAATTCATGAGATGTGTTGATTTGCTACAGGCGCGGCCCCTGGTCGCTTTCCTTTGTGTTTTGCTGCTCGCCACCTCTGGGACAGCGCAGCAACAGCCGGACAATCCTCCGCCGCCTACGCCGCAATTGGATTCCGAGCGGATCCACTGGTATTCGGGCTTCACGCACCCTTATACTTCGCCCGTGGTCCCGCCCGTCAGTCTCGCCAATTCCGAACGGCTGGATTCCCTCCTCCGCGCCGGTAAGCTTTACCTGAGCATCTCCGACGCCATCGCACTGGCTCTGGAAAATAATCTCGATGTCGAACTCGAGCGCTACGAATTCCCCACTGCCGAGGCTGACCTCCTGCGTGCCAAGTCGGGCTCGTCGACGCTCGGGATCCCAACTGCCGTTCTCCCCGCCATCAACGCCTCGAGCGGAATACCGATCCTGGGCAGTAACAGCGCGGGTCTCCC
>DATEHK010000148.1:0-8374 GCA_035279625.1 Gemmatimonadaceae bacterium
GCCCGCCCCTGAGCGCCCGCCGGCGGACACGCTCACCACGAGCTTCGATGTCTCGGGCGTCCACGTCATCCTCCGCCGGAACACGGCCAACGATGTCGTCGCCGTCAACCTCTACCTCCTCGGCGGCACCCGCGGCCTAACGGACTCCACCGTCGGCGTCGCGCCCATGATGCTGTGGGTGTCCGAACGCGGCACGAAGCACTACTCGCGCAAAGCCCTCCGCCTCAAGACCGCCGAGTTGGGCAGCACGATCGTCGTCGAGCCGGAGCCCGATTGGACCATGTTCGGATTCCGCGGCATTCGCTCCACGTTCGACAGCACGTGGACCGTGTTCGCCGACCGGCTCATGCACCCCACGCTCGATTCGGCCGACGTCGCGCTCGTGCGGTCGCAGGTGTCGAGCGCCGTGAGCGAGCGGAAGGAGTCGCCCGACGATTGGGTCGAGTATCTCGCCGACAGCGCCGCGTTCACCGGCACGCCGTACGGGCTCTCGCCTGCCGGCACCGCGCGGTCGATCGGGTCCATCACCGCGTCCGACCTGCGCCACTATCGCGATACGGCCCTCGTCACCTCGCGCATGCTGGTGGTGGTGGTCGGAAACGTCGACCGCGACCAGGTGACGCGCGACGTCCAGCGTACGTTAGGCACGCTGCCCGCCGGCGCGTACACGTGGACGGCCGTGCCGGCCGGCATGGCCGCCGACACGACGGGCGATCCGCCGCCGGGCGCAGGGCGCCCGGCGGCGATCCTCGATCAGCGCGCGCTGCCCACGAACTACATCCTTGGCTACTACAACGGACCCGCCGCGACGAGCGCCGACTACCAGGCGCTCCGCGTCGCGACGGCCGTGTTGAGCGGACGCTTGTTCGCCGAAGTGCGTTCGCGACGCAATCTCACGTACGCGGTGGAAGCGCCATTCCTCGAGCATGCGGTCGCGGCCGGCGGACTCTACGTGACCACGGTGTATCCCGATTCCGTGCTCGCCATCATGCGCCAACAGGTGCACGAGCTGCAACACGGCTTGGTGGACACGGGCAACCTGCACGTGATCGTCGCGCAGTTCCTCACCGAGTACTTTCTCAATACCGAGACCAACGATCAGCAGGCCAACTTTCTCGCGCGCGCGCAGCTCTATCGCGGCGACTGGCACACAGCCGATCAGTTCGCGTCCGAGCTCGAGCGTGTGACGCCGCAGGATGTCCAACGCGCCGCCCGGCGGTATATCCACGACGTCAAGTTCGCGTACCTCGGCGACACGACGCACGTCTCGCGCGCGCTACTCACCGGCTTCTGACGGCGGCGCGACCCGTGTCGCTCCGTTAGGCGTGTCGCGATGACCACCGGCGCCGACTCGGTGGTCCGCGCGCTCGAGGACGAGGGCGTGCCGTTCGCGTTCGGCATTCCCGGCACCCACACCATCGAGCTCTACGACGCGCTCGCGCGATCCGCGCGCGTGCGGCCGGTGCTCGTGACCGACGAGCAGAGCGCGTCCTTCATGGCCGACGGCGTCTGGCGCGCCTCGGGAAAATTGGGCTGCGCCGCGCTGGTGCCGGGCGCCGGTCTCACGCACGCGTTGAGCGGAATCGCCGAAGCATATCTCGATACCGTGCCCATGCTCGTGTTGGGCTGCGGCGTTCGCCGCGATACGGGCATGGCGTTCCAGCTGCACGACGTCGATCAGTTGGCGATTGCGCGGCCGGTGACGAAGAGCGTGATGCGCGTAGAGCGCGGCGCCGACTTGTATCGCATGGTGCGCGACGCGTGCCGGATCGCGCGCGCCGGGGTGCCCGGCCCGGTCTTCCTCGAGGTGCCGGCCGAGCTGTACCTGCTGGCGCACGAGGGCGACGCCGAGTCGCCGCTCTCGTTAGGCACACCGCCTTTGCACCCGAGCGCCGAGGTGGTGGATCGTGCCGCGGCCCTGCTCGCGCGCGCGCGGCGGCCGCTCGTCTACCTCGGCTACGGCGCGCGCGGCGCCGACGTCGTAGCACTCGCGGAACGCCTCGAGGCGCCCGTCGCGACGACGATGCACGGCAAGGGCGTGTTCCCCGAATCGCATCCGCTGTCGCTCTGGCCGGGCTTCGGCGACGCCGCTCCGCCGTTCGTGCGCGCTGTCGCGCGCGACTGCGATGCCACGTTGGCGATCGGATGCCGCTTCGGCGAAGTCGCCACCGGCAGCTACGGTATCGAGCCCAAGCGGCCCCTCATACACGTGGACTTGGGACAGGCCGCGCTCGACCGCAACGTGGAGACCGACCTGGCGATCGCGTCCGACGCCAAGGCGTTCGTCGACGCGCTGCTCTCTCGCCTGACGCACCGGCCGATCGACGGCGCGATGCGCGCGGCCATTCGCGACGGGCACGCCGCGGTGGAGCGCGGCTGGCGCGAAACCGCGAGCGCGACGGGCGTCACACCGTACGCGCTCCTCGATGCGCTCGAGCGCCGCTTCGGACCGGCGGCGATCTTCACGGCGGACAGCGGCAACGGGACCTTCCTCGCCATGGAGTGCCTGCGCCTCGAGCGTCCCGGCCACTTTCTCGCGCCGCTCGACTACTCCTGCATGGGCTATAGCGTGCCGGCGGCGATCGGCGCCAAGCTGGCGTGTCCCGATACGCCCTGCGTGGCGCTCGCCGGCGACGGGGCGTTTCTCATGACGGGGCTCGAGCTGCTCACCGCCGCGAGCCTCGACGTGGCGATCGCCGTGTTCGTGCTGCGAGACCACGAGCTGGCGCAGATCGCACAGTTCCAGTCGCTTGCGTTAGGCAGGAAGAGCGCGAGCCGCTTGCCCAACTACGACCTCGAGCGGCTGTGCGGCGGACTCGGCGTCCAGTACCTGCGGCTCGACCGCGACATCGAGATCACGGACGTGGCCGATCAGGCGGCCGGCATCACCGAGCGTGGCGGCCCGGTGGTGGTCGACGTCGCGATCGACTACACGCAGAAGACGTACTTCACACGGGGCGTGGTCAAGACGAACCTCGGCCGTCTGCCGTGGAGCGACCGCCTTCGGTTCGTGCTGCGCGCCCTGAGCCGGCGCATCGCGGCGGGCGGCGATAATCCGCCTCCCAATCGTTAGGCAGCGGGTCCAAACGGTTGTTCGAGCGACGGACTCCGCGGCGTGAGGAGCTCGGCGCCGTCGGCGGTGATGTGCATGTCGTCCTCGATGCGCACGCCGAACTTGCCGGGAATATAGATGCCCGGCTCGTCGCTGAACATCATGTTGGGCTGCATGGCGAGCGTGTTGCCGCGCACGAGGTACGGCCACTCGTGTCCGTCCATACCCATGCCGTGGCCGAGTCGGTGGCTGAAGTAGGTATAGTCGGGACCGTAGCCGGCATCGACGATCACGGTGCGCGCGGCGGCGTCGACGGCCTGGCACTCGAGGCCGGGGCGCGCCGTTTGGAGCGCGGCGGTCTGCGCGCGATACACAATGTCGAACACCTTCTTCATCTCATCGTCAGGCGTGCCTAACACGAACGTTCGCGTGATGTCGGAGGTGTAGCCTTCCACCTTGCAGCCGCCGTCGATCATCACGATCGTGCCGTTCTTGATCGTCTGCGGCGTGCGCGAGCCGTGCGGCAGCGCCGAGTATTCGCCCACCTGCACGGTCGCATCGCCGTCGAATCCCTGGCGGCGGTGGCCCGCCGCGACGAGATCGCTCACGTCGTGCTGCGTCATGCCCTCGCGCATCGATGCCCACGTGGCGTGGTATGCGCGCAGTGTGACCGCGGCCGCGAGGCGCATGAGCGCCACCTCGTGATCGGTTTTCACCATGCGGCATCCGGCCGTGACCGGCGTCGCGCTGGCCAGCGACATCGCCGGGAGCGCATGCGCCGCGCCGTCGCTGAACACGTAGCGCACGGTCTCCTCGATGCCTAACTTGCCGGTCGCGAGCCCGCGCGATTGCAGGCCCCGCGCGATGAGCGCGTACGGGCTCTCGTGCTCCTGCCACGTCATCACCTCGGTGCCGGTATCGAGCGGGCCGGCGGCGACCTGCTCCATTGCGCGCGCGTGCTCGAATGCCGGTGTCACGAGGAACGGGCTGCCGGCGGCCGGAAGAATCACCGCCAACAGACGTTCGCTCAGACCCCATTCGATGCCGGTGAAGTAGTCGAGCGAGGTTCCGCCGGTGAGCATGATGGCGGTGAGGCCGTTGTCGCGCATCAGTGCGCGGGCGCGATCGATGCGCGCGCGCCGCTCGTCCACCGTGATCGGTTGGGCTTGAGCCTTGGCCGACGTGAGCGCGGCGATCGCGGGCGGCATCGCGCCATCACCGCCGCCTTCACCGGACGGCTCGGGGTTGGTGTGCGCTGGAGACGCGTGGCACGCCGTGCCGGCGACGGTTAGCGCCGACACACCGATGAACTTCCGCCTGGATACCATGGCTTCCCCCGGAGGCACGCCGCGCCGCGCGCCGGACGGGAGGTCCGGCACGCGTCGCGAGTTGGCGACGCGGCCGGAAAGTTGGAGGGGCGCGCGTGCGCGCGGAAGACCGTCGCGCCTAGTGCTGCACGCGCAATATCTGCGCGAAGAGATCGATCGCGCGGTCGTCGCCGGTTTGGCTCAGCCAGAAGAGCGCCTTACTGCGGAGCACCGGGTCCGGGTTGGTGCGTGCGACCTGGATGAGCACGGGGACGCTCTCGTTGTGCGGCTGCTGCGAGAGCGCGAAGATCGCCTGGCCGCGAACATCCTCGTCGGGGGTTTCGGCCGGTTCATCCGAAGCGCCGAACATCTGGGTGCCGTTCACCGACGCCGCGGCGGCTCTGCCTAACCAGAACGCCGCGTTCTGGCGCGTGTCGGCCGATCGCGCATCGCGCGCCAAGGTGAGGAGCGATGGCCACGGCGTGGTGCTGTCCGCGAGAACCCCGGCGAGCACCGCGTCTTCGCCCACGGAGTTCGATGCATCGCGCGCCAAGTCGAGCAGGTACTGTGCGGCATCGGGCGCCGACACGGTGCCCAGGTCGTGCACCGTGGCGCCGCTGTCGTTGCCGCCGATCGACACGCGCAAGCGATCCACGCCGCCGTGCGACGTCGACATCACCACGCGGACCGGTCCCGGCGCGCAGAAGCGCCGCCAATTCGTGTCGTCTCCGGTCGACCAGTTGCCGCGCATGACGTTGTGGTCGCCGGTCGAGATCGTGCCGCGGCCGTCGCCGCACACGCCGGGCCGCGACGCGAATCGTAGCTGGACGCGGCCGTCGCCGGCGCCGCTCACCCGTTGCGCGAGCGACTGCGCGGCGACGCGACCGCCTAACGCTAGCGCGAGCGCCGCCCACGCCGCAATCAATCCATATCGCATCGTCCGATTCCTCAGTGCTCGAGGATTCCGGCCAGGAACTTGGCCACGCGCGGGTCGTTCTTCTGCCCTAACCAGAACATCGCCTGCTTCCGGAGCTCGTGGTCGGGGTCCGTGCTGGCGATGTGCATCAGCGCGTCGGTTGCCGATGAGTCGTCGCGCTGCGACAGCACGAACATCACCTGGCGCCGCATCGCATCGCCGTGCAAATGGTCGTACAGGGCGGCGAGGTCCGCCGTCGAGACGGCGTCGCCCTGTCCGGCCCAGAACAGCGCTTGCTTGCGCACTTCGACTGGGCGCGCGCTGTCGGTCACGATGCCCATGAGCCAGGTGCGGGCATCGGGGCCGCCGTGCTGCGCGACGCCCATCAGCACCTTGTCCTGCAGCGTCTTCGTGCCTAACGCATCGAACTGCTGGCGGAGGAAGGCCTGGTCGTCCGGCACATCGTGCTGGCCCAGCACGAACACCGCCTGTCCTTTCACGTCGGCCGACACGGTGGGATCGGTGACGAGCTCGCGGAGCGTCGCGCTCGCGCGCGGATCGTCGATCTGCCCGAGCCAGAACGTGGCCTTGGCCGCAAGCCACGGATCGCGACTGGACTTGACGATGTCCACCAGCGGCGGCACACCCGCGCCGTCCGGCAGTTGCGACAGCACGAACACCGCTTGCTCGCGCATGCGCCGGTCTTCGCTCGTGTCGCCCGCTATCCGCCCAACGGGTTTGCTCACATCGCTCTCGTCCACCTGGCCGGCCCAGAAGAGCGCGTTCTTCCTCACTTCGACCGGTCGGGCGCGGTCGCCGGCCAGCGACAAGAGGTCGGGCGCGACGGTCACCGAGTCCGCGAGCGCGACGGGCTCGAGCGCTTCGCGCGCCACCGGAGCCTGAGCGGTGCGGGCGATGGACAGAAAATACGTCGCCGCATCGCGATCGCCCACGGCACCGAGGTCCGTGAGGCCGGCGATCGCGCGGCGGCGGGTGCCGACGAGCGTGTGGATGGCCTGGACCGTTCCGTTAGCCACCGTGAGCCGGACGCGTACCGGGCCCGGCTCGCAGCGTGCCCAGTAGCCGTCGTCATCCGCAGAGTGCCGCGACCGGAACGACATCGAGCCTTCGCCGTCGCCGCACACGCCCGGCCGTGCCGCGAAGTGCACTTCGACATCGCCCGACGCACCATGGATGCGATCGGCGATCGTTTGGGCGTGCGCCGCCGGCGCGCCGAGCACGACGGCGATCGCCGCCGCCGTGCCGCACGCCGCGCGCGCCGCGCGGTCAGTGAGAGCCATTGATCAAGTCCTCGAGGAGTTGACGGACGCGCGGATCGTCGCGCTGGCCTAACCAGAAGATCGCCTTCTTGCGCAGCTCGATGTCCGAGTCGTGCCGGGCGATGTCGATGAGCTTGTCGGTCGCCTCGCGATCATCGCGCTGCGAGAGCACGAAGATCACCTGCTCCTTGAGCGCGTCGTCGGTCATCTGGCCGTACAGGGCCGTGAGATCGGCGATGGGCACACCGCCCTGGCCGGCCCAGAAGAGCGCCTTCTTGCGGACTTCGATGCCCTCGTGCGCGTCCCGGGCAATGCCTAACAGCCACTTGCCGTTGGACGCGTCGTTGCTCTGCGCCAGCGATTGGATCACTTGCTCCTGGAGCTCCTCGTTGTGGAGCGTCGGATACAGCTGGCGCAGATAGGCGAAGTCCTCGGCGTCCCCGCGATAGTGGCCCAGTGCGAAAATGACGCGCGACTTCACGTCTTGCGACATGCCGGGCGCGCTCACGAGATCGCGCAGAATCTTGCCGGCGTGCTCGCCGCCGTGCTGCGACAACGCGAAGATCGCCTTGTCCTGCAGGTCCTCATCTTTGGTGGAGAGGAGAATGGAGTCGAGCAACGACACCGAGCGGTCGCCCGACACCTGGCCTAACCAGAACACCGCGTTCTGACGCACTTCGCTGGACGGGTCGCTCCGCGCCACGTCGATCAACATGTCGGCGCTCTCGTCGCCTTCTTTCTGTGCGACGATGAACACGGCCTTGTTGCGGAGCGCCTCCGAGCATGCGTCGCGTCGCGCGAGGACCTTCCGCAACAACGGGAGCGCTTCCTGCGAATCCATCTGCATGAGCGCGTTGAGCGCGGCCACGCGCATGTCGTCGTCCTCGCTCGGGCAGCCTCCTTTCGCCGCGCTGTCGGCGGTCCGGACCACGCGCATGGCCTGGCTCTGATCGCCTCGTTTGGCGAGCTCGCCGCGGATTCGCGCGGCGAGCGCCGCGGCGTCGCCGTGGGTGGCCGCCGACGGATATCTCGACCGTTGGTCATCGAGCGCGTCGAGCGCGCTCTGCAAGTCATCGGAGCTTCCGTGCCGATAGAGGGAGAACGCGCGCCAGTAGAGCGCATCGCCGGCATAGTGCGAATCCGGATACGACTCGGCGATCTTGCGGAAGAGGTCCGCCGATCGACGATAGTCGCCGTCGTTGAGCGCCTTCCGCGCCACGCGGTAGAGCGAGTCCGCGGTGTCGCCGGGGAAGAGGCTGTCGGGTGGGCTGGTGGCGAACGTGCCGGCCGCCGCCGGCGCCGGCATTACGTTAGGCATGGGCGTCACGCCGCGCGGCAGCGTCACCGCAACGAAGAACACCATCGTCATTAAGAAGGTCGGCATGTAAGGTCTCCTCAGGAGCCTGTCACGCTCGGCATCGGCCCGGAGGGCGTCGCCTGGCGAAGTCGGGTCATCATGTTCTGGCCGCGGACCGCGTGTTCGATGATCTCGAGTTCATCGGACTGCGAATCCGGTTTGGCCTTGAGCTGGGTGATCTGCACGAGCACCACCTCGAGATCGCTCAGGAGCTTGCGCGTCCGGGGATTGCGGGCGCGCGGGGAATCCATCAGGAGCCGCGTGGTGGTGAGCAGGTCGCCGGCCCAGGCGCCGATCTGCGGATCGACGGTGCCGTTCGCGGACTCGGTATTGAACGTCGTGAGCAGTGCCTCGGCGCGGCCCAGGTGGTCGGCGGCAGCCGCATCGAATGCCGCCGACGCCGCTCCGTTAGGCACGGGAGCGGGCGCCCGGACGCCGGCGGCCGGCCCGCCGGCGCGCGCC
>DATEHK010000149.1:0-33219 GCA_035279625.1 Gemmatimonadaceae bacterium
CAAGCGCAGCCGCCTAACGCAGATGCCACGGTCACGCTCGCCGACTACAGCTTCACCACCGCGGCGCCGTTCACGGCCGGACACCACGTGATCCGCGTAACCAACGCCGGGCCCCAGCCGCACGAGATCGTGCTCGTTAAACTCGAGCCGGGAAAAACAGCCAAGGATTTCGCGCAGTGGGCCGAAAGCATGAAAGGTCCGCCGCCGGGCGCGCTCGCAGGAGGAGTCGCCGCATTCGCACCGGGTGACACCGTCTACTTCCCGGCCGATCTTACGCCGGGCTCCTATGCATTCATCTGCTTCGTCCCCGACAGCAAGGACGGAAAGCCGCACCTTGCGCACGGCATGATGCAGGACTTCGTGGTCAGGGGAGCGTGATCTACCGGCTCCCGTGACGCGCCGTGACCACTGCCTTGATCCCGCCACGGACGTTGAAGTCGCCCACCACTTCCATGTAGGCGGGCGACGCGCACGCCGCGAGATCATCGAGGATCCGGTTCACCGCGCGCTCGTAAAAAATTCCGTCGTTGCGGAAGCTCCAGAGATACAACTTGAGACTCTTGAGCTCGATGCATTTTTCGGCGGGCACGTACGTGATCCGGATCGTCCCGAAGTCCGGCGCTCCGCCCTGCAGCAACGACAACTCCGCCGCGTCGCTTTCGATCCCGCCAACGGGACAGAGCGACGTGAATTCCGGGCACTCGAGATGAATCTCGTAGTTGCGGCCGGCATGTGGATTGGGAAACGTCTCGAGAAGATCGGGGCGCGGCATGCTCAAGAATAGATCGCCGCTACTCGGGGAGCAACGCGCGCCGCGGCGCGCTCAGTCGTTCCGCAAACGCTTCGACATCTCTTCGAGCAGGCGCAACTCATCGTGCGTCAAGCTGCGCAAGCCACGCTCGGAGATTTTGTCGAGCACGAGATCGAGCTCCTCGGTTTTCTTCTTGCCCACCTTGCTCGCGAGCGAAGGACCCAGGCTCTCGCGCTTGGCCATGAGCGCGTTGCTGCGCGCCACGATTTCATCCACTTCGTTAGTCCGCTCGCGCGAGCGCGGTTGGGCACGCGGAATCGCGCGCGGCGTCTCGTCGGTGATGTCCGGCACCTGCGACATGCGCTGGCGGAGCCGGTCGATTCCGCTCCCGCCGCCCGCGGCACCGTTGTGCGCCGCCGCGACGCGCAGGTAGAGATACCCGACGAACAGTCCGCCTAAATGCGCCATGTACGCGACGCCTGTGTCGCCGCCGTTGAGCGACACCATGCCTTGCACCACCGTGATGCCGACCAGCAGCACGACGTACCAGCGCACCTTGATCGAAATGAACACGAACGGGAACAGCGTGATCTCCTCATCCGGCCACCGCATCGCGTACGCGAGCATGACGCCGAAAATCGCCGCCGACGCGCCCATGAGGTACTGGCCGTCGCGCGCGATCATGAGGTGGAACAGCCATCCGCCTAACCCGCACAGCACGTAGAAAAACGTGAAGCTGCGCGCGTTCCACGCGCGCTCCACGCGCGGGCCGAACATCCAGAGCATCCACATGTTGAGCAGCAGGTGCCAGATCCCTGCGTGCACGAACATGTACGTCACGATCGTCCACGGACGCGTCGTGAGGTCGCGCACCTCGAATGCGAGCGCGCGCTGCACGTCGGCCGAACCCACCAGCGTCAGCTGTACGAAGAAGACCGCGACGTTGAGCGCGATCAGCCACTGAACGGCCGGGGTCAGGCGCGGAGCTTCTTGTTCGTCGACGCTCGTGAAGGACATGCGGACCTGCGTACGTGACGGCCTAGTCGTTATAACACGATCGAATGGGGGCAGTTCCTCTCACCAACCCCTGCGAACCGCTGCCATGCGCTAACGACCACCTACCGGGCCCGGAATCCGCAGCCAAAACGCGAGGTCGTTGTGGATGGCCATCCCCCGCTCCACCAGCGAAGCATATCGCCGGTCCACTCCCGTCGCCCCAATCACCGGATGGACAACAATCTTCGTGCCGGGGGCAACCTGGTGCGTTTGCTCGATGAACCACAACATCTGCCCATCTGTCGTCCCCTCATGTGGCGTCAATACGGCAGCGTGCTCGCGACCCGCCGCCGACGCCGCGGCAAGCGACGCCAGTGCGCGATCGAGACTCGACGTCGTGTTCACAAACTCGACTGTCACCTGCACCATTGCGACGTGCGGAGCCACTTTCGTCACCGCTTCCGGTCGCTCACCATCGCAATCGACCATGATCGGAATGGGCGACTGCCACCTCGTCAACGCATCGACGATCAGCTCCTCACTCGCCAACGGATCTCGCCCGCTTAGAGAAATCGAATGCAACGGCGATTGCCCGACGACACGCTGAACATGACGCGCCAACATCTCCGGCGTGTACAGCACAGCTGTCTCCGCTTCGGCGGCGAACCGCACGAAAAGTTGGCGTCGACCCATCCAAACGCCCTGGCTCTGTATGCCGGGCGAAATGCCTGCGATTGCGGCTGCCGGTCCTGTGGTGCGCGCCGTCACGTGTCGTGCCTCCCCCGAAGCTCCGACGATGGTTTCGCCATCGCGAGTTGCACGATGCGCTCACAGAGCGCACCGAAATCCATCCCCTTCGCCGCCGCCGCTTGGGGCAGCAAGCTCAGTGGCGTCATACCCGGCAGCGTGTTCGCCTCGAGACAGTACAACCCGCCGCCCTCCGTCATACGGAAGTCAATGCGCGCGTACCCGTCAAGCTTGAGCGCGCGAAACGCGGCCAGCGCCAATCGTTGAATCTCGGCGGTCTCGGTTGCCGAAAGCTTGGCGGGGAACTCTTCGCGCGCCATGCCCGGCGTGTACTTGCACTCGTAGTCGTAAATCTCGTGGCGCGGGAAAATCTCGCCCACCGGAAGCGCTTGATCGCCCAAGACACTCACCGTGAGCTCGCGCCCCGGAATGAATCGCTCGATCATCACCTCGTCATCGTAACGCATCGCTTCGGCCACCGAAGGCGCCAGCTGGTCCGCGGTCCGCACGATCGAAAGTCCAACCGTCGATCCTTGCTTGGACGGCTTCACGATCACCGGCCACCCTATTTCTCGTTCGACACGAGCCGCATCAGGAGCGGCCTCGCCACATTGGCTAACGAGAAACCAATCGGCCGTCGGCACGCCGGCCGCTCGGAACAACACCTTCGACAGGTCCTTGTCCATTGCCAGCGCGCTGGCCAAATGGCCGCTGCCCGTATACCGCACACCGACCATGTCGAGCAGCGCCTGTACGGTGCCGTCTTCACCGAATCCGCCGTGCAACGCCAGGAACACGACATCCGCCTTGCGCACCGCCGGCAAGGTGCCGAGCGATGGCGAAAGCGACGTGCGGGTCATGTGCTCGAGCGCGGCCAATGATGGCGGCGCGGGCTTCATGACGCCCGCGTTTTCCATGGCACGCTCTTCGATTTCGTCGATCACTCCCCGCGCCGGATCGAGCGACGTGACCTCGTGTCCTGTTTCCCGGAGTGCTTTCGCGATGCGTAGTCCCGAAGCCAGCGACACGTCGCGCTCTGCCGACGTTCCCCCCAACAGTACCGTGATCTTCATGGGGGAAGGATGGACGCGCTCGGATGGTGCGGCAAGGTAGACCGCGCGGCTACATTGATGCCATGTACGCGTCGAGCGCCACAGCTTGCCGACTGGACCGTCGCGCTATGCATTCCGCCTCGCGGCGCGTTTTTGCGGGCGCGTTGCTTGCGACACTCGCCACTGTTTCCACGGCCTGCATCGACCGCGACACGGCGCAAAAAGCCATCGAGAGTGTGCAGGAAGCAGCCGGGGTCAAACCCGACAGCATGCCGGTACTGCTCAACGATTCCTCGCCGTTCCGGTACCCCGAATCGCTCTACAAGAAACGAATTCAGGCTAACGTGACGCTTCGGATCCGCATCGACAGCGCGGGAGTCGTGACACCGGACTCGACGATGGTCGAAGAATCGTCGGGATATCCGGCGCTCGACTCGGCCGCCGTGCATGGCGCGCAGTCGTTGCGGTTCAGACCGGCCAAGTTGCACGGCCAACCCATGAGCATCTCGATTCTTCTGCCGGTCTTTTTCCGGCGTCCCGGCGAGCCGCCGCTTCCCGGCGATACCGTGCTGCACGATACCGCACACTCCGCCCACCACCGCACGCCATGAGCGCCTCCTCCGTGTCGAGCACAGCGTCACCCTTTCCGTCCGTTGCCGGTCAGCGCAACCGGATGCCTTACGACGACGTCCTCCAAACCATTGGGTGGACGCCGCTCATTCGGCTGAATCGCGTGACGCAAGGCATCGCAACGCCGGTCTACGGGAAGGCGGACTTCTTCAACCCGGGCGGAAGCGTCAAGGATCGGATCGGCGTGCCGATCATCGAGCGCGCCGAGCGAGAGGGAAAGCTCAAGCCGGGTGGAACGATCGTCGAAGGCACGAGCGGCAACACCGGTATCGGGCTGGCGATCGCGGCAGCGCTCAAGGGCTATCAGTGCATCTTCACGATGCCCGACAAGATGTCGCAGGAAAAGGTCCGGCTGCTCAAAGCGTTCGGCGCCGAAGTCATCGTGACGCCCACGGCCGTGGCGCACGACCACCCGGACAACTACGTGATGATGGCCAAGCGCATCGCGTCCGAGCTGCCTAACGCGATCCTGGCCAACCAGTTCTACAACGAGGCCAATCCGCAGGCGCACTACGACACCACCGGCCCCGAGCTGTGGGAGCAGACGGCGGGTCGCATTACGCATTTCGTCGCATCGGCGGGCACGGGCGGCACCATCACCGGCGTCGGCCGCTACCTCAAGGAAAAGAATCCCGCCATCCGCATCGTTGCCGGCGATCCGACCGGCTCGATTCTCGCCGAGTATTGGCGCAGCAACGGGAAGAACCACATCGAGGGCACGCCGTACAAGGTGGAAGGCATTGGACAAGACAAAGTGCCGGGCACGTTGGACCTGAGCCTCATCGACGACTATCGCACGGTGAGCGATCGCGACGCGTTCGCGATGGCCCGCCGCCTAACGCGCGAGGAAGGCCTGTTCGTAGGCGGCTCGGCGGGACTCATCGCGCACGTCGCGCTGCAGGTCGCGCGCGAGGTGAACGATCCGCACGCACTCGTCGTGACGTTCCTGTGCGACACCGGCGAGCGATACCTGTCCAAGCTCTACAACGACGACTGGATGCGCGAGAATCAGATGCTCGCGCCCGATCGCGTGCGCATCGTCGACCTGTTAGGCGCCAAGCCCGACCATGCGCCGCCCGTCGTGTCGGTGGCCACCGGTGCCACGGTACGCCAGGCCCTGCGCCTCATGAATCTGCACGACGTGTCGCAGCTGCCGGTGATCGACGGCACCAACTGCGTCGGCTCGGTGAGCGAAGGCGTGGTGTCGGCCAAAGCGCTCGAGGACACGAAGCTCCTCGACGCCACCGTGAGCGCCGTGATGGACGCGCCGTTTCCGTTAGTCGAGTCCGGGCAGTCGCTCGACAGCATCGTGAAGCTGCTCACCAAGACGAATCCGGCGGTGCTCGTGCGCTCGCAGGATCGCATCACGGGCATCGTCACGCGCTCGGACGTCCTTCAGTTTCTCATGGCGCGATGACCACGCGCCGCGGCCGGCGAGGGCGGGGAGGGGGCAGGGCACGAAGGGCAGAGCTCGCCGACCGGAAGCAGCGCATACTCACGCACGGCACACCGTCGGTCACGCAAGGCATAGCCGATGCCATCGTGACCAAAGCCGAAAACGTATTCTTCCTCACCGATCCGTCCGGCTGCGTGCCCATAGCGCCCGGCCACGGGCTCGGCCTCTACTACCACGACTGCCGCTACCTGCGCGGCTACGAGCTTCTGTTAGGCACCGAGCAGCCCACGGTGCTCGCCGCGGCCACCGACGCCGTCGGCCAGGCGTCGCTCCTCGAGCTCGCGAATCCCGATCTCCACCTCGTGCACGGCCGGCTCCTGCCGCGCGAAACGATCGGCATTCGATGGACGCGCACGTTGTACGGCGATGCGCCCCGCCTCGAGGACGCGCTCGAGCTGCGCAACCTCGGCCTCGAGGCGGTTACGGTGCCGGTGTCGCTCGCGTTCGATGCGCGGTTCGAAGACCTGTTCGCCGTACGGGGATTGTTCGAGCAGGCGTTAGGCACACGGCACGCGCCCGCATGGCGCGGCCGATCGCTCCATCTCTCCTACGACGGGCGCGACCACTGCCGGCGCTCGCTCGCGATCACGTTTTCGCGGGCGCCGGCACGGCACAGCGGGCAAACGGCGCACTTCTCCATTCGCCTGCCGCCGCGCCGAGCAGTTACGTTAGGCGTGACGATGCGGATCGACGAGCGCGCCACCGGTGGCTCGGGCCGCTCGGGCCGCGCACGGAGCACGCATCGCGTCGCGCCGCTCCGCGCGCTGGCGCAAGAGCCGCGCACGACGATCGCCTCGGACAACCTGTTGCTCGACTCGATTCTCGACCGCTCGTTCGCCGACCTCCGACTTCTGCGGAGCAGCATCAACGGCGAAGAGTACTACGCGGCCGGGATTCCGTGGTTCGCCACGCTGTTCGGTCGCGACGCCGCGATCACCGCGATCCAGATGCTCGCCTACGAGCCCCGCGTCGCCGAGCAGACGGCGCGCCTCCTCGCCTTCTATCAGGCGCGCGACACCAACGAGTGGCGCGACGAGCAGCCGGGCAAGATCCTGCATTCCATCCGCGTCGGCGAGATGGCCCGGTTAGGCCTGATCCCGCACACGCCCTACTACGGATCGGTGGACGCGACGCCGCTCTTCCTCATTCTCATCGCGCGTCACGCCGCCTGGACCGGCGATCTCCGGCTGTTCGGCGAGCTGCGCAACGAGATCGAGCTCGCCCTCATGTGGATGTCCGACGGCGCGGACTCGAACGGCGACGGATACATCGACTACGCGTGCACGTCCGTCCACGGGCTGATCAACCAGGGCTGGAAGGATTCCGGCGACGCGATCGTCACCGCCAATGGCCGGCTCGCGACGCCGCCGATCGCGCTGTCGGAAGTGCAAGGTTACGCGTTCCTCGCGCGCGTCTTGATCGCCGACCTCTACGAGCGCGCGGGCGACCCGGCGCGCGCCGCGACGCTGCGCGCCGAGGCGGATGCCTTACGGGCGCGCTTCGAGCGCGACTTCTGGTTACCGTCGTTAGGCTGCTACGCGCTGGCGCTCGAGCGCGAGGATCGGCCGCTGGCCGTCGTGACCTCAAACGCCGGACAGGTGCTGTGGTCGCACATCGCCAGGCCGTCGCGGGCCCGTCGCGTCGCCACGCGCCTGATGGCGCCCGACATGTTCTCCGGGTGGGGCATCCGCACGCTTTCGACCGACGCGCGGCGCTTCAATCCCGTGGGCTATCACCTGGGCACGGTGTGGCCGCACGACAATGCCCTGATCGCGACCGGCTTCCGCCACTACGGTCTCGACTCAGCGGCGCGTCGCGTCTTCGCGGGCCTGCTGCGGACGGCCGCGTACTTTCGATCGTACCGCTTGCCCGAAGTGTTCGCTGGATTCTCGACCGCCGAGTTCCAGACGCCGGTGCGCTACCCGGTGGCCTGCCACCCGCAAGCCTGGGCCGCCGGGAGCGTGCCGTACCTCCTCGGTGCGCTGTTAGGCCTGGAGCCCGACGGCTTCGCCCGGCACCTGCGCGTGGTACGCCCGACGCTGCCCGACGGCGTGAACCGGCTCGACGTGCGCGACCTCCCGGTCGGCCGCGCGCGAATTTCCATCCGCTTTACGCGCGGCAAGAAGCAGCGCGTGAACGTGGATCTGTTGTCCACGACCGGTACGGTGGAGCTGGTGGTGGAAGAGCGCGCGTGAGCGCGCTCGCGTAACGTTAGGCGGTGGGCCGGCGCGCCGCGTCCACCAGCGCCGCGAGGTGCTCGAGCGCCTGGCGCGGCGTCACGCCGTCGGGATCGATCGCCCGCAGCATCTCCACCACCGGATGCGGCGCGTCGGCGAACAGCGGCAGCTGCTCCGTGGACGCCCCGCGCGCCGGCGCCACGAGATGGCCGCCCTCCAACCGGCGCAGCACCTCACGCGCGCGAGCGAGCACCGGCGCCGGCAGTCCCGCCAAACGGCCGACCTCGATGCCGTACGACCGATCGGCCCCGCCCTCCGCGAGCGTATGCAGGAACAACACCTGATCGCCCACCTCGCGCACCAGCACATTATAGTTACGAACTGCTACTAATTCGTCGGCCAACTGCGTCAGCTCGTGATAGTGCGTCGCGAACACCGTCTTGCACCCCACGCGGTCGTGCAGGTGTTCGCTCACCGCCCACGCGATCGACACGCCGTCGTACGTCGACGTGCCGCGGCCGATTTCATCCAGCAGCACCAGGCTCCGGCGCGTCGCGGTGTGCAGAATCGCGCTCGTCTCCGCCATCTCGACCATGAACGTCGACTGCCCGCGCACCAGGTTGTCGCTCGCACCCACGCGGGTGAAGACGCGATCCGCGATCCCGATCCGCGCGCGCGCCGCCGGCACGAAGCTGCCCATCTGCGCCATGAGCACGATCAGTCCGATCTGCCGCAGGATCGTCGACTTGCCCGCCATGTTGGGCCCGGTGAGAATCATCACGCGCGCGCGCTCGTCCAACGACAGATCGTTCGGGATGAACTTGTCGCGCGGCATCATGCGCTCGACTACCGGATGGCGGCCGGCTACGATCTCGAGGCCGAACTCGTCGGACATCGTCGGACGCACGTAGCCTTCGCGCTCGGCCACCTCGGCCAGCGACGCGTGCACGTCCAGCGCGGCGACGATCGCCGCCGCGCGTTGCAGCCGCGCGATCTGCGCGCCCGTGCGCGCACGCAGCGCCTCGAACAGCGCGCGCTCGCGCAGCTCGAGCCGCTCCGACGCCGTTAGGACTTTCTCCTCGTACTCCTTGAGCTCCGGCGTCACGTAGCGCTCTTCGCCGGCGAGCGTCTGGCGGCGTTGGTAGTCCGCGGGCACCAGATGCTTGTTGGCGTTCGTGATCGAGATGTAGTACCCGAACACCTTGTTGTAACCCACCTTGAGCGACGAGATGCCCGTGCGCGCGCGCTCCGCCGTCTGAATCCGCGCGATGGCGTCCTTGCTTCCGTCGCGCAGCGCGCGCAGCTCGTCGAGCTCGGCGTCCACGCCGTCGCGAATCACGCGCTCGTCGCCGATCGCGACCGGCGGCGCATCCACGAGCGTCGCCACGAGATCCGCCGCCACCTCGGCGCACGGGTCCCAGCGCGCGAGCATCCCGGCCACGAGCGACGCACCCGCGACGCGACGCGCCGCCTGTTCCACCGCCGGCAGCGACGCGAGCGACGTGCCTAACGCACCGAGCTCGCGCGGCGTGGCGCGGGCTGCGGCGGCTTTCCCCGCCAGGCGCTCCACGTCGCGCACGCCGTCCAGCGCCGTCCGCAATGCGGACCGCGCCAGGGAGTCGGCCGCCAGCGCCGCCACAGTGTCCAGGCGCGCCTCGATGGCGTCTCGCTGGGCAAGCGGCGCCAGCAGCCACTGGCGCAACAGCCGCGCGCCCATCGGCGTCGTCGTCCGGTCGAGCACGTCGATCAGCGTGCCCGCGGTTCCGCCGCCGCGCAGCGACTCCACCAACTCGAGGTTGCGTCGCGTCATGTCGTCGAGCGGCATCGACGATCCATCACGCTCGACGATCGGCACGCCCAGGTGCGGCAGTCCCGCGGGCTGCAGCTCGCGCAGGTAGCGCACGAGCGCACCCGCCGCGCCGACCGCCGGCGCGTCGTCTGCGCCGATGCCGAATCCCTCGAGCGACGCGACCCCGTACTGCCGCGCCAACTCGTCGGCCGCCAGCGTGGGCTCGAACTCCCACGCCTCGCGCTCCGTGACTAACGCATCTTCATCGCGTGCCGATGCCGCGCGCAACGCGCCGCTCGGCGAGCCGCGCGCCACGAGGACTTCGCTCGGCGCGAGACGCGCCAGAACCGCGGGCGCGTCACCCGCCGCCGAACACACGAGCCGAAGCTCGCCCGTCGACAGGTCGGCCGCCGCGATGCCGACGCACGCCGCGCCATCGCACACCGCGCACAGGTAGTTGTTGAGCGCGCCGTCCAGCAGATCGTCCGAGAACGCGGCGCCCGGCGTGATGGTCTCCACCACCTCGCGGCGCACGATGCCTTTGGCGAGCTTCGGATCTTCGACCTGCTCACAGATCGCGACGCGATGTCCCTGCTCCACCAGCCGCCGCAAATATTCATTGAGCGCCTTCACCGGCACGCCGGCGAGCGGCACCTCGGCCGCTCCGCCGTTGTTGCGGCTGGTTAGCGTTAGGCCGAGGGCACGGGAGCCGAGCTCGGCGTCCTCGTAGAACATCTCGTAGAAGTCGCCCATCCGAAAGAGCAGGATCGCGTCCTGGTGGCGCGCCTTGATCTCCCGGTACTGCTGCATCAACGGCGTGGCCGTGTCGCGGCTCACGGCGTCTCCGCGCTGGTGACGTATGCCGTGAGGTTCTTGGCGCGCATCGCCGCGGCGGCGGCGTTGGCCTCCGCCCGCGTAGCGTAGCGGCCGACGCGCACGCGGAACGGTTTCGCCGCGCCGACCACGCGCGCCGGATATCCGCGCGCGACCAACACGTCGCGCAATCCCGTGGCCGACGCCAGCGTCGAGAACGCGGCGACTTGAACCGTGTATCGGCCGGTACTCGACGTCCCGCTCGCCACCGCCGGCGGCGCTGCGTTAGGCGGCGCCGTCGGCGCGGTGCGCGGCGCCGGGTGCGAGGCGGCCGCCGGCGCCGTCGTGTCCACCCCCTGGCATCGCTGGCCGAGATACGAAATCTGATTGGCCAGCTCGACTTGGCTGGGCGGCGTTAGGCGAGATGCATCCGCCAGCCGCGCGCAACCCGCCGGCGCGTTGCCCTCGTCGAGCAGCGTGCGCGCGATCCAGAACTCGGCGCGTCCCCGATTCGGATTCTCCGGGTGTTCCACCACGATGCGCTGCAAGTGCGCCACCGCCTGGTCACGATCGCCGCGCGCCAGCTCCAGCTGCGCCAGCCGCATCAGCGCATCGGCGCTGCGCGTGGACGCGGGATAGGTCACCACGATCGTCCGCAGATCGCGCTCCGCATCGGCCGCGGTCGCCGCCACCACCGCGCGCCAGTAGAGCGCGTCCACGTACTCGGCCGATCCCGGCGGCGCCGTGTTCAGCCGCTGGCCGACGAGCGCCCGGGCGGAATCGCCCTGCCCCTCGGCCGCGAGTCGTTGGGCGACGCGAAAGATGGTATCGCCGGCCGCCGAATCGGCGCGCACGGAATCACGCGACACGGAGTCGCCATGCACGGAGTCGGCACGCGGCGCGGGTAGGTGCGCCGAATCGGTGCGCGCCGAATCCGGCGTTTGGCCGCGCGCGATGACCGGCACGAACAGCATCACGCCCACGAGACAACGTATCATCATGACGCTCGGGGAAGATGGTTAGGCGTTAGGCGACGGCCGCCCGCCGGCGCGCCGGTGCCCCGGCGGTGGCGCACATCGCCAACACGAGCCGCGCCAGAATCTCCTCGTCCGAGGAGACGCGGGTCTCCTTGAGCGCGATGTCCGCGGCCAACAGCGCATCCATCGCGCGATCCAGCGCCGCATCGTCCCACGCGTCCTGCGACGCCACCCACGACCGCACGGCCTCGCCCCACGGCCGGCCGGTGTACGCGCCGCCCGCGCTCTTGAGCAGCTCGTAATACTCGCGCTCGAGGCGTCCCGCCGACGTCCCCCGCGCGCGCATCGCCCGCCCCCATGCCAGTGCCTGCGTCTGCGCCGTCAGCGCCATCACGATCGGCACCGCGGACACCTTGGGTTGATCCAGCACGTGCGCCAGCAACGCGAGCGCGCGCGGCGCATCGCGCCGCCCAACGGAGTCGAGAAAATCGCCTAACGACTCGCCGCGCCGCACGCCCACCACCGCCGACACCGCCGCCTCGTCGATCGCGCCGCCGTTGGTGTAGCTGGCCAGCTTGTCGAGCTCGCCCGCCAACGCGGCCAAATCGTTACCCGCGTGCTCGAACAGCAACGCCGCCGCGCCCTCCGACACCGACACGCCTAACGCAGTCTGCGCGTGGTGCGCGATCCACTTCGGCACCCGATTCCCGGCGAGCGCCTCCGTCTCGAGCGCGAACGTCCGCTGCACCAGCGCGCGGTCGGGCTTGCCGCGCTCCGCCGGCCCGAACACCAGCACCAACATGATGTCCACCGGACCGCTGTGCGACGCGCCGTGCTCGAGAAAGTGATCGACCACGGCGCGAGATTCCTTCTTGAGCGCTTGCGCGTCACGCACCACCACCACCCGGCGCTGCGCCATGAGTGGCGGTGTCGCCAGCAACGACGCCAGCGCCTCGGCGCTCACCGAGCCGGCATCGCGAATGTCGAGATTGAACTCACGCGTCCCGGGGTCGAGCGCGGCCGCGAGCAGTTGGCGCACGGCGGCGTCCTTCAAGAACTCTTCTTCGCCGTGGATGCTGTACGCGCGTTCAAAAGAGCCCGAGGCAATCGACTTGTAAAAGGCGCGGTCGTCCGGCATAGCGGCGAATATAACGCGCTCGGGGGTCCTACCGTCCCAATTCCTCCACCGCGAAATGCTCCTGGGCTTGTTCCGCCATCATGGCCGCCGGCCATACGGGAAGCCCCATCGACGCCGATGCGACGAGCGCCGTGTTCACGCTCGATGCGGGGGCGCTGGGCGTGATCGGCGGACGTATCGCCACCACAGGCGGCAAACGGAGATCGCGCGCCGGACGAGCTACGTCGAACACTATCGCCGCGAGAAATCCCACCACGACCACACTCGCCGCGGTCGCCAAAAACGCTCCGACGCCCGGACCGCGGTAAGTATCCGCCCGGACGTCGGCATCGTGCGCGGCCAACAACTTTTCGTGCAGCCGATTCAGAAAATCGGCCGACGGCTCGAGCGGCGGAAGATTGCGGAGCACCAGCAATCCGCGCCGCATCGCCGTGTCGTATCGCGAACACAGCACGCATTCGGCGAGATGCAGCTGCATCTCGACGACGTCGTGCACTGCCAGCGTCTGGTCCAGAAACGCCGGGTGCAGATCATGGAATTCGCGACAGTTCATAGATGCGGGCCGAGCTCCACTGCGTGACGACACGCTTGGGATACCCGATCGCTGGAGCCGGGTTCCAGCGCGAACGATGTGCGCTGGATTGACTGCCCGGAAGTGCCCCTAACCCGCTCCGGCTTGCCGCCAACCGAGATGCCGGGGAGAACGTCGCCGGCAACGCAACGGGCGGAGCCCCGAGAGGCACCGCCCGCCACGCTCCCCCACCCGCCCTGCCTAACGCTATCGCAGCGCCGGCTCGATGATGGCCGCGAACGCGTTCCGCGCCCGGTTCAGCCGCGACTTGACCGTCCCCAGATTGCACCCGGTAATCTCGGCGATCTCTTCGTAGGACTTGCCCTCGAGCTCGCGCAGAATGAACACCTGCCGATGATGCTCCGGTAGTTGCGCCACCGAGCTCTCCACCAGCTCGCGCAGGTGTCGCTTCCTGTAGAGGTCGTCGGGCCGCGACACGCGGTCCTCGAACTGCAGCGGCCGGTCGTCGTCCTGCCAGTTCTTCCGAATGGTCTGGAAGAACACCAGCGGGCTGCGCGACCTGTTGCGAAGCTCGTTCTTGGCCAAATTCGACGCGATGGTGTATACCCACGTCGAGAACTTCTTCGAGCGATCGAAGCGATGCAGGTGACGATACACCCTGATGAAGACCTCTTGAACGAGATCTTCGGCGCGCTCGCGATCACCGATTGTGCGATAGATGAAGTTCAGCAGTCGGGTCTGGTAGCGCTCCACCAGCACCTGAAAAGCGCGCTCCCCGCCCCCGAGGAACTCGGTAACGAGCGCCGAGTCATCCAGAGCGTGTAGTCGCTCACGAACCGGAACCGGCGACTCGACTGCGTGCCTAAGTGCGACGTTAGCCATTGCTGCTCCCCGACCAATGAAAGGTTCGCTCTGCAGGAGAGACGAAACGCCGTGCGGTCGCGCACACATTCCGCGACACACGAAAAGGCATGGCCTGTGCCCGCGGCACCGAGCGCCTTTCAATACGCGTAAAGTTTTGTATAACAACGACTTGATCTCTGCCGCCCGGTCCGCGCGGAGTGCGCCGTAGTCGGCGGTCGTGTCTACTTTCGGAGACGAAAGCCCTGATACTTTGAGACACGTTTGCCAGCCCCTGGTGTACGTGACCGCCCGTCGACCCCCTTCGTTCGACCAGCCGAGCCCGCAAACAGTTGCCGTGACTTTATCTGATCAGTCTGTCACCGTTGCCTCCAGCCGACGGCCTAACCGTGAGCATCAACGTGATCCCCAGACTGCGCGTCGCCGCGACGATTGCCGCGATCACCCTCGCCACTCGGCCCGCCCCCGTACTCGCCCAACAAAGCGCCGCGCGTGACACCACTGCTGGCGCCGCGGTTTCCGGGTTGGTCTACGACAGCATCGACGTCGCACCCATCGGCGACGCGATGGTGGAGCTCGTATCACAGACGAATTCGGCGCTCGCGTTCACCACCATGAGCGATTCGTTAGGCCGGTATCGAATCGCGCACGTGCCGCCCGGGAAGTACGTACTCGGCTTTCTCGACGAAAGCCTGGCCGAATTCGGATTGAGCGCGGTCGAGCGCGCCGTGGATGTGGGCGCGGCGCCCGTGGACAACATGACGCTGGCCATTCCCGGATCCGCGGCGTTGCACGACATAATTTGCGGACCGGCGGCCGCGGGCGACTCGAGCGGCGTGATGGTTGGATTCGTGCGCGATGCCGGTTCGGGAACGCCAATCGGGTCGTCCACCGTGGTCGCGATCTGGCACCGCATGGTCGTCGACTCGCGGGGGGTGCACAACGACCGCCAGGACGTGCCTGCTAAGACGGCGCCCTCCGGTTGGTTTGCGGTCTGCGGCTTGCCGTCGGACCGGCCGCTCCAAACGCGCGCCGAGTTGGGCTCGCGCGCCACCGGGTTCATCGAGGTGCGACTGCCGAAGCACGGCGTGCTCGTGCGCGATTTCGACTTGGGCACCGACAGCGCGGTAGCCCGAGACGTCGCCAGCACCACGTCGCCGTTAGGCGAGCCGTTGCGGCACGGTACGGCTCGCGTGGTGGGCGTGGTCGTCGACACCACCGGCCGCCTGCTCGAAGGCGCGCACGTCAGCCTCTGGGGAGCGTCGGCAGGCGTGACCAACGCCAGCGGAAGTTTCGCACTCGATTCGCTCCCCGCGGGCACGGGCACGCTCGAAGCGCAGTACCTCGGATTCGAGCCCGTGCGGAAGGTGGTCGATCTCGCTCCTGTTCGCACCGACACGGTGCGATTCACCATGCGCAAGGCCGTGCGCGTCCTCAGCGCCGTGCAGGTGAAGAGCAAGATGGGGCTCATGCGGTACCGCGAGTTCGATGATCGTCGGACGACCGGAACGGGCCACTACTACACGGGCACCGACGTCATGGCGAGCCACCCGCTCTATCTGTCGGACTTCTTCTACCGGGTTCCCGGGATTCGCGTGCAACCCGTATCCGGGGTCGACTACGAGTTGTTGTCCACGCACGGGGGCGGCGTCAGCAGCCCGTGCAGCCCGGCGATTTGGATCAACGACGCGCCGATGCAGCAAGGCGGTCTCAACCAAATGGTCCAGCCCGACGAGGTCGTCGGCATCGAGGTCTACGATGCCGCCAACGCGCCGCCGCGCTACAACGGCGGCGCGTGCGGGGCCATCATCATTTGGACCAAGTGACGAGCGGCCGCGCCTGACTACGTTAGGCGCCCAGCGTGAACCCGGCCACGTAGAGCAGGGCGACCGCCGTCTTGCCGTCCACGATCTCGCCGTCGCGGATCATTTCCAGTGCGCGCGAGAGCGGCGTCGGCAGGGCTTCGACGAACTCGTCCGCTTCGGGGCGCGCGTCGCCGCGCGACAATCCCGATGCCATGAACGCGTGGATCCGCTCGTCGGTGAAGCCCGGCGTCGTGTAAAACGTGTACACGTGCTCCAGCCGCTCCGCCGTGCACCCGGCTTCCTCGAGCAGCTCGCGCCGCGCGCACGCCTCGGGTGACTCGCCCGCCTCCAGTCGTCCGGCCGGGCACTCGATCACATAGCCTTGGGCCGCGTAGCGGTACTGGCGAATCAGCAGGATCTGCGGATCCGCGCCCGCCGGATCGGTGAGGCAGGGCACGATGAGGCTCGCGCCCGGATGCCTAACCATCTCCAGCTCGCCCGTCGACCCATCCGGGAAGCGCACGGTGTCGACGTCGACATTGATGATGCGGCCGGAATACCGCCGCGTCGACGACACACGTCCGGGTTCAGGCATCCGTTAGTCAGTGATGTCGGCGCCGTCGGCGCCGTACTCGAGGAGGGGGCCGAGCTCCATCGCCGCGAGCGGCGATCTGACTTCCGACGCATCCCCGACTACCACCACCTGCAATGCGTCCGGGTGCAGGTGCCGTTGGGCCGCGCGCTGCACGTCGGCGATGCTCACGGCGCGGATCGCATCGCGATAGGTGTCGAAGTAGTCGAGGGGCAGATCGTACGCGGCGAGCGCCGCGAGCGCGCGCGCGATCGCGTCCGTCGTCTCGTACTTGATCGGGAACACGCCGCCCAGATAGCTCGTGGCGAGCGACAGCTCATCCGCGCTCACCGGCGCGGTGCGGATGCGGTCGATTTCGGCGAGCACCTCGCGCGCCGCTTGGGCTGTAACGTCGTTCTCCACCGCGGTGGACGCCACGAACGGGCCGGCGCCCCGCCGCCACGCGAACCCGGAGAACGCCGCGTACGTGTATGCGTGCGCCTCGCGCAGGTTCAGGTTGATGCGCGACGAAAAGAGCCCGCCTAACACGGCGTTCATCACCAGCGTCGGGAAGTAGTCGGGGTGCGTCCGCGGCAAGCCGATGTGTCCGATGCGCAATTCCGATTGCGGCGCGTCCTCTTTGCGCACCAAGTGCACCGCCCGCGTCGAACGCGCCGGCGCTTCGGCCGGCGGCGCGCACCGCTCCGAGGTTCCGTCCCACTGGCCCAGGGTGCGGCCGGCCAGCGTTAGGCCCTCGTCCACGGACAGATCGCCCGCCAGCACGAGGGTCGAGCCCCGCGGCCGGTACCGGCTCCGATAGAACGCGACGATGTCGTCGCGCGTGAGCGTCGCGACCGTGTCCGGACCGCCTTCCTCCGGGCGCGCGTAGCGCGACAGCGGATCGTACACGAAACGCGCGAACATCTCGTCCGCCAGGCCGCGCGGTTCGGTCCGCATTTGCAGGAGGTCGGCCAAGCGCTCCGCGCGCAGACGGGACACGTCGCGCTCGGGGAACGACGGCTCGAGCACCAGCTCGCCCACGAGCGACAGCGCCGCGTCGAGGTGCGCCTTGAGCACGGTCACGCCGACGTCCGCAGAATCCCAGTCCGCGCCCGCGAATACCCCGGCGCCTAACCGCTCGAAGCGCTCGGTAAGCTCGTTCCCGCCGCGGCGCATCGTGCCCTCGAGCAGGCCGCGTGCCGTGAGATTGGCCACGCCGTCGCGTCCGGCCGGCTCCGTCGACGCGCCGGCATCGACAAGGAGCAACGCCGTCACCACCGGCAGCTTGCGCACCGGTGCCACAATGACGCGGAGTCCGTTCTCGAGCGACGCGATCTCGAATCGCGGGAACCGATACGGCACGGGCGCCGCCGGCGGCGGACGCTGCGGCGACGACACGGCGCGCGGCGCCTCGGCCCCGCTCATCGCGCGACCCCCGACGCTGCCTCGGCTTCGTTAGGCAGGCCGCCGTCATCGTCTCTTGGGACGTACACGAGACTCGCGCGATTGTCCGCGCTCAACCGTTCGCGCGCGAACGCGTTCACGCGGTCCACCGTCACCGCGCCGTACCGCTCCGTCTGCTCGTTGAGCAAGAACGGATCGTCGAACATCGCCGCGAACATCGACAATTTGTCGGCACGCTCCCCGGCCGACTGCAACGATGTCACGAACGACGTCTCGATCAACGCCACCGCCCGCTCCACCTCGGCCTCCGTCACGCCGTCGCGCTCGAGCGCCGTCACCTCGCGCGCCACTTCTTCTTCCAGCGCGTCGCTCGACACCTCGGGACGCGCCGTTGCGTCGATCACCAACAGGTCGGCCCCTTGTGTCAAATCGAACGTGAATGCCGTCGCATCGCTCGCAATCTCCAGCTCGCGAACCAGCTCGCGCTGCAACCGGCTCGCCTTGCCCAACCCGAGGATCGCGCCGAGTACGCTCCCGGCATAGTACTCGTCGGTGCCGAACACCGGAGCGCGAAACGCCAGGAATAATCGCGGCACCATCACGATGTCGGGTACCACCTCTCGCCGCGCTCCACCGAAAGTCGGCGCAAGACGCATGTCCGCCAACGGAGGAATCCTGCCCGGACCGCGCGGAATCACCGCCAGGAATTGCTCGACCAACGCACGCGCCTCGCGCGGGTCGAAATCGCCGGCAATCGACAGCACGGCGTTGTCGGGGCGGTAGTACGTCGCGAAGAAATTGGCGATGTCCTCGAGGCGCGCCGCCGACAAATCTTCCATCGACCCCATGAGCGAGTGATGGAACGGGTGGCTGGGCGGATACGTCAGCGCCGGAAGTCGCTCGGACCACGTGCCGTACGGCTGGTTGTCCATGCTCCACCGCCGTTCGTTTTTCACCACGTCCCGCTGCGTGTCCAGTTTCTGCTGGGTCATGGCCGGCAGCAGACCGCCCATCCGATCAGCTTCGAGCCACAGCGCCAACGCAAGCTCGTTGGACGGGACCGTCTCGTAGTAGTTCGTCCGGTCGAGCCAGGTGGAACCGTTTAACGTTCCACCAGCGCGCTGGATGAGCTCGAAGTGCTCGTTTGCCGCGACGTGCTCCGACCCCTGAAACAACATGTGCTCGAACAGGTGAGCGAACCCCGTTCGCCCCGGCTGCTCATTCGCCGACCCGACTCGATACCACAAGTTCACGGCGACGATGGGCGCCGTATGATCCTCTGACAATGTGACGACGAGCCCGTTGGACAGCCGATAGCTCTCGATCGGAATGCGCATATGCGAAAAGTGCACGGCAGCGTGGACCGGGGAAACCCCGGCGAACACGCGCCTGCGCCTTCGCGTGCTTGACATGCTTCGGAGTGGGCGTCATGTTCACGATCCCCCAAGACCCCGTGTGAGGCGCGCCTATACGACGCGCCTCATGGCGTCGATGGGAGGACGTGCGTGGCTCCGTCGCAATCTCTTCCACGCGGTCGCGTGTGCGTTCTACATCCACATTGGTACGGAGGTGGGTCCCATGGCAGCGGAATTCTACATCGGTGAATCCCTGATCGGCGACGGGAACGAGGTGGCGCACATCGACCTCATCATCGGCTCCAAATCGGGACATGCGGGACAGGCGTTCGTGAGCGCGCTGTCGAACAACAAGGATGGCTTCACCAGCCTCCTCGCCGTCGTCACGCCTAACCTTGCGGCGAAGCCCGATACCATTCTGTTCAACAAAGTCACGATCAAGGGCGCGAAGCAGGCGGTGCAGATGTTCGGACCGGCCCAGGCCGCCGTCGCCCGCGCAATCGTCGACTCCGTCTCGTCCGGCGTCATTCCGCGCGACAAGGTCGATGACTACTGCGTCCTCGTCGGCGTGTTCATCCACTGGGACGCCAAGGACGACAAGAAGATCTTCGACTTCAACTACCGCGCGACCAAACAAGCGCTCGAGCGCGCGCTCAAGGGACAGCCGCGCATCGACGACGTGATCGCCGGCGAGAAGACGGCTCGCCACCCGTTCGCGAGCGGCGCGGAAGGATAATTGCAGACCTCGGTCGCGCATTCACGTCAGTGAATGCGCGCCCAACGCACGTTCTACGGACAGACCACACGGGGCGCTTCGCGGCGCCCCGTGTTCTTGAGACGGTGGCCCCATGAAAAAACTCCTGCTCCAGCTCGATTCGAATCGGCTCGCCAGCGCGTTCGACGAAGTCGTCGCATACGACGGCGGCGCGGACGTCGTCATGCAGCGCGGCGGAGTGACCGAGGCCGACGTCCGCGACCTCATCTACGGATGCATCTTCACGCGCGGACCCAAGGACTTGAGCAACACCGCCGTGTTCATTGGCGGCAGCGACATGGGAATCGGTGAAAAGATGCTGGCCGCGGCGCAAAAGACGCTCTTCGGGCCTTTCAAGATCTCGATGATGCTGGACTCGAACGGCTCCAACACCACGGCCGTCGCCGCGGTCGTCAAGATCACGCGCGCGGTGCGCGACGTCCGCGGGAAAAAAATACTCGTCACTGCCGGCACCGGCCCCGTTGGCCTTCGAGCCGCGGGACTGCTTGCCAAGGCGGGCGCGGTCGTCACCATTACCTCGCGCAAGACCGAAGAAGGCGACAAGGCGCGCACTGCGATCCGGTCGCGCTTCGGCGGCGAGATCGACGTGGCGTGTCTGCGCGACGCATCTGAAGCGGCCAAAGTGGTCGACACCGTGCGCCCCGACGTGCTGCTCAACACCGGTCCCGCGGGCGTGCTGCTCGTACCCAAGACCGCCTGGTCCTACCGCCAGAGCCTCGCGGTGGCCTGCGACCTCAACGCCGTTCCTCCGTTAGGCATCGAAGGCATCGACGCGAACGACGACGGGAAAGAGCGCGATGGCGTGACCACCTTCGGCGCCATCGGCGTGGGCGGCTTCAAGATGAAAGTCCACAAGGCGAGCATCGCCCGCTTGTTCGAGCGCACCGACGCGGTCCTCGACGCCGAGACCATCGCCGAGCTCGCCGCGGGCCTACCCGCCTAACGGCCCGGCGTCCCGGCACGCGCTGCCATGCTCCGCACGCTCGGCATCGACCCGGGTACCATCACTATCGATGTCTGCGGCCTCGATGGGCCCCAAGTCTATCTCGATCACTCGATGCCGACGGCCCAGGCGGTCGCCGACGTCCCCGCCTTCATCGCGCTCCTGCGCGATGCCGGCGCCTCGCTCATCGCCGGCCCGTCGGGATACGGCCTCCCGCTCACGCCAGTCGAACGCGCTACCGAAACGGATCTCCGCCTCGCCTACCTCACCGCCGGTGACGACCACGGCGGCATCGGCGGTCTGCGCACGCTCGCCCGCGCCATGCGCGAGGCACGCCTGCCCGTTCTCTTCACGCCCGGCGTCGTGCACCTCACGTCGGTCCCGGCGAGTCGCAAAGTGAACCGCGTCGACATGGGCACCGCCGACAAGGTCTGCGCCGCGGCGCTCGGACTGTACGACCAGGCGCGGCGCCGCCCCTGCGCGTATGCCGAGGTGTCGTTCGTCCTCCTCGAGTTAGGCGGAGCCTTCTCGGCGGCGATCGCGGTGCACGAGGGCCGCATCGTCGATGGGTTAGGCGGCACCGCCGGCCCCATGGGCGCCCGCGCGGCCGGCGCACTCGACGGCGAGGTCGCGTTTCTCGCCGGCACCGTCGACAAAGCGACATTGTTCGGTGGCGGCGCCGCGAGCATCATCGGCAGCGCCGACCAGCTGGCCGACCACCTCGCCGCGCCGCGCACGCCGCGCGACCAGATCGCACGCGATGCGTTGCTCGAGAGCGCCGTCAAAGCCGTAGCGGCGCTCTGCAGCGTCGTCCCGCGCCCGTACGAAATCCTGCTCTCCGGCCGCCTCACGCACGCCGACACCATCGGCCGCGAGCTCCGCCGGCGGCTGAGCCCATTCGCGCCCGTTAGGCGCCTGGAAGGGTTCGCGCACACCGCCAAGGAAGCGGCACAGGGCGCGGCACTCTTGGCCGATGGCCTCGCCGGCGGACCCAACGAACCCCTCGTCAACGCCCTCGGCCTGCGCGAAGCGTCCGGCACCGTGCTCGACCACCTCTTCGTCATCTCTCCCGATGCCGCGCGGCGCCGACTCGGCATCGCCTGACGCCCGGAGCGTCGTCATCGCCGGATTCTCGACGCGCGCCATCGTCGACTCCGCGATCGCGGCCGGCTATCGCGCCGCGTCCGTCGACGCGTTCGCCGACCTCGACAACGCCGCGATTCCCGCGCTCGCGCTCCGCTCACCCGAACCGGCCATCGCACGCTACACTCCGTTAGGCATTGCGCGCGCTGCCCGTTCTCTGCAGGCGGAGCTGGCCGCGTACGTGGCCAGCTTCGAGAACCACCTCGACGCCGTGCGTATCCTGGCCCGCGGCCGACGACTCCTCGGCAACCCGCCCCGCGTGTTGGCCCGCGCGCGCGCCCCCGATCTCGTGGCGCACGCGCTCCAATCCCACGGATTCGCCGCGCCAGAGCTCCGACTGCGTGGAACCCGCGATCCCGGCCGCACCGCGTGGCTGGCCAAACCGTTCGCCTCGGGCGGAGGGCACGGCATCACACGCTGGCGTCGAGGCACCTCCCTTCGCACGACACACTTCCTGCAGCAGCGCATCGCCGGCATTCCCGCTTCGCTGGTGTTCGCCGCCAATGGCCGCGCTGCCGTCCCATTCGCGTTCAGCCGTCAGCTCATCGGCGAGCAGGAGTTCGGCGCGTCTGGCTTTCAATACTGCGGCAGTATTCTCGTCCCGTCGCGAACGACAACGTTCGCTAACGCCGACACGTTGTTCGATACCGCCTGCGGCATCGCCGACACTCTCACGCGAGACCTTCATCTGGTGGGAGTCAACGGAATCGATTTCATCGCCCGCGACGGCACGCCGTTCGTGACCGAGGTGAATCCGCGATACACGGCCTCGATGGAATTGGCCGAACGTGCGTTCGAATTCTCCGTATTCGGCGCGCATGTCTCCGGTTCCGCGGGGCACGTGCCGCGTTTCGACCTGGCCGCTGTCCGAAACGACCGGGCCGTCGACGTCATCGGCAAGGCGATCGTGTTCGCGAAGCGAACCATCACCGTTGGCGACACGCGCGCGTGGCTGGAGGATTCGTCGGTGAGCGACATACCCCAGCCCCGCGAACGCATTCGGCGCGGCAGCCCCGTCTGTACAATTTTCGCACGCGGCGCTTCGGAGGGCACCTGTCACGCCGCGCTTGTGCGGCGCGCGCGAAAGCTGTATGTGGAAATTGGGGGCAGCGGGAGGAAAAGCGCATGAGCGAGATGCCGGGGCTCGTCGAGCATGTCACCTGTCTTGGGTGCGGCTGCTCCTGCGATGACATCGTCGTAGCGGTGCGCGACGGGCGCATCGCCGAGGCGCGCGGCGCGTGCCCGCTCGGCTCCGCGTGGTTCGGCGACGGCAGCGCGACCACGGACGTCCGCGTGCGCGGCGCCGCTGCCTCCATCGACAGCGCGCTCGACGCTGCGGCGGCGATGCTGCACGAGGCGCGACGGGCGCTCGTGTTCCTGTCGATCGACATCTCGTGCGAAACGCAGCGCGCCGCCGTGGCCGTGGCGGACACGCTGCGCGCGGTCGTGGACGGTGTGAGCTCGTCGAGCGTCGCGTCCGGCATCCTGGCCGCCCAACGGCGCGGCCGAGTGGGCGCTACGTTAGGCGAAGTCCGGAATCGCGCCGACTGTCTCGTGTTCTGGGGCACCGACCCCGCCACGCGCTACCCGCGCTATGCGTCGCGCTACGCCCCCGAGCCTGCCGGGCTGTTCGTGCCCGACGGACGTCGGAGCCGTACGCTCGTGTCGGTCGACGTCGGCGGCGCGCGCGGCCCGCACGACGCGGATCTGCGACTCGGCATTCCGGCGGATCGCGAGCTGGCGGCGATCGCGGCACTCCGCGCGTCGCTCGCCGGCCGATCGTTAGGCGGCGAGCCGCTCGCCGGCCTGGACGACCTTTCTCGGACGCTCGCCGCCGCGCGCTACGTCGCGATCATCTACGACGCCGAACCGGGCGCGCTGCCTGATGAGCCCGGGCGCGCGGAATCGCTCATGGCGCTCGGCCTCGAGCTCAACGCCACCACCCGGGCCTGTGTCACGCCGCTGCGCGCCGGCGGCAATCGACTGGGCGCCGAGTCGGTGCTCACGTGGCAGACCGGCTATCCGATGACTGTCGATTTCTCGCGCGGACATCCGCGGTACCGCCCCGATGAGGGCGCGCGGGCGCTCGTCGCCGCCGGCGCCGTGGACGCGGTGCTCGTGGTCGGCCGCCCGTTAAGCCTGCCGTTCGCGAGCGACGCCGCCCGCACCGTCGTCGTCGGACCCGCGGCCAGCGCCGCCGCGTGCGCCATTGCGATCGACACCGGCGTCGCCGGGATTCACGAGGGCGGCACCGCCTTCCGCATGGACGACGTGCCGCTAACCCTGCGCGCCGCGGTGCGGGGGCCGCGCGTCGCCGCCGACGTCGTGCGCGATCTCGCCCAACGCATCATCGTTCGCCGCACGGGCCGCTCGTGAGCGACCGGCTGCGCATCACCGGCGGCGCCGTGTACGATCCGGCGAATGGCGTGGACGGCGACGTCCGCGACGTCTGCATCGAGAACGGCCGCATCGCCGCGTCGCTGCCTAACGACGCCCCGCGCCTCGACGCGCGCGGGATGGTCGTGATGCCTGGCGGCATCGACATCCACGCACACATCGCCGGCTCCAGCGTGAATCACGCGCGGCGCGTCTTGTCGGACGAGCGCACCGCGGATCCGGCGGCGGCGCCGGCGCTGCTCGACGCGGTCGCCCGCTCGGGCACCGGCGGCACCGTGCCGTCCACATTCACCACCGGCTATCGCTACGCGGGCTTGGGCTACACCACCGTGTTCGATGCGGCTGTCGCGCCCGTCTCCGCTCGCGACACGCACGCGCAACTGGACGACACGCCGATCATCGACGCCGGCTTCTTCGCGCTCATGGGGAACGACGCGTACCTGCTCCAGCAGATCGCCGCCGGTGAGCGCGACCGCGCGCGCGACTACGCCGCCTGGTTGTTAGGCGCGACCGGCGCCTACGCGATCAAGCTCGTGAACCCGGGCGGCGTCGAACTCTGGAAGCGCAACGTGCGCGCCGTGCAGAGCATCGACGATGCGGGCGGCGTCCCCGGTGCGACGCCGCGCGCGATCATGGAAACGCTGGCCGACGCGGCCAACTCGTTAGGCCTGCCGCACCCAGTCCACATCCATTGCAACAACCTCGGCCTGCCGGGCAACGTCGCCACGACACTCGAGAGCATGCGCGCGCTGTCGGGTCGTCGCGCACACTTCACGCACCTTCAGTTCCACGCCTACGCCGGCGGCGGGGACAAACCATGGGCGTCGGGCGCGAAAGAGCTCATCGCCTATGTGAACGCGCACAAGGAAGTCACCAGCGACGTTGGGCAGGTGATGCTCGGCCATGCAACCACCGTGACGGCAGACGGCGCGGTGGAATATCTCCTCCACGCGAGCACCGGACGCCGCTGGGTGAATGTCGACATCGAGCTCGAGACCGGCTGCGGCATCGTTCCGTACGAGTATCGAGACACCGCCGCGGTCGCGGCCCTCCAATGGGTAGTGGGACTCGAGCTGTTCCTCTTGTCCGACGACCCGTGGCGCGTGGTGCTCTCGACGGATCACCCGAACGGCGGCGTCTTCACCAGCTATCCGGAATTGATCCGGCTGCTCATGGACAAAGCTTATCGCGACGAGCGGCTCAAGAGCGTGAACCAGAAGCTGCTCGCCGGCACGGCACTCGCCGACGGCCTGTCGCGCGAGTACACGCTGCGCGAGATCGCGATCATCACGCGCGCCGGTCCGGCCCGTCAGTTAGGCATGCCTGACAAAGGCCATCTGGGCCCCGGTGCCGACGCCGATGTCACCGTCTACGCGCGCGACGCGAACGTCGCCGCGATGTTCGCCACGCCGCGATACGTGATCAAGGGCGGAACGCTGGTGGTCGAGGAAGGCCAGCTGCGACGCGCGCCGCCAACCCGTCGCTTGCACGTGCGTCCGCAGTACGACGCCGCGGTGATGCGCGACGTGTCGAGTTGGTTCGATCGATACGGGACCATCGCGCTCGCCAACTATCCGGTCGCGCCGCCTCGCGATGCGGCGGTTCCCCTCGGCGCGAGCGCCTGACGTGCGCATCCGCGGCGTCGCCATCGAAGACACGTTCGCCGAGGCGTTTGGCATGCGCGGCGCGCGCGTGATCATCACGGCGCGCGACATGCGGTGGGCCACCGAGGCAGCACGCGAGATGACCGGCTTCGCGACATCGGTGATCGCGTGCAAGGTCGAAGCGGGCATCGAGCGCGAGCTCGCACCGTCGGAGACACCCGACGGCCGCCCGGGCGTGAGCGTGTTGCTCTTCACGATGGATTCGGACAGTCTCGTGAAGCGTTTGATCGAACGCATCGGCCAGACGGTCCTCACGTGCGTCACCACGGCGTGCTTCGACGGGTTGCCCGACGCCGACGAGCGCATGACCATCGGCAAGTCGCTCCGCGTCTTCGGCGACGGATTTCAATGCAGCAAGGTGATCAACGGCGAGCGCTACTGGCGCATCCCCGTCATGGAAGGGGAATTTCTGGTGCAGGAATCGTTCGGCAGTGTGAAGGGCGTGGGCGGAGGTAACTTTCTCATTCTCGCCGAGAGCGACGACGCGGCGCTCGACGCCGCGCAGGCCGCGGTGAACGCGATGCGCGGCGCTCGCGGGGTCGTGCTGCCGTTTCCAGGAGGGATCGTGCGCAGCGGCAGCAAGGTGGGCGGCAAGCGGCACAAATTCATGATCGCGACCACGAACGACGCCTATGCGCCCACGGTCCGGCCGCTCACACCATCGTCGCTGCCTAACGGAGTGAACGCGGCCCTCGAGATCGTGCTCGATGGACTGGATGCGCCGTCCATCGCCGCCGCCATGCGCGCAGGGATCGACGCCGCGTGCCGCCCCGGTGTGCACAGCATCTCGGCCGGCAACTACGGCGGCAAGCTCGGGCCGCACCACTTTCATTTGCGAAAGATCATGGCTGAAGGCGCGGCCGCATGAGCGACGCCATCACGCTCACGCTGCGGGCGCCCGTCGCGCGCCGCCTCGAGGTGGAGTCCATCGCGCCCAACGCGTTGGCGATGCTCGACGAATCCGCCATCGCGCGGCTCCCGGTCTGGGACGGGCCGCAGGCCATTCCGTTAGGCGACGTGTTCCAGGTGCGCGGCGGCCGGTCCGATCGCGTCCGCGTCGCCGGCGACCTGACGATGATCGATGCGATCGGCGCCGGCATGACCGCGGGCGACCTCGAGGTGGACGGTAGCGTCGGCCGCTACGTCGGAACGCGGATGGCCGGCGGCGCCCTGCGCGTGTCGGGCGACGCCGGGTACGGCGCGGGCCTCGAGATGACGGGCGGCCTCCTCGACATCGCCGGCAGCGCCGGCGACCGGTTAGGCGCGGGACGCCTCGCCGCCCCGCGCGGCATGACCGGCGGCGAGATCATTGTGCGCCGCAACGCGGGCGCCGAAATCGGCGCGACAATGCGGCGCGGCACGGTAGTCGTCGCCGGCAACGCCGGCCCTCGCGCCGGCCTCGGCATGATCGCCGGCAACGTCATCGTGTTGGGCAGTGCAGGGGAGGACGCCGGCCGCTTCAACAAGCGCGGGACCATCGCCGTGTTCGGCCGCGTGTCCATCCCGCCGACGTATCGGTTCGCCTGCACCTATCGCCCTCCGCACATCGCCGTGACGGTCGTGCATCTTCGCTCGCACCGCGGACTCGCCATCGCCGATGACACGCCAACGACGCGATTCCATCGCTATGGCGGCGACCTGGCAGAGTTAGGCAGGGGCGAGATCCTCGCGCGGAGCGACGAACGGTGAGCGCGCTCCATCTCAACGAGCGCGCCTGGCAGCTCGCCGACGGCATGGTCGAGCGCGCGAGCCAGCTGCGCATCGCCAGCAGCCTCCTGCCATCGGGCACGCGCCTCCTCGATGCGGGCATCGAAGCCGCCGGCGGACTCGGCGCCGGCCTCGCGCTCGTGCAGCTGTGCACGAGCGGCCTGGCTGATATTAGTCTCACTTGGTTGCGAATTGGATCCGATTCGTACCCCGGTGTCCGCATCTGGACCGACCACCCCGCGCTCGCCTGCATGGCCTCACAGTACGCCGGCTGGTCGGTCCAGGTGGGCAGGTATTTCGCGATGGCCTCGGGTCCGTTGCGCGCACACGCGCGCGTCGAGACCGAGTTGTTCACCAAATTGGGATACGCCGAGCAGGCCACGCGCGGCGTGTTGGTGCTCGAGGGGCGAACGCCGCCCACCGATGAAGTCGCGAGCTACATCGCGACGCGCGCCAAGCTCGACCCGCGGCAAATCACGATGGCCATCGCTCCCACCGCGTCGCTCGCCGGCGGCGTGCAGGTGGTCGCGCGCATTCTCGAGACCGCGCTCCACAAGATGGAGTCGTTAGGCTTCGACGTCCGCCGCGTCGTCAGCGGCTTGGGCGTCGCGCCGCTCCCCCCGGTGGCCAAGGACGATCTCCACGCCATCGGCCGCACCAACGATTGCGTACTCTACGGCGGCCAGGCCCACTTCACCGTCCGCGCCGAAGACGACGAGCTCTCGCAGCTCGCGAGCAAACTCCCGGCCTCTGCATCACACGACTACGGCACCCCGTTCTACGACATCTTCAAGCGCTACGGCGGCGATTTCTACAAGATCGACAAGATGCTGTTCAGCCCCGGCGAAGTCTGGCTCACCAGCGACACGTCGGGCCGCACGTTCCACGGCGGCAAGCTCGATCCCGAAGTGCTCCGTACCTCACTGATGTAGCACCCACGCTCGCGTACTCTACGCCCAACGCGCGCCATAGGCGCACCGTCCTCGCCTAACGACACTTACTCCGCGCCCCGTTCCCTTTTCCCTATTCCCTCTTCCCGAGGTTTTATGTTCTGTGTCGTCGTCCTCTACAACCATCCCAAAGATCCGGCCGCGTTCGAGAAGTACTACGCCGCCACGCACCTCCCGCTCGTGTCGAAGCACGCCAAGGCAATCGGGTTCACACGCGCCGTGCTCATGAAGTTTCCGCGCAACCTCGATGGCTCCAAGCCCGGCTACTACCGCAAGGCCGAGCTCTGGTTCGACTCCGAGGCCGCACTCACGCGCGGAACCGCGACGCCCGGCTTCGCCGCCGTCGCCGGTGATCTGCCTAACTTCGCTACCGGCGGGTTCGCCGCGCTCGTCGGCGAAGAAACCTGACGCCCGTGTTCGTCGCCATCCTCGCCGCACGCTCCGGATGGCACACCGATGAGCTGACGCGCGCGCTTGCCGTCCGGGGCGCGCGCGCCACGGTATTCCCATACGAATCGCTCGTCGCGTCCATGGGCAGCCGCACCGCGCTCGCCGCGCCACACGAAAACCTCCTCGCCGCCGACGCCGCGCTCGCACGCATCATTCCCAACGGATCCCTCGAACAAATCGTGTTCCGCGTCGACGCGCTGCACTGGCTCGAGGAGTCCGGCGTCCCCGTCATGAACCCGCCGCGCGCCATCGAACGCACGGTCGACAAGTTCTATACGTCGGCGCTCCTTTCGCGCGCCGGTCTCGCCACACCCGATACCGTCGTCTGTGAGCGCGCCGACGACGCCATGGCCGCCTTCCGCGACTTGCGCGACGTCATCGTGAAACCCCTCGTCGGCTCCATGGGACTCGGCATGGTCCGCGTGAGCGATGAGGAGATCGCATGGCGTGTGTTCCGCGCGCTGGAAGCGATCCACGGGGTGTATTATGTTCAGCGCACAATCGAGCACGAAGGACGTGACGTCCGCGTCTTCGTCGTTGGCGACCGCGTCGTGGGCGCCATCGAACGCTCGGCGGCGGGTTGGCGCACCAATCTGGCTCGTGGTGGACGCGCTCGCGCGATCACGCTGCCCGCCGAATGGCACGCCATGGCGCTCTGCGCGGCACGCACCGTTGGCGCCGCATACGCCGGCGTCGACCTCCTGCCCGCTCGAGACGGCTCAGTCTATGTACTCGAGGTGAACGGCATCCCGGGATGGCACGGGCTTCAGACGACTACCTCCCTCGACGTCGCTCAAGCGATCGTCGATCATCTACTCGACACCTATCGCGTCCAACCCTGACGCCCGGCCGTCGCACGCCCGCACGCCCAACGACAGCCGCCGACGTCGCAAGCGCCGCGCAATTGGCCTGCCTCCTCGAGGCCAGCGCACCCAAGCCAGGCAACGTCGCACCGGCCGCGCACACGTACTTTCGCGACACACGCTTCGAGCATTTCCTCGCCAGTGCCGCCGCCATCGGACCGGCGTTCCTCCTCTCGAAACGCCGCTCCCTCGGCATCACGATTCGCGACGCGTGCAGCGCCACCGCGCGATGGTCCAGCACCAACACCAACCTCGGCATCATCCTCTTATTGGCGCCGCTCGCACGTGCCGCACTAGACGGTCGGGGCGGCACACTCCGCGAGCGTCTCGCCCGCGTCCTCGCCCGCGCCACAGTTCGCGATGCCGCTCACGTGTTTGCCGCCATTCGCTCGGCGCGACCCGGCGGCTTGGGACGCGCCGATCTGCAGGATGTGACCGGTACACCCACGCTCGCTCTGCGCGCCGTCATGGCGCTCGCCGCCGGTCGCGATGGCATCGCGCGCGAGTACGCCACCAACTACGCCGCCACGTTCGAGCTCGGCGCGCCAACGCTCAGTCGCGCGCGACGCGACGGCCTGTCCTGGGACGACGCCATCGTCGAGACCTATCTCACGCTGCTTGCCGGGGTCCCCGACACGCTCGTGGCACGCAAGTTGGGCGAAGCCGCGGCCGTGGACATCTCGCGTCGCAGCAGAAACGTTCTCGCCGCCGGTGGCGTACGGAGCCCCGGAGGCCGGCGGCGAACCGCAGCGCTCGATCGCGCCCTCCGCGACGACTCCAATGCCCGGAACCCCGGCACCACAGCCGATCTCACCGCCGCCGCCATCTTTGTTGTACTCCTTGAAGGAGGCTGGAGCTAGCGCTCCGGATGGGAACCGATGCGAACCCACGGCGAGTTTAGGATACGGGTCAAGAAGGACTACACCGTCTTCTCATCGGCCCACTTCATCACGTTCGCCGGTCATCGCTGCGAGTCGCTGCACGGCCACAACTATCGGGTCGGCGTCGCTCTCGATGGTGCGATCGATGAAGATGGCTGGTACGTGCTCGACTTTTCGTTCGTCAAAAGACTCATGCGTCAACTCTGTGACGAGATCGACCACAAAGTGCTGCTCCCGCTCGAGAACCCCAAGCTCGGCATCGTCGCCAAGGATGACTCCGTGCTTGTCGACTACGAGGGGAAGCAGCGGTACGTGTTCCCGGCCCGCGACTGCGCACTCCTGCCCGTGCCCAATACGACCGTCGAGATGCTCGCCCGCCACCTCGCCAAGCGCCTCCTTACTGAGTTAGGCGAGTCGAAAATCGCGCACCTCACGGCAATCGAGTTGGAAGTGGAGGAAAGCTTCGGCCAGTCCGCGACGTACCGCGGAACGCTCGCCTGACGTGGAAATGCCTAACTGTAAAGGATGCACATCATGGTGACTTTGCTCCTTGCCGCGGCCGCCGCCATTGCCGCCCCAACCGTACGACCCCATGCTGCTCCCGGCGCCGCGCCGCACATCGAGGTCCGCGTCGACTCGGCGCAGTCGCGCATCATCGTGACTGCCGGACCATTCAACCTGCCCGCCATGGACGCGCACATGGACATGTCCCACATGGCGCCTAACGAAGTGATGCCGTTCGCGTGGCCGGTCGACGGGTACCTGCGGGGATTCAACGTCCGCATGCGCGACGCGGCCGGCGACTCGCTGCCGCACGAAATCCTCCACCACCTCATCGGCGTCAATTTCGACCGCCGCGAGCTCGTCTACCCCGCGGTCGAGCGACTCTTTGGGTGGGGCGCCGAAACCGAACCCGTCGAGCTGCCCTCGTCCATGGGCGTCCCCATGCACCCCGGCGAAAAGCTCGGCATGTACGCCATGTTCCACAATGAAACGGGGAAAGACATCGCCGCCGCGTACCTCGAGGTCACGCTCCTCTACACGCCGTCCAAGGATCACGACGTGCTCCCCGTGATGCCGTTCTACGTCGACGTCAACAATCACATCGGCGGCGTCACTACGTTCGACGTGCCACCGGGAAAATCCACGCATAGCTATCAGTTCGAGTTGCCGATCGGCGGCAAGTTGGTCGGGATCGGCGGCCACCTCCACGACTATGGCTCGAGCCTCGAGCTCGAAGACGCGTCTACGGGAAAAGTGCTCGCCCGCCTTAAAGCGCGTCGCGACCACGACGGCCACGTGGAAGGCGTCGGACGATTCATCTTCGGCTTCAACAGCGACGCCCTGCGACTCCAGGCGCACCACGCGTATCGCGTCGTCGCCGAATACGACAACCCCACCACCGAGACGTTCAAGGACGGCGGGATGGGTCACATCAACGGCGCCTTCGTCCCCGACGACGACGCGACCTGGCCGAAGCTCGACCTCTCCGACCCGCTCGTCAAACGCGACATCGCGACGCTGCCCATCATGAGCGACATGAACGCACACATCGCCGGCACCGCGTCGCGCGGACACAAGCCTAACGATGCGCACACCGGCTCATCCGCCGGGAGCGCCGGCATGCGGGACATGCCGATGAGCGACATGCCCAACATGAAGGCCGATCATGGCCAACGTGACCAGAAGACCGACTCCACGCGCAGCCCCGACCACCCCTGACTCCCGTGCCAGCGCCGGCCCGCCGGCCGGCGCTCGCACGACAGTCAGTTAGGCGGGCGCCACGTGCTGCGACAGCGCGTCTGCGCCGATCCGGCCATCGTGCAGCGCGCTGCCCACCAGCACGCCGGCAATGCCCAACGCAGCCAGCCGATGCACGGCGTCCAAATCCGCGATCCCGCCGCCGATCAGCAGCTCCACCGGTGCAACGCGCGCCGCCGCCTCGCGCGCCAACGCCTCGTCCACTCCCGCACCGCTTCCCACCCGCGCCAGATCCAGCAGCAGCACGCCCCCCGCTCCCGCGCGCACTCCGGCACGCGCGAGCTCGACCGGCGAGGACTGCCTCACCGCTTCGTCGCGCGCCACGGGAACGCCGTTCCGCAAATCCACGCTGAACACGACACGCCCCGGTTCCACCGCGCGCGCAATGTCAGCCAGTGCCTCCATGTCGGACAACGTCTCCAATCCGACCACCACGCGCTCGACACCGCGCACGCCCAACCATCGCGCCGCGCTACCCGGCGTCGCGATCCCCGCATCAATCCATATGCCTGTCGTGGGTCCCGCCGCCGCACAGCACGCACCGACCACCGACGTCTGCGCCTCGCGCCCCTCGATCGCGTCGAGATCGGCCACGTAGATGCTCCCGGCGCCCGACGCGGCGTACGCGGCG
>DATEHK010000150.1:0-6016 GCA_035279625.1 Gemmatimonadaceae bacterium
TCGCCCTCCTCACCGCCGGAGGCCTCGCGGCCGCGCTCATCCTCGCCGCGTTGGCGCCGCGCTTCGCGCATTCACGGTCGCGGCTGCCGGTGATCGCAGTGGGATGGGTCCAGGATCCGAGCGGCGCCGATACCGGCGCGACCGTTCGGACGTTCGCCGAGCTCCTGTCCGACAACCTCGCTCGCATGCCGGACCTGCGCGTCGTGAGTCACGCGCGGCTCTACGACGTGATGAGTCAGTTAGGCGCGCGCAGCGAGACGCCATCGGCCATCTCGGAGGCCGCCCGCCGCGCCGGCGCGGACGAGCTGCTCGAGGCAGTCCTGGCGCGCGGCGCCGGGCCTAACGCAAGCGGACCGGGCGCCACGCTCCGTCTCGAGCTGCGGCCCATCGACCTCGCCACGGGCACATCGGGCCGCGCGCACATCATCCGCGCGAACTCGGTGTTCGACCTCGCCGATCGGGCCACCGAGCAGGTCGCGGCGGACTTGGGCCTTCGCATCCCGGCGCGGCCGTCGACCGATGTGACTACGTCGTCGCTGGCGGCACATCGCCTCTATGAGGACGGCCTGCGCCGCTTCTATGCCGAACAGCCCGAGAAGGCCGTCGCGCTGTTCCACGCCGCTCTCGACGAAGATTCGACCTTCGCCATGGCGGCCTACTACGCCGGGCTCGGCGAGCAGGACGCCGATGGGCTGGCTGCGCGGCGCGACCTGTCGCTGGCGCTGCGCCTCGCCCCACACGCGTCGGATCGCGAACGGCTGATCATTCAGCAGACGTGGGCGTACCTGACCAACGCACCGGCGCAGCTCGCCCTCGCCGAATCGCTCGCCACTCGGTATCCGGACGAACCAGGGGCCGAGCTTGCGTTAGGCAGGGCGATGGCCTGGGAGGGCGATTTCCTGGGCGCCCTGCCCCATCTGCGCCGCGCCGTCCACCTCGATACGCTGGGGCTGTCCGGCCGCGGTCCGTCGTGCCGCGCCTGCGAGGCGCTCGACGTCATCCAATCCGCGTACGTCTCCGTGGACTCGTTCCCCGCCGCCGAACGCGCCGCGCGTGCGCGCACGCGCGCGCAGCCGGGATCGGCCGCCGCGTGGTGGGCGCTCGCCGATTTGTTCGCGCGCGAAGTCCGGATCGACAGCGCGCTGGCCGACGAGCAGGCCGCCGAGCGCGTGGGCGGCAGCGAGTTCGGGTATGTGGTGCCGCGCGTCGTGATCGACATCCGGTCGGGACAGTTCGCTGCGGCCGATCGCACACTGCGCGACCGACTCCAGTATGGGAACCGGGACGTGCAGGCCGAGGCGCTGTGGTGGCTGGTGATCAGCCTTCGCAACCAGGGGCGGTTAGGCGAAGCACTCGGCGCGGCACAGCGACTCGTGGCGCTGACTAACGACGGGCCGCCGGGCTTCTTCGCGCCGCGGACGACCGAGGCCGTCGCCAAGGGCCAGGTGCTGTTCGAGATGGGCCGCTATCGCGAGGCGGCCCAACTGTTCGACACGATCGCCGACTACGCGTGGCGGGAATCGCCCGACTTTGTGCGGGCCGCTCCCGGTCTGGTAGCGCGCCATCGCATCTGGATGACGACGCACGCCGCGACGGCGCTCGCGGCCGCAGGCGACACGGCGGCCCTGCCATCGCTCATCGACAGTTTGACCACGTGGGGCCCCAGGAGCGCGTACGTTCGCGATCGCGCCCTTCATCACTATGTGCGCGGATTGCTGCTCACCGCGCGGGGCGACCGCGCGGGCGCGGAGCGCGAGATGCGCGCCGCACTCGTCTCGCCGGTGAATGGATACAGCCGCATCAATTACGAGTTAGGCGGACTGCTCCTGGCCGACGGCCGCGCGAGCGAGGCGATCCCGCTCCTCCAGGCTGCCCTGCACGGAGCCGTCGAGTCGTCGAACTACTATCTCATCGGGACCGATGCGCACGCGAGACTTGGGCAGGCCTTCGATCGGGCGGGCGAAGCGGACAGCGCGCTCGTGCACTACCGTCGCGCGCTGGCCGCATGGCGGAACGCCGATCCGGCGTTCCGCGCACGCATCGCGGTGATCGCCCAGCGCGTGCGCGCCCTCGATAGTCCAGGAATCGAACGTCGGCCGCTCGCGCGACAATAGTGGATCGAGTAAGGGATCGTGGTGGCGCCTGGAGGGCTTCTTCGCTCTGGTGGAGCGAAGAAGCCCTCCCCTGCGTCAGGCTTTGGTGATCGTGTAGGCGCCGCACCCCGTCCAGGTGATCGTCTCCACGGTGGTCGTCCCGGTTCCGAAGGTCACGTTCACCACGCCGCCGGTGACCGTCGACAGGCAAGCGGGATCGATCGTCAGCGCCGTCGGCGTCGCGATGGTGAACGTGTAGGCGGTTTGACCGCCTAACACAAACGATTCGTTCAGGTTGATGTGCAGCGTTCCCGCCGGGAGCTGGCTGCCCTCGATGAGCGGATTGCCGCTGGGTGAGAAGTCGAACTCCAGGCCGCCAGCCTCCGAGAGACTGTCGTGCACGGCTTGGGGAGCGGTTTCCTGGACGGCGAGCCAGAAGTTCTCGTTGGCCGTCACTTTGCCCGTGGTTTCGACGATCGACACGCCGCCATCGGCCGCGAGACGGAAGGCGGACTGCGTGCCGGACTCCGTCAGGAGGAGGTTGTTGATCTGCTCGTTGTCGTCGAGGTCGGCGGTGTGGGGCGTCGTATCGCCGGCGACCCACGAGCCGGTGATGGTAACCGTCTCACCGTTTTGCGTGTCGGTGCAGTGGGCGGTGGTGTAGGTGAACGTCGCGAGATCGGGCACGCCGTCCGCGTCTTCATCGGTCGGCGTCGACGGAGACGCCGTTGGGCAGCTGTCGTCGAAGGCGAGAGTACTGACGTGGCCTGGCCCTGCGCGGCGAGTGAGGGCGCGAAGTTTGGTCACGCCCTGGCGCACCTCGACATCGGGCGACGTCGTGAACGGCGTCAAGAAGGCGAACGCGCCGAAGTTGGTGAAGGACGCCACTTCCGACTGGATGGACGTGGCAATGGATTGGGCGATCTGCTCCTGCACCGAATCCGGCGGCGCGACGTTGGTTGGGCCCATGGAGTTGCTGCTGCCGCAGGCCGCGAGCGCCGCGACTCCCACGACGGCCAACGTGCCTAACGTGAATGTGCGAACGCGATGCATGGGTGATGCTCCGGGTTTCCGAGAGTGAGCGCTGGGTGGGGTGCGACGACTGCGAACGATCACGTGGGTGAAGGTCACTCCACGCGAATAGGCACTCTGAGGATCAGCGGCGTCCCTGCCGCTCTGACGCGAACCTCCAAGCGGAGAATGCCGGGCTTGGGCGGAGTGTACTCGAAGTCGTACGTCTCTCCCACAGCGACGATCTGACGCGCCGGCTCCGTGCGCTGTTCCGTAGAGGGGAGGTCAAACCCGTCCTTGGCCAGGGCGCGCCAGGCGACCACCATCGTGTCGTTCGCCACGGTGAACGCGCTATCGGAACGCGCCGTTAGCACGAACGTCGGCGCGACATTCACGGTCGCGAGGTTGAGCAGCCGGAGTCGGGCCGGCCGACCCGCGCGCAGGATCACCGTGTCCGGGTTCGCCTGTCCGTTGATCTCGACGGGGTATCCGGGATCGTTGTCGAGCCCCTTGAAGAAGAACGTGTGGTCATCGGGCGACGGCGCGGTACCGGAGTCCCGCACGATGAGCGCTCCCTCGAGTCCGGCGAGTTGCTCGCGCAGCTCATCCTGGTGCGAGTGATACATGAACGTGCCGGACCGCGGCGGCGTGAACTCGACCGCGAACGAATCGCCGGGCGCGATTTCCGGTGCGAGATGGGTACCCGAGCCGCTGAAGTTAGGCACGCCATCCACGTAGCTGTCTTCCACCTCGATTCCGTGCCAGTGCACGCTGGTGGGCTCGGCGAGGTGGTTCACGATCGTGATGGACACCGGCTCGCCGCGCGTGAGATCCAGCTCGGGGCTGAGCTCTCGCGTACCTTCGACGCGATGACCGTGCTCCTCGAGCACGAAATGCATCGCCGGCATCGTGTCCGACGGACCGCTCCCGCCGGGCGCCGGTCCCGCTTCGGCGATGAGCCGCAGGCGGCGCACGGGCGCGGGCCGAGGAGCGGCGTGGGCGCCGGGTCGATCGGCGACCTCCACGCCCACCACCATCCCCGACATGTCCTGCATCCCGGCCATGCCGCCCTCGGGCGTGCCGTTAGGCGCAGCGAGCCGGGGATCGCTGATCAAGTGCACGGAGAAATGGCAGTGGAACAACCAGTTGCCCGGTCGATCGGGTGACCAGGTCATGGACATGGACGCACGCGGCGCCACGAGCTGTGTCACGACCATCTGCCCCGGCCCGGGGCGCGGGAAGTGGGCCGACAATCCGCCGGTGAGCGCGTCGACGCGATAATAGAAGCCGTGCAAGTGCATGGTATGCACCTGGTCCGACGCGTTGATCACCCGCCAGTGCAGCGTGTCGCCGACCGTCGCGTGAATGCGTTCCGTGTTAGGCCAGGTTCGTCCGTTGATCGTATACGTGAACTGGCCCCTGTTGCCGCGTATGAGCGCTGCGCGCTCGCCCGCGCTGAGCTGGGGACCAGCCGACTCGAGGTTGGCGACCCACTCCGAATCCGGCAGCGCCATGATCACCAGTACGCGGTCGCGCGCATGGCTGTCGACGCCGGCGGTATCGATCACGATCGCGCCGGCGAGCGCCCCGGTCATCTGGGCCACTCGGCTCGCGTTGTCTTGCGCGATGGCGCGGTAGACGTAGTTCCCGGGAACGGCGGCCGTGGTCGTCAGTTGCCTAACCGTGCCCGGCGCCACGACCAGCGAGTCCATGGCATCGGTGTCGGGACCGCCGTGCATGGCCGTGGGCACGAGGAAGGTAAGCGGCACCGAGAGCGCGTTGCGCAGCGAGAGGCGTAGCTCCGTGCCTTGGGGCGCTCGAATGAGGGGTCCGGGCAGGAGCGGCGCCTTCCCGGCCTCCGAGAAGGCTGCGATGTCGAGCGGGCGCTGATGAGATCCGGGTGCGACCCATTGGCTCTCTTTCGCTTCGAGCGCCACACTCAAGACGCCGTGCTCGACATGTCCGGCGCGATCGATGTTCGGGTTAGGTCTGGCCATGGGCAGAACGCGCCCGGTTGGCAGGCCGATCAGGGTCGCCGCAGCGCCCGTGAGCGCGATCGTGCGGCTGGTTCTCATGGAGACACCTCGTCAATGAGTGCGGCACCGGAGGTCGGGCGCGCTCGATACCTGCGGGCGATAGATCGAGGACACGGTGCAAGTGGTAGCGGGGCATGGCAGTAGGGCGGCATGCCAGCGAGGCTACCAGAGCGCCGTAACTCTGCCGTCAGTCCTCCGTCACTCGGCAGGTGACGGCCTACGCCGCGTCTGTCTGTTTTCGCCGCAGGGTCGGCGGCGAGTGACGCACGACGATTGACGAGGCCGACTCCTCCCCCAGACGCTCGGCGTCTGCGCCGCACGCTCGGCGAGAAAGCCCAGGTGGTGGTCCCGCTGCCGCGGTGGGGCGCGGCCGGCGCCGCCCCGCGATCCGCGGCATCGATCCGTGCTGACGCGCGTGACCGCTCTGGACCCAGCCCGTCCGGCGCCGCAATTTGCGACGTGACCAGATGGTGCTTCGTCGCGCTCATCGCGTTAGGCGTAGCCGTCGGCGCCGGCGCGCAATCCCCGCGCACGGGGGCGACGGCACTGGATCCCGCCCAACGCAAGGCCATCGACGCGGTATTCCGGCCGTACGACAAACCTGGCGTGCCGGGCTGTGCGCTCGGCGTCTATCGCGATGGGCGGATGGCGTACGGGCGAGGCTACGGGTGGGCCGACCTCGAGCGCCGGGTGCCCATCACCACCGCTACGCTGTTCGATATCGGTTCCACGTCGAAGCAGTTCGCCGCCGCCAGCATCGCACTCTTGGCCGAAGAGCACAAACTCTCGTTCGACGACGAAGTCCGGAAATACATTCCCGAGCTCCCCGACTACGGCGCGCCGCTCACGATCGACAATCTCATGCGGCACACCAGC
>DATEHK010000151.1:0-17832 GCA_035279625.1 Gemmatimonadaceae bacterium
GTGCCGGCCGCGCTCACGCGGCGCGCGCCCGAGGCGTCGGCGACCACCGTCGGCACGCCCTTGAGCAGCACCGCCGCGTGCGCGACGCGCGCCAGGTCGCCGGCGATATCGAAGCGCCGCACGAGCACTTCCTGCGGGTGCACCCCGTACAGGCGCGAGAGCTCCAGGGCGTGCGGTGTGAGGAGTGCCGGCCGTCCGGCGAGCAACGCGCCTAACTTGGCTGCCTCGCCCTTGAACACGTTGAGCCCGTCCGCGTCCACCACCACCGGTCCGCGCCAGGCACGCAGCACGCGCTCCACGAGCGCGCGACTCTGCGGCGTGTCGCCCAGCCCGGGGCCAATCAACACGCCGTCCGCCCAACGGATGATCGCGTCGTCCATGTCCTCGGCGCGCTCGCCCGGCCAGGCGCGCGCGATGGCGTGCGGCGCGGCGTCCTGCACGATCGGCACGCTCTCGCGCGCCACGATCACGCGCACCATCCCGATCCCGGCGCGCATGGCCGCGCGGGCGGCGAACACCGCCGCGCCGGCCATGCCTAACTGGCCGCCCACGATCGCCAGCTTGCGGCGCACGCCCTTGTGCGCGTCGGCCGCGATGGGCGGGATCACGTGGCGCACCCACGCCGGCGTGACGAGCGACGGCAGCGTCGCGTCGCCCGGCGGCAAGCCGATGTCGACCAGCGCGATGCGTCCGGCGTTGCCACGCGCGATGAGCAGCCCGCGCTTCATCGTGCCGAACGTGATCGTGAGATCCGCGCGAACCGCGCCATCGGCGTCGCCGGTATCCGCGTCCACGCCCGTGGGCAAGTCGAGCGCGACCACCGTTGCACCGGCCGCGCGCGCGCGCCCGATATCCTGGATGGCGACGGCGATCGCGCCGCGCGGCGTACCGGCGGCGCCCGTCCCGAGCAGGGCATCCACGATCACGCGCGCGTTCGCGGGACGGGCGTCCGTTAGGCCGACCTGTCGCGCCAGCGCGCGCTCGGCGCGGGCGTCGTCGGTGGACGGGTCGCCGGTGGATATCACGTGCACGGACACACCGGCCGCGGCGAGACATCGCGCCACGACCCACCCGTCGCCCCCGTTGTTGCCGGGACCGGCGTACACCACCACGCCGTGCGCCAAGTCGCCGCCCAACGCGCGCGCGATTTCTCCGGCGGCCGCGGCGCCGGCGCGTTGCATGAGCGCCCGCGACGGAACGCCGAGCGCAATCGCGGCCGCGTCGCGCGCGGCGGATTCGCGCGCGCTGGTGACGGACAAGTGGAGGGACAGAAGCGAATGAGCGACGAACGGCGGCGGCGCACCAACCAACAGGCGCGGCATCCCTACCGTGCGTTCAGCTCCCCCTCACTTGTGCGACTGCCCAATGGTGCGCCCAAAACTGATTTCCCCGTTGTCGATGCGAATGTTGAATCCGCATTCGGGGTTGTTGCACACCCAGGCCTTGAAAGTGATGGGCGCTCCGTCGCGACCGTAGTCGCTGAGAGGGAGCATCGTGCCCTTGCCGCATTTGCGGCATGCAGGAAGCTCGTTGACATCCATGTTGACCTCACCTCCTCCCGCTCAACGCCCTTCCGACTACCTGCTGCCGCGCCAACGCGCGGTCCGGCGCGCGATCAGCCGGTTTGCAGGACGCTCCACGGATACTCACGTTCGAACGCTTGGTCGAAATCGAACACGCCGGCGAATTCGTCGCGCGTGTCGGTCGGCTGGCTGATGAGCAATCCTTCGTCGACGAGATTGAACACAACCTCACCGATGTCGGCGGATGAGCGCACACCCCAATGTTCGAGCACGAGGCGGGCCATCACGCCGAAGTGTTCGAGAGCAACATCACGCACCGCGACGGCCAACTCGCGGCCGGTAATGTGCCGCCGCTCGTCGAGACGCGCCTGGCAATACTCGAGCGAAGCCAGGACAAACAGGTAGGCATCCTCCCGGTAGCGCGCATCGCGCGCCCGGAGACGATCCATGATGCCATCCTGGAAGCAAAGCTGCGGCAAAGTGTGTGACCCTTCGCAGGAACGCGTGGCCGCTTGCGGCGGTCGCCGCGAGCGGGCTCAGGGCCAAAGATGTGGGCACGCGAGCGGAATTACAACCGTGAGGCGGGCTCTTCGGCCGGCGTGTCGGTTGGAGTATAGAGCGGGTAGCCCGACGTCAGCTCGTGTACGTCGCGTTTGACATCTTTGATCGCGCTCTCGTCCGAGGTGTTGCGCAACACGCGATCGATGAGTTCCGCGATGCGGCGCATTTCGGTTTCTTTCATGCCGCGCGTCGTGACGGCCGGCGTTCCGATGCGAATCCCGCTCGTCACGAACGGCGACTGCGTTTCACCGGGCACCGTGTTCTTGTTGACGGTAATGTCGGCGGCGCCGAGCGCGGCTTCCGCCGCTTTCCCGGTTAGGCCGCGTGCACGCAGGTCGACCAACATCAGGTGATTGTCGGTTCCACCGGACACGATGGCGTAGCCGCGGTGCGCGAGCGCCGCCGACAATTCGCGTGCGTTAGCCACGACTTGCCGCGCGTACGTGACGAACGATGGCTGCAACGCTTCGAGCAGCGACACCGCCTTGGCGGCGATGACGTGCATGAGCGGCCCGCCCTGCATGCCCGGGAAAACCTGCTTGTTGATCGCGGCCGCGTAGTCCTGCTTGCAGAGAATCAATCCGCCGCGCGGGCCGCGCAGCGTTTTGTGCGTGGTGGTGGTGACTGCGTCGGCGTGCGGCACCGGCGAGGGCGAGATGCCCGCGGCCACCAGGCCGGCCACGTGCGCCATGTCGACCATCAGCTTGGCGCCGACTTCGCGCGCGATGTCGGCGAAGGCGGCGAAATCGAGCGTCCGCGAGTACGCGCTGAAGCCGGCAATGATCATCGTCGGCTTGTGCTGCCGCGCCAGATCGCGCACCTGGTCCATGTCGATGCGTCCCGTGTCCTCGCGCACGCCGTACGCGACGGCGTGATACAGGAACCCGGAGAAGTTGACCGGCGAGCCGTGCGTGAGGTGGCCTCCGTTAGACAAGCTCATGCCTAACACAGTGTCACCGGGCTTGGCGAACGCGAAAAAGACGGCCATGTTCGCCTGCGCGCCCGAGTGCGGCTGCACGTTCGCGTGCTCGGCGCCAAACAGCATCTTGGCCCGATCGATGGCCAGTTGTTCCGCCACGTCCACGAACTCGCAGCCGCCGTAGTACCGCTTGCCCGGGTACCCCTCGGCGTACTTGTTGGTGAGGGGCGATCCCATCGCTTCCATTACCGCGGGCGACACGAAGTTCTCGCTCGCAATGAGCTCCAATCCCTCACCCTGCCGCCGTGTCTCGTCCTCGATCGCGCGGGCGATCTCGGGATCGGTGCGCGTGAGCGCGGACATGGGCCGGCCGGTCGACCAGTATGACCAATCAGGCATGCGGGATCCGGGATTGGAGCGGGAAACGGTTCATCGATTCGGCCACTGCGGCCAAGTCTTCACCAGCGACCCAACCGCCTTCAACCGCCGTTCGGCCAGGCGGTCGGCTGCCTCATAGGTGGGGATGCCTTCGGCGCGCGCGATGTCGAACACGCCGAGCGTCGTGGCGTAAATCTCGTCGGCCTTGCGCAGCGCGCGAGCCGGATCCCAGTTCGCGAGCTCGCTGTACACGTTGATCACGCCGCCCGCGTTGGCGACGTAGTCGGGTGCGTAGAGCACGCCGCGCTCCTCGAGTGCCACGCCGTGGCGCTCCTCGAGCAGGATGTTGTTGGCCGCACCGGCGACGATCTCGACCTTGAGCTGCGGGATGGTCTTGTCGTTGATCACCGCGCCTAACGCACAGGGCGCGAAGATGTCGGCCTTGACGCCGTAGATCTCGCCGGGCTCCACGGCGCGCGCGCCGAGATCGGTCACGACGCGCTTCACGCGCTCGGCGTCGATGTCGGTCACGACGAGTGTGGCGCCGGCCTCGTGCAATTCCTTGGCGAGATAGTAGCCGACGTGTCCGCAGCCCTGGATGGCGACGGTTTTCCCGGAGAGTGCATCGCTGCCCCAGCGGTGCTTGGCCGACGCCTGGATGGCGCGGAACACGCCGTGCGCGGTGACGGGAGACGGATCGCCCGACCGTCCGGCCAGACCGGTGACGTATTCGGTCTCCATGTGCACGAAGTCCATGTCGCTCGTGCTCGTGCCGACGTCTTCGGCGGTCACGTAGCGTCCGCCCAACCCTTCGACGAAGCGGCCGTGCGCCCGGAACAGCATCTCGCGATTGGTGGTGCGATTGTCGCCGATGATCACGGACTTGCCGCCGCCGAGATTGAGGCCGGCCACGGCGTTCTTGTAGGTCATGCCGCGCGCGAGCCGCAGCGCATCGATGATGGCTTCCTCATCGGACGCGTAATTCCAGAACCGCGTTCCGCCTAACGCAGGGCCGAGCGTCGTGCTGTGGACCGCGACGATGCCGCGGTAGCCGGCGGACGGATCGCTGCACAGGACGAGTTGTTCGTGCCCCATGTCGGCGATGCGCTCGAACAAGCTCTGCGTGGCGGACGGCGAAGCGATTTCGGTGATAGTCATGAGAGGGAAAGGTGGTGAAAACTCGCGTGGGCAGAATGCCGGCGCCGGTCAATTCGCGTAGAGCTCCCGGGCGATCACAATCCGTTGTATCTCGGACGTCCCTTCGTAGATCTCCGTCACCTTGGCGTCGCGGAAGAGTCGTTCGACGGGGTAGTCGCGCACGTACCCGTAGCCCCCGAGAATCTGGATGGCCTGGGTGGTCACCCACATGGCGGTTTCGCTGGCCAGGAGCTTGCTCATGCTGCTGAACTGGGTAATCGGCTCGCCGCGGTCCTTGGCCGACGCTGCCGCATACAGCAGCGCCCGTGCCGCCGTGATCCGCGTGGCCATGTCGGCGAGCTTGAACTGCACGGCCTGGAATTCCTTGATTGGCTTGCCAAATTGACGCCGCTCGGCCGCATACGCCGTGGCGGCCTCGAGCGCGGCGCGCGCGATGCCGATCGCTTGCGCGGAGATGCCGAGTCGTCCGTTGTCGAGCGACTGCATGGCGTAAATGAAGCCGCTGCCTTCCGCGCCTAACAGATTGGCCGCCGGCACGCGCAGGTTCTCGAAGATGAGCTGTACGGTGGGCGACGCGCGGAGACCCATCTTGTCTTCTTTCTTGCCGACTTTGAAGCCCGGCATGTCGGGCGTGACGATGAAGGCGCTGATGCCGCGGGCGCCACGGCGATCGCCGGGTTTGTCGGTGCGCGCCATGGCGAGGATCACTTCGGCATGGCTGCCGCTCGAGACCCAGGCTTTGGTGCCGTTCAAGACCCAGCAGTCGCCGTCGCGCACGGCCTGCGCGCGCATCGACGCCGCATCGGAGCCGGCATCGGCTTCCGACAGCGCGAACGCGCCTAACCATTCGCCGCGCGCCATGGGGCGCAGGTAGCGTTCCTTCTGCTCGTCGGTGCCCCAGCGGAGCAGCATCTGCGTGGGCAGCGAGTTGTGCACGGACATGGCGACGGCCACCGAGGCATCGACGGCGGCGATCTCCTCGAGCGCCACGAGGTACGTGCACGTATCGAGGCCCAGCCCGCCCATCTCCTCGGGGATGAGCATGCCGAGGAATCCGAGCTCGCCTAACCGGGCGATGGTGCCGCGGTCGAAGAAGGCATCGCGATCCCACGCGTCGCTGTGCGGGGCGATTTCCTCGCGCGCGAAGTCGCGCGCCAGCTGCTGAATGCCGCGCTGTTCTTCGGTGAGTGGAATGAGAGCCCAGGACATGGATCGCTCAGGGAATCAGTAGGAGAAGAAACCGCGGCCGGTCTTGCGGCCCAGCCATCCCGCGGCGACGTACTTCCGGAGCAGCGGGCACGGCCGGTACTTGGGGTCGCCCAAGCCGCGGTGCAGCACCTCGAGGATCGACACACAGGTGTCGAGTCCAATCAGGTCCGCGAGCGCCAACGGTCCCATGGGGTGGTTCATGCCTAACTTCATCACCGTGTCGATCGCCTCGGCGCTGCCGACGCCTTCCATGAGGCAGTAGATCGCCTCGTTGATCATCGGCATGAGTACGCGATTGCTGACGAAGCCGGGGTAGTCGTTCACCTCGACCGGCGTTTTGCCCAGGCGCTTGGACAGGTCGAGCACGCGCGTCGTGGTCTCGTCGGAGGTCGCGAGGCCGCGGATGACTTCGACGAGCTGCATCACCGGCACCGGATTCATGAAGTGCATCCCGATGACGTGCGACGGGCGTCCGGTGCGCGCCGCGATCTCGGTGATCGAGATCGAGCTGGTGTTGGACGCGAGGATCGCTCCGTTAGGCGCGGCCGCGTCGAGGTCGCCGAAGATGCGGAACTTGAGCTCGGCGTTCTCCGTGGCCGCCTCGATCACGATGTCGGCGTCGCGGACCGGCTCGAAGGTTTCGGAGAGTGCGATGCGGCCCAGCGCGGTGTCGCGCGCGGCGGCATCCAGGCTGCCCTTCTGAACTTGACGGGCCATATTCTTCTCGATCGTGGCTCGCCCGCGCGCGAGCGCGTCGCGCGACACGTCGATCATCGTGACCGCGTGGCCCGCGGCCGCGAACACGTGCGCGATGCCGTTGCCCATCTGTCCTGCCCCGACTACCACTATGCGTTCAGTCATGTCTCCATGCGATCAAAGGGTGCAGCGTGCGGCGACCGGCGGCGCCACGCGACGAGTGCGACGATACATACGACCATGCCTAACGCTGCGGCAGCGCCGCCTTCCGGTCCCCACACGCCGCCGGTGAGCCACGTGGGTCCCTGGTCGATCATGCGATAGCCGGGCGGATGCGCCGGCAACCCGCTCACCGTGGCGTGCAGCACCGCAGCCATCGACCAATTCCACGCGAAGTGCGCCATCCACGCCGCGTAGAGGCTGTCGGTGAGGAGCAAGATACCACCGAGGAATGCGCCCGCGATGATGACCACCACGATGCTGAGCGGCGTCGCGCCCGGATTCGCCATGTGCAGCAGACCGAATCCCACACTGGTGATCGCCAGCGCGCCTTTCCACCCGATGGCCTCGCGCGTGCGCGCGAACAGATACCCGCGCGAGAGCATCTCCTCGGCCAACGACTGCGGCAGAAAGAACGCCGCCAGCGAGGCCGAGTAGTGGATCCACGAATAGGGGGCCGAGGCGGGAGTGTCGCGGAGCCAGTGCGCGGCCAGTAGCACGCCCGACGGGGCGAGGATGCCTAACGATCCGGCCACCAGTCCGACCGCCAGCCTGGGCGGCGACGCCTGCCGCCGGGCGAGTCCGATCGGCGCCCACGCGCCGCGATCGACGAGGCGCACCATCACGACATGCGCCGCGAGCAAACCAGCCAGCAGCGACCAGAAACTCACCGCCTCCGGCGAGAGCAGGCGCAACGCGTACGGCGCCGCGAACACCACCGTCAGCAGACCGACCGATGCGGCAATCAGGAGGAAGCCGATCCACTGCCACGGCGCGCGGAGCGATCCCGAGGATCGATAAAAGAAATCGCGCGCCTTCAAACCGGCGCGCGATCGGAAATGCGAGGCGAGTACAGCGCGGCGAGGACCGCCTTCACCGCGTCCATTCCGAGGAATGGCAGCGAGCCCGCCACGAACGCTCGCGTGAGGCTGCCGGTGATGACGGCCAACTGCGCCACGCCGCCGAGGTGAATGACCGCGATCCCCGACGCCGCGGCGAGCAGGCGCCAGCCGAAGCGGCGCGGGTGGAACCGCACCATGCGGCCGGCGGCCCACGCGCCTAACGGATAGGCGATGAGGTACCCGCCGGTGGGTCCGAACAGGCGCGCGAGGCCCGGCAATCCTTGGGGCGCGAACACCGGGAGGCCGGCGGCTCCGGCGGCGAGATACAGCACCATGCTCGCCGCACCGGCCGTGGGGCCGAGGCAGATGCCGGCGAGCACGACGAACAGCGGTTGCAGCGTCATCGGAACGGCGGTGCCCGGAACCGGAATCGACACCTGCGACGCGGCGGCCAGCGCCGCAGCGAACCCGATGACGCCCGCAACCGTGATGCGCCGGTCGCGCGACGCGAGAACCGCCGTGTTAGGCATCAGTTGACGCGCTCCACGCTCAGCGCGACGGCATTGCCGCCGCCCAAGCACAGGGTCGCCATGCCGGTCTGTGCATCGCGGTCGCGCATGGCGTACAGCAACGTCGTGAGAATACGGGAGCCGCTGGCGCCGATCGGATGGCCTAACGCGATGGCGCCGCCGTTCACGTTCACGCGATCCCAGTCCCACTCGAGCGCCTGGCCATCGGCCAGCGCTTGCGCCGCAAAGGCTTCGTTGGCCTCGATGAGATCGTAGTCGCCGATCGTGGCGCCGGTTTTCCGCATAAGGTTGTTCACCGCGACGATCGGCGCGAAGAAGAGATCGCGCGGCTCGCCGCCGCCGGTGGCGTAGCCGGTGATGCGCGCCATGATCGAGAGCCCGTGCGCGACCGCGTAGGCCTCGGACACCACGACCAGCGCCGAGGCGCCGTCGTTGAGCCCGGGCGCGTTGCCGGCCGTGACGGTCAGTTCGTTAGGCGGGATGTCCTTGGGCGCGTCGTTCGGGAACGCCGGGCGCAGCTTGCCTAACTGCTCGAGCGACGTATCGCGCCGCGGCCCCTCGTCCACGCACACGCTCGTCGGCCCCTTCTTGCCCGGGATCTCGACCGGCGTGATCTCGGCGTCGAACTTGCCCGCGTCGATCGCCGCGACGGCCTTCCGGTGCGAGGCGAGCGCGAACTCGTCCTGCATCCGGCGCGTGATATGCGCCTTCCGCGCGGTGTACTCGGCGTGACCGCCCATGTGGACGTCACAGAACGAGCACCAGAGTCCATCCTTGATGAGGCCGTCCACCAGCTGCTGGTCGCCGAACTTCACGCCGCCGCGCATCCCGTATACGTAGAACGGCGCGTTGGACATCGATTCCTGTCCGCCCGCGATCACCACCTGCTGGTCGCCGGCCTTGATCGACTGCGCGGCGAGCATCACGGCCTTGAGCCCGGACCCGCACACTTTGTTGATCGTGAGCGCCGGCACGAGCCCCGGAATTCCGGCGTGGATCGCAGCCTGACGGGCGGGCGCCTGCCCTTCTCCGCCCTGGATCACGTTCCCCATGATCACCTCATCGATGTCCTCGAGGGGAACCTGGGATCGGGCGACGGCGGCCTTGATTGCAATGGCGCCGAGGCTCGGCGCCGTAACCGGCGCGAGAGCGCCGAGGAACTTGCCGATCGGGGTGCGAACGGCACTGACGATGACGGGTGTGCGGGTTGGGTCAGCCATGATCGTATGTCGATGGGGCGCGTGCGCCTGACTTCGGCGGAAACATTACATCCAATGAAGATTATGCGGCGGACGAATGGCGTACAACATACCAAGGACTGGCGCTGGCCAGGCACGCAAAGGGCTTGGGCAACGGCGCGGACCAATCGCACGCCATGAAAGAACAGGGCCGCCCCCTCTGCTGAGGGAGCGGCCCTGAGGCCCCTACGGGTCCACCGACCAACACCGAGGGGTCACTTTTGCGCGTCGCGCGGGTTTGCGAGACCCAGTTCACCCCGGCATTTGAAGCTACGACGCGAAGCGTGTTAAAGCAACAGAGACGCGAAGCGTGTTAAAGCAACAGAGACGGTGGACCCTAGGGGAATCGAACCCCTGCCTCATGATCCGCGGTCACGCGCCCTCCCATTGGACCAAAGGCCCAAAACATCCTATGCGACTCGGGGTGCGATCCTTCACCGCACAGGCATCCAACCGCTCAAGCGCTTGCCGTTCCGGTGCTCACCCGTCAGAAGGCGCCGAACAGGACGATAGCCTAACTCTGGAACCATTCGTCTCGCCGTCTTGCCGATGGCTTCTGCCGTGCTCGCGAGAAGATGAATGATTCGAGCGCTGAATCAGCGCCATTTCGTCGCACGTCGGAGCAAAACGGCGCGGCGAAGGTTGGGCGCCCGAGAGGATCCTTGGGCGGAGCTCGGCGACAGCGACTCAAGCTCGCACATTGATGCGCGCTGTGCCGGGGAGTTTCTTACCGGCAAATTCGCCGCACTTGAGGGGACCACTATGACGCGGTCGTTCGTTCTTGCCCTCGTCGCCGTCATCGCCGGCCGCTCGAATGTGTGCATGGCCCAGAGCAATCCACACGTGGGAGCACTACGGCAACATCGTCGTGTACTTGCGCATGAACGGATTGGTGCCGCCGTCGAGCGAGCCGGCGCGCATCAGTTAGGCGCGCGGCTCAGCGCGACACGCGCGGGTGGTCGTCGCGCGACCATGAGAATGCGGCGCGCAGCCGGTCGGCGAGCGGAGCGTGCGAAGGCCGGACCTGCGACGCGAGATCGAGCGCCGGATACCCACCGGTCAAATCCACGAACCCGCCGCCCGGCTCCCTTCCGTTAGGCAGCGCGATCAGGAACTGGTCGAACGGCAGCGCGTAGACGGTCGCGCGGATCGCGAGCGCGAAATGCACGGCGAGCGGGAACACGAGCGTTGGCTCGAACGCCGGACCATGCTGCCACACGTCGGCGCAAAAGTCATCGCCGCCGATCCAGCCGCCGGGGCGGATCTTGTCGCGCATGGCCACGAGATCGGTTACGATGCCGCGGAGCGTGTGATCGCCGTCGATGTACGCGAAGTCCAGCGATGCGTCCTCGATGTCATCGATCACTTCGAGCGTCGTGCCGCGGAGCACGCGCCGCCGCGATGCGGCGAACTCGGTCCTGGCCATCGCCTCGACGTGGATTGCTTCGAACGTGTTTCCATCCACATTGGCGGGCTTGTTCCATTCGTCGAGATGCCGCCAGGGGTCGACCATCACGTAGGTCTCGATCGACGGGCACGCGGCGAGCATGGCGGCCGCGAAGCCTCCCTTCCACACGCCGACTTCTGCGACGCGCGCCGGGCCCGTGGCCGCGAGGAACTGTGACCAGAACTGCGTTCGCGAAGCGGACTCGGCAGCGATACGCGCGAGGAGTGCGCGATGTTCGCGCGCGTCTAGGCTGGCGGGTTGACGGGCATCATCTCGAGGTGTGGGTATCACGCGTCCCCCTCGCGAGTGGCACCTTCAGTCGACCGGCTGGAGCAGGTCCGGGCTGCAACCCTCGTTCCATTCGCATGCCCGACTCGCGGAGAACGCGTTCGCGCACGCAAGCGGATGGGGCTGGCCTCCACGCTCAGGTTGAAAGGATCACGGCGGAAACGCGGGATAGAATCGGATACAGCAGAACTACCAAAGGGTTTTGTTGTTTGATCCGCAGGTATCCATTGTTGCTGCCGTGACTCATGCAACATGAGCGTCGCAGCCGGCCACTGCTGCGTTAGGCGTGACCCGGCCGCACGCCCGACTCATGCGCCGGGTTCAGCGCCCGCGACTTTACTTCGTCCGTTAGGCGCGCGACGAGTTCCTCCACCGGCATCACCTGCGGCTTCTGCTCTCTGCCTAACCGGTGCTCGCGCAGCGCCACCGTGCCCGCTGCCGCCTCGCGCTTCCCCACGATCGCCATGTACGGCGTCTTGAGCCGCTCCGCTTCCGCGATGCGGTAGTTGAGCGTCTGCGCGCGATCGTCGAGCATCACGCGCAAACCGGCTTCCTTGGCGCGCGCCGTGACCGCGGCCGCAGCATCGCGCACTTCGTCCGTGATCGGGATGACGCGCAGGTGCTCGGGCGCGAGCCACGTCGGAAACGCGCCGGCGTAGTGCTCGATGAGTCCCCCCACGAAGCGCTCCATCGATCCGACCAACACGCGGTGCAACATGACCGGACGATGCGTCGCGTTGTCGGCGCCGATGTACTCGAGGCCGAATCGCTCCGGCAAGTTGAAGTCGAGCTGCACCGTTGGTCCCTGCCACTTCCGGCCGATTGCATCGATGAGTTTGAAGTCCAACTTGGGTCCGTAGAACGCGCCGCCGCCGGCGTCGATCGTGTACGCCTGTCCGCGACGCTCGAGCACGCGCGCCAGCGTCTGCTCGGCGCTCGTCCACACCTCGGGGGCGCCGAGTGCGTTGTCGGGACGCGTCGAAAGCTCGATGGTGTACGGATAGCCGAACGTGCGCAGCATCTCGTCCACGAGATCCAGCAAGCGCTCGATCTCGGTGTCGACCTGCTCGGGCGTGCAGAACACGTGCGCGTCGTCCTGCGTGAAGCCGCGCACGCGCAGCATCCCGTGCAGCACGCCGCTCCGCTCGTAGCGATACACGGTGCCGAATTCGGCGAAGCGCAGCGGCAGGTCGCGATACGACCGCTGGTGCGCCTGGTAGATGCAGATGTGCCCCGGGCAGTTCATGGGTTTGGGGCGATACGCTGCGCCTTCCACGTCCATCGCGCCGAACATGTTTTCTCGGAAATTCACGATGTGTCCCGAGATCTCGAACAACTTCTCACTCACGATGTGCGGCGTGTACACGAGGTCGTAGCCGTGGCGCAGGATGAGCTCGCGCTCGAACGTCTCGATCTCGTTGCGCACGATCGCGCCGCGGGGGTGCCACAAGATGAGGCCCGGACCAACGCGCTGGTCCACCGAGTAGAGGTCGAGCTCTTTGCCTAACGTGCGATGGTCGCGGCGCTTGGCTTCCTCCAACCGATGGAGGTACGCCTCCATGTCATCCCTGGAAAACCACGCGGTGCCATAGATGCGCTGGAGCTGCTGGCGGTGCTCGTCTCCGCGCCAGTATGCCGCCGCCGTGTGCATCAGCTTGATGTGCTTCACGCGCGACGTGTCGGGCACGTGCGGTCCCCGGCACAGGTCGACGAACGGTCCGTCCGTATACACCGAGATCACCTCATTATCGGCGAGCTCGGCCAGACGCTCGAGCTTGAGCGGATCGTCCACAAAGCGACGCTCCGCGTCGGCGCGGTTCACCTCTTCGCGCACGAACGGGAACTTCTCCTGCGCCACCTTCCGCATCTCGTCCTCGAAGGCCGCGAGATCATCGGGAGTGAAGGGTTCCTCCACCTCGAAGTCGTAGTAGAAGCCGTCTTCGATGGCGGGACCGAACCCGATCTTGGCGCGCGGTCGGAGTCGCCGGACCGCCGTGGCCAACATGTGCGCCGCCGAGTGGCGCAGCACCGCCAGCGACGCCGCATCTTTTTCCGTCAGCACGCGAAACTGACCGCCGTGGCGGAGCGGCGTTACCAGATCCTGCACCGAGCCATCGACCTCCACGGCCACCGCCGCGCGAAACAACCCCGCACCAATGGACGCGACGACGTCGCGCGGCAACGTTCCTGCAGGAACGCTCCGCGTGGAGCCATCCGGAAGGGTGAGGGTAAGCTCGTGGTCGCTACTCGTGGGCGGCCCTGTGGGCGAACGATCTATCATCTGTCGGAATTCGGGAGGGAGCGCCGGCGACACTGTCGCGGCGGGACACGGGCGCACCTCTTGCGCTCACGCTTCCTAAGCTTCACGCTAAGTTATCGTTGCGAGTCAACCCCCGCCACAGGTCGGATTATGCCACGCTATCGCATTCGCTACGAGGAGCCGGAGTCCGGCGGAACGCTGACGAGTCTCGTCATCGGCGCAGTCGCGGGGTTTGCCGTCGGCATCTTGGTGGCCCAAAAATCGGGCGGCATCGCGGGCATCACGGCGCGCGTGAAGAATCGTTGGGCGGAGCTCGAGGAGAGCGCCGAAGACGAGCCGGAGCCGACGAACGCCGAGGCGTCGCACGAGAGTGATTTTGGCGAGGAGTTGGAGGAAGAAGACTTGGAAGACGACGAAGCCCTCGAGGACGCCGACCTCGACGATGCCGACCTCGACGAAGACGAGGTGCACGCCGCGCTCGAGGACGATGTGCTGGAGGCATTCCAGGCGGATTCGACGCTGCGCGAGCGCGCGATCGACATCAGCGCGGTAGGCGATGGACTAATCGAGCTCTCGGGCTGGGTCGACACCGACGACGAATCGCATCATGCGGCCGCGGTGGCGCGTCGCGTAGATGGCGTCGAGTCGGTGGTCAATCGCTTGGCCATCGGACAGGCCGATTCCGCCGGACACGCGAGCGACGCGCAGCGTGAACACGGGGCGACGCGGCGTCACGCCGCCGATCTCGACACGACGGCGGACGAGCAAGAGTAGCGCGTCCTTGGGCTGGCCCGTTGGTCGCGGCCAGCCCTCGTGAATATCTTTCGAGGTCTATGCCCACAGACCTCGCACCACAGTACGATCCCGCCCATCACGACGCCGCCCTGTACGCGCGGTGGAAAGCCGCCGGCGTGTTCACCGCGCACGCGGACCGCACCACGCGACTCGGCGGCGACCGCATTCCATTCGTGATCGTGATTCCGCCGCCCAACGTGACGGCGGTGCTGCACATGGGGCATGGTCTCAACGACACGGTGCAGGATGTGATCGTGCGGTGGCGTCGCATGGCCGGCGATGAAGCGTTATGGGTCCCGGGCACCGATCACGCGGGCATCGCGACGCAAAACGTGATCGAGCGCCAACTCGCTCAAGAAGGCAAAACGCGCTTCGATCTGGGGCGCGACGCGTTCGTCGAGCGCACGAAGCGCTTCGTGGAAGAGACCGGCGGTGTGATTCTCGAGCAGCTCGAAGCGATCGGCGCGTCGTGCGATTGGACGCGCACCGCCTACACGTTTTCGCCGGAGCTGTCGCGCGCCGTGCGCGAAGCGTTCGTGCGGCTTTACGACGCCGGCCTGATCTACAAGGGACACCGCGTGATCCACTGGTGTCCGCGATGTCTCACGTCGTTGAGCGACGAGGAAGCCGAGTTCGAGGACGAGCAGGGCGAGCTGTATCAGATCGCGTATCCGGTGGCGGGTTCGCCCGAGCGGCGTCTGGTGGTGGCCACGACGCGTCCCGAGACAATGTTAGGCGACGTGGCGGTGGCGGTGCACCCGGATGACGAGCGCTACCGCGATCTCGTTGGGCGGCGCGCGGTGCTGCCCATCGTGGGCATCGAGATTCCCGTCATCGCCGATCCCTACGCGGATCCGGCGTTCGGCACCGGCGTGGTGAAGATCACGCCGGCGCACGACGCCAACGACTTCGAGGTGGGCGCGCGGCACGGGCTGCCAATGCCGGTGGTGATCGACGAGTTAGGCGCAATGCGCGAGGGCGCCGACGCGGCGGGTCGCGTGCCGGAGTCGCTACGAGGCGTGGACCGGTTCGAGGCGCGCCGGCGCGTGGTCGAGATGCTGCGCGCGGCGGGACAGCTGGTGAAGGCGGAACCGCATCAGCACGCGGTGCGCCATTGCTACCGCTGCGGCACTGTGGTCGAGCCGCGTCTCTCCGATCAGTGGTTCGTGCGCATGTCGCCGCTCGCCAAGCCGGCGCTCGAGGCGCTGCGCGCCGGACGCCTGCGCGTGCTGCCCGAGCGATGGGAAGCGGTGTACGTGAATTGGATGGAGAACATCCGCGACTGGAACATCTCCCGGCAGCTCTGGTGGGGCCACCGCATTCCCGTGTGGTACTGCGACGCGTGCGGCGGTGCGCCGATCGTGAGCCGCGAGGATGTCGGGTCGTGTCCCACGTGCCGCGGCGCGGTGCGCCAGGACGCAGACGTGCTCGACACCTGGTTCTCCTCGTGGCTCTGGCCGCTCTCCACACTCGGCTGGCCTAACGGAGGGGCGCGGGATCTGGCGGCGTTCTATCCCACGGACGTGCTGGTGACGGCGCCGGAGATCCTGTTCTTCTGGGTGGCGCGCATGGTGATGGCCGGCCATTTCTTCATGGGCCGCTCGCCGTTCCACACCGTGTACCTGCACGGCACCGTGCGCGACATGCAGCACGTGAAGATGTCCAAGTCGTTAGGCAACGGCATCGACCCGCTGGACGTGGTGGCGCTGTACGGCGCCGACGCGCTGCGCTATACGGTGATTGCCGGCCTCGGGCTGGGCACCGACGTGATGCTCGACCCGACGAACCTCGAGGCGTCGTTCGCGCCCGGGCGCAACTTCGTGACCAAGCTGTGGAACATCGGCCGGTTCATTCTGCAGAATCTGGGCGACGCGCCGGTGCCGGCGCTGGCCGACGTCGACCCGGCGCGCCTCACGCGGGCCGACGCGTGGATTCTCGCGCGCCTCGACGCCGCCATCGCCGAGTGCGACGCTGCGTTAGGCCCGGCTCGCCCCGACGCGTCGCCCGAAGGCACGTGGCTGCCGGCCGAGCTCTACGCCGGCCTGCGCCTGAGCGAGCTGGTGGAGTCGGCGCGCCGCTTCGCGTGGAACGAGCTCGCCGACTGGTACGTCGAGAGCACGAAGCCCCGGTTAGGCGCACCCGACGGCGACGTGGCGCGCGCGGTGCTCGTGCACGCCTTCGACGCGGCGCTCAGGCTGCTCCACCCCGTGGTGCCGTTCATCACCGAGACACTCTGGCAGGCCATCGCGCCGCGCCCCGCCGATACATTCCTCGCCCGCGCCGCGTGGCCCACGCAGCGCGCGGCCGATGTGCGGCCGGCGCGCGAGTTCGAGCTGGTGCGCGAAGCGGTGGGCGCCATCCGGCAGATTCGCGCCGAGTACAACATCGCACCCGGCGCGCGGGTCGGCGCACGCGTGGACGGCGCCGCCCACGCGGCAGCCCGCGTCCTGACCGAGGAGTCGGCGCTGATCGGCCACCTGGCGCGCGCCACGGTGTCGGCGGGCGACGGCGCGCGCGACGGCGAGGCTGCCGCCCACGCCGTGTTGAGCGATGGCTCGCACGTCCTCGTGCCGCTGGCCGGCGCCATCGACCTCGGCAAGGAGTGCGGCCGGCTGCGCGGCGAGCTCGAGCAACTGGCCACACTCAGGGCCGGCATCGAGCAGCGGTTAGGCAACGAGCGCTTCGTGACGCGCGCCAAACCCGAGGTCGTGGAGGGCGAGCGGCGGCGGCTCCGGGAGCTGACCACGCGCGCCGAACAATTGTCGGCCAAGGTGCAGACGCTGTGCGGCGGCTGACGGCCGCGCTGGTCCTTGCGTTAGGCGCGTGCGCGCAGGTGGGCGCGCCGCCGGGCGGCCCGCCGCGCCACGTGCCCCCCAAGATCGTCTCGATCACGCCCGACACGTTCGCCACCAAGGTCAAGGCGAAGGAAGTCGACATCGTGTTCGACGAAGTGCTGGCCGAAAAGCCCGCCTCGCAGAGCGCCACCGACCTGAGCGGCCTCGCGCTCATCTCGCCCAGCGACGGACCGCCCAACGTGGGATGGCACCGCGAACGACTCAGCATCAAGGGCAAGCACGACTTCCGGCCCAACACCGCGTACACGGTGACGATGCTGCCGGGCATCGCCGACCTGCACGGCAACGTTTTCAAGATGCCCATCACCATCGTGTTCTCGACGGGCGACTCGATTCCCAACACGCGCATTTCCGGCATCGCCTTCGATTGGGTGACGGCCAAACCGATTCCTAACGCAATGGTCGAAGCAGTCTCGCGCCGCGACAGCACCGACAGCACGGTCTATCTCGCGCGCGCCGACTCGGTGGGCCGATTCGTGCTCGCGCACGCGCCCGCGGCCACGTACACGCTGCGCGTGTGGAACGACGCCAATAACAATCGCCTCGTCGATCCGCACGAAGTGTGGGACAGCGCCCACGTCGTCCTGCACGATTCGACACGCCTCGAGATGCTCGCCTTCGCGCACGACACCGTGGCGCCGCGCATCGACCAGTTCGCGATCATGGACTCGAGCGCCGTGCGCGTCACGTTCGATCGCGCGCTCGATACCGCACAGAAGCTCGACACGTCAATGTTCATCCTCAAGCGCGCCGACTCGAGCGTGGTCGCGCTCCGCGGCGTCGAGCGCGCCACGCTGTTCGATTCGACCCGTGCCGCCAATGCACCCAAGGACACCTCGCGCGCCGACAGCATCAAGAAGGCGGCGGCTGCCGCGGCCGCGGCGCCCACGCGCGGCCGGCGCGATCTCCTCGGC
>DATEHK010000152.1:0-22459 GCA_035279625.1 Gemmatimonadaceae bacterium
GCCTACAATTGGAAGACAGACACGCACCGGAGCTCGAGCCCCATGCCCTCGTTCACCGTACTCGTCAATGGGCGGTCGCACAGCGTCGACGTCGCGGCCGACACGCCCCTCCTCTGGGTCCTGCGCGACTCGATCGGTCTAACGGGCACCAAGTTCGGCTGCGGCATGGGCCAGTGCGGCGCGTGCACGGTCCACCTGGACGGCAAAGCCGTTCGCTCCTGCATGACGCCCATCTCGGCCGCGGCCGGTCGCAAGGTCACTACCATAGAGGGACTCGCCACCGCGCAAGGCCACCGGCTGCAGCACGCGTGGATCGAGGACGACGTGCCGCAGTGCGGCTACTGCCAGTCGGGCCAGATCATGTCGGCGGCCGCGCTCCTCACCGCGACGGCGAATCCGACCGACGACGACATTGATCGCGCGATGTCCGGCAACATTTGCCGGTGCGGGACGTACAACCGCATCCGCGCTGCCATTCATCGTGCCGCGCAGGAGGTGTGACATGGCCACCACCGTCACGCGCCGCGATTTTCTGCGCTCGAGCGCCGGCGCCGGCGCCGGATTGCTCATCGCGCTCTACCTGCCGTCGCCCGACCGCCTTACCAAGTTAGGCAAACGCCCCGGCGATGCGGGCCTCTCGCCCAACGCGTGGCTCGTCATCGGCACCGACGACACCGTCACCGTGTACTTCGACAAGTCGGAGATGGGCCAGGGCGTGATGACCGCGCTCCCGATGATCCTGGCAGACGAGCTCGACGCCGATTGGCATCAGGTGCGCGTCGAGCAGGCGCCCGTGACCGCCGCGTTCATCACGCTGCGCCACGGCCGGTTGAGCACCGGCGGCAGCACGTCGGTGCGCACGTCGTGGGATCCGATGCGCACCGCCGGCGCCGCCGCGCGCGAGATGCTCGTCGCCGCGGCCGCCGCGCAATGGGGTGTCGACGTGTCGGCGTGTCACACCGAGAGCGGAAAAGTACTGCACGCCGCGTCGGGCAAGTCGGTGACGTACGGGCAGGTCGCGGCCGCCGCGGGCAAGCTCCAGGTGCCCGCCCAACCGCGTCTCAAGGAGACCGCCGAATTCCGGATCATCGGCACGCGCGCCAAGCGCGTCGACACGCCGGCCAAGACTAACGGAACCGCCGGCTTCGGCATCGACACGCGCCAGCCGGGGATGTTGGTTGCGGTCGTCAAGCGGTGCCCGGTGTTCGGCGGCAAAGTGGCCTCGTTCGACGCCGCCAAGGCGAAGGCCGTGCCTGGCGTTAGGCAGGTGGTGCAGATCTCGAGCGGCGTCGCCGTCGTAGCCGATGGCTACTGGCCCGCGTACAAGGGACGCGACGCGCTCACCGTACAGTGGGACTTGGGGCCTAACGCGACGCTCGACTCGGCCGGCATCTGGAAGATGTTCGAAGATCGCCTCGCCCAACCGTTGGCCGTGGTCCGCGACACCGGCAACGTGGCCGCCGCCGACCCCGACAAGACTGTGGAAGCCGAGTATCGGCTGCCGTACTTAGCGCACGCGACGATGGAGCCGATGAACTGTTCCGCGCACGTGCGTGCGGAGGGATGTGATGTGTGGGTGCCCACGCAGAATCAAACCGGCGCGCTCGACACCGCCGCGCAGATCACCGGTCTGACGCGCGACCAGATTGCCGTTCACACCACGTTTTTAGGCGGCGGCTTTGGCCGCCGGTCCGACACCGATTTCGTGCGCGACGCCGTCGAGGCGTCGAAGGCTGTCGGCGCGCCGGTCAAGGTGATTTACGATCGGCCCGACGACGTGCAGCACGACGGCTACCGGCCCGCGGCGCTGCACAGGTTGAGCGCCAAGCTCGATGCGAACGGCTGGCCCGTCGCGTGGACGCACAAGTTCGTGGCGCCGTCGATTCTCGCGCGCTACGGCGCGCGGGCAGTGGACAAGGGCATCGACGGCGACGCCATCTCCGGCACCGGCGACGATTTCCCGTACACGATTCCCAACATGCACGTCGAGTACGGCATTCCGGAGTCGCCCGTGCCCGTGTGGTGGTGGCGTTCCGTTGGGCATTCGAGCACCGACTTCGTGGTCGAGAGCTTCTTGGATGAGCTGGCCGCCGCCGGCGGCAAGGATCCCGTGGAGCTCCGGCGTCACTTGCTGGCCGATTCACCGCGCCGGCTCGCGGTACTGAACCTGGCCGTGGAGAAATCCGGGTGGGGCACGCCGTTGCCTAACGGACACGCCCGCGGCATCGCGCTCCTCGACGGCTTCGGCAACACGATCGTGGTGCAGGTGGCCGAGGTGAGCATCGCGGCGCAGAAGGTACGGGTGCATCGGGTGACGTGCGCGGTGGATTGCGGCGTGGTGGTGAATCCGGCGATCGTCGAGTCGCAGATGGAGAGTGCGATCGTCTACGGGCTCTCGGCGGCCCTCATGGGGGAGATCACGATCAAGGATGGGCGCGTGGTGCAGAGCAGCTTCCACGATTACCCGGTGATCCGGATGAGCGAAGCGCCGAAGATCGACGTGCACATTGTAGAGAGCAGCGAGCATCCGGGCGGCATCGGCGAACCGGGGACACCGCCGATTGCGCCGGCGGTGGCGAATGCGCTGTTTGCGTTGACGAAGAAGCGGCCGCGGGAGCTGCCGATCAGGCTGAGTTAGGCGCCGAATGTCGCAACGAAAGCGGCCCGCTTCCTAGGCCTCGCCTCGGGGACAATCGAAGATTGCCGCGCAAAATCGCCTTGGAACAGGTCCGCCGTTAGCCACGCTCACCTTCATCGTCCTCCGCCGCGCGCAGTCGCCGCCGCTTGGAGAAGATCCGGTGCATGCTCAGGCCGCCAATGACGCCCCAGCCGAGCGAGAGTATCCCGACAGTCAGGAGCAACTCGCCACGCGAGGTTACCCCGACTGCTCGCATCCCCATCCACGTTATCGGAATCGCGGCCAGGACGCCGACAAATGCAGCTCCCAACCAAGTCTTAGTGAGCGGCCGCAAGAGGCCAACAACCGCGCCACCCAAAAGGCCACTGGCGAGATAAAGCGCGATTGTTTGGCCAAAAGTTACGCCATACGAGCGGTATGATTGCTCCCCTCCGACAGCGAAGATTACAAGTGCAATTGCGCAATAGCACGCCGCAAAGATACACCCGTAACGCACGCCCCAGAGGAGATTGTGCCATTCGACACTAATATTGTTCCCTCGTTCTTTCCGATGGTTCACTGGTCTGAACTCGCAGGTTGGCTGCAAGAAGTAATGGCGCCAGCAATAGCATATCCGGTTCTAACGCCTGGAACGAATCCACGGGCGATCTCCCACCCGCTGGTGTTAATAGTCCCCAGGCAGTGGTGACTCGTATTCAGTGCTTCACTCCCCAATGCGAGCTGCGCGGCGAAAGCGATGTTTGCGATACGCCAAACAGCACGACTTGGTCGTGTAGAACGTTGGCGCGGCTTCGGCTTCGCGTGCACCAGAGCGCTAGAGCGCGGCTTTCGCGCCTGTGTCCGGGTTAATTCGACTATTTGGCGTCTTCCTTATTGACGCTGTCCACCAGGGCCCACCAAGCCGCAATATTCTCTCGAACTCGCGACTCCGCTCTCTCCACTACCGCGGACAGGGCCACGTTAGCAATGGGCCTAGCGGGAAACCCGTGGATGATCCCACCACTCTTCATACTTAGTGTCATGCTGTCCAAACGCTGCCGCTCTGGTAGGCGCCATTCGCCTGCATCTCGCGCGTGTCGGAAAAGCTCTTCGCCCACATAGACCCGTCGCTGCCCAGCCCAACGCTTTACCATCAATAGCTCGATGCGGACAGCCGCGTCAGTTGAAAGAACGGAGATGTGAGCAAGAAGCTTGTCTGGAATTAACCATGTGCCTCGGCCCTCTGGCACCGCGCCACCAGATGAAGCGAGGTATAGCTCCTTGCGTTCACGCTCCCGCGTCGCGATGTAGTCAGGCAATGCATCGATCGTCTCCGCGACTAGCCGTTGTGCGAGCTCGGAGCCCAGCCACTTGGTCGCAGCGTGGAGTAACTCTTCCTCTGTGAACGGCAGTTCCTCGTCGTCGAGATATTTCACTCCGACCTTCCGTGGTCTACGACTTTGTCCAACTTTGTAAACTTCCTTAAGGTACGCCGCCTGACCACCTGTCTCTAGCCCCGTACTAACGCACCGGTCCCTCGGCGAGGCTTCACGCGCTGGCGCCGCGCTCCGTCCGACTCGCTTCGCATAGACTTGTTTCACGGTCCCGATGGCGGGTACTTCCTGCAGCTGGACATTCATGCGGATACCGTGACTGGCGAGCCAGCCAATGGTCCGCGCGACAAGCGCGAGACAACTCCGAGACGCCCGTTACGGGCCTGCGCCGGCGCGATGCGGACATCGGCACTTGCTTGGCGCCGTCTCGCCACTAGAGTGTCTGGGAGCAGGTCCCATCGCTGACTCCTCACCGCAAAATGTTCACTGGCGAAGAATTCTCCGCACTGCTCGAGCAACTCGGCGTCACCCACGTCGTCACCGTGCCCGACAGCACGATCGGTCGCTGGCAATCCGCAATCGAAGCACGCGGTACCACCTGCCTCGTCCGCGTCTGCCGCGAAGGCGAAGCCTGGCACGTTGCAGCCGGCCTCCATTTAGGCGGCGCCACCCCGCTCGTCCTCATTCAGTGCACCGGCCTCCTCGAGTCCGGCGACGCCATTCGCAACGCGCTCCACGATTTCGGATTGCCGCTGTTCGCGATCATTGGATACCGGAGCTACCTGAATCAGGACACGCTCCCCGGCGACACGTGCCTCGTCTTCACCGAGCCCACACTCGACGCCTGGAAAATCGACTACCGCTTGATCACGAGCCCAACGCAAGTGGATGAAATCGGCGAACACTGGGCCGCGTGTCGCGCCGCCAACGTGCCCGGCGCGATTCTGCTCGCCGAGGGTAAAGCATGACCGCGACGACACCAGTACACGCCGCGCGCGCGACACGCATGTCGGCCAAGGACGCGCTCTCCGCCGTGCACGCGGCCCGCGGCCCGCGCGACATCGTCATCACGACGATGTCGCCAGCCCGCGATTGGATGCTCCTCCCGCCGCATCCGTTAGACATGGTGCTCGTGCCGTCCGCCATGGGCAGCGCGCCATCGATGGGGTTAGGCCTGGCACTCGCCCAGCCTAACCGCCGAGTGATCGTGTGCAACGGCGACGGGTCGATGCTCATGAACCTCGGGTCGCTCGTGTCGATCGCCAATGCCCGCGCGACGAATCTCATCGTCATCGTGTTCGAGAACGGTACCTACGAAGTGACGGGCTCGCAGCCCGTCCCCGGTGCCGGCGTGGTGGACTATGCCGCGCTCGCTCGGGCAGTGGGTTTCGAGTCGGTGCACACCTACGCAACGCTCGACAGCTGGCGCGCCCACGTTAGGCGGTTGATCGACGCGACGGGCCCGACGTTCGTCTCGCTCGCTGTCGAGCCGGTGCACGGTCAGCCGGGTCCCAAGTCGCCCGGCCCAGCGCGCGAGCGCGCACGTCGCTTCATGGACGCGGTCCGTTAGCACCGTGCAACTCCGCCCGTTCCGCCTCGAGCGCTACTTCGACACGCGCGAATTCACCGCGCGCTACATGATGTCCGCGTCCGATTGCGAATCGTGGACCGTCGCCGAGCTCGCGGCCTTGGACCCCCACGGCGTCGACCGCCTCCTCGCCCTCTCACTCGGCTACACCCACACCACGGGACATCCGGATCTCCGGGCGAAGATCGCCGCGCTCTACGACGGTGTGCGCCCGGACGACATCATCGTCCACGCCGGCGCACAAGAAGCCGTCTTCACGTTCATGCATGCGGCCCTGAACGCCGGCGACCACGTGATCGTCCACCACCCGGCCTACCAGTCGCTGTCCGAGATCCCGCGTTCGTTAGGCTGCGACGTGTCGCCGTGGCCGGCCACCGCCGCCCAAGGCTGGGCGCTCGACGTGAGCGACCTCCGTCGCGCCATCCGCCCCCGCACGCGGGCCATCGTCATCAACGCTCCGCACAGCCCCACCGGCTGGCTGCCGCCCAGGTCGACACTGGACGCGATCGTCGCCGTAGCGCGCGAACACGGCATCATGTTGTTCTCTGACGAGGTCTACCGCGGCCTCGAGTACGACGAACGCGATCGCCTGCCGGCCGTCGCCGGCCTGTACGAGCGCGGCGTCTCGTTAGGCGTGATGTCCAAGACGTATGGCTTGGCCGGACTCCGCATCGGGTGGCTCGTCGTCACGGACCGCGCGCTCGCCCAACGGATCGCTCAGGTCAAAGACTATACCACGATCTGCAGCAGCGCGCCCAGCGAGTGCCTGGCCACCATCGCGCTCGCCAACCACCAGGCGATCGCCCGCCGCAACGCGAGTATCATCCGCGAGAACCTGTCGCTGCTCCGTGCCTTCCTCGACGCACGCCCAACGCAATTCTCCTGGGTGCCGCCGCGCGCCGGTCCAGTAGCCTTCGTCGAACCCGCGCACGCGGGCAACATCGACCAGTACTGCGACCACGTTCTCGAGCGCTCGGGCGTGTTGCTCCTCCCCGGCACGGTGTTCGATGAAACGAGCAGCGCCGTCCGCATTGGGTTCGGACGGCGCTCGTTTCCCGAAGCGTTAGGCCACTACGCGTCGGTCGTCGACCGCGCCTGACTGAGCGCGGGAATGGCTCAGCGCCCGTACAACGCGACGATCTCCGCCTTGGCCAGCGTGTGGCCGTGCAGGTTGAATCCCACGTACGCCGCCGTCGCGCTCGCCGGAATGTCCAGCTTGTCCGTGTCCAACGCGTACACCGTGATGTGATAATGATGCGGCTTGTCGCCCACCGGCGGACACGGGCCGCCGTATCCCCCCGTCCCGAAATCCGTGTTCCCCTGCGACGCACCCGCCGGCATCAAATGCTTGGATGCGTCGCCCGCGCCGGCCGGCAACGTGGTCACGTTCCCAGGAATGTTGTACACCACCCAGTGCCACCATCCGCTGCCCGTCGGCGCATCGGGATCGTACACCGTCACGGCAAAGCTCTTGGTCTTGGCCGGCGCACCGCGCCACGCGAGCGCGGGCGAGATGTTGTTCCCCGTGCACCCCATACCGCTGAACACCTGCGCCGCAGCGATCTTCTGACCCGCATGCACATCGGTGCTGGTGAGCGAAAACTTCTGCGCGGCCGCCGAGTTGGCGGATGCAATCGTGAAAGCCGCGGCGACGAGCATGGCGTTGGGCACACTGCGCGACAAGAACATGACCAGGTCTCCTCAAATGGTTCGAACGGTTCGTGATGCGACAAGAGTGACGGACACGCACCCGCGCGTCCGTCACTCCCCGTCGACGCTCCTACGTTAGGCGGCTACTTCCCGCGGCGCAGCGCCGTCGGCGGCAACATGTTGTTCAACCGCATGTAGTTCGCCAACTGACTGTAGTGATCCGCCAAATCCAACGCATGGCCGAGGACCATCGCGACCCGCGCCCGCTTGTACGTCTTCCCCTCGTAGGTCAGCGACACCTCGTCGCCTAACTTCGAATCCTGCAGCTGCGCCATCGCCTTGTCGCAGAAATCGAACGAGGCCTTGAGCTGCGCCACCAACGTGTCCTTGGGCCACGTCGCCTTCACCGAATCCGGCGTGTTCTTCTCCTTGTCCGATCGCTTCGACTTCATGTCGCCGAAGTTGTCGCAGAACAGATAGTTGTCGTCCGCCACGTGCTGCGCGATGTACCCGAACGTCAACTGCGCCGGCGTCGGCTTGTAGTTGAACTTCGATTCCGGAATCGAATCGAACGCCTGCGCGATGTTCTTGCTCTCTCCCGTAATCCCCCGCGTGAACGCCGCGGTAATCGGATTCGCCGTGTTGCCCGCTTGTTGGGCGAAGGCGCCCGCGGGCAGCGCGAGCGCGAGAAGTACGACGCACGATGTCTTCTTCATGGTTTCTCCCGAGTTTGGCTGGACGTGGACGAACATCAGTGTACCTCCTCCGGCCTCGCCTGGCGAGTCCTCCAGGATAGGCGCTCACCACTCGCGGACCCCCTCTTTACGGCCGCCTGACACAAGGTCCGCACTGGACGGCTGCCACGGCAGTAGGTATGCTCGACCGCAACGGCCGGCCTGTTTCGCTGGCGGCCGCGCTCCCACCAGAGTGGAGGCGCATGAGGCTCCGCGCGTCGCTTACCGCTTGGTCGCTCGCCGCCCTCGCCGCCGGACTGGCCGTAGGCGTGGCGGGACACGCCACCGGCAGCAGCACGATCGCCGCACTCGCCTCGTCCGTTAGGCCGTTGGGCGACCTCTGGATCGCGGCGCTCCAGATGACCGTACTTCCCCTCGTCGTCGCCCACATGCTCGGCGCCATCGTCGGCGTCCACGACGGCCAATCCGTGGGCGCACTCGGCGGCCGCGCGCTGGTGTCGTTCGTCGTGATGCTGGCCGTAGCCGGTCTGCTCACGCTGTCCGCCACGCCGCTCCTGCTCTCGCACTACTCCGTGAGCCCGGCCACCATGACCGCGCTCCACTCGTCGGTGCCGGTACCGCCCGCCGCTCGCGAGGCCGCCGCCGCGCCACTGTCGCTCGCCGCATGGGCGGCCACGCTGCTGCCGCGAAACCTGGTGCAGGCAGCACTGCAGGGCGACATCCTCCCGCTGCTCCTCTTCACCGCGCTCTTCGGCGTCGCCCTAACGCATCTCCCGCCCGCCCAACGCGACCCGCTCGCGCGCGCGGTCCACGGCATCGCCGCTGCCATGTTCATCGTCGTCCGATGGATTTTGTGGTTCACACCGCCGGCCGTGTTCGCGCTCGTCCTCGCCTTCTCGTTAGGCAGTGGCGGCGCCGCGGCGAGCGTCCTCGGCGCCTTCGTCGCGCTGCAGTCGGGACTGATGCTCGCCGCCACCCTCCTGCTCTACCCGGCGAGCGCCGCCCTCGGCGGCACGTCGGTGCGCACGTTCGCGCGCGCCGTGGCGCCGGCCCAACTCGTCGCCGTTAGCACGCGATCGTCGATCGCCGCCCTCCCGGCGCTCATCGAGGGCGGCCGCGACCACTTGCAACTGCCCGACACCGCAACCGGCTTCGTGCTGCCCTTCAGCGTGTCGCTGTTCAAGGTCAATCGCACCATCTCGAGCACCGCGAAGCTCATCTTCCTCGCGCACATCTACTCCATTCCGCTGTCGGCTGCCACGCTCACGACTTTCCTCGTCACCGTCATCATCCTGAGCTTCAGCAGCGCCGGTGTCCCGGGCGGCGGCGTCGCCTTCAAGACGCTCCCGGCGTATCTCGCGGCCGGCGTGCCGATCGAAGGCATCGTGATTCTCGAAGCGGTCGACACCATCCCCGACGTCTTCAAGACGTTGCTCAACGTCACGGGCGACATGAGTGTCGCCACGCTGCTGTCTCGCTCCGCGCGCCGCGTTGCGAGCGCCTCATCGATCACGCCGGAAACGATACCCGCCGCGAAGGCCATCTGATGCGCCACCGCCTAACGCACATCGGCGAGACGTGATTCACTTCCTCGTCGCGCGCGGACAAGATACCGGCATCTCCAAGTATCTGTCGTTCTGGGGGCTGCCCATAGCCGATCGCTTCCGCGTGATCTACTATGACGCGCTCACGCGTGAGAGCGAGTTCGCTCCCGGGCTCTACGTGCTCGCCGCGCTCGACCAGCTCGGTCCCCAGGCGTTAGGCAGCGTGCGCCACGTGCAGGAGCGCCTCGAGCCGGCGCCGGGCTTCCGGTTCTTCAATCATTCGGACCCGGCCCGCACGCTGCGCCGCTACGACCTCCTGGCCGAATTGCACCGCCAAGGCCGCAACAGCTTTCGCGCCGAGCGTGCCACGGCGAACCTCGACGCACTCCGGTATCCGGTGTTCGTGCGCAGCGCGCGCGCCCATTTCGGCGCGCTCTCGCCGCTCCTGCATTCGCCGCGCGAGGTCGATGCCGCCATCGGCCACGTCCTCGTGCAAGGCTACTCGATTCGCGATCTCCTCGTGGTCGAGTTCTGCGACACCGCGGATGCGGCCGGCAACTACCGGAAGTACGCCGCGTTCATCGTCGGCGATCGCATCATCCCGCGCAGCCTCGCCTGCGGACGCGAGTGGATGCTCAAGTTTCACTCCACGGACTTCTCCCGTGCGCTCGTCGAAGAGGAGCGCGCATACGTCATCGACAATCCGCACGCCATTGAGCTAACGGAGATCTTTCGCGTTGCCGGCGTCCAGTACGGCCGGATCGACTACGCGCTGCGCGACGGCCGGATCGAAACATGGGAGATCAACCTGAACCCGACCATCGGCCGCGGCGCCGGCCCATCCTCCGGTGCCGCGCCCGCCGAGCTCGAGCCGATCCGCCGGCAAACCAAGGAACACTTCTACCGGGCGTTCCAGGCGGCGTGGGAAGCGGTCGATCAGTTAGGCGATCCCGCGCCCGCCGTGCACGTCCAATGGTCGACATCGAGTGCGCGCGATGCCGGGACCCGCTGGCTCGACCTCGTCCGCACGGCGCTCAGGCCGGCAAAACCATTGCTTGCCCCGGTGGTGCATCGCGCCTCGCCGATCATCGGCCGCCTCGCGCGACGGATGGCAAGCACGGAGCGTTAGGCCGTTTTGCGACGCCGAATAGCAAGCCTCGCGCCGCCGCGGACAACGCCGAACACTGCCGGATCGAATCGAGGCGGCCCGACACGCGCATCCGTCGGTGACCATCCGGCCGTTTCTGTTTTTTCAAAAACAAAAACGCTCATCTCGCCACGAGCAGCCGCGCGCAGTTCTGCGCAGCCGAGCGATCCTTGAGTTTCCTTCAGTTTCCTTGTCGTTATCCTTTGAACCAGAGCGAGGAAGCCCTCCACGCGCGCCATCGTCAGCCCTCAGTCGCGCTTCAATCGGAGTTTCTGCTTCGAGGCTGATCGCCGTCCCGCGTGAAGGGCTTCCTCGCTCTGGTTGAAAGGATAACGAAAAGGAACCTGAGGGATCGCTCTGCGGCGCGAAGCAGGGCACGATCACTGTGGTGAGAGCAGTTTGTTGTTGTTGAAAAACAAAACGGCCAGATGGTCACCGACCGATGCGCGTGCCGGCCGCCTCGATTCGATCCGGCAGTGTCCGCCGTTGTCCGCGTCCGCTGGCGTAGTCACTCGGCCCTTGGCCTTGCTCACGCACGCGGAACGATCCCGCCGCGTGTCACGCCGAATCCCGAAATTCCCGGAAGACCCTTTTTGTTGTGCCTTGGACCAACTACAGAGGAGCCCGCCACGCGAGCGCGCGCGCACCGACGCCAATCACTCAACGCGTGCTCGACGCCGCCGCACGAGTCTCGATCTCGAGATTGAGCGGCCCGTACAGATAGTGCACTTTGGCCTGCGGCGTCCGCCACTCACCGTACGTGGCCTCGAGAAACCCTTCCGGATCGGCCGGCAGCCGCACGCGCCGCGTGCCTAACGTACTGGCCCGTGTCCCGTCGAAGACCGACGGCGCGAACACGTAGTGACAAATCCGCCTCGCGTCGGAGCTCGCGTTCGTGATCGCCCACCCATCGCCCCGCCGGTGCACGACGTCGATGTCGATGAAGAGCCGCGGATGACGTGGATGCACCACCGACACCTTGTGCGCGTCGCCGATGCGCACTTGGAATCCGCGCGCGATCATTGCATGGCGCCAACCGTTCAGCTTCGGCGCATCGTCGTCCAACACGCCGAGGTCGATGTCGCGATCGTTGTGAATGAAGCCGCCATCGCGCACACAGCCGAGCAGCGAGCCCCACAGCAAAAACGGTTCGAACCCGGCGCGCGTCGCTTCGGCGAGCGCGATGCCTAACAGCCGGTCGCCATTCACCTGGAGATCCAGACCGGCGATCGACAATCGACCCGCGTGGACGGCGCGCACGTGACGCCCCGTTCGCCAGGGATGCCGCAGCCCGGCGCGCGCCGCCGGCGGCATCCACGCGTAGCGCGACGGCATGCGCGGATGCACGGCGAACGACGCGAGCTTCTTCAATGTCACGCGGCCCGCGCCATTGTGATGCACTGTGCGATGCTCGGCCTCACACCGCGCATAGTCCGCGGCGGTGTCGATCTCCCACCACGACAGCCCTGCCGTGTACACCGGCCACAGCCCGTCGCCCGACATCAACACGTCGTACGCCTGCAGCGGGAATCCACGGTGGCCTCCCGCCGCGATCACTTCGCCTAACCGATCGATGAAGCGTGCACTGTCGGCCGCGCCGATCTTGACCAGTTGCGCGCTCTCGCCTACCGACTCATCGGCCCGCACATCGCGGCTGTACGCCGCGATGCGCCTTCGCTCGAGCGCAACGTGATACTCGTCGTCCACGTGCTCGCGCAACGGATCCACCAAACACGCATTCGCGTGCGGCGACGCGACGAACCGCCGCACCAGCGCCGGCGCGTACAGCACATCGGCGTTTTGAAAGAGAAACGCGTCGCCGCACACGTGCGGCCCGGCCAGATACAGCGAGACGATACTGTTCGTGCTCGCGTAGCGCTCGTTCACCACGACGCGGCACCGATGTGCCGCGAATGCCGCGACCCGTTGGGCCTCGAAACCCACCACGACGGTCACATCGTCGATGCCAGCCCATGCCAGCGCATCGAGGTGGTGCTCGAGCAGCGGTTTCCCCGCGACCGGCAGTAGACACTTCGGCGTCTCATCGGTCAAGACACCCAACCGGGAGCCGCGACCTGCTGCGAGGATGACTGCCTTCCGGCACGCCATGTTGGGCATGACTCCTTGGAGATCGAGGGCGCTGAGGTACAGTCTGTCCTCAACGGTCCTGTCACACCAGAGTCAGCCGTGCCCTTCTCGTTATCTCATGCGACGCACGAACCGTGTGCTCAGCGGACCCAGCCGACGGTATCCGCCGGCCACTCCGCCACTTTGACGGTCTGCTGCATTTTGACCTTGCCTACCGTAAGGTGGACCACGTAGTCGCCTGGTTCGACGCGACGCAGCTCCGCCGTCGATGTTGGGCCGCCCTTCTCGCGCGGCCGCGGCTTGTCCCGCGACAGATCCCACGTCGCGCTCTGGAGACCCGCGTAGCCCGGCAGTTTGAGCGACTTGACCGTATCGCCCGCCGCCGACGTGATGCGGACGTCCACGGGTCCGGATTGCGCGTCCTTCAGCCAGTACGTGATGCGCGCACCGCGCGGCGGGTTAGGCGCGACGAAGGGCCGGCTCGCGAAGCTCGGATACGTGTCGGCGTACCGGTGCTGCAGCGCCGGCGCGATCGCGAACAGATGCGCCGGTTGGGCGAGCAGCGAATCCGACATCTCCTGGAGCGGCGCGATGTCCGCCACCCACATCCCGCGCCCGTGCGTGCTCACCACCAACTCCTTCTGCCGGAACGACTCGGCCATCTTCTCCACAGGCACCGGCGGCAGGTTGTGGCCGAACCGCTCCCAATGCTCGCCCTTGTCGACGCTCACGAAGGCGCCGACTTCCGTGCCTAACCAGAGCAGGCGCGCATTCACCGCGTCCTCGACGATCGTGTAGCTGCCGCCATCGGGCGGCAGCCCCGCGCTCGACAACGCCGTCCACGTCTTGCCGAAATCGGCGGTCGCGTAGGCGTGCGGACGGTAGTCGTCGCGGCTGTGACAATCGTACGTGAGGTACGCCGAGCCGTCGGCGAACCGCGAGGCGACGATCGTCGACACAAAACACTCCGTGGGTGCGCCCTTGGGAAGGTTCGCCGTCACGTTAGTCCACGTTGCCCCGGTATCGCGCGACACCCACACCAACCCATCGTCGCTCCCCGTCCACAGAATCGCCGCGCCCCGCGGACTTTCGGCGATCGAGAAGAGCGCATGATAGGATGTATTGCCCTCCTCGGGCGCCGGATGCTCGCGCGTGGCCCGCGTCATGTCCGGGCCTAACACCTTCCAGTTGTCGCCTCGATTCGTCAGGCGGAAGAGATGGTTCGCACCCACGTAGAGCACTGTCGGATCATGCTGGGACAAGAGAATGGGAGCAGTCCATCCCCACGTGTACTCGTAGCCGCTGCCCTCGCCCGAATCCAGCGCCAATGGCTTGATCTCGTCGCGCTTCGACGTGCGCAGGTCCACGCGCGACATGCTGCCGAACTGCGCCTCCGAGTACACCGTGTACGGATCGTTCCACGGAATCTGGACCCACATCCCGTCGCCGCCGTTCACCGGGTACCAGTCCGCATCGGTGATGCCTAACGTATCGCGCGTCGCACTCGGCCCGCACCACACGCCGTTGTCTTGCAGGCCGCCGCAGATGCGGTACGGCGTCACCGAGCTGTCCACGATCACCGTGTAGAATTGGCCGATCGGCAGGATCATGTGCGCCCACGCCTTGCCGCCGTCGCGCGTCACGTACACGCCGCCATCGTTGCCTAACAGCATGTGGTGCGCGTCGGCGGGGTCGATCCACAGCGCGTGGTTGTCCACGTGCACCAGGTGCAGGGAATCGCGCGCGAACGTCTTGCCGCCATCCTTCGACTCGAGCATCGGCGAGAACAACACGTACACGTGGTCCGCCTTGGTCGGGTCGGCCACGATGGCGTCGTAGTAATAGTGGGGAACGGCCTGCAGGTCGTTCACTTGCGTCCACGTCGCGCCGTCATCCGTCGACCGGAACACGCCGCCGTATCGCTGCTGCTGCGCGTCCGTCACGCCTTCGTCTACCTGGATCATCGCGTACACCGTGTGCGGATCGGCGGCGGTGACCGCCAACCCGATCCGGCCCATGTGCGCCGAGGGCAGCCCGTTGTTGCGCGCCGGGTCCGTTAGGCGCTGCCAGGTGTGTCCGCCGTCGGCCGTGCGATAAATGCCGCTCCCCGCGCCCACGCCTTCCATGTGCGACCCGCCCCAGCGCACGCGATGCCACGCCGCCGCGTACAGCACGTCCGGAGTGTTCGGGCTCATCACCAAGTCAACGAACCCCGTGCTGTCGTCCACGAACAGCACCTTGGTCCACGTCGTCCCGCCGTCGGTGGTCTTGTACACGCCCCGTTCTGCGTTAGACCCCCACAGATGGCCTAACGCCGCCACGTACACCGTGTTCGGATCGCGCGGGTCGATGACGATCTTGCCGATCGACCGCGAGTCCGCGAGCCCCATGTGATGCCATGTGCGCCCGCCGTCGGTGGACTTGTGCACGCCGTTGCCCCACGACTGCGATCGCAAGCTGTTCTTCTCGCCCGTGCCCACCCACACCACGTTGGTGTCCGACGGCGCGACGGCGATGTCGCCGATCGTCGTGACGCCGAGCGAGTCGCCGATCTCGCGCCACGTGATGCCGTCGTTCGTCGTCTTCCACACGCCGCCGCCGGCCGCGCCCACATAGATGGTGTTGTGATACGGCGTCGGAACCGCGAATGCGGTCACGCGTCCGCTGTACGCCGCAGGGCCAAGCGCGCGCAGATTGAACCCGCGCAAGAAAATTTGCAGCGGCGTGGTCGTCGCCGCTGTGTCCGGCGCAGCAGTGCGCGGCTTTTGGCGAGACTGCTGCGCCATTGCGGGCGATGCGCCGAGCAGAGCCGCCGCGAGCGCGACAACGAAACGCCTTGTCATCATAAGTGGGAGCAGATATTGGTGAGGGTCGGATTGGCCGGCGCAGAGAAATAGCGCGGGGCGCACAGTCTTGCAACGAAGGGGGACCCGAGTGGTGGGTCATCGGGGAGCGTCCGCCCCGTGTAAGCTCCTCTGTAGTTGTCACAGCGCAGAACGAAAAGGATGCAAGAGATTGGCGATGATCGTTTCGCTGCACCTCCGACGCTCGTTCACACGCTATGGATGCTGCCATGCGCGTACACGATGCACCCGCTATCGCGCCGAAGCCATCATCGCCAATCTCTTGCATCCTTTTCGTTATCCCTTGAAGCCTTTTCGAGGAAGCCCAGCAGCGAGCGCCTTTTCGAATACCCGGGCCAACGATCAGCAATCCTCGTCGCCCGGACGCCGATCGGCCTTCTCCTCCTTCCGACGCGCCCGGTCCAGCTGACGATCGCTCGCCCGCTGCGCGGTGGTCGACTCGACGAAGAACCGGATCTCGTTCGCACGAACGCGAACGCGCGACCCGACACGGTCATGGAACGTGACCCACCGCGGACGCCACCGGCGATCGAGCACGCGCTCGATCTCGCGCGCCACATTGCGCGTCACTTCGAGGTGGCCGAAGGGCCCGGACACAATGACGAATTCTCCGTAAGGCGGATCCTCGTTCTCGCCCGGCTTGAGCAGCGCCAGAATCCGGTTGACCATGGTTCTCGCTCAGGCAGAGGTGCCCGGGGATCGCGCACCGTCGCGCGATCCGCCGTGATTTCATTTCGAGCGCCCCCGCCGGTTAGGCGGGGTGCGCTCGGCGCACCTACGCCTCACCGACGAAGTCGCTCACCACCTGCGGCGTGGCCGCGTCGAAACCGACCACGTCCAGCATTCCCGCATCGTCCGGGTCCGCGATGCTGAACCCGGTCGACGTCATCGCCACGACAACCAGCTTCGCGGCAATGCCTAACTGCTCCCGATACCGGCGGAGCGCGTGCGCCGGGTGGACATCCCCGGCCCACGTCTCGTTGTCGGTGAAGACGACGAACGCGTCTACCGCCCAACGATGCGACAGCGCCACGAGCATCGGCACCGAGCAGTCCGTCCCGCCGAACGGCAGCCCGCTCGTCGCGCGCAGCACATCGTCCAACCGCTGCCGCGGCGACAACGTCAGTTCCGTTAGGCCAACATCCCACGCGGTGCCGTGCGTCGCACGCCACCGCGACGGGTACGTCCCCGTCGTGAACGCCACGAACCGGCACTCCGGCTCCGACGCCGCCGTCACCAGCGACATCGCCGCCGCCGCCTCGCGGCACGACACATGAGGCAATCCGAGCACCCCGCTCGCCATCGAGCTCGACACGTCGAGCGCCACCAGCATCCGCTTCCCACACGGCCGCACGTTCTCGAACGCCAGGTAGAACGCCGCATCGAGCGCGTCCACCATCTCCCCAACCGGCGTCCACGTGCGACGCCCCTTCACCCCGCGCCCACTCGCGTACGCCGCAAGCGCCGACAACACCGCCACCGGGTGCACACGCGCCCGGCGCACCGCATCGCGGTCGCCTAACCGAACGGCCACCGCCCGCGCCGCGTCGCTCCCCGGTGCGATCAACCCGACCGCGGTCATCACACCGAGATTCCGGATGAGCGCCGCCAACGGCATGCGATCCATCAACGCCGCCCACACCGCCCGATGGCGCAACAGCTCGGTCGGGACCATCTCGCGCGTGAGGCGATAGATCCGGATCACCGCCGCCGCCTGTTCCGGTGACATCCCGCGGATCGACCGCACCGCGGCGATGCGCCCCATCACGTCGGGATCGGCCCGCTGCTCCTGCTCCCGACCCTCGTCGCGCATGCCTAACGCGTAGCGGAACAACACGTGATGCGTGTCCGAGGGCGCCTTGGGATGCCCGAGCCGGAGCGCGTCGCGGTGCGACCAGCCATCGCGCGCCCGGTACTTGAGCACCTGATACGCCAGGTCCGCCGGCCGCTTGGCCGTATACCACCGCGCCACCGCACGGCGGACACCACGCCCCCAACCGCGGAACGCGGTCACGTACTCGAGCCAGTGAAAGAGGTGCATACCGGTGCGCGCCACCACGTTGAGCGCGCCAAGCGCCGCGGCACGCGTTGCCGCGTCGTCCGCCGACGCCGCCATGGCCAGCACGAAGAGCGCCGGATCGTTCCCGGGCGCCCGCCCCGACAAGCTCATCTCGATCACGCGCCGCACCACGCGCGGCCCGTCTTCCGTTAGGCACGCGGCCACCGCCGCCGCGTTGTCGCGCGTCAGCGGCCGCTCGCCCGCGTAATACGTCCCGCCCGTCGATCCGAGCACGAGAAACCGGTCCAGCCGCGCCCAGGCGTCCACTGCCCAGACGTATCCGCCGGCGTCGTTGGACACCTGCGCGGTTCCGGGCAACGGCTCGCGCTGCGGCGTCACCAGACGCCGAAGGCGAGTTGCTACGTGCTGCGTAAAGTCGATCATTGCTCGCCCTCCTCCAGGTCGACGTGACACTGCGTGACGGTGCGCGGATGAATGGTGCGGTGGGTTCCCCCAAACTTCGGGGATCCGGTCATGGGATTGGCGATAACCCACCAGCGGCGACCCGCGCTCCGTCGGTTGTGTGATCCGCCACCGCCCAACGGATGCGGAGAGCACGTCGGGCTTGGGAGTCGCGTATCCTTAAGCCCTTGGCGTCGCGCCCCGCTGAACCGGTGACGGACCACTGTCTCTTGTCTAACGCTGCGCCTCGGATGCAAAACGCCCCGCCTGGCTCGTGGCACAGGCGGGGCGTGGCCTCACGCTCCGTGAAAGCGGCATCACGCCGCCTACGGAGCACACCCACCTGTGTCGCCGTGCGCGACGTCGCCGACGCCGTCCGGCGTGCGCAGCCAGCGCGCGTCGGATGCAATCGTTTTCGAACTGGCGTGAGCGCAGAATGAAATGACCATTCCCAACCCTGCGAAAAAGTCGAACTCGTTGTGCCACGAACAAAAGAAGTCGCGTCCCCGATGACACCCGACGCGCCATGCGCATCGAATGCTGACGTCGCAACCCGCGCCTGCTGCGCGAGCAACGACTCCTACATCGGGACGCGACTCCCAGGACCGCCGATTTTATAGCGAAGTCGTTTCGTTGTCAAGAGTGTCTCCGAAGACGACCCGACCGAACCCGCAACGCTACGCGAGGCGAGCGCCCTCGAGACCTCCCTAACGAACCGAAACGATGACCTCGCCGTTCTGCGCATCGAGCGTCCACGGTGTCCGCCGCAGATACTGCTGGACATCCGGATGGCCGATTGGAAAGGTCGTTTCCGTTTTCACCACGAACACGCCCCCATCCGTGGCCAACGTCGGAATGCGGAACCCCGGCATGTTCGCCGCGACGACCCCGGACCGCCGGAGCAGCATGTGCCCGTTCACCGGATCGAACGTCGGCGCCAGCGCCGCCAGCACGTCGAGGCCCAACACCGCTCCGTCGCGCGCGTGCTGCGGCTCGAAGCGCACCGGCACGTTGGTGAGGGTGAACGCGCCCAACCGAACGGCGAGCGCCACGCCCGCCACGTCGGTCGGCCCGCGCGCGCCGCGCGAGGCGAACCGCCGGATCTCGCGCCGGTCCATCCACGACGGGTCGAGCACCAGGCCGTGCACGCGCGCGTCGATCGCCGCCACGACGCTGTCCGCGCCTAACCGGAGCAGCACCTGCCCGAGCAGATGGCTGTCGCTCACGCGGTAGTCGGCGCGCGCCGAATCGGGCCCCGCAATTACCGGCGGATGCGCGCCTAACCACTCGGCCCGCGCGCGCTCGGCGTACGGCAGCGGCGACGCCGGCAGCGAGGCCAGCGCCGCGTAGTCGCCCAGCGCCTCGTACACCGGCGCCAGGGCGCGCGCCACCTGGGCCTGATCGGCGCCGAAGTATCGCGCTTCCTCCATCAGCACTGCGCCCACACGCAGCGCGCCGCGCGACGCGAGATACTTGCCTAACGCAAGGCGCGCCGCCGGGTCGTGCGAATCCATGCGCACGGCGCGATAGTACAGCGATTCGGCGGAGAACACACGCCCCGCGATGAGCAGCGTGTCCGCGCGGGCAATGACCACGTCCTCCTGCGCGCGCACCGGCGCCGTGAAGGCGGCGGCCCACAGAACGCCCGCCATAAAGGACGTGTGAAGGAAGGGATGTCTCACGTACCTATGGGACGCGAGGCGTCCGACCGTCGTAACGCCCCGATCAGCGCGACACGCGATAGATGGCGCCGGCCTGATCGTCGCTCACCAGCACGGACCCGTCCTTGTAGACCATGACGTCCACCGGACGGCCCCACCGGCTCCCGTCGGGGCGCTGCCAGCCCGCCACGAAATCCTCGTACGACACCGGAGCCCCGTTCGCCACGCGCACGCGCACCACTTTGGCGCCGGTCGGGACGTCCCGATCCCACGAGCCGTGAAAAGCCACCAGCAAGTCGCCCCGGTACGCGCCCGGGAACGCCGTCGCGTTCGCCAGGAACGTCATGCCTAACGGAGCGGAGTGCGCCTGCATCTCGAGGGCCGCCGGCACCGTCGAGTCGCAGCGTGCCTGGTCGCGGTATTCCGGGTTGGGCACCGCCGTGCCGTGGTCCGTGTAGCAGTACGGCCAGCCGAAGTAGCCGCCCTCGTGCAGAATGTTGATCTCCTCCGGCGGCAGGTTCTGGTGGTCCGGCGTCAAGTTGTCGCGCTCGTTCTGCGACACCCAGAGCGCGTGCGTTGCCGGATCCACCGCCATGCCGACCGCGTTGCGCAGCCCCCACGCGAATCGCACGCCGTTCTGCCCGTTCGCGTCGTACCGCATCACCGACGCGCGATCCGGCGATGTCTCGATGCACAAGTTGCATGTCGAGCCGATCGACACGTACATCATGCTGTCGGCGCCGAACACGATGGTGCGCGTCCAGTGCCCGCCGCCACCATCGAATTGGTTGAGGGTTTCCGGCGACCCCGTCGCGCGGCCGTCGGTGCCTAACCGGACGCGCACGACGCCGCCCGTGTTCGCGATGTAGAGGTACCCGCCGTGGAACGCGAGGCCGTGCGGCCGACCGAGACCGCCTACCGCCGTGGAGACGCTGTCGGCCACGCCATCGCCGTCGACATCCCACACGCGAACCACCTTGCCCGCCGCCGGCTCGCTGGCGTACACCGCGCCGTCAACGCCTAACGCCATGAACCGCACGCCCGGCAGGTGGCGCGCGAAGTACGTCACCCGGAATCCGTCGGCCACCGTCAGCTGCCCGGTGAGCGCCGCGGCGGTGCTGTCGATCGGCGAGGTCGGCGACGCCCTCCGATTCTGGCTCGAACACGCCGAGACCGACGCCACCGACAACAGGAGTCCCACCACGCACGTCCATCGCCGCATGGCCCCTCCGTGGTGTGCTTCCGTTAGGAATCCGACTCCGCGTAGACGCCGTCCAACGAGCTCGCACCCGCCGGCATGCGCTGCGCCCGGCTCTCCAACGCCTTCTGCTCGCCGCGTTCCACCTCATCCGCCGCATCCGCCGCGATTTCCTCGAGGCGCGAGCGCGCGACACCCGCATCGCACAGGTATTCCTCGTACAATGCCACCGGATCGCGCCGGCCCCACGAGGAGAACAACGCGGGCGAGAATGTGTGCCGCGCTTCCGCTTCGTCGTGCGTCGCGTGGCCGCCCATCCGGAACGTCTCGGCGATGAGAAGCGCCGGCCCCTCGCCGCGCCGGCACCGCGCCACCGCCAGCGACGCCAAAGCGTATGCATCGAGCACGTTGTTGCCGTCGAACACGCCGCCCCACATCCCGTACGCTTTGGGCCAATCGGCAAAGTTCCCGTGCCCCGCCGCCACATGGTGCTGCTCGAGCTTCGTGCCTAACGCAACCTGGTTGTTCTGGATGATGAACACCACCGGCGCCCGCTGCACCGCAGCGAAATTGAGGCCCTCGTGCGCCACGCCAGCCTTCGTGCTGCCATCGCCGATCCACGTCATCGCTACCGCGTCTTGCCGGCGCAGCCGGAACGACAGCGCGACTCCCGTCACGACGGGCACGATGTCGCCCACGTGGCTGATCGGCGCCAGCACGCCCTGCGCCAGCTCGCCGTAGTGCCCGTCACGCCCATGCGACGGACCATCGGCCGTCCCCATGTATGCGCGCAACGTGTCCGCCACCGTCATCCCCATCTCGAGACACGCGCCGCCATTCCGGATCATCGGCGCCGCCACATCGCGCACCCCGCCGATCGACGCACCGCGACGGAGCGCGTGCACCGGACCGATCGTGGCCGCCTCTTCGCCCGTGCCTAACCATGCCTTGGAGATCACGCCCTGGCGCACCATGCGCTTGAGCGCCACGTCCGTCAGCCGGTTGCGTACGAGTCCGCGATAGAGCGCGAGCCGGCCGTCGTCGTCGAGCGCGTCCACCACGTTGGCCCGCGCCGCGTCGCCCGCGATAGTCTCTCGGTACGCATCGACGTCCGCGTCGACGCGCGCCCACGCCGTGTACTCCGGAGGATCGAAAGCCGCGAAGCGTTGCATACTCTCAAGTTAGGGGCGACAACCGGTGGCGGGCAACGCTCCGAGGCACGGCCTGCGCATCCGTCGGTGACCGGCTTGTCGTTCTTGGTTTTCAAACAAAGGGTTCTTCCGGGAATTTCGGGCAAGTGGCGGACGTCACGCGCCTCGGTGTCGTGCGCGCCGGTCGAGCGGTATCGGATGCGACCTGCGTCGTGCGGCAAGCATGGACACCGCTGTGCTGTTTTCCAACAACAACAAACTGCTCTCACCACAGTGATCGCACTGAGCCTCGCGCCGCCGAGCGGCCTTCAGTTTCCTTCAGTTTCCTTTTCGCTATCCCTTGTGACAGAGCGAGGAAGCCCTCTACGCGCGCCATCGTGAGCCCTCATGTCGCGCTTCCAGCGGAGTTCTGCTTCGAGGCTGATCGCCGTCCCGCGTGGAGGGCTTCCTCGCTCTGTCAC
>DATEHK010000153.1:0-3438 GCA_035279625.1 Gemmatimonadaceae bacterium
GGCGTGGGCGCGGCGGCCGCCCACCTGTTTGGCCGAAAAGGCCGGGGGCACCTGCTCCACCTCTCCCGTTAGCCCGCGCATCGCGCGCTCGACGGCGGCGCGATCCGGCAGCGCGGCGGCGCGCACCACGGCGCCGGTGCCGTCGTCGGTGTCCGTTTCGATGCCCAACCGAATGGTCGCCGCGTACACTTTGGGCTCGCCCTCGAGATACGGCAGGAGACGTGTCGCGCGCCCGACGAGCAGCACGAGCAGTCCGGTCGCGAACGGATCGAGCGTGCCGCCGTGTCCCACCCGCCTAACGCCGAGCGCGCGCCGGGCGATGGCGACGACATCGTGGGACGTGACGCCGGCCGGCTTGTCGACCAGCACGAGACCGTCAATCGCCGGCATCCTCGTCGGACGGCGGCGGCGCGGCCGCGTCGCGTTCGTCGCGCAGCCGCGCGAGCAGCGACTCGATGCGCGTGGCGTGGGCGGCGGTCTCGTCCTGGCGGAACTCGATCTCGGGCGCGAGCCTGAGCCTCAGCGAGCGCGCGACCAACGGCCGCAGGTGCGCGGCCAGGCTCGCCAGGCCCTCCAGCGTGGACTTGTGCGCCGCATCGTCGCCTAACACTGTGACGTACACGCGCGCGTGGCGCAGGTCGCGCGTCACGTCGACGCCGGTGACGGTGACGAGGCCGACGACGCGCGGATCCTTCACGCCCTCGGTGAGAAAGCGCGCCACCACTTCGCGGACTCCTTCGGCAACGCGTTCGGCGCGGCGATGATCGGGGCTCATGTGACTCTCGGGTGGCTGGTCGTGCGCGTTAGAAGAACGCGCGCACGGAATCGATGACGCGGCATCCGGCGGCCGTGGCCACCACACGGTCAATAGTCGACAGCACGGACTCCGCATGCCGCCGGTCGGGCGAGACGACGCACGCGGTCAGCTCGGCGCGCTGCCACGCATCGTGGTGCCCCGTCTCGGCGACCGAGACGTTGAACTCGTTGTGCAAACGGGCTTTGATGCGCGAGAGCACCGACCGCTTCTCCTTGAGCGAGTGCGCGGCCGGTACGTGCAGATCCCACGAGATGGACGCGATCGTCATCGGCTAATCAGAGCGTCCGGGCGACTTCCTCCTTCCGGTAGCACTCGATCACGTCGCCGACCTTGATGTCGTTGAAGTGCTCGATGCCGATACCACACTCGAATCCGTCGCGCACTTCGCGGACGTCGTCCTTGAAGCGGCGGAGCGACGCGATCGTGCCGTCGTAGATCTCGACGGCATCGCGCACCACGCGCACGCGGCCCTGGCGCGAGATGATGCCGCTGCGCACGTAGCAGCCGGCCACGACCCCGATGCGCGGCACGCGGAACAACTGCCGCACCTCGGCTTCGCCTAACGTGACCTCCCGCTCTTCGGGGCGCAGCATGCCCGAGAGCGCGGCGCGCACGTCGTCCACCGCCTCGTAGATGACGCGGTAGAGCTTGAGGTCGACGCCCTCGCGCTCGGCCGCCGCGCGCGCGTTGTTGTCCGGCCGAACGTGGAACCCGATGATGATCGCGCCCGACGCCTTGGCGAGCAGAATGTCGCTCTCCGTGATCGCGCCCACGCCGCGGTGTACGACCTCGACCTTCACCTCGGCGTTCGACAACTGGCCTAACGCATCGGCCAGCGCTTCGGCCGGACCGCCCTGGTCCGCCTTGATCACTAACGGCAGGGTGCGCACGAGGCCCGCCGCCGCCTGCGACATGAAGTCCTCGAGCGACACCGCGACGCGCGACGTGCGGCGGCTCTTCGCTTCGCGGTCGAGGCGCTGGCGGCGCTGCGCGATGTCGCGCGCCGCCGTCGCATCTTCGAGCACGAGCAGCTGGTCGCCCGCCATCGGCACGCCCTCGATGCCTAACACCTGGACCGGGATCGCCGGACCGGCCGACGGCACCGTTTTCCCGCGCTCGTCGAACAGCGCGCGGACGCGGCCGGAATACATGCCGCAGATGAAGTCATCGCCCACGCGCAGCGTGCCTTGTTGCACCAGGAGCGTCGCCACCGGCCCCTTGCCCGGATCCAGCTGCGCCTCGATCACTGTGCCCACCGCCTTGCGGCCGGGATTCGCCTTGAGGTCGAGGATCTCGGCTTGCAACAACACCTGGTCCAGCAGTTCGCTCACGTTCGTCCCCTTCTTTGCCGAAATCGGCGTGGCGAGCGTGCTGCCGCCGAATTCCTCGAGCACGACGCCGTGCTGCAGCAGGTCCTGCTTCACCTTCTGCACGTTGGCGCTGGGCAGATCGATCTTGTTGATGGCGACGACTAACGGAACGCCGGCGTTCTTGGCGTGCGAGATCGCCTCGATGGTTTGCGGCATCACCTGGTCGTCCGCCGCCACCACCAGCACCACGATGTCAGTGACCTGTGCGCCGCGCGCGCGCATGGCGGTGAACGCTTCGTGGCCCGGCGTGTCGAGGAACGTGATGAGCCGACCGCTGGGCAGCGACACGTGGTACGCGCCGATGTGCTGCGTGATACCACCGGCCTCGCCCGCGACGACATTGGCTTTGCGGATGTAGTCGAGCAGCGATGTTTTGCCGTGGTCGACGTGGCCCATGATGGTGACCACCGGCGGACGCGGCGCCAGATTCTCCGGCGCCTCTTCCTCGGCTTCGTCTGCCGCGGCGTATTCCGCTTCACGCACCGCGTGGAAGCCGAATTCACCGGCGATCAACTCGATCTGATCGAAGTCGAGCCGCTGGTTGATCGTGACCATGAGACCCAGGTTCTTGAGCGCGAACGTCACGATCTGCGTGGGCGGGATCTTGAGGATCGATGCCAGCTCGCTGACGGTGATGAACTCGTTCACGTGCACGGTGGTGCGCTCGCGCTCCGCCTCGGCCGCGCGCTGCGCTTCCATCTCCTCGCGCGACGCACCTTCGTCGGCACGCCGCGGACCGCGGCGCGTCGGCGCGCCGCGAAGGGCCGTCATGGTCCGGGAGATGTTCGCCGTCACCGCTTCTTGATCGACGACGCCGCGCTTGCCTTTCTTGCGTTTTCCGCCGCGTTTTTCTTCGCGGCGTGGAGGCGCACCCGTGGGCGTACCAGGCGATGCAGTCGCGATAGGTCGCGGCGGGAACGGCGTGGACGACGCGACCGGCTTGGGACGCGGCGGTCCAGGCACGACGGGGCGAGGCCGCTGCCAATCGGCGGGAGCCTGTGGAGCCGATGGACGTTGAGCCGGCGCCGACGCGGGTCCGGCGTGGGCTGACGCCGATTGGTGATCACTCGGCGGCGCAGCGCGGCCGTGCTCAGCCCCGCCCGCATCGGGGAAGCCGCGCGACGGCGCATGCGCGCCGCGTTGGGCATCGGTCTGCGTTAGGCGGGCGGCCGGCGAGAGCGGCTGCGGCGGCGGTTCGAACGCGCGCCGCCGAAGCTCGACGTCATCGGCGTGCGTGTCGTCCTCGAGATC
>DATEHK010000154.1:0-84303 GCA_035279625.1 Gemmatimonadaceae bacterium
CCGCCGGTGGATGCCGCGATCACCACCGCGCGCACGGCGGCGCCGGCGGCGCGCGTGTCGGGCATCGGCACGCGCCGGGCCGGCGCGTGCGGCTTGGCCAGAACCTCGACGCCGCGCAGGTTCACCTGATCGGCCGCGCGCAGCGCCTCGAGCAGCTGCTCGCGCACCGTGCCCAGGTCGAGGCTGATCGGTCCCGACGGCTTGCGCACGAAATCGACCGCGCCTAACTCGAGCGCGCGAATCGTCAGATCGCCCGCGTCCCCGGTGGCGGCGCCGCTGAGCATGATTACCGGTCGGGGCGATTCGCTCATGATGTAGCCGAGTGCGCCGATGCCGTCGAGCTCCGGCATTTCGACGTCCATGGTCACCAGGTCGGGATTGAGCGAGTGCACCTTGGACAGCGCGTCGCGTCCGTTGCGCGCGGTGCCCACGACGCGAAAGTCGCCGGCGGCATCGACCATCTCGGCCACCAGCTTGCGCATGAACGCGCTGTCGTCCACCACCAGGACGGTGCGGGGCGCCTTAGAGAACGACATCGCCCTTCACCATGGATCGCACTTCGACGCGGCCCGATGCGATGTCGAAGAACACGCTGCGCCCGTGGCCGCCGCCCACATCCTCGCCTACGATCGGCAGGCGCGCCTTGCCTAACGCATCGCGCGTGGCCAGCAGGTTGCGCTCGCCCATTTGCAGTCCGCCCGCCGGCAGCAGCGCCGCGAACATGCTCGCGCCGCCCACCAGCCGCGCCGTGATGCGCGTCGGCCGCGCGCCTAACCGCTGCATCTCCTCGAGCAGGAGCGGCACGGCCGATCCGGGGAACTTGGCGCGGTTGGACCGGTCCTGGGCCAGCGACTCGCTGGGCAACAGCACATGCGCCAGCCCGCCGATCTTGCGATCGGCATCGTGGAGCACGATGGCGACACACGAGCCGAGCCCGATCGTGGTCAGCATCGCGTCACCCTGGGCCGCGGCCGCATCGGCCACCCGCACTCGAATCTCCCTCACTGCCGCCGAAAGATGCGTTCGCGCGGCTCCACGCCCTGAAAGCGGGATCGCGCGGGACCGAACAGCGTCTCGACCTTGCCCAACACCAGGAATCCGCCCGGTGCGAGCGCCTCGTAGAACTTCTGGAACAGCATCTCCTGTGTGTCGCGGTCGAAGTAGATGAGAACGTTCCGGCACGCGATCAGATGGATCTCCGGCGCCGGCGGCCCATCGCGCAGCACATCGCGTTGCTCGAACCGCACCAATCGCCGCACGTCTTCGTTCACCACGTGCGGCGTGGACGCCGAGAAGTAGCGCTCGCGCAGCCCGGCGGGCGTGTCGGCGAACGCCGCTTCGACGTACGCGCCGCGACGCGCCGCCTCGAGGCTCGCCCGGTCAATGTCGGTGCCGATCACGTGCACGCGGCCTAACCGGGGCGACTCCCCGCGGTCGGTCACGTAGCGGTGCAGGAGAATCGCGAGAGAGTGCGCCTCTTCCCCGGATGCGCAACCCGCACTCCAGATGCGGAGCGCAGGATCCGGCAGCGCCCACAAGGCCGGCACGCACGTCGTTTCGATGGCCCGGAACGTCTCCCAATTCCGGAACAGCTTGGTGACGTTGATCGTGAGTGCATCGAGCAGCAGATCGTATTCGTGCGCGTCCGCGTCGAGCACGCTCGCGTAGTCGGTGTACGTGTGGACGCCGCGGGCGCGCATCCGCACCGCGATCCGGCGGCGGAGGCATTTCTCCTTGTAGCTCGCGCACGCGAACCCGCGCTCGCGCGCGATCTTCGCCGTGAGCGCCTCGAACTCGCGGTCCGTCGCCGTGTCGGTCACGCCGGGAGGCTCCGCACCAGGTCGAGGTTGGCGCGCAAGCTCTGGTTGTCCGGATTGAGCGCGAGCGCGCGCTCCCAGTAGGCCATGGCCTGATCCTTCTCCTGCCACTTGTAGCGAATGTTGCCCAACTTGCAATACACGTCGTCGCCTAACGCAGGGTTGAGCTTGATCGCGCGCTGGTAGGCCTCCAGCGCTTCGGTGTAGCGGCCCGCGCCGTACAGTGCGTCGCCCAGGTTCTTGTGCAATTGCGGCAGTGCGCCGTTCTCCGTGAGCCCGCGCTCCGCCGCCTGGCAGGCCGCGGCCAGATCGCCCCGCCGCTCGAACAAGACCGCCAGTGTATTGCACAGTACCGGACCGCGCGGGTGCGCGGCCAGGCCCTCGTTCACGAGCGTGACCGCACGCTCGAGATCGTCGCGCAACGCGGCGGCGAGCGCCGAATAGTGAAACCACGCCGGCGGCGGTCCACGCTTGCCGAAGAGGGACCGCGCGCTCGCGAGCGTTTCGTCGGCTTCCGCCAGGTCGCCGCGCTTGAGCGCGAGCACGCCTAACGAAATGCGGGTCCGCGGATCTTCGGTCCCGCCGCGCCGGGCCGCCTCGGCCAGCGCCTCGCGCGCTTCGTCGTGATGTCCCAGGCGCTCGAGCGCATAGGCGAGATTGTGGTACACCGCCGCGCGCGCCGCGGGCTGTGACGCCGCCTCGCGCAGCGTGAGCACCGCCTCCGACCATCGGCCCTCGCGCATCGCGACGAGCGACAAAAAGAATCGCGCCTGCACGTCGTTCTCCTGCAGCTCGACCACGCGACGGAACTCGCGCGTCGCCTCCTCGTACATGCCCGTCTTGTAGAACGCGGCGCCGAGGTTGCGATGCTCCTCCACGCGCGCCTCGAGCGCCACCTCGTCCACCGGTTTCGACTTGCCGATGATGTGCAGGAACCCCGCGGTCGCCAACCCGTAGAGCGCCTTCCCCACCTCGAATTCACCCGCGCCCGACACATCGATCAGCGCCGTCACGTCGCGCCGACCGTCGATCAAGGGCAGCAGCTGCTCCTGGAGCGATGTCCACTGCGCTTCGCTGGCCGCGAGCCGTCCATCATCGACGCCGAAAATGACGTCGAAGCTCGGCACCTTCTTCTCGATGAGGCTCCATTCGTCCACACGGCGCGCCCCCTCGAGTAGCAACGACTCCGGATTGATCGACACCAGGAAGTCGTGCTCGTCGGGCCGGATGTCGGCCTCGAAGCTGAACGTGCCCTGTGTCCATGTGAAGAGGTAATAGACCGCCTCTTCGATTTGGATTCTGATGTACCGGTGCAGCTCTTCGCGCGACAGGATCTGCTGCTCGATGAGGATTTCGCCTAACCGCTTGTGGCGGTGCTGCGTTCCCTGGACGTCGATGGCGCCGTCGAGCTCGGCCTGCGTGAGCACGGCCGCCTTGACCAACATGTCGCCTAACCGGTCGCGCCGGTTGACGATCGACGCGTACGAGATTCGGCCGCGATCGAAATAGATGTAGCCGAAGTTGCTGCGGTCGGTGACGCTGAGGCAGCCGGTCTTCTGCCCCATCGCCAGCAACTGCAGCACATCGGGCAAACTCGCTTCGCGGAGACTCCCCTTGATCGCCATCAGCGAAACTCCTCAATGGCGCGGCCCGAGACGTCGGGCCAATCCCAGATCACCTTTTCTTCGTCGAGGAACAACGGATCGGCGGGATGACCGTTGCCGTTGTGCGCGACTGCCGGCGCGGCGACGCGACCCTCGAGCTCCTTGCGCGCAAAATTCGCGGTGAGCGGGATGCCGACGACATCCGCGGCCTGCACCAACCGCTGTACCGTGGCCATGATCTCGGCCACGCTCGCCACGGCGCGCGACGCCAAATAGTCGATGAGCGCACGGTCGTGCCGCACGTCGGCGGCCGACAACGAGCGTGCGTACAGCCGTTCGCGCAACACGTGATCGGGCGCCTGCATCTCGACCACCAGGCCGCCCTCGAAACGCGAGCGCAGGCGATCCTCGAGGCCCTCGATCGACTTGGGCGCGCACCGCATCGACAGCACGATCTGCCGGCCGCTCGCATAGAGCGCATTGAAGATGTGGAACAATTCCTCTTGTGTCCGTTCGGTGCCGGCGCACTCGTGGACGTCATCGATGATGAGCACGTCCACCACGCGATAGCGCGCGCGCCACCGCTCGATGGTCCCCTCGCGCAGCGCCGCAATCAGCTCCTCGGTGAAGTGCCGCGCGCTCACGCAGGCCACCGTCGTCGCGCCGCCCCGCAACCCGATCAGCTCGTTGCCTAACGCATTGAGCAGGTGCGTCTTGCCGACGCCCGAGGGTCCGTACACGACGAGGGGATTGTACTTCTTGCCCGGCTCCTCGATCACCGTATCCGCTGCGTGCACCGCGAGCTGGTTGGACGGCCCGACCTCGAAGTCGGCGCGCACGTAGTCGGGCGACGGCCCCGGCGGCGGCTCGGCCGCGCCTAACAGACGGGCCACCGCCAGCTCGACTTCGCCGACGCGTTCCGGGTCGCGGAACAGGTCCGACGACGCGAGCGAGGGGTCGAGCGCCTCGGCTTCGCGGGCCAGCGATTGCAGCCGCGCTACCGCGCTCTCGAACTGGCGCACGGTGGCCTCGACGTCGGGCTCTTCGCTGCCCTCGAGCGCGCGCTCGATCGCCGCCGTGAGGAACCCCTCCTCGCGCCACCGCGACATCACCTCGAGCAACCGGATGCGCCACGGCTCGATCTGTTGGGCGACCACCGCGCTCAGATCGCTCAGGAAGGTGGAGAACTCGCCGCCGCGCGGCGAATGTCCGTTCGATGCGACCGCCGTCGGCGCATCCGCGACCTCGGGTCGCTCGCCCAACAACTCGCGCACGTTGAGCGCCGTCACCGCGCGTTCGCCTAACGTCTGGCAGGCGATGAGCCGGTTGAGCGCGCCCTGCAGCTCGCGCACGTTGCCGAACGGAATGCGCGCCACTTCATCCAGGACGCCGGTGTCGAATTGCGCGCCGCGCTCGTCGCTCTTGAGGCGCGCGATGGCCGCGCGTGTCTCGTAGTCGGGCGCACCCACATCCACCACGAGGCCACCCGAGAACCGCGTGATCAACCGGTCGTCCAAATCCGAAATCTCAGCCGGCGGACGGTCGCTCGTGAGCACGATCTGCCGCCCGCCCCGCTGCAAGCCGTTGAACAGGCGCAGGATTTCCGACTGCGTTTCTCGACGACCGGCCAGGAATTGCACGTCGTCGAGCAGCAGCACGTTCACGTTTTGATAGCGCTCGCGCAGCGCATCCACCGCGCTCGACGCGACACTCGCGTTGAGCTCGTCCACCAACTCGTCCACCGTGTTGTACGCGACCTTGAGGTCGGGCTGCAGTTGGCGGCCGAGATGTCCGATCGCGAGCAGCAGATGCGTCTTGCCTAACCCGGAGCCGCTGTAGATGAAGAGTGGATTGAACGCCGCGCCCGGCGCCTGCGCCACGGCGCGCGCCGCCGACACGGCGAGCCGGTTCGCCGACCCGACGACGTAGTTTTCGAAGCGGTAGCGCGCGTCCAACTCCACAGTCAGCGGCTCCCGGCGTGTGCGGTCGATGGCGTGGCCGGACTGCCGGCGGTGCTCAAGCGCCGCAGCACCAGCTCCGATATGCCGCGCAGGGTCTCGAACACACCCGTGCCGTGCAACGCGCCGGCCGAGAACGCGGGCACGCCGCGGAAGTTGAGCGCATCGTCTAACGCAGCGGTGCCGAGGACCAGCTCGGGCGGCAAGTCCTGCTTGTTGTACTGCAGCACGAGCGGCACCGTGCGCACATCCATGCCGTGCTCGGCGAGATTGGCGTGCAGGTCCTGCAGGCTCTCGATGTTCTCGTCGAGTTGGCGCACCTGGCTGTCGGCCACGAACACGACGCCGTCCGCGCCCTGCAGCACGAGCTTGCGGGTCGAGTGGTAGTAGACCTGTCCCGGCACCGTGTACAGCTGGAAGCGCGTGTTGAAGCCGGAGATCGAGCCCAAATCGAGCGGCAGGAAATCGAAGAACAGCGTGCGGTCCGTTTGCGTGGCCAGCGAGACCATCGTGCCTTTGCGGTCGTTAGGCACCTGGCCGTAGATGTAGTGCAGGTTGGTCGTCTTGCCCGACCGGCCCGGGCCGTAGTAGACGATCTTGCACGTGATCTCGCGCGTCGCGTAGTTGACGAGAGGCACAGGCTGCTCAGGCTGGGGGACGCGGTGCGCCCGCATCGCCGGGAGCCGGCGATTGCGCGCGCCCAAAAAGGACGGCGAGACTGCGATTCAGGTCCTGCTCGAAATTCCCGTCGAGCGCCGGTCCCGACTCGACCGGTGGCGGTGCCGCGTCGCGGAGCGCGTCGCGGAGCTCGCGGAAGTACACCTGCACCAGGCCGAGCGAGCTCTCGGCGTCGAAGGCCGTAAGCAGCACGAGCGCGCCGCGCGCCGTGGGCGCTTCGGCAATGAAGACCTGCCGCTCGCGGCCCGCGTGATAGAGCTCGCGGAACGGATGGCCGTCCAGCTCCTTGCCCAACTCGCCGGCCGACGCGTGAATGGCTGCGCCTAACGCACAGGCGGCCATGACATCCACGGCGCGCGTGAACCCGAACTGGCCCAGCACCTGGCCGCTCGGATGCAGGAGCAGCGCGAACTGCACGCGCGCGTCGTCCACGAAGCGCTGGAGCGGCGCTTCCACCCAGGCCTCGGCGACGCGCGCCCTCACGGCAGCGCCTCCACGGCGTGGAGCATCGCGCTGCGAATGAGGCCGATGTGCGCCCTGGGCTCGGCGAGCGTGGCGAGCACGAGCCCATCGCGGCCCACGGCGCACACGTGGCCCTGCTCTGCCTCGAGCTGCAGGAACCCGACTGTCGCGAGGCCCGCCGCGTCCGTGCCTAACCGGGCGCGCCGGTACAGCGACGCGACGAGCGCGCCGGCCACGCCGGCCTCGATGCCCACCTGTACGTTGGCCTCGACAATGATGCCGTCCGCCTCGCTCACGAGGAGACAGCCCAGCACGCCGCGCTGCCGCGTGACCGCCGCCAACACGTCGGTGTACGGCGTGCTCACGCGACCTCCTTGAGCCACGACTCGGCGCGCTGCATGCAGCGGTCGAGCACCCGGCGCACGAGGCCCAATGGCAGCGAGCGCGCCGCCGCGACCAGCGCCAGCGAATCCTCGAGGACGGGGCCGAGGGCGATCGTCGCCACGTCGGTCTCGTAGACCACCGCGCGCCACGCGCCTAACTGGAGGTGCCGCACGGTGCGGTCCGCTTCGTCGCGCACGCCGGTGAGCGCCGCGCCCACGTCCTGCGCCACGTCCTCGCCGTCGGCCGTCACGTACGCGCCGGCCGTCACCAGACCGTCTCCGTCGAGGAGCAGCGCGGTTTGCTGGCCCTCGCCCAGGATGTCGGCGAACAGATAGCGTGCGTCATCTTCGACGCGGCGCTCGGCCGCCGCCATCTTTTCTCCGTTCGGCGACGCGCCGTTCGCTGAGCCGTTGGTGTACTTCACCATGCGCCGCACCATGCGCAGCGCCGTGTCGACCGCCGGATCGCCCTGCGCCGCCGCGAGCCCCAGGTGGTGCTCCGCTTCCTCGAGGCGCTGCTGCTTGTAGAGCACGTAGCCCAGACCCTTGCGCGCGCCCACGTGATCGGGCGCCAATTCCAGCACCGCTTCCCACTCCAGCGTGGCCTCGGCCAACTCGCCGCGGTCCACGCGCACCCGCGCCAGCAGGTCGTGCGCGTCCGCGTTGCCGCCGTGCCGTTCGACGCCGCGCGACGCGACGCGCAGTGCCAGGTCCAGCTGCGCGCTCCGCCTGAGCGCCTCTCCTAACTGAAGAAACACCACGCTGGACGGATCGCGCGCCAATTCCTCGCTCAGGCGCCGAATGTCGTCAGACATCCATCCGCTCCCGCAGCACACCCGACAATCGCGTCACCGCGTCCATCGACTCGCGCACCGTTCCGGCGTCGGCGCCCTCGGGCGCCAGACGCAGGTACCGATCCCAGCTCGTGAGCGCTTCCTGATAGTCGCCGCGCCACGCCGCGCACCAGCCCGTTTCCAGGTGCACCGCCGGTTCGAGGGCGTCCGCCTGCAACACGCGACGCAGCTCTTCCTGTGCTTCGTCGTGCCGGCCCGCGCGCGTCAGTGCGCGCGCCAGCACGAGCCGCGGCATGGTCGCGCCGTCGAGTCCCGCCACCGCGAGTCGCGCTTCGGCCACCGCGCGGTCGCACTCGCCGGCGCGCAGCGCCTCGCGCGCACGGTCGAGGTGGACTTGGGCCTGCACCGCGCCCGCCGCCGCCCCGCCGTTCGTCTGATTGTCGCGCAGCGCGACCACGCCCGTGGTCACAAGGCCGTATGCGATGCGCGCGACGTCGAATTCGCTGCGCGCCAGCTCGGACGCGATCGCCCGCAGATCCCGCGCGCCGTCGATCTCGGACAGCACTTCCCATTCGTTGGGCAGCAGGTCCAGTTGCGCTGCGTGGCCGTCCGCCGCCAACGAGAGCGATGGCACGACGCCCAGGTGCGGGATCTTGCCCTCGATACGCGACCATTCATCGATGCGGCGCGCGCCTTCCATGAGCAGCGACTCGGTGGAGATCCGAATTGTGGCTTCGGCGGGCACGTTCACCACGTCGCGCTCCTCGAACGAGAAGAATCCTTCCCGCCACGACATGAGCTCGAACACCACTTCCTCGACCTGGAAGCGCACCTGGCGCTCCAACTCGCGGCGCGTCACGGCGCCCAGCTCCACCAGGATCTCGCCTAACCGGCGGCCGTCATCGGACTTGACCTGCGCCTCGCGGGCCCGGGCCAGGTCGCCCTCGGAGATCTTCCCCGCGCGCAGCAGCAGCTCGCCTAACGGATGCGGGTTGCTCCGGATCACGGCGTAGATCACCGCGCCGCGCTCGAAGTACACCGTCCCCTGGTTGTCGCGCAGCAGCGACGTCACGGTCAGCGTCCCGGTCTTGCGGCTCAGGTCGAGCAGCTGGAACACATCGTGGATGCCCAGCTCGCGAAGGGGCCCTTCGATCGCCATCAGGCCACCTCCTGCCGGCTGCGGAAGATGCGGAGCAGGTCCGCAGCCGTCCGCGCCTCACGCTGCGCCCGGCGCGCGTGCACGCTGTCCGGGGCCAGCTCCACGACGTCGTTCCACAGGGCGATCGCCTCGCGATAGCGATGGCGATCGGCGAGAATAACGCCCTGCAGCAGGAGCGCGCCGGGGTGCTTGGGATCGAATCGCAGCACGCGGTCCACCGCGCGCGCCGCGTCGGTGCTCCGATCCAATTCGAGCAGCGTCTCGGCGAGCGAGAGCAGCGCGTCGATGTTGTAGGGATCGCGCTGCAGCAGGTCGACTAACGGCGTGATCGCATCGTTGGCGCGGCCGAAGCGGCGGCGCACCTCGGCGAGCGCGAGCGTCGCTTCGACGTACGTCGGCACCGCGTCGAGCGCGGCGAGCAGCTCGGCGTCCGCGCCGCCGCCGTCGCCGCGTTGGGCGAGCAGCGTCGCCAGATCGTAGTGCACCACCGCGAAGTCCTGATCCAGATCGAGCGCGTTGCGGTAGGCGAGAATGGCGCCATCCACGTCGCCGGCCGCGCGCGCGATGTCGCCGATCTGCTTGAGCACGTCCGCGCGAGCGGGCGCCAGCCGCTGCGCCTGGCGCAGCAGCTCGAGCGCCGCGTCCGACTCGCCGGTCTCGGCGCGTGCGCGCGCCACCAGCAACAACGACTCCACGCCCGCCGGATCCGCCACCAGCAATTGTTCGGCGACGTCGCGCGCTTCCTCCGGACGACGCAGCATGAGCAGCGCTCGGGTCTCGCCCGCCAGCGCGCGCGGCACGGTGCCGTTCACGCTCCGCGCCTGGCGATACCGCTCGAGGGCCTCGCCGTGGAATCCCTGTTTGGCGAAGACGTCGCCCAACATGGTCAGGCCCGTGGCCGCGTCGCCGCCCCTGCCCAACGCGCGGTTGATCTCGGCCGACGCGCGGTCGAGCATGCCTTTGGCCAGGTACTCCGCACCCATCGCGTACGGATTGTCCGATGGCACCACCGGCGTGCGCACCGGCGTGTGCTGCTTGAGTTCGGAGAACAGCGTATCGAGCGACTTGGGGTCGAACGAAAACGTCTCGACGGCGCCTTCGGCGCGCTGCGCCCCATCCAGATCGGGGGCGATCGAGAGATCGGGATCCTCGTACTCGAGATCGATGGCCAACTCGAACTTTTGCGCCACGTAAAGCGGCTCGAGTTCGAGACCGCGCTTGGTGGCGCGCAGCGCGCCCTCGAAGTCGCCCAGGTTCGAGAGCGTGAAACCCAGATTATAGTGCGCTTCCGCATACGCCGGCCGCGCCTGGATCGCGCGGCCAAACGCGTTTCGCGCTTCTTCGAACTTCTTGAGCTCGGCCAGCACGAGACCGATCCCGTTCCACGCCACCGCCTGTTCGGGGAATACGCCTAACACCTGGCGATATGCTTCGAGACTCAACTGGAGCCGCTTTCCCTTGAACAGGATGAGCGCCAGGTTGAGCCACGCCTTCACGAACGCCGGCTGCTTCGAGAGCGCCGTGCGGAACGAATCGATCGCGTTCTCCGAATCGCCGCCGTGATAGTGCGCCACGCCCAGGTTGTTGTGCGCGATGGCGTAGGCCGGATCGAGCTCGAGAGAGTGCGCATAGCTCGACGCCGCATCGGCGAGCTTGCCCGACTGATGCAGCGCGACCCCGCGCTCGCACCAGAGTTTGGGGCTGTCGGGTTGCTCGACGATGATGCGGTCGTAGAGCTCTACGGCCGCGGCCGAATCGCGCTTGAGCAGGTGTACTTCCGCCATGGCCTGCAGCACGAGCCGCCGATCTTCGCCCCGCTCGAGCGCAAGCCGATATTCGCGCAGCGCTTCGGCGTAGTAGGCCTTCTGGCGGAACGCCAAACCCAGATTGTAGTGCGCCAGCTGCTCTTCTTTCGCCACCGCGAGCATTTTCGCCGAGTGGCGTTCCTGACGCTGCGGCAGCAGCTCTTCGTACTTGGCCGGGTTGTACCGGTCAATGGAAAGGTTCGCTTGTGCGCGCGACAGCGACGGGTTGAGCTGGATCGCGCGCTTGGCCGAAGCCGCCGCATCCTCATGGCGGCCCATGTCGCCTAACACGAAGCCCAACAGATAGTGCGCGTCCGCGTTGTCGGGGCTCAACGCGATCGCGCGCGTGAGCGCCGCCAGGGCCTCGTCGTTGAGGCCGCGGTTGTACAGCACCTCACCCATGTAGAAGTTGCACAGCGGGCTGTCGGGTTCGACCTCGAGCGCTTTGGCGAACCACCGCTCGGCCGCCTCCAGGTCGCCGCTCGCCTTCTCGGCCAGGCCTAACTGAACCATCGCGCCCACGTCGCGCCCGTGGAACGACAGCAGCGCCGTGAACTCGGCCACCGCTTCGCGCGAATCGCCTAACGATGCGTACGCGCGGCCCAGCTCCCACCGGGCATCGCGGTCATCCGGCCGCAGGCGCAGCCGCTCGCGCAGCTCGGTGACGCGCCGATCGTAATACCCGCTGTTGAAGTACGCGACCTCGAGATTGCGCTGCGCCACCTGCATCTTGGGGTCCAGCTCCAACGCCTTCGTGAACGCCGCGACCGCGTCCTCGAACATCCCCTTGTTGTAATAGAGGACGCCGAGGTTGTTGTGCGCGCCTGCATCCGACGGATCGATCCGCCGCGCATACGACCGTAGAATGTCACGGTCACGTTGGGATGCAAGCGACGACGACATCGTTAGGCGACGCGCACCGCGCGCAGCAGCGTCTGCAGCGACGCCACATCCGGCAGAAGCAGGAAGAACCCGCGCAGCCGGTCGTTCTGCCCCTGGAAGTAGAACTGCGTCTCGATCGCGAACACCATGTCGCGCTCGGCGCCGAACTGCAGGTACGCCGTCGTCAGCACCGCCGCCGACATGTCGACCGCGAGGCTCGGCGGCGACGGCAACAAGAGCAGGCCCATGAACTCGCTCAGCGCGTTCATGTACGCCCCGCTCAGAATGTTGCCCGCCTCCTTGATCGCCGACTGCTCGAGCACACCGAACTCGCCGTTCGGGTCGAGCGGACGACGCAGCATGAGCTGCGCGAGCTTGATCGCCGTCGGACGCGGGAACACGAGCAGCGTGCGCCCCGTGAGATCGCCCATCATGTGCATGAGCACCGCGGCGATCGGCTCCTCGCCATCCTCGATCTGCGACGGCACATCCTCGAGGGCCGCGATCGTGATCGTCGGCACCGTGATCATGATCGTGCTGCCCGTCATCTGCGACAACGCCGTGGCCGCGTGTCCCGCCCCGATGTTCGCGGTCTCACGCAGCGCGTCCAGCTGTCGCTCCTTCAACGCCAGTAGATCGGCCATGCCTGTCCCCTCAGATTAGGCTCCCCACGTCCACGATCAGCGCCGGCGCACCGTCGCCGAGGATCGTCGCTCCGCTGAACAACGCCAGACTTTCACGTGCCGGGTCGAACTGCTTGACCACGATGTCCTGCTGTCCCGTGAGCTCGTCCACCACCAATCCGGCCCGGCGCTCGCCCACCTCCAGCACGATGACCTGATGCCGTGCGCCCGTTCCGTTCGCCTCGAGGTGCAACAAATCGTGGAAGCGAATGAGCGGCAGCACGTCGTCCCGCAACAACATCACTTCCCGCCCCTGCACTGTCCTAACGGAGCGGGTGTCGAGCTCCACCGTTTCGTTCACGTGCGCCAACGGCACCGCGTACACCTCGTCGCGCACGCGCGCCAAGAGCGCGCGCACGATCGCCAGCGTATGCGGCAGGCGCACCGTCACCGCCGTCCCGCGACCTGGCACCGAGCGCATCTCGACCGCGCCGCCCATCGCCCGCACACGATTCATCACCACGTCGATGCCCACCCCGCGGCCCGAGAGATCGGTCACGCGGGTGGCGGTCGAGAACCCGGGGCGCGCGATGATCCGCATCAACTCGTCGTCGGACAGCGAGGCCTTGTCTTTTTCGACTAACGACAACTCCTTCGCGCGCGAGAGCACGCGACCGCGGTCGACACCGCGTCCGTCGTCCTCGACGCGCACCAACACCGTGCTCCGCTCGCGCGCCACACTGAGCACCAGCGAGCCCGCGGGCTGCTTGCCCGCCGCGCGCCGGTCCTCGGGCGTCTCGATGCCGTGATCGACGGCGTTCCGGAGCAGGTGCAACACCGGATCGCCGATCTCATCGAGCATCGACCGATCGAGCTCGATGTCGTTTCCCTCCACGGAGAAGACGATCTGTTTGCCCAAACCGTGCGCCGCATCGCGCACCAGGCGCGGGAAGCGGTCGAACACCTGTCCGACCGGCACCATTCTGCTCAGCATGACCTCGTCCTGCATCTCGCCGATGAGGCGTGCGGCGTGCGTCACCGCCTCTTCGAGCGCCGGATCCTGGTGCCGCGCCGCCAGCTCGAGGAGGCGGCCGCGCGCGATCACCAGCTCGCCGATCATGTTCATCAGCGTGTCGAGACGCTGAAGGTCAATGCGCACCTGACGGGTGGGACGCGCCCCGGCCGCCTGCCCATCCGTCCCACCTTGTTGGACCGGCTGGCCGACCGTCTCGATCCCGTCCACCTCGACGCGGTCGACATCGCCCACCGCGAACAGCGCACGGACGATGTCGTCGCGGGGCGCCGTGCTGTCGAGGTGAATCGAGAAGCCGGCGCCGAACTCCTCGGCCTGCAGGGCTTCGACCGGCGGGACCACTTCGAGCACCGTGCCTAACGAGGCAGCCTTCTTGACGAGCAGCAGCGCCCGTGCACCGCGCAGCGCCGTACCGGACGCGAGTCGCAACCGCACCAGCCGGCTGCTGGTAGCCGCGTGTGCCGCCGCTGGCGCCGCCGTGGTCGTCGCGGCGGAGACCGTCGCGGCGGCCGGTGCCGGTTTCACCGGCGCAGTCGCGCGCGCATTGAGCAACGCCACCACGGCTGCGATCGATTCCGGCACCGTCGCACCTTCAGCGCCACCGGGAGCCGGAGCCGATTCCACAGCGCCTTCGATCGCCTGCTCGAGCGCGTCCGCACCCTGGAACAGCAGCTCCATCAACTCGGGCGTCACTTCCATCTCGCCCCGGCGCACCCGGTCCAACACACTTTCCATCTCGTGCGCCACGTCGGTCACGGCGCGATACCCCATGGTCGCGCTCATGCCCTTCACGGTGTGCACCGCGCGGAAGATCGCGCCCACCGGCTCGCTGGCCGTGGGCGTGCTCTCCAGCGCGAGCAACGCGTGATTCATCGCGGAGAGATGCTCGCGGCTCTCCGTGAGGAAGAGTTCGGCGTACCGGGAAAGATCCATGGGAGGCGGCGGTGCGATGGGACGACCAAAGGCGGGTGCACGGCGGACGACCTGACCCGGGCGCGACGCATGCGCCTAACGGAACAACGGCCGCGCCGCCCTCGGGTGAGCGCCGGCGGCGCCCTGGCGGCGTTACTGCGTCAGCCGGTCACCCGAGCACGCGCTGCACCGCCTCCAGCACACGGCTCGGCTGGAACGGCTTCACGACGAAGTCCTTGGCGCCTGCCTGGATCGCCTCGACGACCAGCGCCTGTTGGCCCATCGCGCTGCACATGAGAATTCGCGCGTTGCCGTCGAACTTCGTGATCTCCCGGACCGCATCGATCCCGCCCATGTCCGGCATGACGATGTCCATCGTCACCAGATCGGGATGAAGCTGCTTGTACTTCTCGATTGCCTGCACGCCGGTCTCCGCCTCACCGATGACCTCGAATCCCGACTGCGACAGGATGTCGGAGATCATCGTGCGCATGAAGATCGCGTCGTCGCAGACCAGCACAGTGTGACTCAACGTGGCGTCCTCCGATCAGGCGAGCACTTGCGAGATGATGTCGTGAATGTCGAGGAGCGCGACCACCTCGCCATCCAGCCGGCCCACGGCGCGCACGGCGCCGCCGGGCACGAGCGCCTCGGCTTCCGTTTCCAGTTCCAACTCCGCCACACGGCGGACGTCCAATACCTCGTCCACGGCAACGCCAACAACCTTCGCGCCGTGTTCCATCAACACGATCGACCCGACGCCGCGCGACGCGTCCGCTCGCTCGTCGCCGGCGACGCCCAACCGGGTCGCCAGATCGAGCACCGTGACGATCGTCCCGCGCACGTTCACCAGCCCCGACACGTACGGACCGGCACCGGGCAACCGCGTGGGCCGGCGCGCGGGAATGATCTCGCGCACCGTGCCTAACTCGACCCCGTACACGCGTCCCGCCACCCGGCACAGAACCAGCTGTCCGGTTAGGCGCGCACCCGCGCGGTCAGGGGTCGATACGGAAGAAGCCAAAGTCGTCGAGTGGATCCCAGAGAGCCGGCTGTTCCGTCCATCCGGCCGCCGCTGCAAGCGCCCGGGTGAGGTCCGCCGGTAACGGCGAGCGAAGTTCCACCGGCGTGCCGGTCACCGGATGCGGGAAGATCAACCACGCCGCATGCAGGAACTGTCGCCGCGGTGGAAGGGCCACGAGTCGCCGCGCGCCGCCCCCGCCGTACGTGTCGTCCCCCACGACCGGATGACCGATCGACGCGAGGTGGACACGAATCTGATGCGTACGACCCGAGTGCAGGTGTGCGCGCAGCAAATCCGCCGCGTCGAACCGAGCGAGCCGCACGAAGTCCGTCCGTGCAGTTCGCCCAGTACTGACGATCGCCATGCGCTTTCGGTCTCGCGGGTTACGCGCGATGGGACGATCGACCGTCAGGCGATCTTGATCGACGTGTCCCCAGGAGAGAACCGCGTACCGGCGGACGATTCGCCGAGCGGAGAGTGCGGCACCAAGGGACCGATGCGCGCGATCGGTCTTGGCGACGAGCAACAGTCCCGACGTGTCCTTGTCGAGCCGGTGGACCAAACCCTCGCGTCCGGTACCGCCGCTTTCCGCGAGCGAACCGCCTCGACCTTTGAGCGCGTTGACGAGAGTGCCAGTCCAATGACCGGGCGCCGGATGCACGACCATCCCGGCCGGTTTGTCCACAACCAGAACGTCGTCATCTTCAAACACTACATTGAGTTGAATCGCTTCAGGTAATACCTCACGTGAAGGTGGCAGCGGAATCTCAACGTGAACGTGATCGCCGTTTTCCACACGGTAGCTGGCCTTCTCTCGACGGCCGTCTACAGTCACGTGACCATTCGCGATGAGCGTCGCGGCTTGGTTGCGCGAGAGGTCGGCAGCACGAGCGACAAACAGGTCGAGGCGCGAGCCGGGCGACTCGGATTCCTCGACCAAGTAGGAGCGAACCGTCGGCTCGGGGGTCACCCCCCGCTCGACACCTTGGGCTCCGCCACGACTTCAGGCACCACGTCCGGAACGGCCGCGATGACTTCGGCGTGCGTCTCCGAATGCCGCTCCTCGCCCCAGAGCGCCCACGCCAATAGGAAGGCTCCGACGCTCACGGCAATGTCGGCCACGTTGAACGTGGGCCAACGCCAATCGCGAAATCCGATGTCCACGAAGTCGACCACGCCGATGCGCGACCGCACGCGATCGATGAGGTTGCCCATTGCACCACCGCACACGAGACCGAGCGCGACCACACGCAGGACATCGCCGGGACGCGTGGTCCGGTACAGCCGGCCGAGGATCACGAGCGCAAGCAGCGTGAGCACGAGAAAGATCTCGCGCGACCACGCGCCCAGGTTGAGACCGAACGCGGCGCCGGGATTGAACACGAGCGTTAGGCGCACCACCTCGCCGAACACGTTTTGCGGGACTCGCGGGCCCGGTAGCATCTGCTCGGCGGCGTTCTTCGTGATCACGTCGATCGCCACCACCCCGACGACCAACGACCAGAAGAGCGCGCGCCTAGGCCTGCTGTGGCTGCTGCTTCTTGGCATCTTCCTCTCGCTGCTTGCACGCGAAACAGAGGCGGGCGTGGGGAAGTGCATCGAGCCGGTCGAAATCGATGTCCTCGCCGCAATTGTGGCACTTGCCGAACGTCTCGGGCGACCGATAGAGGCGCCGCAACGCCTCGTCGATGTGCCACAGAAACCGTCCTTCCTGACTCGCAAACAGGAACGCCTTCTCGCGCTCCATCGCGTCCGTGCCTTGGTCAGCCATGTGGAAGGAGTACGAGCTCAGGTCGCCATCCGCCGACTGCGGCGTGGCATTGAACGCCTCGGTGTAGTTGCCGAGCTCCTTGAGCACCCGCTTTCGCTCCTCGAGCAATCGCTTCTCGAAGTGCGTGAGCAACTTCTTCGTCATCGGCTTGGACTTCTTCGAGCTCGCTGAAGACGGCATCGCTAGTGCACTCTCGTCAGGGCAATGCGGACGTCGTCGTCCATCACTTCGACCGTCTGCACCGCGTCAACTGTTGCCGCGACGTCACCCCCGATGATGACCTCGCTCGCGAGCACCTCACCCGCCACGTACTCCTGGTATTCCTGTACGGCGTGCTCGACGCCACCGTTTCCGGTCACCTGCAGCCGCACCCGGTCGCTCACGACGTACCGCAATTCTTTTCGCATCCGCTGGATGCGGTTCACGACTTCTCTCGCGATTCCCTCGCGACGCAAGTCCTCGCTCACCGCGGGATCGATCGCCGCGAAGTACCCGCCCTCTTCCTGCACGACGAGATCGCCTGTGGCGCGCCGCACGACCTCGAGATCCTCGTGCGCCAACGAGTGGGACTCGCCCTCGACCGAGATCACTAACGAGTCGCCGCGTGTGAATCCCAACAATGCTTCGCTACTGAGCGCCGCGACGGCCTGCGCCGCGAGCGGCGTCTTCTTTCCAAATCGTTTGCCGAGCGCTCGGAAATTCGGCTTCGCTTCCAGACGAACCAATGCGTCGCCGGTGAGCGCGAACTCCACGCCCTTTACGTTCAGCTCTGAACGCAAGAGCGGCACCAAGGCATCCAATACACCAGCCCTGTAATTTGGCACCACACACAGGAGCCTGGAAAGCGGCTGCCTGATCTTTACTCCCGCCTCCTTTCGCGCTGCGCGCGCCAGCGTCGCCAACCGCCGGATGTGACCCATCGCTTGTTCGAGCGCGGGATCTCCCTCGGCCAACGAGCACCCGCCAAACGGCGCCAAGTGCACAGAGGTTCCAGTGGAACCCGCGTCGCGTCCTGCCGCCGTGAGCTCGCGATGCATCCAGTCGGTGACGAACGGGGCGAACGGCGCGAGCAACCGGCACGTGACCACCAGTACCTCGTGCAGCGTGGCGAAGGCGGCGCGATTGTCCGGTGAGTCTACGTCATAGAACCGTCCGCGATTCACCCGCACGTACCAGTTCGATACGTCGTCGTCCACGAAATCCATGATCGCGCGGAGCGCCAGCGTAGCATCGTACCGCCACATGAGCTCGTCCGCTTGGTGGCAAACGGAGGCTAACCGCGACAGGACCCATCGGTCCACGGGCGGCCGCTTGGACACGGGCGGATCGTCGCTGCCCGGCGTCCAGCCGAAGTTCGCGTACTGCGCGAACATGCCGCTGTAGACGTTCTTGAGCGTGAGGAGAAACCGGCCCGCCAGCTCACGAATCCCTTCGTCGTCGAACCGTCGAGGCAACCACACCTGGCTCGCCGCGACGAGGTAGAGGCGCGTGGCATCCGCACCGTGGCGCGACATGACCTCCCACGGATTGACGACGTTGCCCTTGCTCTTCGACATCTTGGCGCCCGTGGCGTCGAGCACGAGATCGTTGACCACGACGGCGCGATACGGCGCGGCGAGACCGCTCGTGCCGCCCTCGCTCACATTGTTGGGCAGCGCGTCTCCCAAGCCGGTGGCAATGGCCAGGAGCGAGTAAAACCATCCGCGGGTCTGGTCCACTCCCTCGGCGATGAAGTCCGCTGGATACTGGCGCTCGATGATGTCGCGGCCGGCGAACGGGAAGTGCCACTGCGCGAACGGCATTGACCCCGAATCGAACCACGTGTCGATCACTTCGGGGACGCGCCGCATCATCGCCGATTCCGTGCACCGTTCGCAGCGCAGCTCGTAGCGATCGATGTACGGCTTATGCGGGTCGAAGTCCGCCGGCAGCTCCGTGCCTAACCGACGGGCGAGCTCGGCATACGAGTCGATGACGACGACGTGCGACGCGTCGCGCTCGCACACCCACACCGGGAGCGGCGTGCCCCAATAGCGGTCGCGCGACAGCGCCCAGTCGATGTTGTTCTCGAGCCATTCGCCGAAGCGGCCCTGCCCCACTTCGCTCGGATGCCAATCGACGCGCGCGTTGCGCGCGAGCATGGCGTCGCGGAACGAGGTCGTGCGGATGAACCACGACTCCCGCGCATAGTAGAGGAGCGGCGTGCCGCAGCGCCAACAATGCGGATACGCGTGCTCGACGGTCCCCGCCTTCCACAGCACGCCGCGGCGGCGGAGCTCCTCGATGATCAGCGGATCCGCCTTCTTCACGAACATGCCGCCCACCAGCGGCATGTCGGCGGGAAACTCGCCGCGCAAATTGACCGGCTGCAGGAACGCGAGTCCGTGGCGCTGGCCGGCCGCGTAGTCGTCGGCGCCGAACGCGGGCGCCATGTGCACCACGCCGCTTCCGTCCTCAGCCGACACGAAGTCCTCGGCGACGATCACTTCGTGCTCGCCCGTGGCGTACGGCATCCAGTCGAGGGGCCGGCGATAGCGCTGTCCCGCGAGCTCTCGCCCGGCCACGCGCCTCACGACGCGCCACCGATCCGGCCAGTCGTCGCCTAACACGGCACCGGCGCGCGCCTCGGCGAGCATGAGGTTGGATTCGCTCCCATCGCGCCGCTCGAGCTCGAGGTACACGAGGTCGGGATGCACCGCCAACGCGACGTTGGACACGAGCGTCCACGGCGTAGTCGTCCAAACGAGGATTCTCGTCCTCCCCTTTCCCCGTTTCCCGCCTCCCTCTTCCCCAAGCTCGAGCGCCACATACACACTCGGATCCCGCACATCTTCGTATCCCTGCGCCACCTCGTGACTCGAGAGCGCGGTCCCGCAGCGCGGGCAATACGGCAAAATCTTGTGTCCGCGATACAGCAGCCCGCGGCCGTGCAGCGTCGACAACGCCCACCACACGCTCTCGACGTAGTCGTTGGAGTACGTGACGTACGGATCGCTGTAATCGAGCCAGTACCCGATCCGCGCGCTCAGCTTCTCCCATTCGCTCTTGTACGTCCAGACGCTCTCGCGGCTCAACCGGTTGAACTCCTCGACGCCCAACTCTTCGATCTGCTGCTTGCCGCTGATGCCTAACCGCTTTTCGACCTCGATCTCGACGGGGAGGCCGTGCGTATCCCAGCCCGCCTTGCGCAGCACGTGGTAGCCCTTCATGGCGCGGTAGCGGCAGAAGAGATCCTTGATCGTGCGCGACAGGACGTGGTGAATGCCGGGTCGTCCGTTGGCCGTGGGCGGCCCCTCGAAGAACACGAACTCGTCCGCCCCCGCGCGCGCGCGCAGCGTTTCGCCTAACAGATCCTCCGCCGTCCATTGCGCGAGGATCTGCTGCTCGAGCGTGTCGGCCGGCAGGTCGGGCGGCAGCAGCCGGTAGGTCGCCGTCGGCTCGGCGGCAGTCATAAGCGTGCCACTACGTCGCGCACCACCGCCGTTAGGCGTGGCTCCGCCTTGGCGGCGACCGCGATGATCTGCTCGACCGTCGCCGGCTCGAGCGCGTCGGGCAGGCAGCGGTCGGTGATGATCGACAGACCCAGCACGCGCATGCCCGCGTGCACGGCCACGATTACCTCGGGCACGGTCGACATCCCCACCACGTCGGCGCCGATCGCGCGCAAGAACCGATACTCGGCCGGCGTCTCGAGATTCGGCCCCGTGACGGCCACGTACACGCCCTCCCGCAGCACGATGCCGCGCGCCGCCGCCGCCTCGCGCGCGATGGCGCGCAGGTTGCCATCGTAGGCGCACGACATATCCGGGAACCGCGGCCCCAGCGTGTCGTCGTTCGGCCCGATGAGGGGATTGTCGCCGAGCAAATTGATGTGGTCGGCGATGAGCATGAGGTCGCCGGCGTCCCACAGCGGATGCATGCCGCCGCAGGCGTTGGACACGATGAGCGTCCGCGCGCCTAACTGATGCATCACCCGCACCGGGAACGACACCTGCTGCGCCGTGTAACCCTCATACAGGTGGAACCGCCCCTGCATGGCGATCGCCGCGCGACCACCCAGCGTGCCGCAGAGCAGCCGGCCGGCGTGCGATTCCACGGTCGAGAGCGGAAAGCCCGGGATGTCTTCGTACGGGATGGCGACCTGCACATCCATGTCATCGGCGAGCGCGCCCAAGCCGGTGCCGAGGATGATCGCGACCTCGGGCACGCTGTCGGTGCGATCGCGCACGGCGGCGGCGGCGACGCTCGCCTGCGCGCGCGTGTGCGCGTGTCGAGCTGGGACCTGCGCGGGCGTCAGACGAGGATCGTCGAGTCGCACTCCCGTCATTCCTTGACGAGCGACTCCAGCCACGCCGGCGTCTTCACGTGGCTGCGTGGCTCGACCGCCTCCGACTCGCCGCTCGACCGTGCCGGCGTCGCCGGCGGTGCCGGCATTTCGGCGGCGTTCAGCTCGGCCAGGTGTCGCTCGACCAAAGTCCGTAACTGGCCGACGTACGTTAGGCGCGCCTTCTCCAGCGACGCGAGCTCGCCCTGGAGACGACGGATCTCCGCCTTCGCGGATTCCACCTGTCGCTCCCCCTCGGCGCGTGCTTCGCGCAGGATCAACTGCGCCTCGCGCTCCGCTTGCTCGCGCATCTCCGAGCGCAGCTGTTGCGCCGACACCAGGGCGTCGTTCAGCGCCTTGTCACGCTCGCGGAACGCCCGCAACTGCTCGTGAAATCCGCGCGCCTTCGCCTCGAGATCCTGATTGAGACGCGTCAGCCGCTCCAGCTCGTCCGCCACCTGCGCCCGGAAATCCTCGATCTTCTTTTCGTCGTACCCGCGAAACGCCTTGGCGCCGAAATCCCAGCGACGCACGTCGAGCGGTGAGAGATGAAAGGCTTCATCAGTCATTGGTCTCTCGCTCCAAACAGGATGGTGCCGAGTCGTACCATCGTGGCTCCTTCCTCCACCGCCACCTCGTAGTCGTTGGACATCCCCATCGACAACTCGGTCACGAGCGTACCGCACGACCGTTTCAGGATCGCACGCGCTTCCCGTGCTCCACCAAACACGCGCCGGAGCTCGCCTTCCGGCGCATCGAGCGGCGCCATGGTCATGGCACCGCGTACTCTCATACCCGTGAGTCCGGCGATTCGCTCCGACTGCGCCGGCAACTCCGCGAGCGTGAACCCGCCCTTCGACTCCTCGCCCGACGTGTTCACCTGAATCAACACATCCACGGGCGCGCCGCGCGACACGCCGTATTCGTGTACCGCGTGCGCCAATCGCTCGCTGTCTACGGAGTGCACGAGCGCGAACCGCTCGACGGATCCCTTCACTTTGTTGCGCTGCAGATGGCCGATCAGATGCCAGCGCACAGGCGCCTTGGTCTCGTCCATCTTGTGCAACGCTTCCTGGACACGATTCTCGCCCACGTCGCCCACGCCGGCGCGCCACGCGGCCTCGACCGCTTGGACGCCGTGCGTCTTGGTGACCGCGATGATCGTGACGTCTTGGTTATGCCCGCCCCGCGCCACAGCCGCGCCGATCCGCTGCCGGACCTCGGACACCCGATCGGCGATGTCCAGAAAGTGCATAAGCTGTGAAGTTATCGCCGCTTACGCCGCGATGCAAATCGATCGCGTGCGTCTAGGCCCGCATCTGGAGAACGGGCTGCTCAGCGGTCGTGCGAAGCGGGCGGCCCGAAATGAGGTCGCGGACTTGGGGCGCGGTAAGGCCGCGCAACAAGCGACCGTTCTGGGCCACGGAGATCGTCGCGCTCTCCTCGGACACCACGACCACGAGCGCGTCTGTCTCCTCGCTCAGGCCCAACGCCGCGCGGTGGCGCGTGCCTAACGTACGATCGCTCATCTGGGCCTGGCTGAGCGGCAAAATGCACCCGGCGCCGATGATCGTGTCGCCGCGGATGATGACCGCGCCGTCGTGGAGGGGCGAGTACGGCGTGAAAATGGTGGCCAGCAAATCGGCCGACACCTTGGCCTGCATCTCGGTGCCCGATGCGACGTAGTCGCCTAACGCTATCTCACGCTCGAGCGCGATGATGCATCCGATGCTCGACCGGCTCAAGCGCTCCACGGCATCGGCGATTTCTTCCGCTACCTCGCTCACGTCCATGCGCTTGAAGAACCGCGTCACCCGCGACTGTCCCAGGCGCGCGAGCGCGGCGCGCAGCTCCGGCTGGAAGATCACGAGCGCCGCGAACGCGCCGTATGTGAACAGCACGCCTAACAGATAGGTGATCATCGTGAACTTGAAGATCCACGCCAGCGCGTACGTCAGCACGAGGACGACGATGCCGATCAGCATCTGCACGGCGCGCGTGCCATGCAGCAAGAGCAACAATCGGTACATGCCGTACGCCACGACCGCGATCTCGATCGCGTCGCGCCACCCGAAGGACAGAAATCGGAATTGGTCGAGGATGTTCACGCCGTGTCTCTGCTCTGCAGGATGTTCCACGCCACATCCAGCGCCCGGCGGGCGGCGCGGACGTCGTGTACCCGAAAGATGCGCGCGCCGAGCGCGAGCGCCATGACGTTCGCCGCAATCGTGCCGTCCACCCGCTCGGCCGGCGCGGCGACGCCGCTCAACTCGCCAATCACGCGCTTGCGCGATACGCCGATCGCCACCGGATATCCCAGCGCCGCCAAGCGGTCCACGCCACCGATCACGGCCACCGAGTGTTCCGTCCGCTTGGCAAAGCCGACGCCCGGATCGAGCACGATCTTCTCGCGACCGATGCCGTCGGACTCCGCCCCCTTCGCGGCCAACACGAGCTCGGACATCACGTCGCCCATCACGTCAGCACCGTAGGTCGCGAACCGATACGTCCCCATCTCGCTCACGTCACCGCGCGAATGCATGAGGATAACACCGGCGCCCGCCGCCGCGCACACCGCGCCCATCGCAGGATCCAATCGCAACGCCGACACATCGTTGATGATATCGACGCCGTGGTCGAGCGTGCTGCGGGCAACATCACTTTTCACGGTATCGACAGAAATCGGCAGCGACGGAAACCGGTCACGCAGCCCGTCGACCACCGGTAGGACGCGTCGCAACTCTTCGGCCGCGTCCACGGACGTCGCCCCCTGCGGCCGCGTCGACTCGCCGCCAATGTCGAGGATGTCTGCGCCCTCCTCGACCAACTTCACGCCCTGCTCGACGGCCGTATCGCGCGCGAGAAAGAGACCGCCGTCGCTGAAGCTGTCGGGCGTGACGTTGATGATGCCTAAGACAATGGGACGGTGGAGAGACAGAGCGCCGCTGCGAATGACCCAGCGAAGAGACATGGCATTGGGAAGCGGCGGCTGGCGCCGCCTTGGGGAAGCGCTAACGCTTGGGGAACCGGCCGCTGGCGCCGCCTCGGGGAAACGGGCGCTTGGCAGAATGGCCCGGAGTCCACCCCGCTCCCGGTTCCCCAAGCGCAGCGCTTCCCTCAGGCGGCGACAGCCGCCGCTTCCCGATCAGGCGGGTGCCGGCTCCGGCCCGCCTAACAACGGCGGCTTGACCGGCTTGCCCTGCGGAATCGCGACCGGCGTCGCGGGCGCGGGCGGCGGCGAAATCTTCCGCGGCGGCAGCTTGTCTCCGCGCACGAGAATCTCGATGTCTTCCGCCGTCAGCGTCTCGCGCTCGAGAAGCGCGCCGGCGATGGCATGCAGCAAGTCCGCGTTGTCGTGCAGCGTTTGGCGCGCGCGATTGTACGAGTCCGTTAGGAGCCGCGCGACCTCCGCGTCCACCAGTTGGGCGGTTTTCTCGGACACCTCGCGGCGGTGCGACAACTCGCGGCCCAGGAAGACTTCCTGCTCGTTGTCGCCCACGAGCACCGGGCCGATCGCATCGGACAAGCCCCACTGCGACACGTACCGGCGCGCGAGCGACGTCGCCTTCTGAATGTCGTTCGCCGCACCCGTGGTCACCTTGTCGTGTCCGAAAATCATTTCCTCGGCGACTCGGCCGCCGTACGTCATCACCAGCATCGCCTCCAACTGCTGGCGCGTGATCGAATAGCGGTCTTCGGTGGGCAGCGTGAACGCCAGGCCTAACGCACGACCGCGCGGCACGATGGTGACCTTGTGCAGCGGATCGCAGCCGGGCGTCTTGATCGCGCACACGGCGTGTCCGGCTTCGTGATACGCCGTGTTACGCTTCTCATCTTCCTTCATCACCATCGACTTGCGCTCGGCGCCAAGCATGACCTTGTCCTTGGCCTCTTCCATGTCGGACAGGTAGACGCGGTCGTGATTGCGCCGAGCGGCGAGCAACGCGGCTTCGTTCACCAGGTTGGCCAGGTCGGCACCCGACATGCCCGGCGTACCGCGCGCGATAGTGCTCACATCGAGATCTTCGGACACCGGCACGCGCCGCAAATGCACGCGCAGGATTTCCTCGCGGCCGCGGAGGTCGGGCAGATCCACCACCACCTGGCGGTCGAAGCGACCCGGACGCAGCAGCGCCGGATCGAGCACGTCGGGCCGGTTGGTGGCCGCGATGAGTATGACCCCGTCGTTGGACTCGAAGCCGTCCATCTCGACCAGCAGCTGATTGAGCGTCTGCTCGCGTTCATCGTGGCCGCCGCCTAACCCGGCGCCGCGGTGACGGCCCACGGCGTCGATCTCATCGATGAAGATGATGCAGGGCGCGTGCGCCTTGCCCTGCTCGAACAGGTCGCGCACCCGGCTCGCGCCCACGCCCACGAACATCTCCACGAAATCGGAACCCGACATCGAGAAGAACGGACGTCCGGCCTCGCCCGCCACCGCGCGCGCCAACAACGTTTTCCCGGTGCCCGGCGGACCGACGAGCAGCACGCCCTTGGGCAAACGGCCGCCTAACCGGGTGAATTTCTGCGGATCCTTCAGGAACTCGATGATCTCCTGCAGCTCGTCCTTGGCCTCGTCGGCCCCGGCAACATCGGCAAACGTCACCTTGGGCGTGTCGCCGGTGAGCAGCTTCGCCTTGCTCTTGCCGAAGCTGAACGCCTTGGCACCCCCGGCCTGCATCTGCCGGAAGAGGAAGATCCAGATCCCGATGATGAGAATCCACGGCAGGAACGTCATCACGTAGCCGCCTAACGACGGCTTCGCGTCCTGGGCCGAGATGATGACGTTCTTTTCGCGCAGCCGGTCGACTTCCTTGGAGTCGTTAGCCACCGGCAGCCGCACCGTGAACTTGGCCGCGTCGTGGTTGCCGACGCGAACGCGCGACCGGAAATCGCCTTCGATGGTTTTCCCATCCTCGATGGTGACCCGTTGAATGTTCCCCTGATCCAGTTGCTGGCTGTACGTGGTATAGTCGATCTCGGCCGGCGAGTCCGTACTCGCGCCCGAGAGGCGAATCACCACGAACGGCAGCAAGATGAGCAGCAACCAGAACGAGAGCGTCTTGGAGATACGCCCCCAGTTGAGGTCTCGTTTTGGTGGCAGTTTGTCAGCCATTACTGCAAGCTCGCGATATAGGGCAAATGGCGAAAGTTCTCGGCGTGATCCAAGCCGTACCCAACCAAAAACTCGTTCGGCGCATCGAATCCAATCAACCGTACCTCATACTGCAGATGCTCGGCCACCTTCTTGTGCAAGAGCGCACAAACGTCAAGCGAGCGGGGCCGTCGCTCCATGAGCAGGCCGATCAGGCGGTTCAGCGTCCGCCCTGAATCGACGATGTCCTCTACTAATAGTATGTGCTTACCCGCCAGTGTGGTTTCCGGATCATAGACCAGCCTGACCTGTCCGCTTGACTCGGTCGCGTCGCCATAGCTGGCCGCGACCAGAAAATCCACTTGCAGCGGCCGCCTGATTTGGCGCACAAGGTCACCCAGAAAGATAAAGCTCCCCTTGAGGAGTCCCAACACCAAAAGGTCGCCTTCCGGGTAGCGCGCCGTCACTTCGTCGCCCAACTCGCGCACCCTGGCCGCGATCCGCTCCGCATCAAATGCTATGCGCTTGACGGCCCGACCATCCAGCCTGGGATCAGCAGTCGTCACGTTCGCAGCGGTACAACGCCATCGGTCGACCGGACCGCACGGTGGCCGCGGAACTGCGGCGCACTCCTGGAATCCATACGATTCGCTCATCAACCAGGACGATCGGCCATGCACGCCGGCGCGCCGCATCCACGCCCGCATCCCGAAAGAGTCCCTTCAATCGACGTTCGATGCTCGCACCGTGAGGCACCATGCGGTCGCCCGGTCGCCACGCCCGCACTGTCACCCGACCGCCCCGCACCGGTAGCAACGCCGACCACAAATCAATCAGCTTCACGTCAACCGATGTCGTCGTACGACGAAATTCCCATCCGCCCAACGACAACGCCGGCGTCATTGCTCGCGAACGATGCGGCACGGTTCCGTCGGAAGTCCGCCGAAGAACCAACGTGTTACCAGACCGAACGGCCTCGAAGCGCCCCGACAACTGGATACGCGCTCCTGGTCGACCCGTAATAGTAAACGTTGCCAAACGCTCGGTTCCGCGCCGATCGAGGGCCAGCCCAACACGCGCCGCGAGCGCCGGCCAGAGCACGCGGAGCTGGTCCGGATCATAGGTGGCCAGCGAAGACCGAGCAACCACGAGCGACCCCGCGTCCTCCAGCACCTTGGACCCGTTCGCCGCGAAAATGGTATGCGGCAGATTCGCGTCGATGAACTCGTCGACCTCCCTACGCAGATTCCACGCGACCTGTGACAGCGAGAGCAGCGAGTCTGCCAGTCCGGGGCGAGCGCGCTCGAGCGTCGGGAGGATCTCCAAACGCGCCCGATTGCGCGCGTAGGTCAGCGACGCATTCGATGGATCGTCGACCCATTCCAGGTGTTGTGCCGACGCGTACGCTGCGAGCTCCGAGCGCGTGAACGACATCAGCGGCCTCACGACGCCTACGCCGGCGTGGAGCGCGGCCAATCCTCGCGCGCCACTATCACGCAGCGCGCGCAGGAAGATCGTCTCGAGATGATCATCGCGCGTGTGACCCGTCGCCACTGTTGCGTCGAGATCGCGCGCGAGCGCGCTCAGAAAGGACCATCGCGCGAAGCGCCACGCCGCCTCCGTGGGCCGTGTACCTCGCACCGCGCGCCCAACGCGCAGCGGCAGGCCAAGGGCGTGTGCAGACTCGCGCACGTGCGCAACGGCCCGTTGCGCCGCCGAGCCCGTGCGATGATCGAATACGGCGACGGTGCTAATGCGTTCGGGCACCGTGTTGGCGACGGCGTCGAGCAACGTCATAGAGTCGAGACCGCCCGACGCGGCAATCACAACTCGCGGGAACGGCGACAGCGCACGCGCTGATTCGTCACGAACTCGCTGGGTGATCCTCATGTCACGTAAGGTACGGGGTGGGCCGTTGGCTACGACAGCCGCTCGTGGCACGCCAATCGAGCCACGGACTGGCCCGATTTGCGCTATCGCCGTACATTCTCCGAGTCAGCGCTCGACCGCCATCCATCAAGGACACGTCGTGATTACCAACGGAGTACTCGGGGTCCTCTGGACCGCCCTCGGCCTTGGCTGTTTTTACATCGCGCTCACCTGGATCAACGGCCTGCTCGGACATTTTCTCACGCCGATGTTCCTGCTCACCGCTTCGCGATTCCTCAAGCCCGAGCAACCCGACGCGACCACCGAGCAGTAATCGGCGCGCTGACCTTTCGACGTACGCGTCGCCGCGCGAAGACGTTCGGAAGCGCATTCCACATCAGGTCCGTAGTGCGATGCAGGTGTAGCACAACGTGAACCCTTGCCGTGAAGGCAGTGCGCGAAGCAGATCCAAGTCGCGACAACCTTCCAGGAGTTCGTATGGGTCTGATTGTTCTGCTCATCATCGTCGTTCTGCTCGGCTTCTGGTTCATGAGTGCGTACAACGGGCTCATCGCACTCAAGAACCAGGTCTTCAATGCCTGGAAGCAGATCGATGTACAGCTCAAGCGGCGCCACGATCTCATCCCGAACCTGGTCGAGACGGTCAAGGGCGCGATGAATTTCGAGCGCGAGACGCTCGAGGCTGTAGTCGCGGCGCGCGCCAAGGCGATCTCGGTGCAGGCCCCCGCCGCAGGCGCGGCGCCATCGGCGCAGCAAGTACAGCAGACGGCGGCCGCCGAGTCGCAACTGTCGGGTGCGTTAGGCAAGTTGTTCGCGGTCGTCGAGGCGTATCCCGACCTCAAGTCGACCGGGAACGTGGCGCAGCTGCAGGAAGAGCTGACCTCCACCGAGAACAAGATCGCGTTCGCGCGGCAGCTCTACAACGACACGGCCACGCAGTACAACACGAAGCAGCAGCAGTTCCCGACCAGCATCGTGGCGGGCTTCGCGAAGGCCGTGCCGGCCGAACTGTGGGAGATCACCGACGCCACGGAGCGTGAGAACGTGAAGGTCGATCTCTCCATGAACCCGAAGAAGTGAGCGAGAGCGGGAATCTTTTCGCCCAACAGGAAGCCAATCGCCGGCGCTCGCGACGGCTGGTGATCGGCTTCATTGTGTTTTTCGCCTGGCTCGGGTTCGGCGGCGACTTCATTCTCTACGAGTACACCAAGCGCGCGCCGCCTAACGCATATCACCACGGATTCCCGATCTTCGGGATCATTCTGTCGATCATCGCCGCCGGCATGGCGTGGTGGGCGTGGACGACGGGTCCCAAGCGCGTGCTATGGTCCACCGGTGCCCGCGAGCTCGTCGACCCGGAGACGCCGCAAGAGACGCAGTTGGTGAACGTGGTCGAAGAGATGTCGGTGGCCTCGGGGCTCCCGAAGCCCAAGATCTGGATCATCCCCGACGCGGACCCCAACGCGCTCGCGACGGGCCACGATGAGAACACCTCGAGCATCGCGGTGACGCAGGGCCTGCTGGACTTGTGCTCGCGCGACGAGCTTCAAGCGGTGATCGCGCACGAGATGGGGCACATCAAGAATCTGGATGTGCGGCTCATGACGCAGCTCGCCGCCCTGGTGGGCGCGGTGACGCTCATCGGCGAGGGCGTGTCGCGGTCGATGTTCTACGGCAATCCGTTAGGCGGGCTGGGTGGCGGCGGACGGCGGAGCAGCAGTAGCAGCAGCGACGAGAAGGGCGGCGGCGGCGGCGCAATCCTCATCATCCTGCTCGTGCTGTGGATCGTGAGCTGGATTCTCGCGCCGATCATCATGCGTCTCATGGCGCTGGGTGTGAGCCGCGACCGCGAGTACCTGGCGGATGCCATGAGCGCGCAGTACACGCGCAATCCGGTGTCGCTCGCGACGGCACTCGGCAAGATCGAGAATGCCGACGCGCCCACCAAAACCATCAAGGGCGGCGCGGCGCAGATGTGCATTGCCGACCCGACCGGGCGGCACGTCAACTCGAAGGAAGGCAAGATCGCCGAGCTCTTCGGGACGCACCCGCCGATGGCGCTGCGGATTGCGCGGCTCAAGGCGATGGGCTACCAAGCCGAGAAGGGCGCGATCGCCGGCTAGCGTTAGGCAGGTTGCGTTTGGCGCGTTGGGTCGTGATTCGGGCATCCCTCCACCCCGATCGCGCGCAGTGGCTTCCCTCACGACGATCATTCGGCTGGTACGACGCAGTCCCGCGTTTTTCGGCCTTGCCGCCGGAACGTTGGGGCTGGCGCTGGCGCTTGCTACGACCATGTTCGCGCTACTGGATGCGGCGCAGCATCCGTTCGTTCCGTACCCGTCGCCCGAGCGCGCGTTCACCGTGTGGCTGCACGGGCCATCCTTCGTGCCGCCGCGAGTTCACGCACAGAATTTTCAAACGCTGCGCTCGGCGCGCACAATGTCGGTGGCCGCGGTCGGCATCTCCAACATGGTGCTCGATGCCGGCGGGTCCGCACGCACGGTGTTCGCCGCGCGCGCTACGCCTAACTTATTTCGCGTACTGGGTGTGCGCCCGCACCTTGGCCGGGACTTTGGCGCCGACGAGAACAGCGCGAGCGAGCCCGGCGTCATCGTCAGCGACGGCATCTGGCGCGCTCTCCTGCACCAGCCGCGAACACTCGCCAACGCGACGGTTGCGCTCGACGGCACCGTGTATCCCGTGATCGGCGTCGCGGCAACCGGCGTTCAATTCCCGTATGACATCGATGTCTGGCTTCCCGCACCGATGTCGGCTCCCGGAACGCCGGACCTACCCTACCCGTGGATAGTGGCGCGCTTGCGGTACGGCGCCACGCCGGCACAGGCGCGCGGCGAGCTCGCGGTGCTGGCCCGGCAGCTGAGCGCGTCCACCGGACAGAAGGATCCGCCCTTTCGCTACGGGCTTACGGACCTGCGTGCGGACTCGTTGCAGCTCGACGATCATCATGCACTCGCCGCGGCGGCGGCCATCGTGCTGCTCATCGCGTGTGCCAACGCCGGCAATCTGGTGTCGGTGCGGGGCGTCGCGCGGCGGCGCGAGATGTCGTTGCGGGCTGCGTTAGGCGCGTCGCGCGGCGTGCTGGTGCGGCACCAGCTCGCGGAGTGCGCGGCGATCGCGGCCGGCGCCGGCGTGGTCGGCCTGTTAGGCGGAGAGTGGGGCGCGTCGCTCATCGCCGCCGCGATCCCGCCTTACCTCACGGGCGGCGCGGTGCTGTTGTCGCCGCACGTCGCGTGGCGGGTGTACGTGTTCGTGCTGCTCGCGGCGTCGGCGACCCTTGTCGCGTTCGGTGTGCTGCCGGCGTTGCGGGCGTCGCGGGTCGATCCATCCGAGCCCCTCAAGGGCGCCTCGGTCGCGACAGTGAGCCGGCGCGGCGGCATGGGGGGCCTCGTAGCCGGGCAGATCGCGCTCACGCTCGTGGTCCTGTTCGGGGCCGGTCTCATGTGGCGCACCGCCGTCCGGATCGGCACCTTCGACTTCGGGTACGACGCGCGCGGCCTGATGGCGATGCAGCTTGGCGTTGCGCCCGACTCGCTTCCTAACGGCACGACCACCGACGACGCGTTCCGTGCGGTGACCGATCGCGCGTCGCGAGTCCCCGGCGTGCGTGCCGCGGCGCAGCTGTCCTTCGGTGAGCCGGAGCATTCGCAGATACTTGGCGAGGCCGGCGCCGAAGCGACGCGCACCATCTTCGTGCGTTTCTTCATCGACGCCAGCCCGAATTTGCTCAGTACGTTAGGCATCCCCGTGATCGTCGGCCGCGATTTCGAGCCGGGCGACGCGGCGTCCGCCGCCGTGGCGATCGTCGACGAGCGCGCGGCCGCGGCGCTGTGGCCCAACGAGCCGGCGGTCGGCCACGAGATCGAGCTCGGGAGCGCGGGCTCCGGCGCGCGGTGGATTCCCGTCGTCGGCGTCGCGCGCAACGTCACGCTCGTTTTCCAGTACGACCCGGACCTCGAGTCGCAGCCACTCGTCTACGTGGTGCGCGCGCATGTTCCCGGCGCCTACCGCGAGATCGTGATGCGTGCCGATTCCTCGAGCGGTCCGGTGGCTACGGCCGTGGTGCGCGCCGTCGAGAACACTCCCGGCATCCGCACTCTCGAGACGCCGGCGCCGTGGCTCGAGCAGTTCAACCACTTCACCGCGGCCCGTCGATTCGGCGCGCTCGTGTTCGGCCTGTACGGCATGACGGCGCTTCTCCTCTCGGTGGTCGGACTCTACACCATGCTGGCGTACTCGGTGAGCCAGCGGCGTCACGAGTTCGGCGTGCGTCTGGCGTTGGGCGCACGGCCTGCGGACCTGCGCGGCCTGGTGGTGCGCGAGGCGCTGGTGATGACGCTCGCCGGCATCGCCTCGGGCGCGCTGGTCGCGCTCTGGGTGAGCCGCGTGCTCGAGAGCACGCTCTACGGCATCCCGCACCTGGATGCCGTGTCGCTCGTCGCCGCCGAGGCTCTATTGTTAGGCATCGCGCTGGTCGCGTGCCTGGCGCCCGCGCACCGGGCCGCCCAGGCCACGCCCCTCGAGGTGCTCCGCAGCGCGTGACCGGCGCCGCGCGAGCTCAGTCCGCGCGCATCGCGATCGCCGGATCGATCGACACCGCGCGGCGGGCCGGCACGGCGCACGCCGCCACCGCCGTGCCTAACAGCACGACCGCGCCGGTCACGAACGATACGATGTCCGTGTGCGCCACGCCGTAGAGCATCTTGGTCAGCAGCGACGTCGCCCACAGCGAGGCGGCCAGCCCGATGGCGCCGCCGATCACCGCCAGCGTCACGCCCTGCCGCACCACGGCCCGGCCCACGTCGCGGCGGCTCGCGCCTAACGCCATGCGGATGCCGATCTCCCGCGTGCGCTGCGCCACCGCGTACGCCATCACGCCGTACAGTCCGACGGCGGCCAGCACCAGCGCCAACACGCTGAACACACCCAGGAGCAGCATCGTGAAGCGCTGCTGCGTGATCGAATCGGACATCGCATCGGCCACGCTCTTGACGTCGGCCTGCGGCAGTGCCGGAAACGCCTGCGCGACCATGGCGCGCAGCGCGGCGATGGGTTGGGCGAGCCCGCTGGTGCGAATCAGCAACGTCGGATTGAAGTGCTCGGACGCGGCCGCGAACAACATCGGCGTCGTGGCGTCGCCCGTTAGGCCGAAGACGCGCGAGTTCGCCGCCACGCCCACCACCGTGTACCAGTCGCCCGATCCGTCCTCGTTCACGATTCGAAGCCGGCGGCCAATCGGCGATTGGCCCGGCCATTCCTTGTGCGCCATGCCCTCGTTCACCACGACTTGCGCCGCCGACTTCGACGTGTCGGTGAACGTCGTCCCCTGCACGATCCGCAGGCCCAGCAAGCGAAAGTATGCCGGCTCCGTTCCGTTGTAATTGATGAACGATGTCGTGCCCGGAGGCGGCGGCGCCTGACCTTCGGCCTGCAACGAACCCATGTAGAAACTCTGCGTCGGAGGCGCAGCATCCGCGATCGCTGCATCGCTCACACCGGGCAGATGACGTGCACGCTCCTCGAGGTCGCGCATCTGCGCCGTACGCTGGCGGATCTCGGCTTGCGTCGTGCGCACCATGGGAATCTGCAGTGAGTAGAGGCCGGCGGGCTGAAAGCCGGGATCCATGGTCTGCAGGTGAATGAGGCTTCGCACGAGAAGCGCCGCGCCCACCACCAGTGTAGCCGAGACGGCCATCTCGCTCACCACGAGCGCGGATCGCGTCCGCCGCTGCCGCGCCGTGTGCCCAACGGAACGCGCGCCGCCCTTGAGTGCGTGGTGCGCCGCGTACCGCCCGCCGTGGACCGCGCCCACGATGCCGAACACGACGCCCGTCACGAGCGCGATGGCGACCGCAAGGCCCAACGTGGCGCCGTTCAGTTGCACGTTCGCCAACTCGGCGAGACTCGCCGGCCGAAACGTCTCCAGCGCCTGCACCGCCAGCCACGCCACGCCGACGCCGGCCGCGCATCCCGCCGCCGCCAGCACGAGGCTTTCGGTGACCAACTGCCGCAGCAGGCGCGGCCGGCTCGCGCCTAACGCAGTGCGGACTGCCATCTCGCGTTCCCGGCTCGCCGCGCGCGCCAACAACAAGTGCGCCACGTTGACACACGCGATGAGCATGACGAGCGCGACGGCGCCCGTCAGCATCACCAATGAGTCGTGGATGCTGGTGAGTTGGCCCGGACGCAAGAGCACCGTCTTGTAGTGGACCGGCTCGGCGGCCGGCGCCGACCCGGCCGCCGGCGCCGGACGCGCCGTCTGGGCCGCTCGCTCGGCGCGCGCCGTGATCGAATCGAGGCGGGCGGCCGCGTCCTTCATGGTCACGCCGCGGTGCAAGCGCGCGATGAGTGTCGGCGAGAACGTGCTGTCATCCGACAGGTCGCGCGGGAGCCAGAGGTCCGTTCCCTCAGGGGCGCCGAACGTGCGCGGCAGCCTAACGGAGGCGGGCATGACGCCGATGATCGTGTAGATGGAATCGTCGATCGCGATCGGACGTCCCACCACCGTGGCCGAGCTCGCGAACCGGCTGCGCCACATGGCCTCGCTGATCATCGCCACGTGCGCGCGCTCGTGGGCTTCGGACTCGCTGAACGATCGGCCGACCAGCGGCCGGCCCCCGGCAAAACGCAGAAAGCCGGGCATCACCAACGCCTCGTGCGCCACCATCACGCCTTGATTGGTTCCCGATTGGCTGCCGCCGTTCGTCGCGTTGCGCGCGCGCACGAGGACATCCCGGTTGCCGAACGCCGTGACGTCGAGAAACGATCGCGAGGCGTCTAGCCAGACACGTGCCGCGGCCGCCGTGGGAACGGTGAATACGCCGGTCTGCGCGTCGCCTTTCGCCTGCGTCGGCTGCTGCAACATGAATACGAGGCGGTCCGCATCGGGATACGGCAGCGGGTGCCACAGCGCGCTCTCGACCACGCTGAACATCGCCGTGTTGGCGCCAATGCCTAACGCCAGCGTGAGGACGGCCACCGCCGTCCACGCTTTCTGGCGGCCGAGCGTGCGCAGCGCAAACCGGATGTCCTGCCGCAGCACATCGATGAGCTCCGCCCGCGCCATACGACGCTCCCTCCGGGTGATGACGCTGATGCACGCGGCGCGCGCCGCGTCCAGATCGCCGAGGCGCCGCACCGCCGCCGTACGCGCATCGGTGGGCGACATGCCGCGCACGAGGTAGTCCCGCTCGCGCATCTCGATGTGGAATCGCAGCTCGTCGTCCACGTCCGAGGCGGCGTGCGGACCCCAGAAGCGGAGATAGCGCCGCCAGGTGAGCGCGCGGCGCGCGTGCGGCGCCGGCGTCTGTTGCGGATCGATGGTCACGCGCTCACCGTTAGGCAGAAGCGGGCGACGTCTCGAGCACCTTCGAGACGGCGCCGGCGAATCGGGACCAATAGGCGTGCGACGTCGCGAGCTTGCGCTTCCCTGCCGGCGTCAACCGATAAAACTTCGCGCGCCGATTGTGCTCGGTGATACCCCATTCGGCCGTGATCAAGCCCTCGTCCTCGAGCTTGTGTAACGCGGGGTACAGCGAGCCCTCCTCCACCTCGAGCACATCGTTCGTGCACTGCTCGATCCACCGCGCGATGCCGTAGCCGTGCGCCGGCGCCCAGGACAGCGTCTTGAGGACCATGAGATCCAGCGTGCCCTTGAGAAACTCGGTCGGTGCGTCCGCCATCATACAGTCCGGGTCGGAGAAAGCGTGCGTTACCTAGGACACCGTGGTATATACCTCTGACTCCTAGGTAACGCAAGACCCGCCCTGGCGCGCGGTGCTTCCGAGAGCGAACATGCATTCAAGTCACCCGCATGGAGTACTCGATGACCAGCACCCCGGACAACCCTGCTCGCGACATCGTCCTGATCCACGGCCTCTGGGTCACCGCGCTCAGTTGGGAACATTGGATCGAGCGATATTCCGCGCGCGGCTACCACGTGATCGCGCGCGGCTGGCCCGGTATGGATGTCGATCCCGAACAACTGCGACGCGACCCGTCGTCGTTGGCCGGCCTCGGCCTCACCGAGATCATCGATCACTTCGATGGGATCGTGCGCGCCTGCGAGCGGCCGCCCATCCTCATCGGCCACTCGTTCGGCGGGCTGATCGTGCAGGTGCTGCTCGACCGTGGGTTAGGCGCGGCCGGCGTCGCCATCGACCCGGCGCCGGTGAAAGGGATCATCAAGTTGCCGCTGTCGACCCTTCGCGTGTCATTTCCGGCCCTGCGCAATCCGGCGAACATCCACAAAGCGAAGCCGCTCTCGAGCGACCAGTTTCACTACGCGTTCACGAACACGCTCACCCGGGAGGAAGCCGAGGCCGTGTACGAGCGCTACGAGGTGCCGGGCCCGGATCGCGTGATCTTCCAAGCCGGCCTCGCCAACTTCAATCCACATGCGCCGACGCGGGTGGATTTTCGCAACGACACGCGCGCGCCGCTCCTCTTGATCGCGGGCGGGAAAGATCACATCTCGCCCGCGTCGCTCACCCGGGCGAACTACGAGCTCTACGCAAAGTCGAGGGCCGTCACCGACCTCAAGGAGTTTCCGGATCGATCGCACTTCACGATCGGCGAGCCGGGATGGGAACACGTGGCCGACTATGCGCTCGACTGGGCCACCTCGCACGCGACCGCGTACGATGCGGAGCGCGCGCTGCACGCCGCCGAGCCACCTGGCGCGTTCCGGCCCGTGGTCAGCGCTCGAGGCGGAACTGGAACAGCTGCGCCATGAGGAGACGCGCACCGCGCGGCCGTTCACGAGCGCGGGCCTGCACCGGGCCGCCTCGAGCGTAGGGCGATCGGATTACGACAGCGCCGGCGCCGGCATTAGCGATCGGCGCACGCCGCATTACGAGTTGGTGAACGGGCCACGCCTAACGTCCGCCTCCCGCCTTACGCACCGGCACGCACCGCCGGCGTGAACTGTTCCTCTTCGGTGGATCCGGAGAGTGCCGCCGTCGATGCCTGGCCGCCGGTCACCGCGAGCAGCACGCGGTCGAAGTACCCCGTGCCTGCCTCGCGCTGGTGCTTCGTGGCCGTGTACCCGTCGGCTTCGCGCGCGAATTCCTGTTCCTGAATGCGCACGTACGCCGGCATGCCCTCGTCGGCATAGGCCTGCGCCAGATCGAACGTGTGATAGTTGATGAGGTGCCAGCCGGCCAGCGTGATAAATTGGAACTTGTAGCCTAACGCGCCGAGCTCGCGTTGGAACGTCGCGATTTGCGCGGCGTCGAGGTTGCGCTGCCAGTTGAACGACGGCGAGCAATTGTACGCGAGCATCTTGCCCGGCATCCGGGCGTGGATCGCTTCGGCGAACGCGCGCGCTTCGTCAAGGTCAGGCTTGGACGTTTCGAACCAGAGCAAGTCGGCGTACGGTGCATACGCCAGCGCGCGGGTGATGGTCGGCTCCATGCCGCTCCGCACCGCGAAGTATCCTTCGGCCGTGCGCTCGCCCGTGGTGAACTCGCGGTCGCGCTCGTCGATGTCGCTCGTGAGCAGCGTTGCCGACAGCGCGTCGGTGCGTGCCACGACCAACGACGGAACATCGCACACATCGGACGCCAGGCGCGCCGCATTCAGCGTGCGGATGAACTGCGCGGTCGGCACCAAGACCTTGCCGCCCATGTGTCCGCACTTCTTTTCCGCGGCCAGCTGGTCCTCGAAGTGGACGCCGCTCGCGCCGGCTTCGATCATCGCCTTCATCAACTCGAACGCGTGGATCGGGCCGCCGAATCCGGCTTCGGCGTCGGCGACGATCGGCGCCATCCAGTTGCGGCCCGCGTCGCCCTCGCTCCACTCGATCTGATCGGCGCGCAGCAGCGCGTTGTTGAGCCGCCTAACGAGCGCCGGTACGCTGTTGGCCGGGTAGATGCTCTGATCCGGATACGTCTGGCCGGCGAGGTTGGCGTCGGCGGCCACCTGCCACCCGCTCAGGTAGATCGCCTCGAGACCCCCGTTCACCATCTGCACCGCCTGGGCGCCGGTGAGCGCGCCGAATGTGTGCACGTAGTCCCGCTCGCGAAGCGAGTTCCACAAGCGGTCCGCGCCTAACCGGGCGAGCGAATACTCGATCCGCACCGAGCCGCGCAACCGCACCACATCCGCCGCCGTGTACGTGCGTGCGATGTCGCGCCAGCGCGGATTCGTCTTCCACTGCCGCTCGAGCTCAGCGGTCTGGGAGATGAAATCGATCGTGCTCATCCGTTCGCTCCCTGTGCTGCGCCGTCGCCGTCCAGCAGACGGGCGCCCGGCAGAGTGAGAAACTCGGCGAAATCCTCGCCGAGGACGAGGTCATCCATCAGGTGTGCCGCATCGCCTAACCGCGTCATGTCGGGACGGTCGCGTTCGAGCGCCGCCGTTTCGGCCGCGCGCGTCGCGCGGTAGGTGTCCTGCGTCATCGCCGTACCATCATCCAGCGTCACGCCGTGGCGGATCCACTGCCACAGTTGGGCACGCGAGATCTCCGCGGTCGCCGTGTCTTCCATCAAGTTGTTGATCCCCACCGCACCCGATCCCCTGAGCCATGATTCGAGGTACTGCAGCGCCACGCTCACGTTGAGCCGGACGCCGGCCACGGTGACCCGGCCTCCCGGCACGCGAGCATCGAGCAACGCTGCCGCGTTCTCCGCGACGTCGCCGCGCTGGCGCTCGCGCTGATTCGGCCGCGTGCCTAACACACCGTCGAACACGTCGCGCACCACCGGCACCAGGTCCGGGTGCGCCACCCACGACCCGTCGAAGCCGTCGCCGGCCTCGCGCTGCTTGTCTTCGCGCACCTGCGTCAGCGCCCGCGCGTTCACCCCTTCGTCACGCCGGCTCGGAATGAACGCCGACATACCCCCGATCGCGTGCGCACCGCGCGTGTGACACGTCTTCACCAGCAGCTGCGTGTACGCGCGCATGAATGGCACCGTCATCGTCACCAGCCCACGATCCGGCAGCACCATGTCGGAACGATTTCGGAATTTCTTGATCATGCTGAAGATGTAGTCCCAGCGTCCCGCGTTGAGACCGGAGGCATGCTCGCGCAGCTCGTACAGGATCTCGTCCATCTCGAACGCGGCGAGAATCGTCTCGATGAGCACCGTCGCGCGAATCGTGCCGCGCGGAACGCCCATCATCTCCTGCGCGGCGACGAACACGTCGTTCCACAATCGCGCCTCGAAATGGCTCTCCATTTTCGGCAAATAGAAGTACGGCGCCCACCCACCGCCGCGCTTCACGAGCTCATGCACGTTCTGGAAGAAATAGATGCCGAAGTCGAACAGACTCGCCGACACCGGGCCGCCGTCCACCACCATGCGCGGCTCCACGAGGTGCCACCCGCGCGGCCGCACGACCAGCGTCGCGATCGTATCGTTGAGCCGGTAGGCGCGGCCGTCGGGGCTGTCGAACGTCAGCGTCTTGCGCACCGCCTCCATCAGATTCGCCTGCCCAACGGTAACGTTAGGCCAGGTCGGCGAGAGCGAATCTTCGAAGTCCGCCATGAACACCTTCGCGCCCGAATTGAGGGCGTTGATCATCATTTTCCGCTCGACGGGTCCGGTGATCTCGACCCGCCGGTCGAGCAGCGGCGCGGGCGCCTGGGCCACGCTCCATGTTCCCGCGCGGACCGACGCTGTGTCCTTGAGGAACCCGGGGGCCTGCCCCGCGTCCAAGGCCGCTTGGCGTTCCGCTCGGCGCGCGAGAAGCGTCTCGCGAACCGGGTTGAATCGCCGATGCAGCCGCGCCACGAACTGCAGCGCGTCCGCCGTGAAGGCGCCTTCCGCTTCGCGCGGAACCGCCTCCGTCAACTCGATGCCTTCGAGAGTGCTCAGTGCCATATCCAGCGTTCGTCCTCGTGACGTGAAAGCCGCAAGGATTTCTCTACTTGCGGCCCCTCGCCGGGCGCCACAGGCACCCGGCCCCATTGTATGCGCCCCACCGCTCCTGAGCCCTGTCCGGACGGCTAGGCACAACCGGCCCGAATGGGGTGCAAGACACGTGCTCGCCTCGACTTGGCATCGGCGCGTCGTACTGCCGCACCGTGCGTCGGTCTCGACGCGCGCACGCGATCACAAAGTTCTCGTTATGCGCGGCATCAATGCTTCCACACATAGCTTTACAGTTCGAGGCCGGGCCACGTAATTGAGATGGGACCCGATACCCGCCGGAGACACATGCGCGACGACACCGTTTTAGTGATCGACGACGAGCCGCAGATTCGACGCGTCGTGAGCAATGCCTTGCAATCCGAAGTCACGCGCGTGCTGGAGGCAGCCACCGGCACGCAAGGCATCGACCTTGCGAGCGCCGAGCGTCCGTCGCTCATCGTGCTCGATCTGGGTCTCCCGGATCGCGCGGGGGTCGATGTGTGCAAGGAGCTCCGCAAGCAGTCGACGGCACCGATCGTCGTGCTGTCGGCGCGCCACTCGGATCAGGAGAAGGCGCTGTTGCTGGACACGGGCGCCGACGACTACATCACGAAGCCGTTCAGCACCATCGAATTCACGGCGCGCATCCGCGCGAATCTTCGTCGCGCGCAAGCCGCCCAACTGGCGGCGCAGGTCCAACCGATGGCGATCGGCGACCTGAAGGTGGATCTCAATGCGCGCACGCTGCGTCGCGGCGAGACCTCGATTCATCTCACGCCCATCGAATGGGAGTTGCTGCGCACGTTCGTGACGCAGGCAGGGCGCACGCTCACGCACCAGCAATTGTTCAATGCGGTGTGGGGGCGCGCGTTCGGCGATCCGCAACAGTATCTGCGCGTGCACGTGGCCAACCTGCGCCGTAAGATCGAGGAGGATGCCGTGCGGCCGCAGTTGATCGTGACCGAACCGGGCGTCGGTTATCGATTCGAGCTGGCCCGCTGAATGGAGCGACGGTCCAGCCGCTGGGTGCCGCCGTGGCTGTTCTGGACGCTCGTGCTGGCGGCGGTGACGGTCGGCATGTTGCTGCTGCGCGACGATCTCGACCAGGCGCACGTCGCGCTCATCTACTTGATGGTTGTGTTAGGCGCGAGCGCGAGTGCGGGCCGCGCGGTGGGCATCGGGCTCGCGTGCGCCGGCTTCGCGCTCATCGACTTTTTCTTCCAGCCGCCGTTCGACACCATCACCATCGGCAAGCGGCCGGACTGGCTGGTGCTGCTGGCGTTCCTGGCCACGGCCGCCGTGGCAACGCAGCTGCTGGCCCGCGCGCGCGCCGAGGCGGAGGGCGCGCGGCGGCGCGCCGAAGAAATCGACCGGCTCTCTCTGTTAGGCGCAGAAACCCTCAGCGTCGGGCGGGCCGAGGACGCGTTAGGCGCGATCGCGCACGTGATTCGCGAGACGATCGGCGTGGCGTTGTGCGAAATCCTCGTGCGGGGCGCGGCGCGCGACATCGAGGTCCGCGTCACCGCCCCGGGCTACCAGGAACCGGCCGACGCCGGCGGACCCTCGCGCGAACTGGTGGCCTGGGTCGCGGCCAACGGGCGCGTGGCCGCGATCCGCGACGACGAGTCGGTGTTCCGCGCCGTCCGCCAGCCTAACGATAAGGTCTCGTTCGACCTCGCGCTCGCCGACGCGCGGGCGCTGTTCGTGCCGCTCATCGTGCACGAGCGGACGGTGGGCGTGCTGCGCCTGGCGCACACCGAACCGCTCGTCCTCGACCCGCCGCAACGCCGCTTCCTCGCCGCCCTCTCGTACTACGCGGCCCTGGGCATAGAGCGCGTCCGCCTCGTGGCCGAGGCCGAGCACGCCGAGGCGCTGCGCGAGGCGGATCAGCTCAAGGACGCGCTGCTCGCCTCCGTGTCGCACGACCTGCGCACGCCGCTCACCACGATCAAGGCGCTGGCGCATGACATAGCCTTCACGGGCGACGAGCGCGCGGCGGTGATCGAGCAACAGGCCGACCGCCTCAATCGCATGGTGGCCGACCTGCTCGAACTGTCGCGCCTCAACGCCGGCGCACTCCCGGTTAGGCGCGAGCTCAACGCTGCCGAGGACCTCGTGGGCGCGGCTATCCAGCAGGTATCCGGCGCGCTCAACGGTCGCGAGGTGCGCGCGTCGATCGAATGGTCCGAGCCGGTGCTCGTGGGTCAGTTCGACTTCGTGCACTCGTTGCGCATCCTCGTCAATCTCATCGAGAACGCGCTCAAGTATTCGCCGGCCGATACGCCGATCGATATCGGAGTGCGGCGCGCCGAGGGCATGCTGTTGATCACGGTGGCGGATCGCGGACCGGGGATCACCGGGTCCGAGCGGGAGCGCATCTTCGATCCGTTCTATCGGCTCATTCCGGGTGTGTCGCCCGACGACGGCGCCGGCGCCGGGTTAGGCCTGGCCATCGCGCGACGTCTCGCCGAGGCGCAGGGCGGCAGCGTGACCTACGCCGACCGCGCCGGCGGCGGCAGCTGCTTCACGCTCGAGTTGCCCGCCTCGTCGCTCGAAGAGGCCGCGGCCGTCGAGCGCGTGCACGACTAACGCGCGTCACTCTCCGCGCGTGAGAAGCGCGGCGCCGGATATTTTCCGCTGCTCCTCGCGCCGCGCGGCCGATGCGAAGGTGCTCATCAGGCGCCAGAGCCACGCCAGCTTCATTTCGCGCCGCAGGCGATGCGCTTCCACCATGCTCGACCGGTACTCGGCCTGCTTCCATCCGTGCGGCAGGAAGAACGCCGTGCCCTCGGCGGGGAAAAAGTGCATCTGCGCGTTGCCGGCGACAAGTGTCTTGTCCCAAGTGCGCTGCATGTACTTCTTGAGCCACGGGCTGGCGATGTCGATGAGCCACCAGTGAAACGACGGCTGTGCGTGGAGATCGTCCGCCAGCGTCGCCACCTGCTCGGGCAGCAAATAGATGAGCAGCCCCTCGGTCACGATCAACGCACGCTCGGCGGAGCCGCCTAACCGGGCGAAGAGCGCCTGGCGGGCCGCGGCGTCCGTGAGGTCGGTGATGATGGCCTCGTACACGCAGCGCGGCTGCACGCCGGCCAACGTCTCGCTCTTGTACGCGAGGATGTCCGGCAGATCCACGTCGACCCAGCGGAGCGCCGGCGGCAACGCAAGCCGGAAGGGACGCGTGTCGAGCCCGGCGGCGAGATTGATGACCAAGTCCACGCCCTCGCGCTGGACGACGCGCAGAATAATCTCGTCGAATACCGCCGTGCGCACGATCATCGCCCACGCACTCGCCTGCCCGCGCTTGATGGTACGGACGATTTCTTCGCCCTTGGCCCCGGCGAGGCGTCGCGCCCACGGATCCACGAACAGGGCGTCCGGGCGCTCGGTCTCCATCGCGCGGTAGAACGCGACCCAGCGTGCGGTGTCGGAGATGTGGCGAATGGGCATATGACTCCTCCGGCGGGACGCGTTTTCGCGTTTGGGGAATCGGGGTTGGCGCCACTTCTGGAAAGGGGAACGGGGACTGACCGGCTCCCGCAAGGAGGATCATTCCCCGTTCCCCACGCACAGCGTGTCCCGAGCGCCGTTAGGCGCGGTTCCCTGCGGTCTAGTTCTTGTGCCTAAAAATGATCCGGCCGCGCGTCAAATCGTACGGCGACACTTCGATGCGCACGCGATCGCCCGCGAGGACGCGGATGCGAAACCGGCGCATGTTGCCGCCCAGCGTCGTGAGGACGGTGTGGGTGTCGTTGACCGCGACGCGAAACGTCGCGTTAGGCAGCACTTCGGTGACCGTGCCCTCGAGCTCGATGGCGTCCTGCTTCGACACGTCGACTCCCTAAGGCGCTGCCTAAACCGCGCGCCGTCTGGCGCGCGCGAGCCGCAATCGCGCCGCGCCGGCCTTCCGCTGGCGCGCCTCGCTCGGCTTCTCGTAATACCGCTTCTTGCGCAGATCCTTGAGGACCCCTGCGCGAATCACTTTCCGCTGGAACTGCTTGAGGACGACGTCCAGCCGGTCGTTTTCTCCAATCACGACTTCTACCACGATCCATCCCGCATCGAAGGTTTGATGAATCAAAAAAAGGACCCGGTCGACCCAAGGTCCATCCACATTCGCTGGGGCACCGGGAACATCCTCCCCCGCCCAACCACTGAAGCTAGCGCCCGCCACACGGCATAGCAACCGGACCGGTACCCTTTCATTGCCGGGATGGCCCGCAAACGCGCCAAAGGCTATCGTTGAGAACACTTTCTCGGGACTCGACCCTATGAAGCGCGGACCCTTAATCGCCGGCGTTCTGATCGTTGGACTCACAGGCCTCCTGTTACGGAACACCCTCAGCGCCCAACGCGTCGAGTGCAACGCGTGCGTCGAGTTCGGCGGTCAACGGAACTGCGCCGCGGCGTCGGCGGCGACTCAGGCCGAGGCGACCAAGTCGGCGGTCACGACGGCATGCGGCGTGTTGGCCCGCGGGATGGACCAGTCGATTGCCTGTGACAACACCAAGCCGGTCAGCCTGGAGTGCAAATCGCCAAGCTGACCGGCTCCAACTGAAATTCCGGCGCTACTTTCCGCCGAGCGTGCTCTTGTACCGACGCTCGTCGTGCCCAACGTAGATCTGCCGCGGACGCGAAATCTTCTGCTCCTTGTCCTGCAGCATCTCCTCCCATTGCGCGAGCCAGCCCGCCGTGCGCGCGATCGCGAACAATACCGTGAAGAAGTCCGTCGGAAACTTCATCGACCGGTAGATGAGCCCGGTATAGAAATCGACGTTCGGATACAGCTTGCGCGACGTGAAGTAGTCGTCGGACAGCGCGATGCGCTCCAGCTCGAGCGCGATCTCCAGGTCCTTGTCCATACCGACTTCCTTGAACACGTCGTCCGCCAAACGCTTCACGATGCGCGCGCGCGGGTCATAGCTCTTGTACACGCGATGCCCGAAGCCCATCAGCTTCTGCCCCGTGCCCGCCTTCACCTCTTCGATGAACGGCTTCACGTTCTTCGGATGACCGATCTGTTCGATCATGCGGAGCACGGCTTCGTTGGCGCCGCCGTGCAGCGGGCCATAGAGCGCCGCGATACCGGCCGCCACGGCCGAGAACGGATCGGCGTGCGACGAGCCAACCGTGCGCACCGCCGTCGTCGAACAATTCTGTTCGTGATCGGCGTGCAGAATGAACAGCACTTCCGTCGCGCGTGTGAACACGGGCCTCGACTCGTACCGCGGCTCCGTCATGCGCGCCACCATGGAGAGAAAGTTCTCCACGTACGAGAGATCGTTGTCGGGATAGACGAAGGGCAGACCCTTGCTCTGGCGATAGATGAACGCGGCTAACGTCGGCACTTTGGCGATGAGCCGAATCACCGACAAATTGCGCTCTTCCGGATCGTGAATGTTCTTCGCGTTCGGATAGAACGACGACAGCGCGGCCACCGTGCTGCACAACATCGACATCGGGTGCGCGTCGTAGCGGAAGCCTTGCAAGTACGCCTTGATGTTCTCGTGCACGTACGTGTGAAACGTGATGTCGTGGATCCACTGTTCGTATTGCTTTGGCGTTGGCAGCTCGCCGTGCCGCAGCAACCACGCCGTCTCGAGGAACGTCGCGCCTTCGGCGAGTTGCTCGATTGGATATCCGCGATACCGCAGAATTCCCTTGTCGCCGTCGATGAACGTGATCGCGCTGCGACACGCGGCTGTGTTCAGGAAGGCGGGATCATAGCTGAGAGTCCCGAACTCGTCCGGCGTCTGCTTGATCTGGCGCAGGTCCATGGCGCGTATGGCGCCATCGGTGATCGGAAGGTCGTACGTCTTGCCCGTGCGTCCGTCGCTAACGGAGAGCGCATCGGTGGCTGTCGTTCCCTTGCTCATGCCTTGTTCCCCCAGGATGGCATGCCGCTGGCGCGGCCAGGATTCACGATTGTCTTTGCTGTCCGGCGTGGAAACCGGCGCTCATGCCGGTGTCGTAAACCTATCGGAATGACAGGGCAAATGGATGGGGTTGCAACCTCGTTGCGCGCGCTCGTTTCGCAATGAAGATTGGCGCGAACGTTTGGCCCGCGAGCCAGTTTGTGAGGCCGATCCTCTCGCTCAAGTCGCGACGAGGTCACGTCCGATGTCGGCGACGGTCGCACAGCCACAGAGCGCCATCGCGATGTCGAGCTCGTCGCGCAGCGTGGTGAGCACGCGCGCCACGCCGGCCTCGCCCTCGAGCGCGAGGCCCCACAGCACCGGCCGGCCCACGAGCACGGCCCGAGCGCCCAGCGCGAGCGCCTTCAGGACGTCGGTGCCGCGCCTAACGCCCCCGTCCACCAGCACCGGCATGCGCGATCCGGCGGCCTCGGCCACCTCGGGCAACGCGCGAATCGTGGCGATGGCCGTGTCGAGCTGGCGGCCGCCATGGTTCGACACGATCACCGCGTCGACGCCATGGTCGAGAGCCTGCTTCGCATCGTCGCCGCGCATCACGCCCTTGAGCACCAGCGGCAGCGGACACACGCGCCTCAGCCAGGCCAGATCTTTCCACGTCACACTCGCGTCGTGCCGCGCGGCAAAGTACATCGCGAGCGCGGAATCTTTATCCGACGATCCGGTGGTGGCGCCGCCGCCCAGTCCTGCCATCATATTTGCGAACGCGATGCCCGGCGGCGGTTGGAACGTGTTGCGCACGTCGCGCTCGCGGCGGCCGAGGACCGGAGTGTCGACCGTCAGCACCAGCGCGCCGTATCCACACGCGGCGACGCGTGCCAACATTGCCTCGGTGAGTGCGCGATCTTGATGGACGTAGATTTGGAACCAAGGCGGCAGGGCGCACGCCGCGCGGATGTCCTCGGCGGTCACGCTCGAGAGCGTGCTAACGGTGAGGAGTGTCTTGAGCGACGTCACGGCTCGCGCGGTCGCGAGCTCGCCGTCGCTATGCGCCATTCGCTGCAGGGCCATCGGCGCCACGAGGATCGGAAACGCGAGTGTGGCGCCGAGCAGCGGGGTCGAGAGATCGCGATGGCTCACGTCGACGAGCACGCGCGGGCGTAGCGCGATGGTTTCGTACGCGCGGCGGTTGGCGCCCAAGGTAATTTCGTCGTGGGCACCGCCCGCGAAGTAATCGAAGACCGCCGTCGGGAGTCGCGGCTTCGCGAGCGCTTCGAGCTCGAGCAAGTTCACGAACGTCGTCACGAAGTCTCCCGAGGGTGGCGAAGGAACGCGGTTCCCGCATGGAGAGTGTCGGCATGAGCACCATTGTTGTCAACGGGACGCGTGTGCGGCAGTTCCTGCCAATGCGCGAGTGTATCGAAGCCATGGAGCGCGCGCTCCGTGCACTGGCGCGTGGAGGGGCCGACGTTCCTCTGCGACCGGTGGTCCGCGTTCCCGGCGCCACGGGCGGCGCGCTCGCCGCCATGCCGGCGTATCTCGACGACCCTCGGACACTCGGCGTGAAGGCAATCAGTGTCTTCGCGGCCAACGAGGGCACCGCGCACGATTCGCATCAGGGTGCGGTGCTGCTGTTCGATCCGCAGCATGGCGCGTTGGTCGCGATAATGGATGCGGGCGCGATCACCGCAGTGCGCACCGCCGCGGTGTCGGGCGTGGCGACGCGTCTGCTCGCGCGACCGGAAGCCGGTGACCTCGCGATGTTGGGCGCCGGCGTGCAGGCCCACAGTCATCTGGAAGCGATGCGCGCGGTGCGCCCGGTGCGCCGGGTGCGCGTGTGGAGTCGCACCCATGCGCGCGCCGTCGAGTTCGCCCGGCGCTACGATGCCCCGGACCTCTCGGTGACCGCGGTGATGGAGCCGCGCGAGGCGATAGACGGCGCCGACCTCGTGTGTACGGTCACGTCGTCGCGCGAGCCCGTGCTGATGGGCGACTGGCTGGCACAGGGCGCGCACTTGAACGTCGTGGGCGCGAGCGTGGCCACCTCACGCGAGGTGGACACGACGGCCATTCTGCGATCGGCCTGTTTCGTCGACCGCCGCGAGTCCGCCGTGCGCGAAGCGGGCGACCTGGTGATTCCGATCCGCGAGGGCGCGGTGGCCGAGTCGCACATTCGTGCCGAGTTAGGCGAGCTGCTCGAGGGGCAGAAACCGGGGCGCCTCACGCCGCAGGAGATCACGCTGTTCAAGTCGGTCGGTCTGGCGGTGGAGGATCTGGGGGCGGCCGACATCGTGTATCGCCGCGCGCGGGGCGACGACGACGTGCCGCGCATCGATCTCCGCTGAGCGCCGTGCCCGTTAGGCTTGGGCGCCGCCCGCGGCGAAGCGCGCCGCGCGGAACGGCGCGAGGTCGACGCGCGGCCTCGTGCCTAACGTAAGATCGGCGAGCGCCTCGCCCACCGCCGGCGCGAACTTGAAGCCGTGCCCCGAGCACGCGCTGGCGACGAGCACCTCCGGCACGTCCGGGTGCGCGTCGACGATGAAGTGGCCGTCCGGGGTATTCGTGTAGAGGCAGCTGGCGCTTTCGCTCACGATACCGGCGGCGTCGGTGAGATAGCGGTCCACCAGCGCGAGCACCACTGCTTGTTCGCGTTGGCTCGCCGGTATCGGAGGCGCATCGGGATCGACGATTGGTCCCTGGTGATGGAGCGCCGCCTTGAGTCCGTCGCCGACATCCGGAATCACGTAGAACATGCGACCCGGTTCGTACTCCCAGATCGCGACTGGAAGATGGCGCGCGCCCACACGCTCGGGATGCCGGCGCGGCGTGATCCAATGCACCACCTGTCGCTCCACGACCAGCGGGACGCCAAGGTTAGGCGCCAACCGCGAGAGCCAGGCGCCCGGCACGAGGATCGCGCGGCGCGCGCGATATTCGCCGCGGTCCGTGGTCACCGTGACGACCCCGGCCGATACGTCCCATCGCTGCGCCCGCTCTCCGGTCTCGAGGCGCGCACCGTGCTCGCGCGCCGCGACGCGCAGCGCCTCCACGCATCGCTCGGGAAAGAGAATTCCGGCGCGATGTTCGAGCACCGCCACCGTGCCGGCCGGCGCGGCGAGCGCGGGCACCCGCCGCCGGATCTGCGGCGCGTCGAGCAATTCGTGGTCCACGAGGTGCTCGCGCGCGCTCCGGAGGGCGCCCGATACGAGCACGCCATCTTCTGCGCCTAACGTTAGGCCTCCGGTGCGCCGAAACAGCGTGCGGCCCGTCTCACGCTCGAGCTCGGCCCACAATTCGTAAGCGCGCCGTACCAACGGCACGTACGCCGGGTGCTCGAAGTACGCCTCGCGGATGATGCGCGTCCGTCCGTGCGACGACCCGTGCGCGTGCGGCGGCGCCCACCGATCGATGGCCAGGGTGCGCACCCCGCGACGCGCCAGCGCGTAGGCCGCCGCGCTCCCGTGCGCGCCGGCCCCGATCACGATCACATCCCAGCCGACGGTGGTCACGTGTGCCGCAACCGCCGCGATTCGGGATACGGAAAAACGTCGGGTATGTCGCCGTGACGCTGCCGTTCCTGCATCGATTTCCAGAACTCGACGGTGAGGAGATCGCGATGCCGTTGCAGAAACCGCTTGCGCAGACGGCCTTGCGGCACCATGAAGGCGTCGAATTCCTCGGGGAACACGTCGTTCTCGCCCACGTAGTACCACGGCTCCGATGCCATCTCCTGTTCGGGCGTCGTCGCCTGCGGCAGCGCGCGGAACACACAGTCCGTGAGCAGCGACAGCTCGTCGTAGTCGTAGAAGATCACGCGGCCGTGACGACTGACGCCGAAGTTTTTCATCAGCATGTCGCCGGTGAAAATGTTGGCTGCCGCGAGATCCTTGATCGCTGTCCCGTAGTCCAGCACCGCCTCGGCCGCGGTGATCGGCGACGCGTCGCGCAGGTAGACGTTGAGCGGCGTCACCCGGCGCTCGGTATACAGGTGCCTAACGACAACGTGGTCGCCGTTCAACCGAACCGTGGACGCCGCGGCCTCGAGCAGGTGCGCGAGCAACGGCTCGCTGAAGCAGGCGCGCGGGAGGTCGAGGTGCTCGAACTCCTGCGCATCGGCCAGGCGCCCCACGCGGTCGCGTACGAAGACGAGCTGGTACTTCTCCATCACGCTGCGCCGCGTGGTCCGCTTGGGATGGCCGAACTGGTCCTTGATGATCTTGAAAACGACGTTGAGCGACGGCAGCGTGAATACGCTCATCACGAGGCCCTGATCGCCCGGCGCGAATTCGAACCGCGCGCCCGGCGCCGCCAGATGCGCGACCAGCGTGCGGTAGAGCTCCGTCTTGCCGTGCTTGTTGTACCCGATCGCGTTGTACAACTCGTCGATGCGCTTGAGCGGCATGATGCCGTGCAGGAAATCCACCACCGCATGCGGCCGCGCGATCTCGACCAGGAAGTACGACCAACTGAACCCGAAGACGATGCTCGCCTCGTCCTCGCTCAGCAACACGGCATCCACGTAGATGCCTTCATCGCCATTGAGGAGCGGGAGCAGGACCGGCAGCGGCGCCTGCTCGTCGTCGCGCAGCAGGCGGCCCACGAGGTAGGCGCCCTTGTTGCGAAAGAAGGGCGCCTCGAGCAGCTCGAGCGCATCGAAGCCTAACGATCCGCGCACGGTGAGGAGCTCGGCGTCGATGCGCTCGGCGACGCGCTCGGCGTCGCCGTGCATGTCTCGCCATCGCGCGTCCCACGCCAAATCGTGCAGCACGCGGCGCACGACGTCGGCCGTGTCGCCACGCCAGGCGTAACGATGGGTGACCGGAGGACCGTCGTCGATGTCGCCCGGCTCGTTGTCGGGGAACACGTACTCGACGAGCGGATTCACGCCGACCGTCGCGAAGATGCGCCGCGTCACCGAGTTGAAGAAAGTCTCGGCGATCTCGCAATCGGCGCGGTCGGCGATCAGCGCGCCGTGCATCCACTTGATCTCTTCCCAGGTCGTGACGTCGGTCACGCAGTCGCCCAGCATCGAGCGGGCCTGCGCGAGCACCGCATCCACGCGCTCTTTGTACAACACGATCCGCTCGGACGCATCCTGCTGCGCCTCACGCCACTCGCGGCGCACGAACCGCTCCTCGGCGCGGCGCGTGATCGCGCGGAACCGGCTCTGGTAGGCGTCGTACGCCTCGTGAATCGCCGTCGCAACAGCTTCGACGTTGCCGTTGCCGTTCATGTCACCCGACGTAACTTTTCTGAGTTCCAACGTACCTCGACGACTGCCCAGGGAGCATCATGTCGACCTCCACCGTGTCCGAATACAAGAATCTCGCGCCTCCCGCGAAGGGGGACCCGATCACCATGCGCGACGGCACGCTATCCGTGCCCGCCGAGCCCATCATTCCGTTCATCGAAGGCGATGGAACGGGACCCGACATTTGGCGCGCGTCGCAGATGGTGTTGGACGGCGCCGTCCGCAAAGCGTACGGCACGAAGCGTCGCATCGCCTGGTACGAGGTATTGGCCGGCGAGAAATCGAAAAACGTGCTCAACACGTGGCTCCCCGAGGAGACCGTCGCTGCAATCTCCAAGTACTTTGTGGCCATCAAAGGTCCGCTCACCACTCCGGTCGGCGGCGGATTCCGTTCGCTCAATGTCGCGCTCCGGCAGCAACTGGATCTCTATGCCTGCGTGCGGCCCGTACGGTGGTTCGAGGGCGTGCCCTCGCCCGTGAAAGCGCCACAGGACGTGAACATGGTGATCTTCCGCGAGAACACGGAAGACATCTACGCGGGTATCGAATACAAGGCGCGCAGTCCGGAAGCGGAGAAGCTCATCACGTTTCTTCGCGAGGAGCTTGGCGCGCGCACCATTCGGTTTCCGGAGTCGAGTGGCATCGGCATCAAGCCGATCTCTGAAGACGGTACCAAGCGCCTCGTGCGCGCGGCGATCAAGTACGCCATTGCCCAGAAGTACACGAGCGTGACGCTCGTCCACAAGGGCAACATCATGAAGTACACCGAGGGCGCGTTCCGCGACTGGGGCTACGAGACGGCGCGGCAGGAGTACGGCGCGACGGACCTCGACGGCGGCCCATGGCTCAAGCTGCCTAACGGCATCGTGATCAAGGACGTGATCGCCGATGCCTTCCTGCAGCAGATTTTGCTCAGGCCCAAGGAATACAGCGTGATTGCGACGCCCAACTTGAACGGCGACTACATCTCCGACGCGCTGGCCGCGCAGGTGGGCGGCATCGGTATCGCGCCCGGCGCCAACATCAACTACCTCACGGGCCACGCGATCTTCGAAGCGACACACGGCACGGCGCCCAAGTACGCCGGCCAGGACAAGGTCAACCCCGGCTCGGTGATCCTGAGCGGCGAGATGATGCTCCGCTACATGGGCTGGCCCGAAGCCGCCGAGCTCATCGTCCGCTCGCTCGAGAGGACGATCGCGCAGAAGCGGGTGACGTACGATTTCGAACGCTTGATGCCCGGGTCGACGCTGCTCAAGACCAGCGAGTTCGGCGCCGCCATGGTGGAGAACATGTGAGCGCGAGGGAAGGACTCCGATGTGCGGAAACGGCGGCCTAACGGCCGCCGTTTCCCATTGCACAGCGCCTATCTCGGCGCGCGCTCGCGCTTCGCAGTTTCTAATGCGACAAGTTTGGGTTGTTCGCCCGCTCGATGTCCGGAAGCTTGAGGCACAACGCCGAGCCGTCGGGACCGTACGTGCCGCCATTGCGATATGGCGTGCCTGGCGCGGGCTGGAGCGGCATGTTGTTGCGAATCACGTCGTACAGTCGCTGGCCTTCGAGGAACAGCTCTCGGCTCCGTTCCTCGATGACCTGGGCCAGCACCGAAGCCTGGTCGGTCGCACCACTGTACGCCGGCAAGCCGGCACGCGAGTGCAGCGTGTTGATGATACCGATCGCGCTGTTTGGATCGCCGTCGCGGACATCAGCTTCGGCGATAATCAGTTGGGCCTCGGACCACTTCGCGATCGGGATCGACGTGCCCGCGTCCGGGTACTTGAGCTGCTCCCATTCGGGTATGCCGGACGACGAGGTCTGCCCGAACGCCACCGTTGGCACTCGCCGATCGGGCACGCCACCGTACGTCATGCCCTGATAGCGCGGTCCGACCGACGACGAGATGGAGGTCCCGTTGTTCTCCGCCCACACCCGGTTCTCGCGACGCGGCGTCGTGGATGACGCGGTGGATACGTGCTCATAGTTCACGTCGCCCGACACCTGCTGGGCGTCGGCCTTCGCGGCATCCCACAAACCCTGATCCAGTTCCGCGCGCGCCCGGCCGATGTACGCCATCTCGAGCGCGTCCTGATTGTTGCCTGACGATTGCGCTGTGGTGATCGCCAGCGTGAACGACGAATCCGCAGATTGGAACATTTGCGCCGGCGTCAACTCCGTTCCGTAGGTGATCGAGCCATCCGGATTCAGAGTCGAGATGACGGACGAGCAGAACATTTCGCCTAACTGAATACGCGCGTATCCGGCGTACGCGGCCAACGTCGCGATGAGGCTGTCCCGGCTCACCCCGGTCGGTACCTGGGCGGCGGTCGCGTTCTGGAGGATGCGCAGCACGTTGTCCGCCGACTCGCGGGCGCGGTTCGACGGAATGTATGTACCTTCGGCGTCGCAATCCGCGATCGCGTAGAGCTGCTGGTCGGTGGGCACAACGCGCTTGTCGTACACCCAGCGCGCGGCCGTCTGGGTCGCGTCCTCGAGCTCGTCCGTCAGCTCGCCGCCCACGATGATAAATGAGCCTAACGCGCAATCGAAGTCGCCGATCGCGCCGTTCGTCAAGAGAATGGCATTGGCCGGCGTTTCCAGCGGACCCGCCGGAATGCGGCTCGGCACGGGCACGTCGAGCAGACTGTTACACGCTGCGAGCACGCCGAGCAGGAGCGCCGCGCTGAACAGCACGATTCCCTGTCTCGACCGTCGCGCCGTAGTGGTACTCTGCGAGAGTTTCATGAGAGTTATCGGCTGAGTGATGTCGTCGGTCAAAACGTGAGGTTCAACGTCAGCAGGAACGAGGAGAGCGTCGGTGTCACCGTCTGCTCCCAGGCTACGCTGGTTCCGCGCGATCCACCGAGGAACTGCGCGGTCGGATCGAGGCCTTTGTAGCCCGTCCACGTCGCCAGGTTACGGCCGGCGACCGTGAGCGACGCCGTGCGGGCGTGCAGCTTCGCGGCCATGTCCTCCGACAACAGGTACGACGCCGAGACTTCGCCTAACCGGAAGAACCCGGCGTTGCTGATCAGGTACGACGGAATGCCTTCTTGGGCGCCGGCGACGATGACCGGGTTGCCGTGTACCGGGTCGGCGAGATCCTTGCACATGCCGCCGATCTGGAAATAGCAGCGGATGCGCAGGTTGCCATCCAGCTTCTGGAAGTTGAGCTGATAGTTCACGGTGCCGTACAGCTTGAGGCGTTTCCACAGTGTGAACGTGGAGGTGAACGCCCCTTCCTTCGTCGGCACGCTCGAGCCCTGGAAGACCTTGGGCGCAACCGAGCAATCGACCTGGCCGCCGTGGCCGTCGTCGCACATGATATCGTACGCCGTACCCGTGTTGTCGACTTTCGCGCTCACGACCTTCTTGAGGAACCACGCGCCGACCGGGAATCCATTGATGTCTTCCTGGTACGTGCCCGGAGAGATCGACGTCACCCCCGGAATGCCGAGGCTGATGATCTTGTTCGTGTTGTGCGAGAACGCGACAGCCGCGTCCCATTGGAAGTTGTCGCGGCGCACTGGCGTCACGTTGAGGACCAGCTCCTCGCCGGAGTTCTTGATGTGCCCGGCGTTCACGAGCATGTCGGAGCCGAAGCCAACCGAGGGCGCCACCTGTTGGTCGAGAATCGCGTTGTCGGTGTTCTTGTTGTAGTAGGTGAACTCGAGGCCCACGCGATCGTCGAGGAAGCTGCTCTCGAATCCCGTCTCGAACTCCTTTCCGCGCTCGGGGCCCAACTTCGAGTTGCCTAACGTGAGCGCCGTGATGCCCGGTTGGTCGCCGGGACCCGTCACGGGCGCGTACGTCCGCAGCGCCGAGAACTGGTCGGGCTGCTGGCCGGTCTCGCCATACGCGGCACGCAGGCGCAGCGAATTGAGCCAGTTCACATGGAAGAAAGGCTCATCGCTTACCACCCACGACAAGCTGGCCTTGGGGTAGTACGCGCGCTTGAAGTTAGTGCCGAAGGCACTGTTCTTGTCGGTACGCAGCGCGAGAGTCAGGTAGCGCCGGTCCTTCCACCCGATGGTTTCCTGTGCGTAATAGCCGAGTGTGTTGTTCTCCGTCACATCCTGCCCGGTACCCAGACCGGTGGTGAGGGCGTTGATCGACGTCAGGCCCTGCGCCGGGAACACGAAGCCGCCCGCGCTCACGAATTCGTACTTCTTCGTGTAATACTGCGCCCCGACGGACGTCGCGAAGTTGAAATCCGACATTCCGAACTTGGCGGTTGCGGCGTAGTCGTAGGTGCGGAAGCCGTCGGTGTTGTTCGACTGAAACTTGTAGCCTAACGCATCGGTGCCGATGCCGGTGGCGATCAGCGAGTCGATGCGGAGCGCGAGCTCGACGTCCATCGTGTTCACCTGATCGGCACCCAGAATCAGGCGCTGCGTGAACCACGAGGTGGGCTGGTGCGTGAACTGGATGCTGCCCGTGAAGCGGTTGATGTCCTGGAACATGTGGTACTCTTCGTTGTACTGCCACGGCAGCGAGCTGCCGAAGCCGTACGCGCCCGGATCACTAACGGACGCCGGATCCATGAGCATCGTGGTCCAGGGAATCCCGCCGTACCCCGCCTCCGGCGCGAGATTGGTCCGGCCGGTTTGGTAGCCCATGTGCGTCTCGATCTTGAACTTGTCGCTGGGCTGGACCGTGAGGTTCGCGCGGAAGTTTTCACGATGCAGATCGTTGGTCTGTTCCGCGCCGTCATCGCGCTCGCTCGTGGCCGACACATAGTACTGGAATAGGTCGCTGCCACCGCCGACGCCCGCGCGATACTTGCGGGTGTATCCGTTCTGGAAGATGTCGTTGCCGGTGTGCTGCTTGTACGCATCGTTGAGCTGCGTGAAGTTGATCGACTGGAGCTGGCCGTTCACCGTGTTCCAGTTCGTCGGCCAACGCCCCTGTGGATTCATCACGAAGTTGGTTCCTTGCGTCACGGAAAACTCGTAGCGCGCCGGACCGGTTGCCCCCTGCTTGGTCACGATCTGGATGACGCCGTTCGACGCCTCCGTGCCGTACAACGTGGCCGCTGAAGGGCCGCGAATCACTTCGACCTTGGCGATCTCCTCGGGATCGATGTCGTTCCAGCGTGAGATGGAACTCGACCCGAACGCCTGATTCACCGGGCCGGTCGCCTGGTCGTTGTCTATGCGCACACCGTCCACGTAGATGAGCGGCGTCTGTGTGAGGTCGAAGCTCGAGATGCCGCGCACACGGATCTTGGCGCCGGTGCCGACCTGGCCCGAACCTTCGATCACGTCGACGTTAGGCGCGCGCCCGTTGAGCAGTTCCTGGAAGCTCTGAATCGGCGCGACCTGCTGGATGCGCGTGGCGTCGATCGTGGTCACGGCGTTGCCGATCTCGCGCTTGGTCGACGCGCCGGCCGTGGCAGTGACCACGACCTCGTCGAGGCTCGTAGCGCGCGGCTCGAGCGCGAACTGCACCGCGGTGTCCCCAACGGTGACGGTCTTGGTCTCGGAGGCGTAGCCGATGCGTCGCGCGATGAGGTTCACGGTCGTGCCTTCGGCGCCGCGAATGCGGAAGTGGCCGCTGGCATCCGTGAGGGCGCCGAGCGTGGTGCCCTGCACGAAGAGTTGCGCGCCGGCAATCGGTTGGTGCGAGGCTTTATCGGTGACATAGCCGGCGACGAGACCCTGGGCACGCACGGCACCGGCGAGTGTCAGCTGGCAGGCCATCGCGATCGCGATGATGCGCGCGAATCCGCGCGCCGCGCTGCGCGGTCCGTCTGCGCGGTGTCGCGTGCGGCGTGGAACACACGGTGAAACAGGCATGATTGCTCTCCTCCGAGGGAGAATCGGAAGGGGACGGCTGAGTGATTCTGGTGTGCAATGCTGGATGCAATCCAGCCGACAGTGCGGGACCGGGAAAGAGGTCGTGAGCCTCCTTTTGGGGGTGATAGGGTTTTACGGAGTGGCGAACGACGGACTTGGAGATGTCGGCTAAAGTATCCCGTGTCCCCAACGGCGCAAGATCGCCGTCGCGACTACCACGTCCGAGCGATGTAAAAAGGCGCGACCGCCGGATCGGCGCTCGCGCCCCTCCCTTCACTACACGCCCTCGTCAGACCTAGGGCTCCAGCAACCCCGCGGTCCCACGACGAACATCGCGCGCCCCATGAGCCACGCCTGTCCCTACCGCCAGTCCGAACAACAACGCAGCCCCCGTTCCCACCGCCGGTAAGAACCACACCACCGGAGACGCAACGAGCGCCGCGACAACTCCCGCAACAATCGGTGTGATTCGACGCTGTGCCGCGTCCACGTACCTCAAGCGCGTACGCACGAAATGACGGCTATTCACGTACCCGATGACTGCGGCCGCGCCGGTAATCGCTAGCCCTAGGATTGCAAGCATGTCGCACCTCCTCGGGCATCTCTACGCAAACCGGCGGCGCCAGGTTTCCGGCGCGCCGCCGAGCCCTACTTCTTCACCATGATCGTCCAGTCGCTGTGCCCCTTGAGCGAGATGTACTCGCCGTTGGGTCCCAGCAGCGACTCGTGATCACTCCGCAGCACGCCGCGCGCGATGAACTTGCCCTCGCGATCCTTCACCAGGATCTCACAGCCGGGGGTGAGCTCGGCGAGCTGCCAGTCCAACTCCGATTGCTTCATCGTTTCTCCCGCTCAGCGCCAGAGACCTCCGCACTCGCATCCCCTCACCAAGGCAGACGACGCGCGTGAGCCAGGGTTAACAGACGCGGGACTCTTTGTCCCACAAAGACTTCGCGATGCGGAGGCCGCCAAACGCTGATTTGCTCGGCCCACGCCCCATGCGTCCATCTCGTGACGGAGCGCCTCGCACATCCGCGAGACACGCGTACCTCATTGCCACGGCAGGACATGTACGTCCGTTGGATCCTGACGTTGACCACGACGGTGGCCCTGTCGGCGGCGCTCGCCGTCGCCGTCACGCGGACGCGCGCGGCTGCGGAAAGCTCGCCCAACGCACGTGTCCTCCCCGTCACGGGCGCCGAGCGCCTCTCGCTGCGGCCGAGCACGCCGACCTTCGCGTTCGGCGACACAATGCTCGGCATGAGTGGCGCACTCCGCGCTCATTTCACTACTCGCGCGGAAGTCGCGTCACTTGCTCTAGGTGATACCGCGCCGCCCAGCGAATCGTGGCCGGTGCCGGGCGGCGTCAACGGACGTCCTTTCACCTTTCTACCGACGCGCCCCTTTCACTACAAGCTCGGCTCGTGGATCGGCGCCTATCTGGTCGGATATTGGCCGGCAGAGCGACGTCGCATCAACTCGAGCGCGTACGCGAACCCATCGGACTTCATCGAGGTGACGCCGGCTAACGAAGACACGTACGTGTCCGAGCACTTTCGCCTGCGCGATTTCCTCACGCACGACCAGGCGAACGTGTGGCCCAAATACCTGGTGCTGCGCGAAGCGCTGTTGGACAAACTGGAGCTCGTGCTCCAGGACCTGGCGCGCCACGGCATCGACACGCATCACGTGATCGTGCTCTCGGGATTCCGCACACCGGCGTACAACCTGGCCTTGGGCGACGCGAGCGGTCGCGCGCGAGAGAGCCGCCACCAGTACGGCGATGCGGCAGACATTATCATCGATGCCGACGGCGACGGCCGCATGGATGACCTCAACCTCGACGGCCGCGTGGACGAGGGCGACGTGCGCGTCATCGAGCGTGCAGTGGAGCGCGTCGAGCGCGAGTATCCGGAGCTCGCGGGCGGCCTCGGCCTCTACGATGCGATGGGGCCTCACGGTCCGTTCGCGCACATCGACGTGCGCGGCGAGGTCAAACGTTGGACGCGCAATGCGCGGACGCTCGCCGCCGCCGACAACACGCGCGCGACGCGCGTGGGTGGGTGCTACGCCACGGGCGCCTCGGCGGTGTTGTGCCCACACTCGCACCGGCACTAAGCTCGTCGGAGCCACGCGAAACCGTTCCGGGCCTGTGGCTGTCGAAACGAAAACCCTCATCGTATTCGTAGGAGGGATGTCGCGCGGAACACGCGGTCTCGCCCGATGTGCGTGGTTCGCGATGTGCGTGGTTCATGTCTCGCGCGGAGCATTCTGTGATGGACACTCTGGCCGGCGACATCCGGTACGCGTTGCGCCGTCTGCGCTCGAATCCCGCCTTCACCGCCATCGTTGTGCTCACGTTGGCGTGCGGCATCGGCGCCAACAGCGCGATCTTCAGCGTCGTCAACGCGGTGCTGCTCAAGCCGCTGCCGTATGCGGAGCCGGATCGCCTGGTCACGATTCAGCACGACTATCCGTCGCTCAAACTCGAGGCACCGGTGTCGGCGCCGGGCTTCCGCGACTATCGCGACAACACGCACCTGTTCACGAGCGTCGCGGTGGAGAGCGATTGGGGTGCAAACCTCACCGGCCGGGGCGATCCCCAGCGCATCCGCGGGACGAAGGTATCGGGCGATTTTTTCCGCACGTACGGCGTCGCGCCAGCGTTAGGAAGGACCTTGTTGCCGGACGAGGACGTGCCGGGGCACAACCGCGTGGTGGTGTTGAGCGACGGGCTGTGGCGGCGGCTGTTCGGCGGACGCCCCGACGCGGTGGGGCGCACGATGTCGCTCGACGGCCGCGGCTACACGATCGTGGGCGTGATGCCGCCGTCGTTTCACGACTATTGGTCGAACGACACGGAGCTCTGGACGCCGCTGGCGCTGGCCGACGGCGACTTCGCGCCGTCGTCGTACACGACCGAGTATCTGCAGCTCACGGCGCGCCTCGACCCGGGCGTGACGATCGAGCAGGCGCAGCGCGACATGCACGCGTTCGCCCAACAGCTGCAAGAGCGGTATCCCAACGACCTGCCGCGCCGCTGGACGTTAGGCGTAAAATCGCTCACCGCGTTGGCCACGGGCGGCATCCGCCCGGCGCTGCTCGTGTTGTTGGGCGCCGTCGGCTTCGTGCTGCTCATTGCGTGCGCCAACGTGGCGAATCTGCTCCTCGCTCGCGCGGCCGGCCGGGCGAAGGAAGTGGCGATCCGCACTGCGTTAGGCGCGCGGCGGCGCGATCTGGTGCGCCAGCTGCTGGTCGAGAGCACGATCCTGTCGCTGGTAGGCGCGGCGTTCGGTTTGGCGCTCGCATACGCCGGGGTGCGGGCGCTGGTGGCAGCGAATCCGGGCAATGTGCCGCGGGTCAGCGAGTTAGGCATCGATGGCCACGTGCTGCTGTTCACGCTGGTCGTGGCGTTGGTCACCGGCGTGCTGTTCGGGTTGGCGCCGGCGCTCCAGGTGTCGCGGGGCGACATGCACACCACGCTCAAAGAGGGCGGGCGCAGCGGCAGCGCCGACCGCGCCGGCTCGGCGCTCAGGCGCGCACTGGTGGTGGTGGAAGTGGCGCTCGCCCTCACGCTGCTGAGCGGCGCCGGACTGCTCATCAGGAGCTTCACGAAGCTCGCGGCGGTGGACCCGGGATTCGATCCGTCGCATCTGCTCACGTTCAATCTGGCGCTACCGGCGCTGTCCTATCCCACCGACACGGCGCGGACGCAGTTCTTCGATGCGGTGATGCCGCGCCTCGCCCAGGTACCGGGGGTGCGGGGCGCGGGCGGCGTGACGGTGATGCCCTTCAGCGGCCGGTGGTCCACGGGCAGTTACAACGTCGAAGGCTTCAAGCCTGCGCCTAACGCGCCCAACCCGTGGGGCGACATCCGGTTCGTCAGTCCGGGCTACTTCGGCACGCTGCGCATTCCGGTGACGCGCGGCCGCACCTTCACCGATGCCGACGTCTCCGGCGCGCTGCGCGTGGTGGCGGTGGACGAGCAGTTCGTGCACCGCTTCTTCCGTCCCGGCGACGATCCCATCGGGCGGCGCATGTGGTTCGGCGCGCCTACGCCTAACGACAGCACCAAGTACCGCACCATCGTCGGCGTGGTCGGGCACACGACACAGGAGGGATTGGCGGCCGACCCGCGGCCGCAGCTCTACGTCCCCTATGGCCAGGCGAGCGGCATCGACCAATTGACCGTTGCCGTGCGCACCGTCGGGGCGCCGGAACAATACGTCGCCGCCCTGCGTGCCGCCGTGCAGTCCGTGGACCGCAACCAGCCGGTCGCGCGCATCCGATCGATGGATGACATGATCGGATCGTCGATGGGACAGCGCCGCCTGTCGATGGGGATGCTCGGCTTCTTCGCCGTGCTCGCACTGCTGCTCGCGTCACTCGGCATTTACGGCGTCACGTCGTACTCGGTCACCCAGCGCAGCCGCGAGATGGGCATCCGCATGGCGCTCGGCGCGCGTGCCCGCGACGTGATGATCATGGTCCTGCGACAATCAGTTGCGTTAGTCCTGGCCGGCGTGGCCGTCGGACTGGTTGCCGCGTTCGCACTCACGCGGCTCATGGCCAGTCAGCTGTTCGACACGCAGCCGACGGATCCGGCCACGCTCTCCGCCGTGTCGCTGTTGTTGTGCGCCGTGGCCATCGGGGCCACGCTCGTGCCCGCGCGGCGAGCAACGCGGGTGGACCCGGTGGTGACGCTGCGCGACGAGTGATCGCTCAGGCGGCGTTTTTGGTCGCTTCGACTTCGATCGTGATGCGAATCTCGTAGCCGACCACGACGCCGCCCGATTCGAGCGCCTGATTCCACGTTAGGCCAAAGTCGCGGCGGTCGATGCGGGTCGCGGCGCTGAATCCCGCGCGTTCGCCGCCCCACGGGTCCTTGGTGCGGCCCTCGTCGGTCACCTCGAGCACCGTCGGCTTCGTGACTCCGTGGATGGTGAGATCGCCGGTGACGCGATAGCGATCTTCCCCCGCGGCCTCGACCCTGGTGCTCGTGAACGTGATCTCGGGATAGCGCTCCACCTCGAGGAAGTCCACCGACTTGAGGTGCGTGTCGCGCTGCTCCGTGCGCGTGTCGATGCTCGCCGACTTGATCACCGCCTTGACCGACGACAAGGCCGGGTTGGCTGCATTCATCTTGATCGTTCCGCTCACGTCGCTGAATCGGCCCTTCACCGTCGTGATCATGAGATGCTTCGTGGCGAATTCCACCGACGTGTGCGCCGGATCAAGCGTCCACGTAGTTGTCGTCGCCGATTGTTTGATTGTCGAGCCCGTCATGTCCGTCCTCCGATTGGAAGTCACAGCGCTGGCCGGTTCGTGCCGGCCAACTTCCTTCGATTTCAAAGCTTTTTTGCCAACGACAGTTCCCAGTGGCTGGGAATCGACGCCGCTCCGCCTGTACAGCAGGCCTACCTCGCAGGTACGTTCGTTCGAACATCCGGCCGGCGTGCGCGTTGGACCGCCATGCCGCAGTATCCGCCAACGCGCTGTTGGCAATTGCCGACGAGGAGACCCGCGATTCCGTTCGACTACCGCGCCGCGCGCGCCGGCTTCGCACACGCATCATTTCGGATGGCGCGCGCGCGGCACTGGGCATTCGCGTTGGCATCTGCGACCATGGCGTGTCATACGCCGCCATCGGCGTCGCACACGCGCGAACTCGTCGTGAATCTCACGGCTGACGCCGACGTGTTGCTGCCCCCGTTCACGTCGACGACCCAGGGCGCTATCGTCGCCGACCAAATCTTCGAGCGCTTGGCAGATCCAGACAGCATGGTCAATACCATCGGCGATCGAGACTACCGACCTCGTCTGGCCGACCGATGGACGTGGGCCAAGGATTCGCTGTCGATTGCGTTCCATTTGGATCCGCGCGCACGCTGGCAAGACGGCGCGCGCGTCACCGCGCGCGACGTCCAGTTCTCATTTCGCGTGTTCAAGGACAGCGCCGACGGATCCATTGCCGCTCCGCTGCTGAGCAACATCGACTCGGCGACGGTGCGTGACTCGGCGACCGCCGTGGTGTGGTTTCATTCGCGGACGCCGGAGCAGTTCTACACCGCCACGTATTCGCCGCGCGTGCTGCCCGCCCACCTGCTCGACACGATTCCGCCGGCGCGGTGGCGAACGTCCGTGTTCGGTCGCGCGCCGGTCGGCAGCGGGCCATACCGATTCGTCCGTTGGGCGCCCGGCTCTTTCATTCAGTTAGGCGCAGACTCGGCGTATCGCGGGGGACCGCCGGCGTTCGACGAGCTCTTGTTCACCATCACGCGCGATCCGTCCGTGGCGGTCACACGGCTCCTGGCACACGAGGTGGATTTCCTGGATCGTGTCGGCGCATCCGACATTCCGCGGCTTCGCCGGCGCCCGCAATTCGCGCTCGTGCGCTGGCCATCGGTGGAGCAGGTCGCGCTGCTGTTCAATCTCGGCCAGAGCAGGAACCGGAACGCCCGGTCGCCGCTCCTCGACCAGCGCGTGCGCGCCGCCATCGCGCTGGCGATCGACCGCGGCGCGCTGGTGCGCGGCCTGTTAGGCGAAACGGCGCGCGTGGCGCAAGGACCCTTCCCGGCGATTCTGCTCGACTCGGTGTTCCTGGCCGACGTTCCGGCCGATTCGATGGGGGCCGCGCGCCTGCTCGACGCCGCCGGTTGGGCGCGCGATCCGCCGACGGGCATGCGCCGTAAGGAAGGTCGCCGGCTCAGCGTTAGACTTCTCGTGCCGACGAGCAGCGCGGAGCGGATGGGGGCGGCCGTCGTGCTGCAGGCCCAGCTCAGACGCGTCGGGATCGACGTCGTCATCGACCAGACGGAGCTCAATGCGTCGCTCCAGGACATGGAGAGCGGAGACTTCGAGGCGACGCTGCTCGATCTGACGTGGGATCCATCGCCCGCCAGTGCCCGGCAGATCTGGGCGAGCGCGTCGGCGCCGCCTGGCGGGTCCAACTTCGGCCGCTACGCAAATCCGAAGTTCGATGCGATCCTCGACAGCGCGCTGGTATCGCAGAGCGCCGACAGCGCGCACGCGCTCTATCGCCGCGCGTGGTCCGTGCTCGTGCGCGACGTGCCGGCGGTATGGCTGTACGATCTGGTGAACGTGGGGGCGGTTCGCCGGCCGATCGAGCCGCGCGGGCTGAGCGCGGACGGCTGGTGGACCGGACTTGCCTGGTGGGGCAACGGGGCGAGCGTGGCGTCGAGCGCAATGGACAGATAGCGAGCACCGGACAGTGGCCGTACAGACGAGTCTGTCATATTCTTGTCCGATAATTGACGTTGCGCGGCCGCTACCATTGCAGGGGGCGGGGTTTTCCCCGATAATCCCCTATGGCTCTCGATCCTCCCCGTAGGCGCAGAAGGCGTTTTTGCGGTAAGTCTCCGAGGCATTCTGTCCGACGCGAGGGCGGCGGCGGCAATACCGAGAGTCAGACGTCGGACCTCGAGATACGTTTTTCAATACCCACAGTGCCGATTCGGGACATCACGGTACAACACGCGCCCTTTTTTGAGTTCTTGGCCGAGGTCGGCGACGACACGACCTCGGACTGGCGTCGTGCATCGGCAGGGCTCGTGTGTCTACGGTTGGTGGACTATCTGCTTGCAAACAACAACGCATCGCGCGTCGATGACGTGCGCGCAACACGTGCCGCGTGGGCGTGTCTCGAATCGCTGGCGACTGGCGATGCGGTAGGCAGCGTGTTGGCGAGCCTGCTCAGCGTGTTGGCGAGCGAGAGCGGCGACCGGGTGATTACGGCACGGCCGCGTCTCATGGCGTACGGGCGCGTGTTGGAGCTCGAGTCGCGTTGGGCGCTGGCCGCGGACGTGTACGAGACGGTGATTCGCCTGTGCCCCGGCTCCGATCACGCCGATGCGCACGGCGACGCGCACGATGCGGCCGCGGCGTACCTTCGGTTAGGCGAGTGCCGGCGGCAGCAAGCGCGGTGGGGCGAGTCGCAGGGCGCGTTCCGCGCCGCCGCCGACTCGGCGGCGAGCGTCTCCGACTGGTCGACGCAGATCAAAGCGCGGTGCTTGGGCGCCGCGGTCTTGTCGGAATCGGGCAAGCTGGTGGTGGCCGACGCGTTGCTGCGCCGCGCGGCGCAGGATGCGCGCTGGGCGGGTTTGCGCGACGAGTTTGCGCTCGCGCTCCACGGACGGGCGCACGTGGCCTTCCAACGGAAGCGGTACGACGCCGCGGTTCGCTTCGCGTTTCGCGCGCTGCGCGGACTCCGCGATCCGCTGGCCCGCGACCGCGCGCTCGCCGACGTCGCGGCGGCGTTCATCGAGCTTGGGGTGCGTCATGCGGCGCGCGACGCGAGTCTCATTCTCATCGCAACGACGCAGGAGCCATACGTGCGCGGCGCTGCGCTCATCAATTTGATGGACATGGCGGCGAAAGATCGGACGGAGCCGTTATTCGAACAGTACCGCCGGCAGTTGGCGGTCGAGCAGCTGCCTCCGCGGTTGGCGGGATACTACCACTATTACGCGGGGTGGGGCGCCTGGCACTTCGGGCGGATCGACACGGCGCGCATGGAGTACGGCCGTGCGGCAGAGATCTCGGCGCGACACGGGCTGGCGCAACTGGGATTCGAGATCGACGACGCGATCGCGAAGCTGCGCACGGCGCCGCCGACGGACCCCGAACCGGTCCACGAGCCGCCGCCCAAGACGCTCGTCGTAGCCCGAGCGTTAGGCAAGATGCGCGAAGAGCTGGAGACGGCGTCGGCCTAACGGAGTCGGCGCCGCCGGTGTGCGGCAGCATTGTTCGAGGTGGTGCGCTGGAGCGCGCCGGCGCGCGACGTCGGCGTGCGCGTTTCGAGTCTCGGTTAGTGCGGACCAACGGTGACGGTATCGTCGCGGTTGGGTTGATTGGGGGCGGTCGGTGACGTGCAAGCCACGAACGCCAAAGCAATGGCGGCAAGAATGAGGCGGGCAGTAATGCGACGCATGGAACCTCTGTCTGGTGAATGCTGGTCGGGTTGATCGTCGGGGCACGCCCCGGGGTGTACTCCACCCGCGACCACGTTAGCGCGACTAGTCCATGCTCGAAGTGCAGTTTGGGGACACTGGACTGCACTTTGGGGACACACGGTACACCATTGGGACATCTCGTACGACACTGGTGGGCCTCGTGGATCTCGTGACGCTGTTGCCGGACCCGAAGCTGTTGCGAATACGGCTGGCGACGCCACCCGCGTTCGTCGTGCGCGCGCTGGACGAGGTCGACGGGCCCACAGGCCTAACGGCCGCGCTCGAGGCATCGCCCGTCAATCTCGTCGTCGTCGATCCGGGGGATCCACGGGTGGCGAACCGTGTCGCCGATGTCATCGCGCTGCTCGGGCGGTACGACTGGATCCCGTGCGTGATCTACACCACGCTCACGCCGGCGGGCGTGACACCCCTGCCCCGCTTCTTTGGCGGCGCGATGCATGCGCTGTTGTTGTCCGGCATCGACGATGGCACCACCGCCATCCGCGACATGATCATTCGCCTCACGGCGGACGCGGTGGCAAACCTCCTGCTGGACGCCCTTGCGCGACCAATCGAGCGCCTGCCCGCGCCCCTCGTGCGCGGAATACGCCTGTTGTTCGCGTCGCCGCACCGGTTCCCATCGGTGGAAGACCTGGCGGCCGCCGCCGCAATGTCGCGGCGTCACGTACACAGGTTGGTCACCGATGCCGGACTCACGTCGCCCACGCAGTTGCTCGTCACGGCGCGCGTGCTGCGCGCCTATCAACTCCTGCGTTCGGGGGGCGTCACGATCCAGGGTGCAGCGGAACGACTCCGCGTCGCACCGCGCATTCTGGCCAGACATCTTCGCCTAACTACCGCCGTGCGCAGCTCGCGAGATCTCAACGCGATGTCGCCTAGCGAGATCGTTACCCACTGTGTCCGATCGTTGTATCGGCCGCCGGCCGCGTTGCGCCTGGCGGTCGGCGACTCGTCGCACGCGCTCGACCGGAGCGAGGTTCATGCCCCGCCCCGTCCCCCGCGCCCGGGACACGCATGACGCCGCAGCCGTCGTTGCCTCGCGTCCTCATCGTGGACGATGAACCAACCATTTGCCGCGCGTTGTCGATCGCGCTGCGCCGTGCCGGCTACGAGCCGCGCTCCGCGGAGACGGCCGCCGCAGCGCACTCGCTGCTCCGGCACGAGCGGTTCGATGCGATGATCGTCGACCTGCGCATCCCCGACCAACGCGGCGACGAGTTCTTCGAGCTCGCGGCCGCGTTGTATCCGCCTCTTCGTCACGCCACGCTCATGACCACCGGCGACACGAGCGAGCGCGCGTTCGATCTCATCCACGCGTGCCGGGTGCCCTACCTGGTCAAACCGTTCGACTTGGCGGAACTGATCGGCGTGATCGACGGCTTCACCACGCACACGCGGGAAGCGAGCGCCTAACGGTCGGGGCGTCGCGCTTACGGCTTCACGGCGATCCGCCCGGAGTAGTCGATCCGATCCAGCAGGATGGGCGGATTGTGCTCGGCCAGGTATCGGTCCACGGCATCGCGCGCGCCGCGCCAGTGCCCATAGTCGTCCAGGAGCAGGACCCCGCGCGACACGAGCAAGGGATAGAGATGGACGAGCTCCTGGTAGGTCGACTCGTAGAAGTCGGTGTCGAGGCGCAAGATGGCGATCGGTCCCGGCACCGTGCCGGGAAGCGTGTCTTCGACCCTTCCCTTGACGAAGCGCAAGCGCGACTCGGGATACCCGGTCGCGATCAGGTTCTGGCGCACCTCGTCGAGCGATGCATAATTCCACGCGTTGTGTCCACCTTGCTGCGAGCGCTCCCAGCGTCGGCGCGCGGCGCGGTTGCCGCGATTCACGTCGCGTTCGGTGGGCTCGCTCATTCCTTCGAAGGTGTCGTAGAGCCAGAGCGTGCGGGAGGTGTCGCCTAACGACAGCAGCGTGAGCGCCACGGCCATCATGCTGCCGCCGCGCCAGACGCCGCACTCCACGATGTCGCCCGGTACGCCGTGACGGCTCACGTATTCGACGGCCTGCCGCAGCGCGTACACGCGCTCGACCGACGTGAGCGTATAGGGCGCGCAGCGCGCGTGGAGGATGAAGAAATCCGGCTCGAGATCGGGCTGCGCGACCGGCGGTTCAGTTTTCCGAATGAGCGCAAAACCGAACCGGCTCGCTACGCGTTCGAGAAAGTGCTTCAGACGTACGCCTCCTCACGGACAACGGGTTCTCAGAATGATGGATGCAAACAATCCTGTGGGCGAGGCGCCGGCGGCGCCGCTCAAGCCGATCGCGCCACGAGCGTCGATCGGAGCGCGGCTCGCGGCCGGGCTCCTCGGTATCCTGCTGCTGTGGCTCGTGGTCACGCGGTTCAAGTTTGCGCTGCTCGGACTACTCGGCGTGGGCATCGCGTGGGGCGTGCAGCGCGGCCGTCGCCGGGCGTACACGCGCACGACCGGATGGGTGGGCGCCGTCGGTGCGACGTGTGTCGGGCTGCTCGTCACGCTCGGGCTGGTCGCCATCGAGGCGCCCCCCGGCTCGCCGGACGCGATGATGACGAAAGCGGCGCAAAATCAAGCACGTCAGCGGCAGCAACCGCTGCCGCGGTTTCTGCAGCGCATGGCGCCCCAGGCGCAGCCGTCGCCGGCGGCGCAGGCCGCGACGCAACAGGCGTTCAAGTCGCGCGGCTTCGTGAAGGCCACGCTCATCATCGGCGGGTTCATGGGCTCGGGCTTCGTCGGCTGCGTGTTCGGCAGTCTGATGTGGGCCGCGGTGACGACGCTGCTCTACGCGGCATTCGGCCGCTGGACGTTCGGAGTGCCGGCCCCGCCTGCCTAACGGACGCCGTCAGTCGGGGCGCGGCGACGCGTCGAGGCGTCCGACCTTCAGCGCGCGACGGGCCGCGGCGGCCAGGTAGGTCCGGGCGCGCGACGCGCGGTCGCGCCACATCGCCCGCTTGCTGCGCGCGAGCAGCGCCCGGACCGCGGCCGCGGCCGGCGCCGTGAGTCCGCCTAACGACAAGGCGAACTCGTAGCGGTCGAACGCCAGCGGATCGCGGATGCGCGCCACGTCGTCGATGCGCGCAGCGAGCGTGGCCGGCGGCTCGAACACGCGGAAGTGCTCGAGCACGCCGAGTCCGGCCAGAACCACCTGGTTGCGGATGCATTTCTCGCAACGCGAGCAATTGAGCGCGCCGCCGCGATTCTCCCAACACACGCGCAGATGGCGGCGCACCAGCGGCTCGTCGCGCAGCACCCGCAGCTTTTCGGCGCGATTGAGTTCGGCGCCGGCGTGCTCCACCGTCAGGCCATTGGCGCTCCACAGCGGATCCAGCTGCCACGCCGATCCCCACGGGTGCCATCTCTTGTACGAGAACGACGCCGAGATGACGAGCCGCGACGTGTGGTCCGCGAGGAGATGCCCAACGGCGGCTAACGCACCACCGTGGGTGCGGTCCCACGACGCGGCCCGGAACGGCGGATGGGTGCGCAGATTGGTGCGCACGACGATCGCCCGCGCGCCGACCACGCCGGCGATTTCGCGCACCTGCTCCGCGACGGCCGCCCCGCGCGCGACATCGGTGAGCGGCATGTCGAACCCGTGCACGAAAACCAGGTCATCGAACGTCCGCCCTGACGCCAACAGCATGTAGAATGAATCGACACCGCCGCTGAAGCACAGCGTCGTACGTCCCGCAGCCGCGGACTGCGGGCGGGGGTCGACAGTCCGCGTGTCGTGGCGCGGCAACAGCGGATCGTACCCCCACCACCGATGCGCGATGTCAAGCACCTTGGGCATCGACGCCGCGAATACCGCGTCGACGGGCGCCGGCGTTTCGAGACGCAGGCGCGACGCGACGGACGGAATCAGAAACGCCGAGACGAACGCCTCCACCGAAGGGCGGAGGGCGACGTCGTCGGACTCGAACCAGACTTCGCTATCGCCAACGAGCGCGGCGACGCGCGACGACGGGCTCGTCGTACGGCGTTGGACAGGCGAAATCAGCAGGGTTCCCGGCATTGGGATGAGTGGGCCTCACGGAGGCTCGTGGTTGGCGCGGCCCGGTGGGGCAAGACGCAGGCCTGATCCTGCCAGCGGCCAAGCACCGTCCGGAATCGAGATGACGATTCCCACAAGCGGTCATTAGCCGCATTAGGCTACAGTGCAATACGCTGCAGCGCAACGCGTTGCGCAAAGCTGCCCCGGGCGCGCAATGTGTACGGCGTCTGGGTTCGGCGAGTTCGATCCACGGCTCGCGAATTCCCCGACCTGTCCGCGAGCGAGGTTCCGCATGGATTCGCTGTGGAAGGACACGCGCGTCGCCCTGCGCGTGCTGCGCACGAATCCCGCGTTCGCGCTCACCGCGATCGTGACGTTAGCACTCGGCATTGGCGCGAGCACGGCGATCTTCTCGGTGGTGAACGCGGTGTTGCTGCGTCCGCTGCCGTACCGACAGCCGGACCGGCTCGCGATCGTGTGGGGCGATCTGCGCAATCGGAACGTGACCAACTTTCCGATGTCGCCTTCCGACTTTCGCGACCTTCGCGCGGACACGCACGCGTTCGAGGGCTTGGCCGGCGTGAGCACGTCCAAGGTGCCGTTCGGCGGCGATGGCTTCGAGCCGGAGCAGGTGTCGGTGGCCGGGGTCACGACGAACTTCTTCTCGCTCTTGGGCGCGCGCGTGACTTTAGGCCGCGATTTCTCGGAGGCCGACGCGACGCCGCAGCCGCAACCGCCGCCGAACGCAGCCGCGGCCGCAGCGCCGGGGCCGCAGCTGCCGGCCATGATCGTGCTGCGCTACGAGTTTTGGCAGCGCCGCTACGGCGGCGACCCGGCCGTCGTCGGCAAGAGCTTCGACCTGGGCGGCCTGCGGGGGCAGATCGTGGGCGTGTTGGAGCCGGGATTCGAGATCATGCTCACGCCGTCGGCGGGCGTCGATCGCACGCCGGATGCGTACATCGCGGCCCGGATCAACTTCGCCGACACGTCCACGGCGTCGCGCCTCAACGTGTTCCTCCGCGTGGTGGGGCGGCTCGCGCCTAACGCGACCATCGCCCAGGCCCAGCGCGAGGTGGATGCTTACGCCGCCGACCAGCGCGCGTTGTTCACGATCGATCGGACCGCCGGGTTCTACATGCGAGTGGAGCCCATGCAGGCCGATCTGGTGTCTGGCGAGCGGCCGGCGATCTTGGCGCTCATGGGCGCCGTCGCCTTCGTGCTGCTCATCTCGTGCGCCAACGTGGCCAACCTGTTGTTGGTGCGGGCGTCGAGCCGCGAGCGCGAGCTCGCCGTCCGGGCAGCGTTAGGCGGCTCGCGCAGCCGTCTGGTGCGGCAGATGATGTTGGAGAGCCTGCTGCTGGGCGGGTGCGGCGCGATCGTGGGCCTCTGGGCGGCTGCGTTAGGCGTGGCCGTGCTCGTGCACCTGGCGCCGGCCGGCTTGCCGCGCCTGGATGAAATCCGCATCGACCCCATGGTGCTCGCGTTCACGGTGGCGGCCGGGCTCGGGTCGGTGCTCATCTTCGGCACGGTGCCGGCGCTGCGCGCGTCGCGCCCCGACCTGATGGACGTGCTGCGCGCCGCCGGCCGCACCACCGGCCAGCGCGCCGGCGCGCTCATGCGGAACGGCGTGGTGATCGCCGAAGTCGCGCTGTCGCTCGTGTTGCTCATCGGCTGCGGGCTCATGGTCCGCTCGTTCGTCGCGCTCACGCGCGCCGATCCCGGGTTCGACCCGGACGGCGTCCTCACGTTCTTCGCGCAATCCTCTCGGCAAACGCCGCCGGGCGCGACCGCCGAACGCGCCGCGTACGTGCGCACGCTGGCCGAGCGTCTGCGCGCCATTCCCGGCGTGCAGTCGGTGACGACGGCGTCGCAGCTCCCGCTCGAAGGTGCGTTAGCCAACGCAAGATGGGGAACGGCGGAGGCCCTCACCGATCCGGCCAAATTCCGGCAGGCGAACATCCACATCGTGATTCCCGGCTACTTCGCCACGCTGCGCACGCGGTTGATCTCGGGCCGCGACTTTTCGCAAGTCGATGATGATACGGCTGCGAAGACGATCATCATCGACGACAAGTTGGCGGCGCGGGCGTTCCCGGGACAGAACGCGGTGGGACAACGCTTGCTGGCGCGCATCGCGACGCCCGAGGCGTTGTGGTATACCGTGATCGGCGTGGTGGCGCACGAGCGCGACGAGACGCTGACGTCCGACGGGCGCGAAGTGATGTTCATCGGCGACGGCGAGCTCGGCTCGGGCAACGTGGCACGTTGGGCGCTGCGGACCGACGGCGACCCGGCTGCGTTAGCACCCGCCGTTCGCGTCGCGGTCCACGCGTTCGACCCGTCGCTCTCGATCGCCGAAGTGCAGCCGATGCAGGCGTTCGTGGATCACGCCGAGGCGCCGACGCGCTTCGCCCTCGCGTTGATCAGCACGTTCGCGGCGATCGCGATCATTCTCGCGGCCGTCGGGTTGTACGGCGTGTTGTCGACCGTGGTGCGGCAGCGCACGCCGGAGCTCGGTATGCGCATGGCGTTCGGCGCGCCGAGCCGCAGCATTTTCCGGTTGGTGATCGTGCAGGGCGTGCGCTTGAGCGCGATCGGGATCGGGTGCGGACTCGTGGCCGCGGTGCTGCTCACGCGCGCCATGACGTCGATGCTCGTGGATGTTCGCCCAACGGACCCCATCACGTACGCCGCGATCTCGGTGCTCTTCCTCGGCGTGGCCGTGGCGGCGGCGTGGCTGCCGGCGCGCCGCGCGGCGGCGCTCGATCCGTCGATCGCGCTCCGCGACGAGTGACCGCCGGTGCCCGGGTCCGTTAGGACCCGGGCGTCCAGACCAGCCGCGAGCGATCGAGCTCCGGAAAGTCGCCGTGCGGGTCGATCTCGACGCGGCTGATGGCCGGCTCGCGCGCCACACGCACCACGTAGCGCCGCTGTCCGTGCAGCCACACGTCCACCGGGACGTCGATGCGCTGCGTCACGTTGCCGGCGCGGGTCACGACTAACGGGACGGGCATGGGCGCGAGCCCCTTGTCCTCAATCGTGATGGCGATCGAGTCGCCGTCGGGCGTGACGGACGCAATCGCCCGATCCAGGGGCCACGCGCGATAGAACCAGGTGTCCCAGAACCACGAGAGATTGCGGCCCGCGACCGTATCGAACGTGTTGAAGAAGTCGATCGGATAGGGGTGTCGGCCGGTCCACCGGCGCCCGTATTCGCGGAGCGCACGCTGGAACGGCTCGGCGCCCATCACGCCGCGGAGCGCCGCGAGCACCTGCGCCGTCTTGTCGTAGTAGGTGATGAAGTAGAGATCTTGCGACGCGAGATCGCCCCAGCGCATGAGCGGCATGTCAAGTCCCTGGCGCAGCGCGCCCAAATAGAGGCTCCGCTGGCCGGGCTCCGAATCGTTAGGCCGCCCGCCCTGGCGCGGCTCGCCGTACAGCACGCGCATGCACTGGGCGACGTCGAATTGTGTGAGGCCTTCATCCATCCACGGATGGCGCGTCTCGTTGGATCCGACCTGCATGGGGAACCACATGTGCCCGGTCTCGTGCATCAGATCGCCCGCCAGGGAGAGCGTGTCGGCCCACGACTGCATGAGCGTCATCATCGGGTACTCCATGCCGCCGCCCTGGATGACGCCTTCCATGGACGTCATCTGCGGCCACGGGTACGGCCACAACCAATCGGACATCTTCTCGATCGCATCGCGCGTGAAGCGCGCGCCGCCTAACGACCAGGCCGCGGCACGGCTGGTGAGCCGGAAGAAGCTGTTGATGGCCACGGTGTCCTGGCCGCCGCCGCCCGTCGAGACGAGGGCGCGGGTGGCGTCCCAGGCGTACTGGTCGCTCGTCCCCCAGGCGAAGTCGCGGACGTTGGGCGCGGTGAAGTGCCACACCTGGCGCGCCGGTCCCGCGGCCAGGGCCTCCTGCGCATCGGCGCCGGGCGTGAGCACGCGCACCACGCGGCCGGTACGCCGCGCTTCGCCTAACTTGGTGCGCGTCCGCGCCGTATACATGGACGAATCCACGAGCACGCCGGTGGCGCCCACCACCCAGCCGTGCGGCACCGTGAGGCGCACGTCGTAGTCGGCCGGGTCCATGTAGAACTCGGCGCCGTCCAAGTACGGGTCGGTGACCCAGCCGTTCACGTCGTCGTAGACGGCGACCTGCGGATACCAGTAGCCGAGGAAGAACACGTGGCCGTCGCGACCCTCGCGTCCGTCGGAGGGCGTGGGCGGCGGCGTGAACGACCACGCAAACGCGAGGCGCGCGCTGTCGCCGGGCAGCACGGGCGCGGGCAAGCGGATCCACATCACCGTTCCGTCGACCGAGTACCCGGGATGCGTCGTATCGGACGACGCCGCGAGGCGGCGGCCGGCCACGGCAACGTTCGACAGCGTGACGCCGCCGGTGATCGGCACCGCGCTGCGACGCGGACTCCCCGGCGCGAACAGGTTCTGCCTGAGGTAGACGGCGATCGCGCGCAGCGTGTCGGGCGAGCGATTGAGGTAGACCACCGACTCGCTTCCCGTTAGGCGCGAGGCGGCGACGTCGAGCGAGGCGTCGATGCGATAGCGTGCATGCTGGACCCAGTTGGACGAACCGGGCTCGCCCGTGCGGGTGCGCGTGCCGCGCGCGACGGCGCGGGTGAATGGCGCCGACTCGAACACGGGACCGGGCAGCGGGCGGCCCGATTCCATCGTGGCTTGGGGGTCCGCCGTGGGCGACGGCCGGGACTGCGCGCGAACGGCGGCCGGGAGCGCGATGCTGGCGCTGACGGCCGCCACGACGCGCGCTGCGCGCACTGTAGACACGATTGGATACAAGAAGCGAGTGATGCGCAACGTCGTCTCCGATGGCAGAATGGACATGACGGCCGGCCACTGATTCTGTCCCGTCGCGCCGAGTCACGCAATCGCTCGGCGGGAAGCGGCATATCGTCCTTGACCGGATGTTGACACCTGGCGCGGGCGTCGCGCGTAGGGAATCTTGAGACGCACCCTTCGGAGAACGGGATGAGCGGCGATCAGGCCATGTTGACGGCCATTACGGCCATTCTCACGTTTGGCGCCTGCGTGTGCGGGATTGCATACGCACTGTCGGCGCGCTCGCGCGCCAGGCTGAAAGCGCCGCTCGAGTTCGGAAACCTGGACGCACGACTCGAGCGCATCGAGCAATCGGTCGAGAGCATCGCCGTCGAAATCGAACGGGTGAGCGAGGCGCAGCGGTTCTCGGCGCGCCTGCTCGCCGAGCGCCGCGAGTCCGTTCCGGCGCAGCTTCCCGTTGGGGAGGAGCGCAGATGACCGAGAGCATGTTGACGGACGTCCTGACCTTCCTGTTCGGCATGGGGTGTCTCTACGCGTTCACGCGTGTGTTGACGGCGTTTTTCGGCCGCAAGCGTCCGATGCCGGCTGCGGGGGACACATCGGCGTTGGAGGCACGACTGGCGCGCATCGAGCAGATTGTCGAGTCGACGTCGATCGAGGTGGAGCGCATGACCGAATCGCAGCGGTTTCTGGTGAACGTGTACGCGCAGCGAGCGCCCGACCCGGCGTCGCTCCCCAAGGCCGGCATGCGCGTCACCACGCCGCACTGATCACCCTGCCATTCCCGCCTCCACGAATTTGCCGTTAGGCAGCGCGCTGGTCGTGCCGCCCGTCGCCGAAGCGCCGGTGGTAGGACCTGTGCTGGTGTCCGAGGATCGGGTACCTGCCCGCTGCGGATTCACCTCGATGTTGTCGAGCATTTCGCGCGTGGGCCGGTGGGAGCTGCCGCGGGCCATGCGCGTGGCGGCGTTCATGGGACAGGCCACGCTCGACCTCACCGAAGTCGCGATCGCGCCCGGCGTGTCGACGATCGAGGTGCTGTGCATCATGGGCGAGGTCAAGATCGTCGTGCCTAACGCGCTGCGCGTGGAATGCAGCGGCATGCCGGTGATGGGCGAATTCCAGTTCAAGGGATCCGGCGTGGCGCCGGCGGCGCCCGACGCCCCGCTGGTGCGCATCACCGGGACGGCGATCGCGGGCAACGTGCGGATCCGGATGGTGGACCCCAACGCGCCGCGCTGGTGGGAGAATTGGCTGGCCCGCCGTCGCGACCGCCAGGCCGGCGCCTAACGGACTAGCCGCCGCGCAGCGCCGCGAGCGGATCGAGACGCGTCGCACGGTGGGCGGGCACGACGCTCGCCAGGGCGGCCACGAGGAGCAGCAGGCCGGCCACCACCAGGAACGTCGCCGGATCGCGCGTGCTGACGCCGTAGACCATCCCGGCCAGCGCGCGGGTGGTCGCGACCGACGCCACGAGCCCGATCGCCACGCCGGCGCCGCCGAGCGCCATGCCCTGGCGCAGCACCATGAGCGACACCCCGCGCTGCGTCGCGCCCAACGCCATGCGCACCCCGATCTCGTGCGCGCGCTGGCTGACGAGATACGCGATGATCCCGTAGATGCCCACCGCGGCCAGCGCGAGCCCCGTTAGGCCCAGGAGGACGAGCAGTGTGGTGGTGAATCGGGGCGTGGCCATGGAGCGGGCGATGATCTCGTCCATCGTGGCGACGCCGGATACGGCCAGCTCCGGATCGACGCCCCCCACGGCGCGGCGCACCAGCGGGGCGAGCGACGCCGGCGGCAGCCGCGAGCGGATCACCAGGCTCATCTGTGCGAGCGGCAGCTGGGCCGCCGGATAAAAGACTTCGTTAGGCGGCTCCTCCTCGAGCCCTCTCGCCCGCATGTCGGCGACGACGCCCACCACGGTGCGCCAGACGGGCGCGTCCCCCGAACAGTGCGCGATCCGCCGGCCGACCGGATCCATGTCGCCGAACAGAAAGTGCGCCAGGCTCTGATTGATGACGACCACCGGCGCGGCACCCGCGACGTCCGCTAACCCGAAGGTGCGCCCGCGCAGGAGCGGCGTGCGCATAGTGGCGAAATAGTTCCCGGTGGCGGCCCGCATGTTCGCGTCCACGCCGCCGCCATCGTCAGGCGTGGTGCCGTCGCGGCGCACGCTGCAGTCCATGCCGAACTGCGCGATGGGAACGCGCGACGCGAGCGCGACCGACGCGGCACCCGGAACCGCCTGGACCGCCTGGGCGATGCGGGCGAATCCCGCCGCGAGGGAGCTGTCGGTCGGATAGCGCGCGGCCGGCAGCGCGACGGTGGCGATGAGTACGCCGTTCGGGTCGAAGCCGGGTGACACGCGTTGCAGCGCGATGGCGCTGCGCACCAGCAGCCCCGCGCCCACGAGCAGCACGAGCGCGAGTGAGACTTCGCCGATCACGAGCAGCGTGCGCATCGATCCGCGCACCACCAACGTGGAGTCGCGCGATCCCTCGCGCAGCGTCTGCTGGAGATCGAGTCGCGTGGCGCGGAGCGCCGGCCAGACGCCAAAGACGATGCCGCACGCCAGTGCGATGGCCACGGCGAAGAGCAGGACCGGCGCGTCGAGGGTCGCGTCGAAGAGCCGCGGCACGCCGGCCGGGCTCACGCGGAGGAGCGCGTGGAGCCCGAGGGCGGCTACGGCGACGCCGGCCGCTCCGCCTAACGCAGCGAGCAGCAGGCTTTCGGTGAGCAGCTGCGCCACGAGCCGCGTGCGCCCCGCGCCCAGGGCGCTCCGGATCGCGACCTCCTTGCGGCGGACCGCCGCGCGCGCGAGCAGCAGGTTCATCACGTTGCCGCACGCGATGAGCAGCACCAGGCCGACGGCGCCGAACAACACGAGCATCATGGGCCGCACCGCCCCGACGACGCTGTCGCGGAGCGGCCGCGCCGTGATGCTGCCGTCGATGCCGCCGCGCGGGTATCGTGCGCCAGCTCGCGTTGCACCGGCGTCAGGCTCCGGACGGCGTCGGGGATCTGGACGCCGTCGCGGACGAGTCCGACGACCGTGAGCTCATGATCTGCGTGGTCGGCGCGCTGCTCCGGCGTGAGGGCGAGCGGCACCCAGAGCTCAGGCGCCGTCGGGGTGAAGGCGTACGCCGCCGGTGCGACGCCGATCACGGTGTACGCGTTGCCGGAGAGCGTGATGGCGCGACCCACCACATGCGGGTCCGAAGCGAACGTGGACGTCCACAGTGCATCCGACAGCACCGCTACGTTCGGCGCGCCCGGTTGGTCCTCGGCCGCGCTGAAGTAGCGGCCGATGAGCGGCGGAATATAGAGCGCGCGCCAGTAGTCGGCCGACGCCTCGAGCGCGAGGAGCCGCTGCGGCGCGCCAATGCCGGTGAACGTGAACGATCCGTACCAGTACGCGCCTAACGCCGAGAATTGCGGCGCGCGCCGTCGCCACACATCGTAGTTGCCGGCGGTCACGTTCATCGACCCGCCCCCCTGCGAACCTTCGCGCAGGTCGACGAGGCGGTCGGCGTGGGCGTATGGCAGCGGCCGGAGCAACACGCTGTACACGGCGCTGAAGATGGCGGTGTTGGCGCCGATGCCTAACGCAAGGGTGATCACCGCCACGGCGGTGAACACCGGATTGCGCGCCAATTGCCGGACGGCGAAGCGGAGGTCCTGCGCGATGACCTGGCGCCACGCCACGCGCCGTTCGATGGTCTCGCGCTCGCGCGTCAGCGAAGCGAGCGACTGCTCGACCGCGGACACGTCGCCGAATCGCTCGGCCGCCGCGCGGCGCGCCTCCTCGGGCGACATGCCGGCCGCGACGTTCTCGGCCACGCGCGCCTCGAGGTGGAACCGCAGCTCGTCGCGGACGTCGTCTTGGGGATCCGGGCGCCAGAAGCGCAGGTACCGCCGCCAGCGCGGTTCGTCGGGCGTCTCGTTAGGCGGCGCGGAGCCGAGCGGCACGGCGCGGTCCGGTTAGGCGGGTTGCCGCGTGGCGCTCATGATGCGCGCCATGGCGAGGGAGAACGTGGACCAGGTGCCGGTCTGCGTCTCCAGCTGTCGACGGCCGGCCGCCGTGAGACTGTAGTATTTCGCGCGGCGATGGTTGTCCGTGATGCGCCACTGCGCGCGCACCCAGCCGTGATTCTCCATGCGGTAGAGCGCCGGATACAACGACCCTTCCTCCACGCGCAACACGTCATCGGTGGTCTGCTGAATCCACCGCGCGATCCCGAAGCCGTGCATGGGTCCCCAGCTCAGGGTCTTGAGGACGATGACGTCGAGCGTCCCCTGGAGCAGCGCCACCGAGGTCCCGGTGCCGGCCATCTGCCTTTCTCCCTTAGAGGATCTAAGCGATCGCCACTATGTGCTCCGTTGGGCCGGGCGTCAACACGCGCTCGGGCCGCGCGTGCGGCCGCGTCCGCCAGCGCATCCCGGCGAACTTCGCGTCGCATCCCGTGTATCTTGGAGGTGTTCCACCCTCGACCCCAGGCCATGGTCCATCGCTTCGCGATCACACCCGTCCTCTGCCTTGGCGCCCTCGCGGCCGCAGCCAGCGTCCGTCCGGCGTCGCACCATGATGCGTTGCCGACAGGCGCGTACATCCTGTCGCGCGCGGCGTCGGCCCGGCCGCCGATTCCGTTTCAATTCCAGCTCGCCGGCTCGGTGGTCGCCGGCACCGTCGACAGCGCGCGCATTACGCTCGCGGCGGACAGCAGCTATACCGACAAGGTGACCGTGCGCTGGACCAAAGCGCCGTCCCTGCCCTTCCCTCTGCCGGGATTCTCGGTGGGACCGGATCCGCACACGCTCACGGGCTCGGGGCGCTACACGGTGCAGGGCGGAACGGTGGTGCTCGAGCCCGACGACTTCGTGACGCGGGGATTCGTCCGCTCGGTCCAGGCGCGCACCGATTCCACGGGCCTCACGCTGACCGGGTTGACGGGCGGATTCGCCGGTGCCCACGTCGCGATCAACGCGGTGTTCACGCGCCTCCGTTAGGCCACGGGCGCGCCGCGCGCTAATCGGTCCGCAGTGCGGTGAGCGGATCGACGGCGGTGGCGCGCAGCGCCGGCACGAGGCACGCGACCATCCCCGTTAGGCCCAGGACCACGGCGACGCCGCCGAAGATGAGCGGGTCGCGCGGCTGGACCTGGAACAACACGACAACGAGAAATTGCGCGAGCGTGGCCGCGAACGCCAACCCCGCCACGACGCCGATCGCGATCTGCAACACGCCCTGGCGGACGATGATCCGCACCACGTCGCCCGCCTGCGCGCCGAGCGCCATCCGGATTCCCATCTCGCGCACCCGTCGACTAACGGAAAACGACATCACGGCGTAGAGCCCGATGGCGGCGAGAAACAACGCGACGAATCCGAACAACATGAACATCGTGCCGAACACACGGATGAACCACACCTGCCGCGCCATGGCTTCGGTCATCGGATACGTCCAGTAAATCGGCAGATCCGGATTGAGCGCTGCGACCGCCGCGCGCACTTGCGGCGTGATGTCCATTGGCGGGCCGTCCGTGAGGGCGGCCATGCTGACGAAGTTCGCACTGTGCTGCGAGAGCGGGACGAAGTACGCCGGCGCCCGCGGCTCGTTTTGATCTCCCGTGAACGTATTGGGAACGAGACCGATTACGGTCATCCAGGGTTGGGTGCTGTCCCGGCCGCCTTGTCGGATGCGCCGGCCCAACACATCACGCCCGCGCAAGAATTTGTCGGCGAAGGCCTGGTTCACCACCACCACCGGGGGCGCATCGGCGCGATCGCTCGCCGAGATGCCGCGGCCCTGGTCCACGCGGATGGCGAACGTCTCGAAAAAGCGCGGCGAGACCGAGTAATTCCGTGCGTTAGGCACGTCGTTGTCGGTGGTGTAGGCCGCGCCCTCTACCTCGAAGCTTCCGTCGTTCGACTGGACACCGGGGAGCCCCGACGTAAGGGCCGCCGAGCGCACGCCCGGAATGGTCTCGAGTCGGTCGCGCAGCCGCTCGAAAAACTGGCGCTGCATCACCGTATCCGTATACTCGGCCGGGAAGCCGACGCGGGCCGTGAAGATGTGGCTCGTGCGGAACCCGGGATTCATCGTCTGGAGATTGGTCACGCTTTTGATCGTGAGACCGGCGGCCACGAGGAGTCCGCACGACAACGCGATCTCGACGATCACGAGCACGCGGCTCATCCGTCCAATGCGCAAGCTGGACGACCCGCGCGACTCGTCCTTCAGCACTTCGTTGATGTCGGTGCGCGACGACTGGATCGCCGGCAAGAGTCCCGAGAGCAGCGCGGCCAGAGCGGCCATGCCGATGGCGAACGCGAGCACGGGGCCGTTGAGCCGGACGTCAATGAACCACGGGATGTCGGCCGACGCATAGATCACACGATTGAACTCCGTGATACCGGCGTACGCCGCCACCGATCCGAACACGGCGCCGCCTAACGACAGGACGAGCGCTTCGGTGAGGAACTGCCGCACCACCGCGGCACGCGTCGCGCCTAACGCAGTGCGGATCCCCACTTCCCTGGTGCGGTGCGCCGCGCGGTCGAGCAGCAAGTTGGCGACATTCGCGCACGCGATGAGCAGCACGAAGAACACGGCACCCAACATCGTGTACAGCAGCTGGCGCGGCTGCGGCCCGATCTCGGCGTCGATGAAGGGTTCGACTTCGGCATCGATGCCATCGTTGGTCGCCTGGTATTGGTGCTGGAGGCGCGTGGCAATCGCCGAAAAATCCGACGTCGCTTGCGCGAGCGTCACGCCGGGCTTGCGTACGCCCGCCACCGTGAGCCACGTCCCGTCGCCACGCTTGGTCGCCACGGGATCCATCTGCAGCGGCAGCCAGATGCGCGCGTTGTCCGGAAAGTCGTACCCCTCGGGCATCACCCCGACCACGGTGTAGGGCACACCGTTGGCGCGCAGCACCGCGCCTAACGCACCAGGGCTGCCCCCGAACTCGCTCTTCCAGAGCGCGTAGCTGATGACGGCCACCTTCTCGCCCGCTGGCGAATCCTCACCCGGCCGCAACGTGCGGCCGAGGATGGGCTGAACGCCCGTGACGTCGAACGTGCTCGCGGTGACGAACGACCCGGCGTATCGCTCGGCCTGCCCCTTGCCGCTCACGTTCACGGTTCCCGAGTAGTAGGCCGCAATCGGGGCGAGCGAATGTTGCTGATTCTTGAAGTCTGCGTAATCACTGATCGGCACGGCCAAATTGGTGAAGCCGCGTGCCTTGTTGTTCCGGCGCACCTCGACGATCCGGTCGCCGTTCGCGTACGGCAGACTCTTGAGGATCACGCCATAAACCATGCTGAACATGACGGTCGTGAGGCCGATCCCCAGCGTGAGCGCGAGCGTGGCGACGAGGGTGAGTCCCGGACTCTTGATCAACGAGCGGAACCCGTAGCGGATGTCGCGGAGGATGGCATCCATGGGGAGACCCCTGCTGAGGATGGTTCGCTGCACGGATCGACCTGAGGCCAGTACGAGCCCGGGGCCAACCGTGTTTCATGGTGTGACGCGGGCCGCCCATCCGGGGGTATTATCCAAGCGCGGGCGCGCCCTGGACGACGGCGCTTGCCGAGCCGGCCCGACGTCGTCAATCTCGCTTGCATTCGGTGGTGAACCGGAGGACTGCGATGCCGCACCTGTACCCGCACGCCCTGATGGCGCTGGCAGCCGGAGCGGTGCTCTGCGCCCCCGTGCACGCCCAATATGCGGCCGGCGCGAACATCGGCGCGTCGGTGGTGCCACTGGCGATGGGCCCGGTCCGCGTCAGCGCCGACGCGGGGGTCGGCCGCAACATCTCATGGACGGCGCCGCGCACGGTGCTTTCGTTAGGCACCACCGCCATGATCGGCGGCGACGCGCGCGGCGCGGCGCTGGCGTTCTTCGCCCAACGCTCGGTGGAAGCCGATTCCACGGGACCGGTGTTCGCGCTCAGGGCCACGGCGTGGCACTCGCTGGGACCGGTCACGTTGCGTCTCGGATTGGCCGAGCATGCGCTGCGATTCGCCGGCGTGCCGGGGAGCATCTCGATCACCCCCCTCGACACCATGCTGCTGACCGACTCCGGCTACGTGCCGTACCACGGACCCACCATGGACACCGTGGTGCACCCGGGGACGCCATCGCACGTGCAATTGTGGTCGGAACTCGAGGCGGGCGCCGACTGGGCGTTGGGCCGCCTGCGCCTCAATGCGTTGGTCGGCGCGCGTCCGCCAGTGGCGGGATTCCGCGCGGCAACCTGGGCGCAGGCGGGCGCCACCATCGACGTATTGCGCGGTGTGGGCCTCGACGTCTCCGCCGGCACGTCGCCGGCGCGCATCGGACTCGGCATCCCCGGCTCGCGGTTCGTGAGCCTCGGCATCCGCGTGGAGCCCGGGCTCCCGTCGCCCGAGGTCTCCGTTAGGCACACGACGCCCGCCGCGTCCTTCGCGGTCCGCGCCGACGGGCCGGATCGGTATACGGTGACCTACGTGTCGTCGCAGGCCGGCTCGGTACAGCTGGCGGGCGACTTCAATGCGTGGACGCCCATCGATCTCACCGAGGACGGCCGCGGGCGCTGGCGCGCGACGATCGCGCTCGCCCCGGGCGTGCACCACGTGAGCCTCAGGGTCGACGGCGGCCCATGGTTCGCGCCCCCCGGCACGCCGTCGGTCGCGGACGAATTCGGCGGAACGAGCGGCCTCCTCGACGTCCGCTGACGCATGCGTGACCGCCGCGCCGGTGTGAAGGTACAAACCCGGTGGAGATGACGGATGCGATGCTCGTGCGCGCGGTGTTGGCTGGCGACCCGGCAGCGTTCGCGGTACTGGTGGACCGCCATGCGCCCGCCTGCCTGCGGTTCGCGAGCCGAATGTTAGGCAGCCGCGAAGACGCCGAAGATGCGACGCAGGAGGCGTTCGTGCGCGCATACCGGGCGTTGGCGCGCTACGACGAGCAGCTTCGGTTTCGGACGTGGGTGATGAGCATTCTCGCGAACCGGTGCCGGACCACGCTGCTGCATCGGCATCGGCGTACATCTCGCGTGGTGGTCGATGGCGCGGCCGTCGAACAAGCCGCCGGCCCGTCGACGGATGATGACGCCGAGCTTCGGGACGCGATCGAACGCGCGCTGACGCGACTCGAGACGGCGCAGCGGGAAGCGTTCGTGCTCAAGCACGTCGAGTTGCTGAGCTACGACGAGATGTCGGCGATCACGGGCGCGGGCGTATCGGCGCTCAAGATGCGGGTTAGGCGCGCGTGCGAGCGCTTGCAAGTGCTGCTTCGAGAGGATGGCTATGCATGAGCCGCAGGAAGACGACAAGCTGACGGGCGCGTTGGCCCAGGCCGCGTCCATGTTGCGCGCCGAGCCGGCCCCGCGCGCCGAGTGGCGCGAGGCGCTGCTCGAGGCCGTCGCATCAGGCAAGATCGACCAGGTGCGGCCGCTCCGATGGAGCGTGCGGCCGGCGGCGGCGATCGCGGCGTGCGCGGCGTGCATGAT
>DATEHK010000155.1:0-13653 GCA_035279625.1 Gemmatimonadaceae bacterium
GCGGCGCGGGCCGTCGCCGGGCGCCGGCGCCGGGCGCGACGCCGCGGGCGGCATCCACTTCGAAGACTTCGACATCGGCGGACTGGGCGGGTTAGGCGAGATGTTCGCCTCGATGTTCGGCGGCGGCACCCGCCAGGGTCCGACGCGCAGCCGCCAGGCGGAGCGCGGGCAGTCGGTGGAGGTGTCGCTCGAGATCCCGTTCCGGGTTGCTGCGTTAGGCGGCAAGGTCCCGGTGACGCTCGAGGTGAACGAGGAGTGCCCCACGTGTCACGGGTCCGGGGCGGCGCCCGGCGCGTCGTTCAAGATCTGTCCCGAGTGCAGCGGCCGCGGCGTGGTGTCGTTCGGCCAGGGCGGCTTCGCGGTGAACCGTCCGTGTCCGATGTGTCTGGGGCGCGGTCAGATTCCCACCGAGCGGTGTCCCACCTGCAACGGCGCCGGGGAGACGCGCGCGCGCCGCACGGTGAACATCACGGTGCCGCCGGGCACCGAAACCGGCACACGCGTGCGGTTGAGCGGCCAGGGCGGGAAGGGGCAGAACGGTGGGCCGCCGGGCGATCTCCTGATCACGTTCCAGGTGGCGCCGGACCGGTTCTTCGGGCGCGAGGGGCTCGACGTCATCGCCCACGTGCCGCTCAACATCGCGCAGGCGACGTTAGGCAGCAAGGTGCGGCTCAAGACCCTGGGCGGCAAATGGGTCAAGATCACGATCCCCAAGGGGACGCCGTCGGGGAAGCGCTTCCGCGTGCGCGGTCAGGGCATCGAGAAGGACGGCGAGCACGGCGACATGATCGTCGACGTGTCGATCGTGGTCCCGGAGACGCTGTCGCCGGAGCAGGAAGAGATGCTGAGGCAGTTCGCGGCGTCGGGGGGACTGAAATACTGACGGCGGGGAAGCGCGCGCCAGCGCGCGATTCCCTACGCGGCGAGCACCGGCAGCGCTGTGCGCGCGCCGGCAATCAGGCCGCCGCCCAACACCCGATCGCCGTCGAACATCACCAGCGACTGGCCGGGAGTGATCGCGGACACCGGTTCGTCTAACGCGAGCTCGATTTCGCCGGCCTCCAGGCGCACGACCTCGGCGGCGGCCGCCCGCGCGCGGTGGCGCACTTGGACGTGCACGCGGGACCCGACTGCAGGCGGAACGTCCACCAGCCAGTTCACGCCGCGGGCGATCGCGCCCGAGCCCAACAGCTCGGCGCGCGGGCCGATCACCACTTCGCGCGTGTCGGGGCGAATGGCGACCACGTACAGGGGTTCGCGCGAGCCGCCGGGCAGGCCGCGGCGCTGGCCGACGGTGAACCGGGCGTAACCCAGGTGCTCGCCTAACACATGGCCGGCGGAGTCGACGAACGGGCCGGGCGCCAGGGCGGGCGCGCCGGGCCCCAGGTGGCGCGCCAGCACGGCGGCATGGTCGCCGTCGGGCACGAAGCAGATGTCCTGGCTCTCGCGCTTCTCGGCCACCACGTCCAGGCCTAACGCATGGGCGCGGCGGCGCGTCTCCGGCTTGGTGAGCGCACCAACGGGCAGGAGCATGCGGCGCACCACGGCGCGGTCGATGCCCCACAGGAAATAACTCTGATCCTTGGCCGGGTCGGCGCCGCGCAACAGCTCGCCGCCTAACGAACGGGCGTAGTGGCCGGTGGCGATCCAGTCGCAGTCGAGCGCCTGGGCCTTGTGCAGCAAGTCGCGGAACTTGGTGAACGTGTTGCAGCGCACGCACGGAATGGGCGTGCGGCCCGCCGCGTACTCGCTCACGAAGTTCTCGATCACGTCGCGGCCGAACGCGCTCTCGAGGTTGAGCACGTAGTGCGGAATACCGATGCGCTCGCACACGCGGCGCGCGTCGTCGATCGAGTCGAGCGAGCAGCACGGGCGATCGGGGACGTGATCGCCGTAGCAAAAGAGCTTCATCGTGGCGCCGATCACGTCGTAGCCCTGCTCGGCGAGCAAGGCCGCGGCGACCGACGAATCCACGCCGCCCGACATGGCCGCCAGCACGCGGCCCCGCGTGCCCGGCATCAGGCCGCGGCGCCCGCCAACCGGCGGGCCTTGTCGACGAGGGCGGGGAAGAGCTCCGCCACACGGTCGATGGCCTCGTCGGTCGTGAGCGCACCCAGGCTCATGCGCACCGCCGACACCGCCAGCTCGCGCCGCGTGCCTAACGCAGCCAACACGTGCGACGGATCGACGCTGCCGCTCGTACACGCCGACCCCGACGAGCACGCCACGCCGGCGAGATCGAGCGCCATGAGCATGGACTCGCTGTCCGTGCCCGGCACCGACACGCTCAGGATGTGCGGCGCGCGCGGTCCGCCGCCGCCGTTCACCACCGCGTCGGGAATGCGCTCGCGGATCGCGCGCTCGAGCCGGTCGCGCAACGCGCCTAACCGGCGCATCTCGGCCTCGCGCTCGGCGATGGCGAGCTCGGCGGCGCGCGCCAGACCCACCGCGGCAGCGACGTTCTCCGTGCCGGGGCGCAGTCCGCGATTCTGCGACCCGCCGTGCAGCAACGGCTCGCATGGCGTCCCATGCCTAACGTACAGGCCGCCGATGCCCTTGGGCGCGCCGATCTTGTGCCCGGAGAAGGTGAGCAGGTCGAACGGCACCGCGCGCGCGTCGATCGGCACCTTGCCGAATCCCTGCACGGCATCGGTATGGAACAACACGCCGCGGCTCCGGGCGAGGGCGGCGAGCGCCGGAATGTCCTGTACGACACCGATCTCGTTGTTCACCCACATCACCGATGCCACGGCGACATCCGGCCGCACGAGCGCGTCGTACGACCCGCGGTCGACGACACCCATCGACGTAACCGCAACAATACGCTCTTCGGCGCCCTGTGCCTGCGCGAAGTGCACGGCGCCCAACACCGCCTTGTGCTCGATGGGTGTGGTGACAACGGCGCCCTTGCCCGTTCCGCGCACCGCCAGGTACGGACCGACGATGGCAGCGTTGTCGCCCTCGGTGCCGCCCGACGTGAAGAACACCTCCGACGGATGGGCGCCGAGGCAGCCGGCGAGGCGCTCGCGGGCATCGTCGAGTGCGGCGCGTGCGTCGCGACCCCAGCGGTGCGTGCTCGACGGGTTTCCGAACCGTGGGCCGTAAAACGGCTCCATGGCCTCGAACACCTCGCGTCGCACCGGCGTGGTGGCGGCGTGATCGAGATAGATGGGCTGGTGCATACTGAAAGGTAACAAATCGGGCTCTTTGGTGCCCGTGGTCCCCGACCGATCCCCTAACGGAGCCACTCGCCGGGCGTCTGGCCCGTCAGCTCCTTGAAGTCGTCGATCAAGTGCGGCTGATCGTAGTAGCCAAGCTCGTACGCGATCGCACCCCAATCCACGTTGCGCGGGTGCGAGTGCCGTGCGGCCGTCGCCCTCGCGAGGGCGGCGCGGGCCCGCATGACCCGAGAGAATTGCTTGGGCGTGAGACCGACGTGTGCGGCGAACTGCCGCGCGAGCTGTTGGCGCGTGACGCCGATTTCCGCGGCGAGCGCCGCGACCTTGAGATTGCCGTCGGTTTGGATGATGCGATGCACGGCGACCCGCACGCCGACCGACACCGCGCTCCCGCATGCGAGACGTCGCCGCACGATCTCGAAGGCCGCCGCCACACATTCCGCGTCGCCCGCTCCGGCCACCACGTCCACGTGCTCGGCCGCCTGTCGATCCAGCAACTGGTAGTCGACGCGCCGGTCGGTGAGCTCGGATGCGGGCACGCGAAACGCGGCCTGTGCGTATCCGGGCGCGAGACGAACGCCGACGTACAATCGGGGATGCGGGCCCTGCACAACGATCGGGCGCGTCATCGGACCGACGACGCTTGCGCTCACGATCTCGCGCTCACCCTGAGCGAACACGAACAAGATGTCGGAACACCCATCGGGCAGCACCCGATGCGCGGCGACACCGATGCCGTCGCTCATGCGCCGAGTCCACGCGCACATCACGGATGCGGCGAGGTCGGGCGGCGGGCGGTGTTCGGCGTAGCCTTTGGGTATCACGGCGGTGATGACGAGCGGTTCCATTTTTCCAAGACGCTCAGGCGCCGCGTGTACACATTGATCGCGTCACACCAAGCGAGAGAGACACTGTCATGCCCGATGTTACGAAGAAATTGACGCCCGTGCTCATGGTCGAGGCGATCGAGCCGTGTCTGCCGCTCTGGATCGACCGGCTGGGATGGACCAAGACCGTCGAGGTTCCGGAAGGAGACCGGCTGGGATTCGTCATCCTCGCGAAAGATGGAGTGGAGCTCATGTACCAAACGTGGGCGAGCATCGAAAAGGACACGGGGACAAGGCCCGTCCGCGCCGTGGGCACATCGGTCGGCATCTTCATCGAAGTGTCGAGCATCGCCGACGTCGAGCGCCGGATCGCCGGGTTGCCGCTGGTGCTTCCCCGCCGCCGGACGTTTTACGGGATGGAGGAGGTGGGGATCGCGGAAGCCGGAGGCCACACGGTGGTGTTTGCCCAACGGGCCACCTGACATGGCTACATGTCTAACGGCTTGACGTCCGATGGTGCGGCGTTCGGCCGGAGCACGGCCCGCACCGGCGCCGCGTCCAGCCCGACGATCCTGACCGGTAACGCGACGAGATCGTACTCGCCGTCGGCGACGTCGCGCAGATCGAGGTTCTCGAGATTGTACGCGCCGCCGCCGAACAGCGCGTGATGGACCTCGAGTCCGGTGCTGTGCCGCGCATCCACCGACGGCGCGTCCACGCCGAGGAGCTTGAGCCCGCGCGCCAGGAGCACATCCACTTGCCTAACGCTGAGCGCCGGCCATTCGGCGGGGAACGTCCCGCGCGCGCTCGAGCAGCCGGTGCGCAGCAGCAGTCGCTCGACACGTGCGTTGGGCAGCGTGTCGAGCCGGTCGAACGCGCACACCGTCGCCGGCCCCTGGAACGCGTCGATCGGCAGGTCGTCGGACGCGGGCCAGCCATCGTGCACGTGCAGCGGCGCATCGGCGTGGGTGCCGACGTGCGGGCTCGCCGTGAGGGCCGACAGATTCACCGTGTCGCCGCGCGCGAGCTGCTGCGTCCAGCGGCAGGAGTACGGTGTGTCGCCGGGCCATTCGGGCGTGCCGGGCCCGAGCGCGATGCTGATGTCGCGCCAGCCGTGTGACATTATCGCGCTCCGGGCGGCGCGCCGAAAAACCGCGAGCGCACGTCCCACAATACCGGGAAGAACCGCTGCGACACCGTACGCGCGAGGTAGCGCGCGCCTAACGTACCGCCGGTGCCTGTGGTGCCGGGACCGATGATGCGCTCCACCAGCTGCACGTGGAGAAACCGCCACCGCGCGAACCCCTGCTCGTACTCCAACAACTCTTCGGCCAACAGAAAGAGCGCCGACGGAGCGGAGTCTCCGTAGATCTGCTCCACCGTGCGGCCACTCTGTTCGAGCAACCGTTCGAAGAGCGATTGCAGCGTTGGGCGTTCGATCCAGCGCTGCACCGCGGGCGGCGGCGGTCCGTGCTCGGCGATGGCGTGGAGGAAGTGCGGGTCGCGCAATCCCGACGCTGCTTCGATGGCGCGGAACTGCGCGCTTTGCGATCCGCTCGAGGAGCCGAGATAGCTGCGAAACTGGGCGAATCGCTGGGGCGGCAACGTGTCGAGCGCCGACAACTGGTCGGCCACGATGCGCACGAGCGCGTTGAGGCGTTTGGCCACCATCATCGCCGCGGCCGCGTCGGCGGCATCGAACGCCGCGACGAGCGCGTCGAGCTCGTGCAGGATGACCTTGAACCAGAGCTCGCTCGCCTGATGGACGACGATGAACAGCAGCTCGTCGGGATGCTCGGGCGACGAGAGCGGCCGCTGGAGGGCGAGCAGCTCGTCCAACGCGAGGTAGCTGCCGTAGCTGGCGGCTTTCTCCTTGTGCCTAACGGTGCGCGGTGTCAAAAGGTGGATACCTCCAGGGTCGTCACGTCGTCCACGCGCATGGTCTCGGCCGTGTAGAACGGCTCCCCATAGCGCACGCGAATGAGCGAGCCGTAGTGCGCCGCCTGGTGCCGCACGATCTCGTACAGCGGCTCGCCGTTGGGGAACACTTCGCCCGCCTGCCTAACGCCAGCGAACTGCGACTCGTATTGGCGCACCGCCTCGAGCTTTTGCTCGAACACATCGGAAATGTCCACCACGAAGGTGGGTTTGAGGTAGTCCTCGCGGAACGAGAGACAGTGGATGACTTTGCGCGGCCGGTGCGCCGGCACCGACGGCTCGATCTTGCTGAGGCCGGCGATGAAGCACGCGTCGCGCACCAGCTCCGCGGTCACGCGATGATCGGGATGCCGGCCGCGCTCGGATGGCGCGATGACGATGGTCGGCGCGAACCTGCGCACGGCTTTCGCGACCGCGATGCGCGTGTCGGGCGTGTTGACGATCGCCGCGTCGGGGAAGCCGAGGTTGATCCGCGCGGTGACGCCCAGGATCTCCGCGGCGCGACTTGCTTCCTGAGCGCGCAAGTCGGCGGAGCCGCGCGTTCCGGTTTCTCCCTGCGAGAGATCGAGGATGGCCGTGGTGTGGCCCAAGGCGCGCGCTTTGAGCAGCGTGCCGCCACAGGTGAGCTCGATGTCATCGCGGTGGGCGGCGATGGCGAGCACATCGACGTGTGTCATGGCGCGGAATATATCGCGCGGGAATCAAGTCGTGAGATGATGCGCGCGTGAGGCGAGCGACATGCGACGCGCCGCGAACGTCGATATCGCGCGTCCGACACGATTGACCTCGTGTTTGCACCGGGAACCTCGGCGGCAGAGGTGCTATTCGTGAGCGTGTGACGCATCAGAGGATCCGCGTTGTCGGGCACACAGGCTACGGGAATCGGATCCTAGCGAGACATCGGGAGGTGTTCGTATGCGTGTAGGAAAGTTCATGGTCGTCGCGATTGCCGCAGCGGCGTTGTCGTGCGGTGGCAGCTCGAATGGGATCACCGATCCGCCGCCGCCGACCAACGGTGTCAACATCATCGTGCAGGATTTCAAGTTCTCACCGGCGGTGGACACGATCAAAATCGGCACGACGGTGCAGTGGGTGAACGACGGTCCGTCGGAGCACAGCACGACGAGCGATGCGGAGCTGTGGAACTCCGGCGGCCTAACGCCACCAGCGGGGACGGGCGGATACTCGGCAACGGCGGCCCGGACGTTCCAGTTCACATTCAACCAGACGGGCACGTTCACGTACCATTGCATGTTTCATCCGCCGTCGTTGTATCCGACGTTCGTCGGCACGATTGTCGTCACGAACTGATTGGCGGCTTCGTTAGGCGGGGAACGGCCGGCGCATATCTCCTCGTCCAACGTGCTCCATCATCCATACTCGCGGCGGGGCCCCCGCTGTTGCAACCTCCGTTAGACGCGCCGCGCGGCCGGCGTTAGACCAGCGGCCGGCCCGCGTCGCGAACGCTCATTCGTACCGAAGCGCGTCGACTGGATCCAGACGTGCTGCCCGATTCGCGGGCACAATCCCGAACACGACGCCGATGCCGACCGACACGACCACCGCGACGAGCGTATAAAGGACGGGGGTGGTGGCCTGGATGCGCATGGCGGCCGTCGCCAGACGGCCGAAGCCTAACCCGATCAGTATGCCGATCAGACCGCCGATGCCGGTGAGCGTCGCCGCTTCGACCAGGAATTGGAGCAGAATGTCCAGTCGCGTGGCGCCCAACGCCTTGCGCACACCGATCTCGCGCGTCCGGTCGGTGACCGACACCATCATGATCGCCATCACGCCGATGCCGCCCACGAGCAGCGCCACGGCCGACAACACGATCATCACGAGAAAAAAGACGCCGGTGAGCTTGTTGAACGTGTCGAGAATCTGGTCCTGTGTGAGCAGGTCGAACGAGTTGGGCTGCGATGGATGCAGGTGTCGCATCCGCCGGAGCGTCACCATCACCGCTTCTTCGGCATCCGATACCGTCACGTTAGCCCGCGGTTTGACGACGATGAAGAGCGCATTGGTGCGATCGAACGGCAGTTGATGGTCCAACATCAGGTACGGCACGATCGCGCCGGTCGATTGTCCCGGCGGATTGAAGATGTTGCCGGGTGGCACGTACACACCGATCACGCGCGCGGCGCGTCCTCCGATGCCCACGATCTTGCCGACCGGGTCGACGCGTCCGAACAGCGTCTGCTCGACGTCTTGCGAGATGACGGCGACTGCGCTGCCGCTCACCTGCTCGGGGCGGGTGAACCAGCGGCCCTCCGACAGGTCGCCGCCTTGGATTTCGGTGAACCGGTTGTCGGCGCCGATGATCGCCACCTGCTGAGTTCGTGTACCCTGATAGTCCATGCGCGCTTGGGCCTGACCCCACATGCCCGCGTACGCGATGTCGGGGAGGGCGCGCACGCGGTCGGCCTCGTCGATTTTCATCTCCGGGCGGTCGCGGATTTGGGGCGGCGGGTTGGCCGGATTGACGGGCGTCGCCGAGCGCGTCACGTAAAACGTGGTCGGTCCGGCGATCTCGATGGTGTGGACGATTTGCTGGCGCACGCCTTCGACGATGGCGGCCATGGCCATGACGGTCGCGACGCCGATGACGACGCCGAGGATGGTGAGCGCGCTGCGCAACTTGCTCACGCGCAGCGTATCGACCGCCAGCGCAATGTTCTCGCTGAAACGCTCGGCGACTCTCATTCGGCGCGCAGGGCGGTGATCGGGTCGAGGCGCGCCGCGCGGCTGGCGGGGTAGACGCCGAACAGCACGCCGATCCCCGCGCCTAACGCGATGGCCACGCCGATGGACCACGCGGTGACGCGCGCCGGCAACGGCGACGCCGCCGAGATGATGAGCGCCAGGCCCCAGCCAGAGGCGACACCGAGGAGTCCGCCTAACGTAGCCAGGGCGACGGCTTCGGCGAGGAATTGGCGGCGGATGTCGCGCTGGCGCGCGCCCACGGACTTGCGGATTCCGATCTCGTGCGTGCGCTCGTTCACCGCCATCAGCATGATGTTCATGATCACGATGCCGCCCACGATGATGCCGATCGCGACCACGGCGGGAATGACGCTGAACAGCACGCGCGTGAGGTTCTTCCAGAAATCGACCAGGGCGTCGGCCGTCTCGACCGTGAAGTCGTCGGCCTGCACGGGACGCAGGCGGTGCGCGATGCGCATGGCCTCTTCGGCCGCGGCCATCCCCGCGGGGATGGATTCCGCGTTAGGCATCTTGACCGAGATCGTGGTGGTCCCGCGCCGTCCGTAGAGCAGCTCGAAGGTCGTGATCGGCATGATCACGAACGAGTCGAACGATTGGCCCAGGATCCGTCCCTTGGGCGCGATCACGCCGAGGATGGTGAAGCGCGCACCCATGATGCGGACGCTGTGGCCCAACGGATCGGCCGTGCCGAAGAGTTTGTCGGCCACGTCGGCGCCGATGACGATCACCTGGCGGCGTTCGCGGACATCGACGTCGGTGATCGGACTGCCGCTCCGGAACCGGTAGTCCTGCACCACCTGATAGGGGGCGGTGACGCCGAACACGGCGACGGACTCGAGCGTGTGACCGTGCCACTGGAGCTGCGCGCTGGGCGTCGGGAACCCGCTCTGCAGCGCGACGGCCTCGGCGCCGGACACCGCACGCGCGACCGCCTGTGCATCGGCCGGGCTGATCTTGGGACGCTTCTCGATCGCGCGGAGCTCGTCGTCGGTGAAGAGGCCGATCTTGATCGGGATCCGGCGCACCTGGAACGTGTTCACACCGACAATCGCGTCGGCCACGTTCTCCTTCACGTACGCGTTCATGCCCTGGATGATCGCGACCACGGCCACGAGGAAGCCGACGGACACGATGATGCCTAACAGGGTGAAGAACGACCGCAGCTTATTCGCCCGGATCTGTCCGAGCGCGGTGCGCAAGACGTCGGCGAGATTCACCGATCCAACTTAACGTCTTCCTATTTCGTTTTCACTTCGATCACGCCATCCGGGAAGCCGGTCCCATGGCGGAGCGCGGCCTCGCTGGCGTTGTAAAAATGGATCTCGTCGACGTCCTTGGCCGCAATGCGGTCGAGAGACTGGACGGGCCCGAATTGGCTGCCGTTCACGAACACGATGATCCCGGGATTCGACTGATTGAACGAGGTCACGCCGTGCGTGATGAGCATGTTGGGACGAAGGGTTCTGATGAGGTCGTATGCGGTGGCCTCGCGCGAGCCCTCGATCTCGTCGGCCGTGATGATATTGGGGTCGTGCCCCGAGCCGTGGGAGGCGCCGCCGGTGGCGCAGGCCGACAGCGCGAAGACAAGGCCGCACACAACAAGACGAGCGCGCATGGAACCCTCCATAAGTGACCGTCGTCGTCGACGCCCAACCGGGTTAGTCGGGACCGCGCCCAATCATAGCGCGGCGCGCGGCGAAGCGAAACAGGCGGCGCGGCGCCGCCCGGCTGCGGCGCATCTCCGGGCGCCGGAACTCGCGTGCAAACCATCGTCGCGAACTGGATGTCAAAGTGCTATAGTCGTTCTGCCTATATCGGGGAGGCCCATGCCGCCGGTGCCGAAAACCGCCTGGCCGGAGCCGGAAACGCTCCTGCCGCTCAAGTCCGTCGATACGCTCATCCTCACTATGCTCGCAGCCGGCGAGCGGCACGGATACGGGATTCGCCAGGACATCCTGACGTACAGCAATGGCGCCATCGAGCTCGAAGCCGGGAACCTCTATCGACATATGCGCCGGCTCGAGTCGAAAGGGCTGATCGAGGCGGCGGCGCCGCGTCGCGAGTCCGGAGATGACGAGCGCCGCATCTATCATCGATTGACGCCGTTCGGCCACCGCGTGCTCGCCGCCGAGATGCTGCGCTTGCGCGCGTTGGTGCGGTTGGCGGTGTCGCGGCAGATCATCGCGCCGGGGCGCGCGTGACCGGACGGCGGTGCGCGCCGGATGCCGAACGCGTCCCGATGATCTGGCGCGCGCTCGTGCGGTGCATGCCGCCCGACTTCCGCGACCGCTACGGCGAATCGATCGCGCTCTTCCATCGCGACCGGTTGGCCGACGCGCTCCGGTTAGGCGAACCCGCGCACCGCGTGTGGCGCCGCGCGGTGGCCGACCTGCTCGCGTCGGCGGCGATCGAGTGGTGGTACGTCCTGGCGCGCCCGACGCCGAGCCGGTCCGTCGTTCCTTTTCCACCCCGACTGTCCGCGGAGGATCGGATGTCGATCATCATGCAGGAGACGGCACAGGCCGTGCGCTCCCTCCGCCGCAGCGTGGCGTTCACCGGCGCGGCCATCGTGACCTTGGCGTTAGGCATCGGATCGACCACCGCCATATTCAGTGTGGTGCGCACGGTGCTGCTCCAGCCGTTGCCGTTGCCCGACGCCGATCGCGTGGTCGAGCCGCAATCCAAGAAGATCGCGACGAGCGAAACCTGGTCGGTGACCTACGCCGACTTCATGGATTGGCGCGACCAGCACGTGTTCTCGCACGTCGCCGTGTACCAGCCCACGCAGATGGACCTGACCGGGCCGAGCGATCCGGTGCGCGTCCAGGCCGCCGCGGTGTCGCCGCAGTTCTTCGACGCGTTAGGCGCCGCGCCCGGCGCCGGCCGCGTGTTGCAAGCGTCCGACTATGGCTTGGACGCCGGATACGCGGTCGTCATCTCCGATCGCCTGTGGCGTACGCAATTCGGAGCGCGGCCCGACATCGTGGGCCACGTGGTCGAGATCAACGCCATCAAGCGGACCATCGTCGGCGTGATGGCGCCGGAGGTCCGGTGGCCGGTGGACGTCGATCTCTGGGTGCCGATGCGCGTCGCCAACGAGCTCGATCCGGACCTGCAGCGCCGCGACAATTTCATCTTCGACGGCATCGCGCGGCTCGAGCCCGGCGCGACGCTCGAGAGCACGCGGGCGGCCATGGCCACGTTGGCCGCGCGCGCCGCGACCGACCATCCGGACATTCGCGGCGGCGTGACCACGGTGCCGACGCCGGTGATCCAGGCGATGCTCGGCGAGACCACGCCGCGCGCGCTGTGGCTGTTGTTAGGCGCGGTGGGATTGCTCCTGGCCATCGGGTGCGTGAACGTGGCCAATCTGCAGCTGGCACGTGCGAGCGCGCGGCGGCGCGAGCTTGCCGTGCGCGTGGCGCTCGGCGCGAGCCGCTGGCGTCTCGTGCGACAGAGCCTGGTGGAGAGCGGGGCACTCGGCCTCGCCGGCGGTGCGTTAGGCGTGGTGATGGCCATCTGGATGATCAAGGTGATCGTGGCGATCGCGCCGCAGGACGTGCCGCGGATCGAGCTCGCGTCGCTCGATCGGTGGGCGCTCGCGTTCGCGCTCGTCGTGTCCGTGGGTGTGTCGATGGTGTTCGGGCTGGCCCCCGCGATGCACGCGGTGAGGCAGCGCGATCATCTCGCCATGGGCGAAGGCGGCGCACGCACCAGCGTCGGCCGCGGCGGCGCGCGGACGCGCCGCGCCTTGGTCGCGGTGGAGCTCGCGCTGTCGGTGGTGCTGCTGGTGGGCGCGGGTCTCGCGGTGCAGAGCATCTCGCGTCTTCGGCACGTGGACACGGGCTTCGATCGGCGCAACGTGCTCACGGCGTCGATTTCGCTTCCCGGCATTCGTTACGACAGTAAGGCGAAGGTGGTCGGATTCATGTATCAGCTGCGCGACCGCCTGGCCGCTGCGCCGGGCGTCCAGGCCGCCGGCATCGCGAGCGCCAGTCCGCTGGGCGCCGGCGGGTTCTACTTGGGACGCGAGATGGTGGCCGACGGCGTCGCGCCGACACCGGAGAACGAGGTGTCCATCAACTGGAACGTCGCCACGCCCGGATACTTTGCCGCGCTCGGCGTGCCGCTGGTGCGCGGGCGCGACTTCCGCCTAACGGACGACTCCGCCGGCACGCCGGTGATGATCGTGAACGAAACGTTCGCGCGCCGCATGTTCGGCCGCCGGAATCCGCTCGGCCGCCGCGCTCAGTCGTCGCGCGACGAGCGCGTGGAGCGCGAGATCGTCGGCGTCGTGCGCGACGTGAAATACTACGGCGCATCGGACTCGAGCCGGGCGCTGGTCTACGTGCCCTACGCGCAGAACAATGCGTGGCATCAGGGGATCATCACGGTGCGCGCCCGCGTCGGTGCGCTCGACGCGCTCCCCGTGGTGCGGCGCGAGCTGCGCGCGCTCGATCCCAATATCGCGTTGGCCAACGTGATCACGATGGACGAAGCGCTCGAGCAGTCGATGGCCGGCGACCGCCTGGTCGCGATTCTCCTCGCGACGTTTGCGACGCTCGCGATGGGCCTCGCCGCCATCGGCGTGTTCGGCGTGCTGTCGTACGCCGTGGAGCAACGCACGCGCGAGATGGGTATCCGCCTGGCCTTGGGCGCGCGTCCGTCGGACGTGCGGCGATTGGTGGCCGCCGAGACCGCGCCCATGGTCTGTGCCGGCGTCGTGGTCGGACTGCTCGCGGCCTTTGGGTTGGCGCGGCTCGCCCGATCGATGTTGTACGAGATCGGGCCTAACGATCCGGCCACGTTCTTCGGCGTCGCGATCACGCTCGGCCTCGTGGCCGTGGTGGCCGCGATGGTGCCGGCACGCCGCGCCGCGCGCGTCGACCCGGTGATCGCGATCAGAAACGAATAGCCGCCGGGCCGGCGCGGCGCGACTCGCCGCGCAGTGCGTGCCGCGCGTCGAGCCTGGCGGCGCGCAC